>NZ_JAEMNX010000097.1 GCF_016463975.1 Marinomonas transparens | reverse complement strand
CCTCCTGCAGATGATCATCGTTGTAGGCGGATGGCTCAACGTACCAGGTGAAGTCGGGATAATCATAGTCGATCTCATCGGCGGAGGAGCTCCTTGGGTAGCAGGTCTCCTCAGATGCTGAAATGGGACGTCCGTACGTCAAGGCCATGTCATATCCACCTATATATGGTCTCGGATTATACTCATTGAAACAATTAATGTCGTCTTTGTTTCTGGTATAATATGGCATGGTTTCTGTTAAAGCTGGTTCCTCTGGATTT
>NZ_JAEMNX010000096.1 GCF_016463975.1 Marinomonas transparens | reverse complement strand
GAAGGTCACGCTCGCCGCGTCTTCGTTCACATCGCTGGTTGCCAGTGAGACAGTCGTCGTATCAATGGTGTCGATGATTTGTGCCGTCGCCGTCGCTGCGCTGAAGTCCACGGCTTCGAAGTTGCCACCAATCACGTCAATGACGGATGCGGTAACACTATCAGCATCTCGATACACATCGCTGTCTTGAGTATTAACCACCAAGGTACCTGTGGTTTCACCTGCCTTAATTACGATCTCATCGTAATTACCAAGGATGATACCCACATCCGTTTCACCTGGATTAGACAAGGTGGCGGTGAA
>NZ_JAEMNX010000095.1 GCF_016463975.1 Marinomonas transparens | reverse complement strand
TGGGATTGAGCTCTTTTCTAGAGGCATTTTATTAAGTATCAAATCTATTCAAAATGGGTCGCTGATAGGGCATAAACTCACCCCGCGACGAATGAGCGCCATTATGTCATAAAATTACAAAATTTCTAAGAGGCAAGGGGAAAGATAGCGAATTACAGTGTTTGGCTAAAAGTTTAGGCAGAGATTTAGTGAGATTTGAGTAAGGAGAAAACAAAGCGGCGTTTCTCTTCGAAACTCGCGCCTACCTCATCAAAACGCCGCTTTGTTTAGTTGGATGGGACGAGTTTTATAATGTGTGTCTTTT
>NZ_JAEMNX010000094.1 GCF_016463975.1 Marinomonas transparens | reverse complement strand
TGCGTTGTGTGGCTTTTTTGAGTTGGTCGATGCTGTCGTTGACCCAGTCTGGGGTGGTGAGTTGGGCGATTTGTTGTTGGTGGAGTCGGACGGCTTTGATGAGGCGGACGAGTTCGATGTTGGAGACGACGACGGGGTTGGTTGTGAAGTCCATGGAGAGGATCATGGTGTTGAGGAGTTTGTATTTGTCGTCGTCGGGGTTGTCGGGTTGGGCGGCGGGGAGGTGTTTTTGTGGGTTGGGTTGTGCTTCTCGCTGTTGTTTTTCCATTTGGTTGAAGGCGTTGATGTAGGCTTCTTTGAATTGGGC
>NZ_JAEMNX010000093.1 GCF_016463975.1 Marinomonas transparens | reverse complement strand
GTAATCCTTATGATGGCCATACGTTAAAAGATCAACTTCAACAAGTTGAAACCCTAACAGGAAAAAAATCGGAAACCTGTTTTGTTGACCGAGGGTATAAAGGATCGGGCGTGGAAGATATTAAGGTGTTGATTGCTGGTCAAAAGTGCGGCGTACCAAAGAAGGAGAAGCCATGGATGGGGAGACGAAACAGCGTAGAGCCTATCATAGGACATCTCAAATCCGATGGGAAACTCAGACGATGCTTTTTAAAAGGCGTACTAGGTGATGCGATTAACGTGACCTTAAGCACCTGTGGTCAGAACCTGCGTAAGCTGCTCAAGTGGCTTTAT
>NZ_JAEMNX010000092.1 GCF_016463975.1 Marinomonas transparens | reverse complement strand
AAGAGAAAGCCCTACCTTAAATTGAGCCCCATTTAGTCATTGAATGATCCTGCATAAGCGCCTCCATGTTCGGAGGCGTTTGCAAGCTACCCATTACATCTAATCTAGCTGAGCAGAATCCACTTCTTTAGGGCGTTCATCTGCGGGCTCGGCCCAACGAGCAGCCAAATGTATTAAAATAATGATCATCGCCACTGGCACAGAGATGGAAATCCACACCATGGGGATGCCTAATGTGTCGGCCGTTAAGCCCGCTTGTCTGGCCAGAAACCCTCTCGCAAAGCCCCCTTTTAAACCGATAAAGCAAAAGTAAACCACGGGTAAAATAAAGGTGAGTAC
>NZ_JAEMNX010000091.1 GCF_016463975.1 Marinomonas transparens | reverse complement strand
TTTGGCTACCTGAGTTAGCTGCTGTCGAGCCTTGTTGTAGAGTTTGGCATCCGTTGGGAAGGTGATGTTTTTTTCTTGTACCGTGGTGTCTACTACGACACGTTTTAGGCTTGCAGGTTTGATGACTTTTAGCTTTAGTCCTGCTTGTATCGTCTGGGTAAGCAGCCATTCACAGCCTTCTTCTCCTAATCGTTTTCGCCATTTAACAAGACTGGTTGGATGGCACGGGAAGTCGTGTTGGAAAAAGGTTTCGCCACAAAAGTGTTGGTAATAAGGCGATTCAAGCCATTGCTCTAGCGCCATCTCATCAGACAAATTATGCAAGTGCTGCAAATACAGCAACCCCGCCATAAGACGCGTTGGTAACGCGGCCGCACCAACG
>NZ_JAEMNX010000090.1 GCF_016463975.1 Marinomonas transparens | reverse complement strand
GCTCAGCGATAGCAGCGCAGAAACCGGCACCATGACCTACGTCTACGACAGTTACGGTCGTCTGTGGTCACAAACCGACGCCACCGGACGAACGGTAATGCGAACTTATGACGTTCGCAGTCGTATTCTTAGGCAAAGGGCAAGCGAGCATGCCGCAGCAAATGACTACACAGAGACGATTTACACCTATCAAGACAGTGATTACTGGGGGAAAGCATTTTTTGGACGACTAGAGAGCACCACTGTCAAAAGGAATAGTCAAGCGTTTGTCAAAAATCTCTATCGTTACAACCTTAAAGGGCTTAAAATCCAGCATTACTATTACACGGATTTAAATAACTCTGGCAATTATAATGATGCTCAAGAGACCCATCTTATTGAGTTTTCCTATGATGCGATGGATCAATTGGC
>NZ_JAEMNX010000009.1 GCF_016463975.1 Marinomonas transparens | reverse complement strand
AAATCCTCGTGTCGGCGGTTCGATTCCGTCTCTGGGCACCATCATAAAAAAACCTGCTTTTAAGCAGGTTTTTTTTTGTCTGAAATTTTGTTTATAAATGGTGCTTTAACTGTCAAATAGGCTAGCATGAAGCCTTGAACCTTCACTTATCCTTACTTTCCATTCTTTCTAGACCTCAGAAATTCTTATAATCGCTTACCTGAATATTGCTAAATCCAGCGCGCCAAAGAACCAGGGGAAACCATCATCGAGGGCGATATAATTCGAGCGGGTAAATATCATCATGGGTGAGTCTTTCCATGCCCCGCATGCTATCTGACATCATACCAGCCAACATCGGTGGCTTTGATGATATAGAAAAGAGGATGTGAGTGTATCACGAACTGGAAATAGGCGCCCTGTAGTCACTCTTCCTGGAGATTAATCAACACCTAGGAACGAATGCAGTAGGGTTTCAAGAGCCAGTGTGGCTAGGCGAGCAGAAAGTATAAAAATAACCTAATATACGGCAGAAACGCGCTCTAAAAACTTGTACCATCAATCCTTTTACTGAAGACGGATTTGTAGGAATGTCGATACATTTCAAAGGGATGGTAACACAGTATGGTTTGTTGCTTCTTTGAAAAGCAGGGTCTTTTACAGGAGAAAATAACATGATATGGCTGCTACCTTCCGCATTAGCCCTATTGATTAAACTATATTTATTCTTCCATTTAAGGTCACATAAAGAGACCAACATTTTTTTATGTCAAAATGTTGGTGGAAATAACTACTTCATCATTTTTTTGGTGTCGATATTTTTCATGAGTTGTTTCGAGCTGCTAAGTTTTTTTCAGATAGGGCACAACCTATTAGTGCTGAAGTTATACTACTGCACTACTATTTTTACTGCTCTGTATATATTTTTTAACTGTTTTAAAATATCACAGACTCCCCTTTTTATTAATAGAGGTGCCTTGCTCTTTTTTGCCAGTGCTTTGTCTTCTTTGGTTTTCTTCAGCAACAAGGTAATAGCTGATTTTAGTGTGCTCGATAATAATTCAATTACTCGTGTTGCGGGCGAGTATTATTTTGTTTTTCAAATTTACATGGTTTTTTTTATATTTCTTTCGACATTTTTTTTAATAAAAAATATTCTTAATGCAAAGGAGTATTATATCAAGTCAAGGTGCCTGATTACGTTGCTGGCGTTTCTGCCTTTTATGCTGGTGGCTGTGCTATTGATGCTGTTAATGCAGCTTGGCTACAGGGTAAATATGGCGGGTTTTTTATCGCTGGCAACCTGTTTTATGCTGCTTGTTTTTCTCTCTTTGAATAATAAGTATTCCTTATTTAAGGTGATGAAGTTCGTGCCCTTTTCGAGAGAGAGAGTTTATTATTTGAAATTGAGTGCGTTATTGGCACAGCTTTCACGGCCTTGGATGGAGGAAAGTGTTGATATGAAGTCCCTACTCAAAGAGATTGAAATCTTGGTGATTCAGAATGCCCATCATTATTTTGCGACTCAAAAAGAAGTAGCACAGGCATTGAGTATTTCCGAAAGCAACTTAAGTCGAAAACTAGACTCGAAATAGCAAAAGCAAAAGCTTATGTGTCGTTATCAGCGGGTGCATCTTGGCTGGCGATAATATAGCTATGCTCACCTTGATAACGAACAAAAGCATGCACCAAATGGTGGTTTTTTGGGTGAAAAATTTTCGGTGTAAGGGGGACTAACGCCTGTATTATCTTGTTTAAGGTTGCCAAGTCTATGCCGAATGCGGCTTGTAGTGGAGTGTCGTAATCTTCGCCTGTGTCAATCAGCTCATCGATTTGTTCAGGCGTCAACCCCAGCATCTGCTCTGCAATCAGTTTCGTTTTGTAGGTCTCCATGTATAAATCCTTTTTATAATATTTTGAAGAAATTATGCCTAGGTGGGAGAGGCATTGTCCTTTTCTCGAGTCTTACCTCTGCGTATATTTCGTATTCTTGTTCGCTTGATTTTTGTCCAGTAAATAAGTAAAAAAACACATTGTCAAAGTCTTTTTTCTAGAAAATAGCCTTTCTTTTTTGCAAATATGTAAAATAGATTTTAAATTTTAAATCGCATTTAAATCAATGTCTTATATGGTGGATTTCAAAAATGAAAGTTATCTTTTAAAACGTAAGGTTGTGTTTGTTATTACTTTTTCTTACTGGGGATATGAGGTTAGATGATTGCTTATGCAATTTTGCATAGTCAATGGAGAACTAACCATGTTAATGAAAGGAAATTGTCAAATTGCAGCGCTGGGGACGTATTTTCCTAAGCAAGTGGTCACCTCACGAGAGCTTATGAGAGAAATCAAATCCGAATTACATTATGGCATTTCTGAACACTGGCTAAGCGAGGTGTGTGGCATAGATGAACGACGAGTCGCCAGTGCGGAAGAATTGCCCAGTGTGCTTGCCATAAAAGCTGCCGAACAGGCATTGTCGGAAAGCGGCATTAACGCGAGGGACATTGATGCGGTGATTTTTTGTGGTATTAGTCGAGAATGGCTCGAACCCTCTATTGCCCATAAAGTACAACATGAATTAGGTTGTACCAATGCGATTAGCTTTGATGTTTCAAATGCTTGTCATGGCTTTATGAATGGCATAATAATAGCGGACAGTCTAATCCAGTGTAGTGATGCTACTCATGTATTGGTGGTCACTGGCGAGGCGTCTAGCGACATTACGAATTACTATGTAGACAAGTTGAGAAACAATAGTGCGTCATTGCAGAAAGAGCTAGGTGCATTGACACTGGGGGATGCTGGGGCAGCCATGGTACTTACGCCAAAAATCGATGGGCGGGGTTTCCAATATTTCAATTTTTACACAAATGCAAAATACACGGATTTGTGTAAAATAAGCCTAGACAAAAAAGGCAGGTATGAAGGGCAAATGGTGATGGGGAAGATTAGCTCAGTGGGAATCCGGTTACACTCAGCCTTGATAGAGCAAACCTATTTGGCACTACAATGGCAGCCCATGGATATTGCACACTTTATTTGCCATCAAACGGGTAGAAAACCACATCAACGTATGTCTGAAGTGGCGAAGGTATCACCACAGATAATGCCTGTTTCCTACAAACATTATGGCAATATCACTACCGCAACTATTCCGGTTAATTTGTATAATGTACAGGCGACACCCAACCAAAGAGTTCTTATTGCAGGTGCGGGCAGTGGGATATCAATTAGCCAAAGTGGCTTTATAGCATAACAGGAGATAAAAATGACATGGATGTTGCCATCTGCTATTGCTTTAGTTATCAAATGTTTTTTATTTTTTTATTCAAATGTCCATAAGAAGAAAAATTTCTTTATTTTACTTGTTTTGATGTTTTTTCTGAATTTCATCGAAATGATTAGCTTTTTAAGGTTAGGTTACTATTTTTTAGGGTTGAAATTATATTATTGTTTGGCTGCGTTCGTTGCTTTATATTTGTTGAAAAACTGCGTAGAAATATCAAATAGTTTTTATTTTTTTAAGAAGGATTTTTTATTTATCATTGCTTGCTTTTTATCTGGTGCTATCTTGCTTTCAGATAAAATAGTTGCTGGATTTTATTTTTTACCCAATGGCTCCATCACTCGGGTTGCAGGGGAATACTACTTTATTTTTCAGACATATATATTGAGTTTTTTATTGTGTTCCATCTTTATTTTAGTGAAGGGGGCCATGGCTAAAAAAGAATATGATGTAAGATCAAGGTGCATTGTCGCGCTTTTGGCTTTTGTCCCCTTTATTGTAATAGCTATTATATTGATGATCCTGATGCAGCTCGGTTACAGGGTCAATATGGCTGGTTTTTTGTCTCTGGCCTTGTGTTTTATGTTGTTTGTTTTCATTTCCTTGAGTGAAAAGCATAAATTATTCACCATGATGAAATTTGTACCCTTCTCGCAGGAGCGTGCACACTATTTAGAATTAAAAAAACACATTGAAAAACTAACTCTTCCTGCCATCGGTGAGTACATTGATATGAAATCGGTTTTAAAAGACGTGGAGATGGTAGTTATTCGCCATACGCATCACCATGCCAATTCACAAAAAGAAGTCGCACGGCGGTTGAGTCTGTCAGAAAGCAGCTTAAGTAAGAAAATGAGTAAAAAGTCCTAGGCACCCATTTCTTAAGCTTTGAAAATCCTCATGTCGGCGGTTCGATTTCGTCTCTGGGTATCATGATTAAGAAAAAAGGCCATCTATCCGTAGATGGCCTTTTTTCTCTACAATTTGTCTTACTGTATTGATGCCTTTCTTATTAGCCATGAGCTGATCAATGGGCGTAAGCGTAAGGGGAGCTATAATCGGATTAGCTCGGAAACAGGCATTAGCAGTGCTTATTTGCATAAGTTCCATATTAAGAAGCAAGCTGTATGTATTACAAACTTAAACAAGATTGCACAATTCTTCGCCGTTAAATATGTGGTGGTGAATTTCGACCCCTGATGGTCTTGGTGTTATTAATTCTCATTATCGATGACTTTCAGTTACATCTCTTAACTTAACCTCATATCTTCTCCAGCTTTGCCCTTCATGTAGTGTGCTAATCTTCAAAGACTCGTTCGACAAATTTTGTAGCAGCGGTATCTTATGATCAAAGGAATGAAGGCTATTTTAATAACAGCATGCGGTTATTTCCTGTTTGGATTGCTGGGGCTTTTGGCTGTCTTGCCTCCTAGTCATATGGCAACGATTTGGCCAGCTGCGGGCTTTGCTCTTGGTATGGTTTTAATCTTTCCTGTTAAGTGGGTCTTACTTGGTGTTTTCTTTGGCTCTTTGGCAGCCAATGGATTTTATGCTTGGCTGATTCATAGTACGTCATATTTCTCTGTCACATTCTTTTTTTCTGCTGTTGGCGCCGTGCTGCAATTTCTTGTGGCTGGATGGTTAGTAGATAGGTTGATAGACAAATCCTCTAGTATTCGCCATGTCAGTAATGTGCTGCGCCTTTTATTACTTATTGTTCCCCTTTCTGCTTTGGTTTATTCCTCGGTAGCGAGTCTGTCTCTCGCTTTTTCTGGTGATATTACATTGTCGTTTTTTGCTTTCCACTGGTTAACTTGGTGGACAGCGGTTGTTCTAGGTTGTCTTTTTATTACGCCTTGGTTTGTTGTGCTTTTTCCTCATTATTTTGGCGGGGATTCGCGATCTAAGTATCTGATTTTCTCTCTTTTTGTTGTCTTGGTATGTTCTATTTTATTGTCTTTGTGGGTAGGGGATTTTGAAAGGCGCAAACAGCAAGAAGAATTTAGAAACAATGCAGAGTTATTAAGAACATCATTAAGCGGTAGAGTGAGAAGCGCAGAGGATATCTTATACGGCATTGTTGGTTTAGTACGGGGCAGTAATCAAGTGGATGCTGTAGAATTTCAGCGCTATGCTGATAGTGTTATGTATCATGACTCTTCGATACAGGCTTTATCTTTAAATTTAGCCGTGTCAGGCGCTGAGCTGGGTAAGCTCGAGCATTTTATTGAGAACAACTACCCCAGTTTTGATTTTTTTATAAAACAGCATAATAGTGCAGGAGAGTTGGTTGCTGTTATGCCACGAGACCTTCATGTGGTGGTGAGTTACATTGCCCCTTTTGAAGAAAATAAGAGCGCGATTGGCTTTGATGTGTATTCTCAAGTTGATCGTCGTTATGCCATTGATCAAGCCATTGAACGTAATAGAGCCTACCCTACAGGGCCGATTAATTTAGTTCAAAATAGTGTCGGCGTACTGCTTTTTTTACCCCTTTTAGACCATGACAATATCACTTTTTTGGGGGTTGCTACTGCTCTGATTCAAATGGAAGAGTTATCGAAAAGAATCGTACATCGTGGTTTATTGCCTAATACAGAGCTCTATTTAATCGATATGGGGAGGGAGGCTGTTGGGCCTAAGTTGTTAGCAAGTAGCGCCGATGCAAGGTTATCGACTGATGCGCTTCTATCAGGTCTTGATAGAAGCATCTTTGGTAATAGTGTGACGTATGATGTCGAAGTGGGTGCGCATCAATGGAATCTGATTCAGGTGAGTGAAAATGTATTTTTTAGGCAGCCTTGGAGTGTGTATTTGGTTGTGACGAGTGTTTTGTTAGTGGCCAGTTTATTGAGCTGGTTTCTATTGCTTATTAATAATTATACTGCGGAGGTTGAGCGTCAAGTGGCGCGCCGTACACAGGATCTACAGTTAGCGAATAAATCTTTGAAAGAGTCTGAGCTTGCACACAGCAAGGCAAAACTTGAGGCGGAGCGCGCGAATAGGGCAAAAAGTGAATTTTTGGCCAACATGAGTCACGAGATCCGTACTCCACTAAACGGGGTAATTGGTTGCCTTTCTTTGTTAATCAATACGGGCTTAAGGTCTGAGCAAAGTAATTTGGCTAGGCTTTCTCAGCAGAGTGCTGAATCCTTGTTAGATATTATTAATGACCTGCTAGATTTATCTAAGATAGAGGTGGGGAGCTTTGTTTTAGATAAGCACTCTTTTGATTTGAGGGCATTAATTGAAGAAATCGCGCTCTTTTTCAGTGCTAAATCAGAAAATAAAAAAATTGCATTGTATATACCTACCAGTGCTACCCCCCAGATTCGATTATTGGCTGATCGCCTGCGCTTGAAGCAGGTGTTAGTGAATTTATTAGGAAATGCTATTAAGTTTACTCGAGAGGGTGAAGTGTCGTTGCGTATTGTGGTGGATCCTTTAGACGAAAATACGGTGATTTTACGATTCACTATTACTGACACTGGTGTTGGTATTTCTCAAGCGAGTCAAGATCAGTTATTTCAGCGTTTTAGGCAAGGGGATGGTTCGACTACTCGCCAGTTTGGCGGCACTGGGTTAGGCTTGGCTATTAGCAAAGATATTGTAGACGCGATGGGCGGAGAAATCGGTTTTAGCTCAGGTGAAGGAAAGGGGGCAACATTTTGGTTCAGTGTCCCTCTTGCTTTTGATCCTACCTTTGCCCTGTCAGAAGAGAAGCCGCATGGTGATTTAAGAGCACTTGTCATTTATCAAGACAATACGGGGCGTGACTATATAACTAGTCTATTGGAAATGATGGGCGTTTCTTTCCAGTCCTATGAGACGATTTCTCAGGTCTTATTAGATAGCCCATTGGCTGCTGATTGCCTACTGCTTGATGAGCAAGTAGTGACGAGCTCTCTTATTGATGATCTAGATAAATTAGAGCGTCTTTGTCAGGCACAAGAAATAAAACAGATTTTGTTGAAGGGGCGTTCTGATGTGAGTTTTAATTCAGATCGATATTTTGCATTTTTAACTAAGCCCATATTTTATCAGTCACTAGAAAGTGTCTTAGATAGTATGGTGACTTTACCTCTAGGAGAGAAGGTTATGAAAGAGAGTGGCGCAGAAAATAAATCAGAAGAGCGTCCTGCCTTTAACGCAAAAATTCTTTTGGTGGAAGATAATGTTACCAATCAAATTGTTGCACGCGGTTTGCTGAATTTATACGGTATTGATGTGGTGGTTGCAGAACATGGTCAAAAAGCCGTGGAGCTTGCTGCAACCACTAAATTTGATTTGATTTTTATGGACTGCCAGATGCCTGTCATGGATGGTTATGAAGCTACCAGACAGATACGTAAGATGACGAATAGCCAAACACCTGCAGATGTTGTTATTGTTGCCTTGAGTGCCAATGCCATGAAAGGGGATGATGATATTTGTTTTGCTGCGGGAATGAATGATCATATGGGTAAACCTATTTCACAACAGAAGTTAACCGCTATGCTGACTAAATGGCTCCCCTACTGAGTGCCAGTTGTTGACATTAAATGAAGCGGGAGTCTCTACCTATGCTTGAGTCTAAAATATTTGATTATAGCGACTATGAAAATCGATTGGCTTTTAATCAAGAGCTGATGATCTTGGTAGCGAGTGAATTTATTAAGGAAGCAACAGGCTTACTCAAGCAACTCCATGGTTTTGCTGAGGATCAGGATTGGACCAATTTGGCCATTGTTGCGCACCGTCTAAAGGGTGCTAGCTCAGAAGTTTCTAGTTATGGGGTGAATCATGGCGCTACAGAGATTGAGCAGTTGGCAAAACAGCATCAAGTGGAGGGGCTTTCTGAGTGTCTTATTCATTTGTCCCATGAGTTTGAGCTGCTAAAAGCCGCTCTTATTGCAGAAATCCTTTCTTAAGTTCTTATATTCCGATTTTATTCCATGTGAACCGCATGCTAATGAGCTAGATGGCGGCGTTTGTTTTCCTTTCATTTGTTGTGTGTTTTTTATTCTAAGCAAAGAAAAATGCGACGATTTTAAAGTTTTGTGTTTCAAATGAAATCTAACTATCATCAAAGTGAAATATTTGCTCTCTATAGTCGTTCTTTCTTTTCTAATAAAAACTCATTGTGAGGAACACGGAAATGCATAATTTTAAATTGGCGTCAGTAGTAATTGGTTTGTCTATTGCTAGCTCAGGGTTTGCTGCGACAGAAGTCGAATGGTGGCACGCAATGGGTGGTGCAAATGGTGAGAAGGTAAATGAAATTGCTAAAGCGTTTAACGATTCTCAAGACGCGTATGAAGTAAAGCCTGTCTATAAAGGTAATTACACCGAAACCATGACCTCTGCTATTGCTGCCTTTCGAGCGAAACAGCAACCCGCTATCGTGCAAGTGTTTGAAGTGGGTACTGCTAGTATGATGGCCGCAAAAGGCGCTATTTACCCTGTCTATAAGTTGATGCGTGAGTCAGGCCAGCCATTTGATGAAAGCTCTTATTTAAGCGCTGTGACGGGCTACTACACGAATAGCGACGGCAAGATGCTATCTATGCCATTTAACAGTTCCACCCCTGTGCTTTATTACAACAAAGACCTGTTTAACAAAGCGGGTATTAAGCAAGTGCCTAAAACCTGGCAAGACGTAGAAAGTGTGTCTAAGAAGCTGCAAGCGTCTGGTGTGAAATGTGGTTTCACCACAGCTTGGCAATCTTGGGTTCACTTAGAAAACCTAAGCGCTCGTCACAATGTGCCATTTGCTACGCTTGAAAATGGTTTTGGTGGTCTGAAAACCGAATTGAAACTGAACGGTCCCTTGCAAGTTGCCCATATTAAAAAAATGGGCGAATGGCAAAAGAGCGGTATTTTTAGCTATTCAGGCCGTAGGAATGATGGTGCGGCTAAGTTTTATAGTCAAGAATGCGCCATGTATACCGAATCTTCAGCCGGTTATGCGGGTATTAAACGTAATGCGAAATTCGACTTTGGTGTAGCGGAACTTCCCTATTGGGAAGGAAAAGTTAAACAGCCATCTAATACCATTATTGGTGGTGCGTCTTTATGGGTGCTGCAAGGGCATTCTAAAGAAGAATATCGTGGTGTTGCTTCTTTCCTAAGTTACCTATCTCGCGCTTCCGTTCAGGCAGATTGGCATCAGTTTTCTGGTTATTTACCCATCACGAAAGCAGCTTATAGCTTGACTAAAGGTCAGGGTTTTTATAGCGCAAACTCTGGTACGGAAACCGCTGTTGTTCAGATGACAACGGGCACGCCAACCGCGAATACCAAAGGCTTACGTTTAGGTAACTTTGTGCAGATTCGTGGTGTGATTGATGAAGAACTAGAGTCTGTATGGAGTGGAAAAGTGGATGCACAAACCGCTCTAGATGTAACGGTTAAACGTGGTAATGCATTATTGCGTAAGTTTGAAAAAGCAAACGATTAAGCAAAATAGTTACCCTTATGAATCTTCATAAGGGTATTTTCTTGTGGTTTTTATTTTTGATTTTTCGTTCTCTTTTGTTTGGATTGTCCCATGACAGTTACCTTCCCTCAAAAAGGCCTGCCTTGGTTGTTGCTTTTGCCGCAACTCTTGGTCACGGCCATTTTTTTTCTTTGGCCTGCTGAGCAAGCTTTAGAGCAAGCGTTTTACCAAGAAGATGCCTTTGGTTTAAGTCGAGAATTTGTCGGCCTAGAAAATTTTGTTTATTTGTTCACAGATCCCCTTTATTACCAATCCATGTTAACCACGCTCGTCTTTAGTTTTTCTGTGGCAATTATGGGTATGTCTGTAGCGTTATTTTTGGCGGTCATGGCGGATAGGGTCATTCGTGGCAAGTTGACTTATCAAACCTTGTTGATTTGGCCTTACGCTGTGGCGCCAGCCTTAGCGGGTGTGTTGTGGTGGATTTTATTTGACCCAAGTATGGGGCCAATTGCTTTATGGTTGGGATCGGCAGGCGTGGATTGGAATCATTACCTCGATGGTAATCAAGCCATGATATTGGTGGTTATTGCTTCCACATGGAAACAGATTAGTTATAACTTCTTGTTTTTTTTAGCTGGTTTACAAGCAGTCCCAAGATCTTTGATTGAGGCGGCGTCTATTGATGGGGCAAGTCCAGTGAAGCGTTTTTGGACCATTGTCTTTCCGCTCCTGTCACCAACGACTTTCTTCTTACTGGTCGTAAATCTTGTTTATGCTTTCTTTGAGACCTTTGGTGTTATTGATGCCACGACCAAAGGTGGCCCGGGTCAAAGTACGAACACCTTGGTTTATAAGGTATTCGAAGACGGCTTTATTGGCTTAGATCTAGGTGGGTCGGCCGCTCAGTCTGTTGTTTTAATGGCAATAGTCGGTGTGTTGACCGTGATTCAATTTCGTTTCATTGAGCGCAAGGTGCAGTACTCATGATAGAAAATCGACCTTGGTTAACTTTTATCAGTCACGCCACTTTAATGCTGGGTATTGCATTAGTCGCTTTACCTGTATGGATGGCATTGGTTGCTTCGACACACCCAGCTTCCGCGTTTGGCGTCGGTCATATTCCACTTTGGTTTGGCAGCGCCGGAATGGAGACATGGCAAACTGTGCTGTTTGAACAAGCGGGGAATGGTATTGATACACCTGTCTGGGTGATGATGTTGAATTCTTTAGTAATGGCGCTAGGAATTACCTTTGGAAAAATTGCCATTTCCTTGTTGTCTGCTTATGCCATTGTTTTCTTTCGGTTTCCGTTTCGTAATCTGTGTTTTTGGATCATTTTCATGACCCTAATGCTGCCCGTTGAGGTGCGGATTGTGCCAACCTATCAGGTGGTCGCAAACTTGGATTTGCTTAATAGCTATACGGGATTAACCTTACCTTTAATTGCCAGTGCTACGGCGACTTTCTTATTCCGTCAGTGCTTTTTGAGTATTCCGGGTGAGCTGGTGGAGGCGGCCAGAATTGATGGTGCTGGGCCATGGCGTTTCTTCTTTGATATTTTGCTACCCATGTCTCGGACGAATATCGCGGCCTTGTTTGTGATCTTGTTTATTTATGGTTGGAATCAATATTTATGGCCTCTACTGATCACTACAGATGATGCCTATTACACCCTAGTGATGAGTATTAAACGCATGTTGTCTGTTAATGATGGCGATATCGCATGGAATCAAATAATGGCGACCACTTTGCTCGCGATGCTGCCTCCGGTGGCTGTCGTAATTGGTATGCAAAAGTTGTTTGTGAAAGGCCTAGTGGACGCGGAGAAATAAGTTATGTCAGACGTTGTTTTGAAGAATATTGGTAAAACCTATCTTAATGGCTTCTGTGCGATTCCAAGTATGGACCTCACTATTGAAGAAGGAGAATTTATTGTTTTGGTTGGTCCTTCTGGCTGCGGAAAATCAACATTGCTACGTATGGTGGCGGGCCTTGAAAGCATTACTCAAGGGGATTTGTTGATTAAGGGAAATAAGGTTAATGAGAAAGAACCTGCTGACCGTGATATCGCTATGGTGTTTCAGAACTATGCGCTTTATCCCCATATGTCTGTGTATGGCAATATGTCCTATGGGTTGAAAAATCGAGGCACAAGTAAAGCGGTCATCGCCGAGAAGGTGAATGCGGTGGCGACCATGTTGGGGTTGGAAGAACTGTTAGAGCGTAAACCTAGAGAACTGTCTGGTGGTCAGCGTCAGCGGGTTGCTATGGGGCGGGCTATGGTACGTGACCCAAAGGTGTTTCTGTTTGATGAGCCGTTATCGAATCTTGATGCTAAATTACGCGTGCAAATGCGCATGGAAATTCGTCAATTACAGCGTAAATTAGGCACCACCACCTTATATGTGACTCACGATCAAGTGGAAGCGATGACTTTAGCTGATCGTTTGGTGGTATTGAATAAAGGCGTGGCCGAGCAGATAGGCACGCCAATGGATTTGTATAACAAACCAGCCACGCCTTTTGTAGCAGCGTTTATTGGTTCGCCGTCAATGAACTTGTTTGATGCTAATCTTACCGAGAAAGGCGTGAGCTTGTCGGAATCGCTGTATCTGCCGTTACCTCATGCTCACCGTGGCAGTATTGTGTGGGGGATTCGTCCTGAGCATTTGGCCATTGTTGATGAGCAAGATGCGGATTTTGCTTTAGAAATTCTCGCGGTAGAATCACTTGGCGCTGAAACCCTTGTGCATGGGGTATTAAAAGATGGTTCAGTGCAGGGAAAAGCCATGGTAGTGCGCCTTGCAGGGCCACATAATCCAGAGTTAAATAGCTTGCTTTGGTTATCAGCACCAGCAACTCATTGGCATATTTTTGATGCCATCACTCAGCAAAGGTTATGAGGGTAAGATGCGAAAGGAAAAGATGTCGACAACGGATATTTTAAAAACAAGGGTGATGGGGCACCGTGGTGCGGCTTTGTTAGCGCCAGAAAATACCTTGTCATCTATCCGTGCTGCAGCACGAGCCGGTGTTACTTGGGTTGAAATTGATGTTTATTTGATTGCCCAAGGCGGTTTGATCATTTTTCATGACGATAAGCTAGATCGTTGCACTAATGGCTCAGGCGTGACTCGCCAAGTTCTGCCAGAGGAGGTAGCGGCCCTAGATGCGGGAGGGTATTTTTCATCTGATTTTGTTGGGGAGAAAATACCCACTTTACTGGAAGCATTAGACTGTATTCAATCTTTAAATCTAGGTTTAAACCTAGAAATTAAACATGATGAAGCGGATGTTGAAAGCATTGTGCCTGCGGTCATGGATATTTTGCAGAGACATTGGAAAGATAACGACAAATTGATGATTTCTAGCTTTAATTATGAGGCTTTACAATTATGTTATCAGATAAATAAAACCCGTCATCTAGCTCAATTGTATGAAAATATTCCGCAAGATTGGCAAGCACAGTTAGAAAGCATTGAGGCTTATAGCCTAAATTGTGATTATGCTTGTTTGACGAAACAGCAGGCTCAGGCAGTCAAAGCGGCAGGTTATAAGTTACTTTGTTATACCGCCAATGAGCCTCAGTTGGTGGAATCTCATTGGCAATGGGGAATGGATGCCATTATTACCGATGACCCTACGCAGTTTGCATCATTTATTGATTAGGAGAAGGGCCTGACTTTGGACTTGAACGAGCGGCAGCAACAAATACTTAACTGGGTTCAGCAAGAAGATAGGCTCTTGGTAGAGGACATGGTGACGCGTTTTTCTGTGTCTTCTCAAACCATCCGAAAAGACATTAATCAGCTTGCTGAACGGCATTTAGTAAGACGAACCCATGGCGGAATTGCACCTGTTTCCAGTACTGAAAACTTGCCCTTTGATCACCGCTTGTTTTTGAATGGGGATGCTAAAAGTGCGATTGCTCATCAAGCAGCGAAAATGATTCCTGATGGGGCTTCTGTCTTTTTAGGGGTTGGTACCACAGTAGAATATGTTGCTAAGGCCTTATTATCTCATCGGCACTTACAGGTATTTACGAATAACTTAACGGTGGCGACTATCCTAGGCAATAACCCAGATATTCGTGTTCGTGTACTAGCTGGAAAACTGCGACATCGACATCATGATTTAGTGGGCGAAGAGACCTTGTCCGGTCTTAGGCAATATTATTTTGATTATGGTGTACTTGGTTGCGGTGGCATGGATGAGGGGCAGGGTATATTAGACTTTGACCCAGAAGAAGCGGCAGTGAGCCGAGTTTTAGTCGAACAAAGCCGTCATAGTTTGCTGGTGGCAGATCAACATAAATGGGGCCGTAAGGCGATGGCCCGCGTGCATCCTTTTATGGCGGTCGATTGGCTGTTCAGTGATTACTTAACAACAGAACAAACCCATTTACTCACCTCACAAGGTGTTCAGATTCAACTTTGCTCCTAGGATGGCTATGTCTATCTCTTCTCTTTCTGACCTTGCTTCACATCATTGCCGAGGCTTACGTTTTATCCTCACGGATGTGGATGATACCTTAACTTGGTTGGGACAATTACCCGTAGAAACCTTGCAGGCTTTAGCCCAGTTACAAGCGAATGATATTAGGGTTATTCCTGTAACAGGAGGCTGTGCGGGGTGGTCTGATATGATCGCGCGCACCTTACCTGTTGATGGGGTGATTACCGAAGGCGGGGCCTGTTTTATTGGTAAAACAACTGATCAGCGGCTGACCTACCAATTCTGGCGTGATGAGCAAGTTATGCGAGATGAGCAGTCTCGTTTGTTAGCAAAAGTCACCGACGTTCTGCAGGCGTTCCCAATTTTGCGCTTAGCCCGCGATCAAGCATATCGTCTAACGGATGTGGCGATTGATTACGCTCAAGACATTAAACCTGCCGCCCTTGAGGAAAAAGAAGCCTGTCTAGACGCCTTGATAGCATTAGGCATTAATGCGAAAGCCAGTTCAATTCATATTAATGTGTGCTCGGAAGGATATGATAAGTTTGCCATGGCGCAACGAATACTAAGTCAGGTTTATGGTTTAAGCGATACGGAGCAAAAGGTGCAGGTGTTATACGTAGGCGATGCGCCTAATGACGAAAGTATGTTTGCTCGTTTTCCATTGAGTGTTGGTGTGGCAAATATTAGTGAGCATCTGTCAAAAATGCACTATTTACCCGGTTACCAAACTACTCAACCGGGTGGGTTAGGCTTTGCCGAATTAGCCGACTTTATTTTGTCTGCACGGCGTTAGAACTCTTCTTTACTTGATGTTTTTTTTGGGTGTCTTCTTGGGGAAAAACGAAGCGATCCAAACGGTAACTCCGCCAAGGGCAAGTCCTACGGCTAAGCTGATGCCAGTATTGATAGCGCCTGTTATAATGGGGTATTGAGCGATTTCGCCAGCAACAGCCATCCCTGCGAGGTGATGTAGGGTAGGCAAACCATGGACAAAAATACCGCCACCCACTAAAAACATGGTAATGGTTCCCACGATAGTAAGTAGACGTATGAGCATAGGTGCGCCTTTTAAAATGGCATTGCCAAACACCTTCACTAGTTTATTGGTGGATTGGAATAAGTACAGGCCAATATCATCAAGACGAACAATCACCCCTACCAAGGCATAGACACCAAGGGTGACGACAATGGCGATTAGACTGACAACGAGAGCTTGGGTTACTAGGTCTTGGCCCGCTACTGTGCCAAGTGAGATGACAATAATCTCCGCAGAGAGAACAAAGTCAGTACGAATGGCGCCCTTTACTTTATTGTTTTCTAGCGCCAGTAATTCAGGCGCCGACTCGGCTTGTTGTAGGTTTTTCCTGAGAGTTTGTTTTTCGTCGTCGTGTTGAAAATAGTGTAGAACCTTTTCGACACCTTCGAAGCATAGGTACAAGCCACCAAGCATTAATAAAGGCTGAATTAACCAAGGAATAAAGGCACTGATCGCGAGGGCGAGAGGCACTAGAATTAACTTGTTGAGGAATGACCCTTTGGCAACTGCCCAGACCACAGGCAGTTCTCTATCAGCTTTTACCCCAGAGACTTGCTCAGCATTGAGCGCAAGGTCATCACCTAGTACCCCAGCGGTTTTCTTGGCTGCCACTTTAGAGAAAACGGCGACATCATCCAGTAGGGTGGTGATATCGTCTAATAGTGCCAGTAATCCAGTCATTGCCATTGTCGTTTTCTCTAAGAGTCGGTTAGTTGCAAGCGCCTAAACGTTTGGATATATCATCCGCAGCGGCTTTTACTTGGCTTTGCATCTCAATAAAAGTGTCATCATCTACTCGAAAGGAAGGGGCGGTGACACTGATTGCTGCTACAGGTTCATTGAGAGCATTGAAAATAGTGGCCGCCGCGCATTTAATCCCCATTTCATGTTCTTCCAAATCCAATGAAATACCACTCACCTTGATGGTATCTAGTTCTATTTGTAATGCTTCTGGGCTGTCTAGAGTATGTTCTGTGTGACGGAAGAAAGATTGTGAAGCAATGGCGGCTTGTTGTTTCTCGTTCGGTAAGAACGCCAGAATGGCCTTGCCGACACCTGTACAGTAGGCGGGGCCTTTTTTACCTACGGCAGAATATAGACGCAGACTCTTTGGGCTCTCTAATTTATCGATATAAATGACTTCTCCATCGTCAAGTACGGCGAGGTGGATGGTCTCTTGAGTGGCAGCCCATAAGCCTCGCATAGGTGAGGCGGCGACGTCTCTAATATCTAAGTTTGCCCAAGTTCTATGAGCTAAGGTTAGCAGGCCATAACCCGGATAGTAGGCTTGGCTGTGTTCATCAAAACGCACGAGTCCATGTTCAAGTAGTGTGTTTAATTGGCGGTGTGCGGTGGCTTTTGGTAATTCGGATAAGTCGACTAACTCGGCAAACCGTAAAGGAACCGGTGACGTGCAAACATGATTAAGCATATTGAGGGCTTTACTCAGTGAGGAGCCATTGGTCTTAGTTTCCATTGCATGTCCTAAAAAGAGTTGTTTTTAAAATGACTGTATCTAAAGGTAATTAAAGCAGATGCTTGTCTGCTCTAGTATTGTGCGTTATATGTGGCCAAAATCAAACCAGCTATCCCCTCAAAAATACGTTAAGAAACAAAAAAGTAGGGTGTGTTGGTTTGAAACCTCCGCGTCACGGTTTACACTCTTTTATATTCATTGTGTTGTTTTAGACCATTATGTCTGAAGTGATACTTTTACGGATAGGGTTGTCTTTTTATGTCTAGCACTTTGCGTACTTGGCGTCGTTTGATTATGCCGGACCCAGTTCGGGCACATCGTTATCAGAGCTTGCCTGAACAGGGGCCTAAAGTGCTTTTTTTTAGCGGCGGCTCGGCCTTAAATAAAATTAGCAGAGTATTTAAAGAATATACCCATCATTCAGTACATTTGGTGACCCCCTTTGACTCAGGAGGGAGTTCGGCGCGCCTAAGAGCGCAATTTGATATGCCGGCGGTGGGAGACTTACGCAGTCGTTTGATGGCGCTGGCAGATGAAACTGTAATGGGGCAGCCAGAGGTCTATGCCTTGTTTACTCATCGATTAGAGTCGCAAGCATCAGAAGGTGTTTTAAAAGAGCAGCTGCAACAGCTCGTCTTGGGTGAGCACCCGTTGATTGCTTGTATTCCCAACCCGATGAAAGAGCTAATTCAAACCCAGTTAGCGGTGACACAAGAACGCATCGATGACTTATTTGATTTACGTGGCGCTAGTATCGGTAATCTCATTATGGCGGGGGGCTATTTAAACAATCAGCAAGAGCTAGACCCAATGGTGTTTTTATTCTCTCGCTTAATAAAGGCCTTGGGAGAAGTGAAAACTACGCTGGATGCCTCTTTTCATCTTGGGGTTGAGTTGGAAGACGGGGCTACAGTGTTAGGCCAGCATAATATTACGGGTAAAGAGACAGCATTATTAAACAGCCCCATCAAACATATGTGGCTGAATAAAGGCCTGCGTAAAGTTGCTCCTATTAACCAATATATCGCGGATGATCGCAAGGGTTCCATTGAAGGTGCGGATTTGATTTGTTATCCCCCTGGTAGCTTTTATAGCAGTTTGCTGGCGAACTTATTGCCAGAAGGTGTTGGTCGTTCTATTTGCCGTAACCCAAACCCTAAAGTGTATTTGCCCAATTTAGGCGTTGACCCTGAACAGCAGGGTTTATCCTTGATGGAATGCATTGAGCGTTTGATATCGACTGTGTTGGCTGATGCAAAGGTGGATGAAAATAGTTTTACTGCTTTGGATTATTTATTACTCGATGAAACCTATGATTATGGTGTTATTGATTTAGATCGATTGCGAGAAATGAAGATAGAGGTGATTAAAACGCCCCTAATGATCAGTAAAGTGGATCGTTACGATGAGGGCCTTGTTGCAAGGGCTTTACTGTCTTTCACTTAGTTTTTTGAGTAAAAACGTTTATTCACTTCTACACTGATGAATAGCTTTAAGAAAAAGAGTACTAAGACTGTTAAGTGAATATTATTTATACAAAATAAAGGGATTTGCATTATTATATGCACATATTTTATATGGTTAATAATTTGCAATTAGTTAATTACACCCAATTGGGAAGAGAAAGTTAATGAGTACACGAGTACTGATCTGTGATGACTCCAAAATTGCTAGGAAGCAGCTAGCAAGAACTTTACCATCAGGCTGGGATGTCGAGCTTGAATACGCTGAAAATGGTCAGGAAGCTTTAGACCTAATAACGTCGACTGCTTTTGATATTCTGTTTCTAGATTTAAACATGCCGGTTAAAGATGGCTATCAAACACTTGATGCGTTGCAGTCTTTTACAACGCCAGTGCCTGCGGTCATTGTTGTGTCAGGTGATGTCCAGCCACAGGCGATTCAGCGAGTGAAAGACATGGGGGCAATTGCTTTTCAGAAGAAGCCCGCCAGTACCGAAGAGATTCATGAGTTATTGGTTTCTTTGAATTTATTTTCAGTAGGTGAGCAATCTTCAGACAATGTCCCTGCGGTTGATCAAAGTAGTGCCGCTGAAGAGTTTACGCTTAACGATTGCCTGCAAGAAATTTCAAATATTGCCATGGGTCGTGCCGCCAGTGTCTTAGCGGACATGCTGAATGTCTTTATCAAATTGCCTGTTCCAAAAGTGAACATACTCGAAGTGGGCGAACTTCAAATGGCGCTTGATTATAGCGTTAAAGACGACAATTGCTCTGCGGTCTCTCAGGGCTTTGTTGGCTCTGGTATTGCTTTTGAAGCCCTGCTTATTTTTAATGACTCTAGTTTTCCTGATATGGCAAAACTGTTGGGCGTGAAGGAGCAAATTACCAGAGAGTTAGAAATCGAGTTACTAATGGATGTTAGCTCTGTATTGGTTGGTCCGTTTATGACGGCGATTGGCAAACAAATAAACATCGATTTTAGTCATAGCCACCCAATACTATTGGGGCAGCATGTCAAAATTGGTGACCTTATTAATGTTAAGAAGGCAACGTGGAAGCGAACCTTAGCGGTAGAAATTGTGTATGAAGTGGAGAACTATCAAATTAGTTGCGACTTATTATTACTGTTCACGGAAGATTCGGTTTCAACACTTGAAAACCTATTATCTTTTTTAGTTGAGGACGACGAATGAGCAACGATGCGGAAGGAATAGCTGATCTACATTGGATGTTCGATATGCTTCATCATATCGATGTGGGATTAGCCGTTATTAATCAAAACTACGAAGTGCAGTTGTGGAACAGTTTTATGGAAAACCACAGTGGCATTAGTTCATCGATTGCTAAGCAGCAGTCTTTGTTGTCCTTGTTTCCAAATCTGGATGCAAGTTGGTTACGTCAAAAACTTGATAATGTATTTGCTTTAAAAACACCAATTTTCATTTCTTGGGAGCAGCGTCCGGCTTTATTTCCGTTTAACAGCTATCGTCCCATTACTGGGGTTGCAGACAAAATGTACCAAAATGTGGCGATACGCCCACTTTCCAACCCAGATGGCTCTGTAAAACATCTTTGTTTGGTGGTTTATGATGTGACTGACGTTGCAAGTAATAAAATTTCTCTTTCAGCGGCGAATCATAGGTTGGTTCGTTTAAGCCAAGCCATCTCTAAAAAGTAATCATAGCGGCTCTTATTTCTCTTCTATGAAGAGGAATAAGAGCAGCCTTTTTCATCTTGAGTCCCTCATTTGATTCCACTTTTCTTGATCTAAACGACTATTATTTGCTTTGTTGAATTGTCAGTATAGATACCAGCTATTGTAATCATTTTGTCTACCGCTAATATGTGCCTACTAGATCTGTTTACTGGAGTTGTGAATGAATAGCCAACTGATGCAAGAGTTGGAAGCGCTAGGGGGTGAAATACGCCCAGCGAGCTTGAAAAAGTGTGATGAAATTGTCATAGAGCAACCTGGGTTTACCGCTCGCATTGCCCTATGGGGCGGACATTTAGCAAGCTTTGTTCCTTTTGGACAAGAAGACCTTTTATTTCAATCTAACAACAAAGGTGGAAAGGGCCGTTTTGGGCGCCGTCATTTTGGTGTACCAGTATGCTGGCCTTGGTTTGGCGCTTATGAATCCGATGAAGATTTTCCTGCCCATGGCCTAGCGCGTTATTTTCGTTGGAAATTTTCTGAAGCAGGTCGTTTCAAAAATGGTGATGTAAAAATCGTTATTCAGCTCGCATCAGAAGATCACCCTTTACTTGAAGAAATGTGGCCTCAAGCTTTTGAGTTACGTCAAGTATTTAGGTTCTCTAGCAAAGAATTTAGAATTAATTTTTCTGCTGCGAACCTTTCTGATCAATCTATGCCAGTTAGCGAAGCGCTTCATACCTATTTTCGAGTGGGTAACAGTAAAAAAACGGAAGTACGCGGATTGGATCAGGTGTCTTATGTAGACAAGTTTGATAACGGTGATATGAAACAGCAAAAAGGCCCCATAACAAGCTGCGATTATATGGACAGTGTTTACTTGTCTGCGCCGGATCAGACCGAAATTCACGATAAAAAATTAAAGCGTAAGTTAATTATTCGCACCGAAGGTAGCCAAAGTACCGTGTTATGGAACCCGGGTGAAGCATTAGCCAAACAGCGTAATGATATGGATGATGAGGATTATCGTCATTTTGTTTGCCTAGAAACGGCGAATGCTTTGAGTGAGGCTTATAGCATTGCCCCTGGCGAAATGCATCAGCTTAAATTGAAAGTTCATTTTGAAGAGCTTGATGAATAGCAGGAGTGTAAAAGAGATAAAAAAGAGCCCGCTGGCAATGGTTGTTAAGCGGGCTCTTTCATTTTGAGTGTTTTACGTTAGTAGCCAAAAACCTTAATCAAAATTGTATTCCATGATCAAAGGGGCATGATCAGAAAAACGTTGGCCTTTATAAATGCTACCGCCCTGAATAAGGTTTTTGATACCAGGGGTGGTGATTTGATAATCCAATCGACCACCTTCATCTAGCTTCCAAGCACGTTCGTAATCAGGCCACCAAGTGTATTGCTTGTCTTGCTTATTTACCTGACGGAAAGCGTCTATATACTCAAGTTCGTTGAAAATTTCGTTAATCCATTTACGTTCCTCAGGTAAGAACCCCGAGTTGCGTTGATTGACGAACCAGCTGCTCACATCAATGGGGGAGCGTGCGACGTTCCCTGTGCCGCAAAAAATAAATTCCCGACGTTTACGACGGGTTTTGATGAGGTGGTTTTTAAAGCCTTCCATAAAGCGATATTTGTGCTCTTGCAGTGCTTCTTCATGGTTTGAACCATGAGGTGTTAAAAACGCACCAATACTGACTTTATCGAAATCTGCTTGAATGAAACGGCCTTCAAAGTCGCATTCAGGAAAGCCCATGCCAGTCATAATAGCTTTTGGCATGGTTTTGGAGTAGATGGCTACCCCTGCTTGCTCTGGGTTTTCCATAGAGTCAAAAAAGTAAGTATTGAACTCAGGAGGAAAGAATACATTGTCATTGAGACTGCGTTCATCTGCTTGTATGTCCTGTAGACACACAACATCCGGGTTCTGACGAACCATCCATTCAAAAAAGCCGCGATCGGCTGCTTGTCTTATACCGTTTACATTAAGGCTGATGACCTTCATTTCTGGTCCCTACAATTCCTAGCCGTGTGTTATATTAGCACCCATCCAATGTTGGCATGGCTTCGCTCGTTCTTGGCGGCGCTTTGTTTGTTTTTATCATCTTTCTGGAGTCGGTATGAAACCTTACCAAAGAGACTTTATTGAATTCGCCATTGAGCAAAATGTATTGCGTTTTGGCGAGTTTACTCTTAAATCTGGCCGTGTAAGCCCTTACTTCTTTAATGCTGGCCTGTTTAGTTCAGGACAAGCGCTTGCTAAATTAGGCCGCTTTTACGCTGCCTCATTAATGGAAGCTAATGTTCCATTTGATGTGCTTTTTGGCCCTGCCTATAAGGGCATTCCGTTGGCAACCACCACGGCGGTTGCTTTATATGACCATCATAATGTAGACACACCATACGTTTTCAACCGTAAAGAAGCAAAAGCTCACGGTGAAGGCGGTTCTCTTGTTGGTGCGCCTTTGGCTGGTAACGTCATGATTATTGATGACGTTATTACCGCAGGAACAGCCATTCGAGAAGTTATGGCTATTATCCAAGCTGCGCATGCGGCACCTGCCGGCGTACTTATTGCCTTAGATCGTCAAGAACGTGGCCAAGGCGAGTTATCTGCCATTCAGGAAGTCGAACGTGACTTCAATATGCCTGTTATTAGTATTGTCTCTTTAAATGACATCATGACGTATTTAGCGGAACAGGCAACGCCTGAGCTCGCAGAACATCTAGATGCGGTTAAAGCTTACCGTGAAAAATACGGCATCTAAATACTTCGTCAGGGGCTAGTGTTATTTAGTCCCTAGCGATTTAACATCAAGTTTTGTGCCAACACGGCCCATTGTTCAGACCAGTTTGCGCTGGCTTTCACTTTAAATTCGCTGCGAACATAGTGGCGAATTTTTCCTTCCAGCACAGCCATTAAGAAATTAGCACAAGGTGCAACTCCCATCGCTGGACGTAAACCCTGTTTTAAATCTGCTTCGCGGATGACCTGCTTTAACTGAGTTTCGATACGGTCAAACAATTGGGCGATGCGAACACGTAAGCGCTCTGTTTCGCCAGCTAAAGCATCAGCAGTGAGTAAGCGACACATCCCCGGGTTACTATCAGCGAACCCTACGACTAAGGTCAGCATCATTTCAATGCGTACCATGACGTCGCTTTCATCTTGTACAATGCGATGAATGCGAGAAAATAAAGACTCTTCGATAAACTCAATGAGTCCTTCAAACATTTTTGCCTTGCTTGGGAAGTGACGATACAGTGCCGCTTCAGATACACCAACTTGTTTAGCCAAGGCGGCCGTTGTAATACGTGCCCCCGGACTGCTTTCGAGCATTTGTGCCAAGGCTTGCAAAATTTGTGTGCGGCGATCGGTTTTTTTGTTAGTCATTGGTGTACCCAGTTTTAACCCGATATGTCAGCTATGATGCGCTTGTTATAGACAAAAAGCATCATAGCCTTGTTTATGTTATTTCGCTGCTGGCGTATTTGATATCAGCGTACCAACACCTTTGTCCGTTAATATTTCCAGTAGAGTGGCATGCGGTACACGGCCATCAATAATAATAGCGCTGGTAACGCCTGCATTGACGGCAGACAAGGCACAACTGATTTTCGGTAGCATGCCGCCATAAATCGTGCCGTCAGCAATTAGGGCATCTACTTGAGCGGTACTTAATCCCGTTAGAACCTTGCCTGACTTATCCTGCACACCCGAAATATTAGTGAGCAGCATAAGTTTCTCTGCACCTACTGCTTCAGCCACTTTACCAGCAACCAGGTCTGCATTGATATTGTAGGAATGACCTTCATCATCGACTCCAATTGGGGCAATGACAGGAATTAAATCACTGTTTTCTAGAACCTTTAAAATACTCGTGTCGATATGAGACACTTCGCCTACATGACCAATATCAACCTGTTCTGGAGCATTCATGCCTTCGGCTTGATGCTTCACAAACAGCTTTTTAGCTTTAATGAAGCGGCTGTCTTTACCGGTAATGCCTATGGCTTTACCACCGGCCTCACAGATTAAATTGACGATTTCTTTATTAACTTGGCCACCTAATACCATCTCCACCACATCCATAGTGGCCGTGTCAGTAACACGCATACCATTGATGAAGTTTGATTCGATATTGAGCTTTGTCAGCATGTCACCAATTTGTGGCCCGCCGCCATGCACAACGATTGGATTAATGCCAACGGCTTTCATTAATACGATGTCACGGGCAAAACTGGCTTGCAAGCTCTCATCTGTCATGGCGTTACCACCATACTTTATGACAATCGTTTTACCGGCATAGCGTTGAATATAAGGAAGCGACTCACTTAATACGGTAGCAACATCGAAAGCGGATTCACGTGAAAGAGCCACGGGTTATTTACTCCTGAAAACAAAAAAGAGATTACCTATTGAGCTAGGTAATATTGAGTGACTGATAAAAGCGCCATCTCAAAATAGAATACTAGGCTGCTGTGGCGAAACGATGACAGTACAAGGTAAACAACGAGTGTAAGCAACCACTAATGTCTAAAATAATAACGTGAACTCAGCGGATTAACTATAGGAGATTATAAGAAAATGACGAACTTAAGGCATCTAGAAGCAAATTAGATCTTAGATATTTAATAAGGGTGAGGGAATCTTGTATGTAACAGGAAAAAGGTGAAATAAATTCACCTTTTTCCTGTTTTGCATATCTAGTGAGGAGGGCTTATTTTGTACCTGTGTGGCCAAAACCACCTTCGCCTCGTTCAGTTTGTTCGAATTCAGTGACGATATTAAATTCGGCTTGAACAACAGGCAATAATACAAGCTGCGCTACCCGTTCGCCGGGCTCAATCGTAAAGCTGGTATTGCCACGGTTCCAACAGGACACCATTAACTCACCTTGATAATCGGAATCAATCAGGCCAACTAGGTTGCCTAAAACGATACCGTGCTTATGGCCTAAGCCAGAGCGAGGTAAAATTGTTGCGGCAAAATTTGTATCTTGGATGTAAATGGAAAGGCCGGTTGGCAGTAAAGTCGTTTCGCCCGGAGCAAGGTCGATGGCAGTATCTAGGCAGGCACGAAGGTCTAGGCCAGCAGAACCTTCTGTCGCATAGGTAGGTAATGGAATCTCTTTACCGATTTTGTCACTGAGTATTTTGAGCTGTATGGCTTGTTTCATTGTCTTTTTTATCTCTTAATTCGTTGAGGGTGTGGATGCAGTGTATTCATAAATGAAGCTAACCAGCTGTGTGGCTAACTCTTTTTTTGCTGCTTTACTGGGTGACCAGGTATTGTCTTTGGTAATTACTGTGACCTGATTCTGGTCTTGATTAAAGCCAATGTCGGTGCGAGAGACATCGTTGGCGATAATGATATCTAGGCCTTTTTTAACCAGCTTACCTTTGGCGTATTCAACGACCTTTTGGGTTTCTGCGGCAAATCCGACCATGTATTTGGCTCGCTTTTTCTGGGTCAGGGTGGCGATGATATCTGGGTTTTTTACTAGAGTGAGTTGGATTTCATCGCTATCTGATTGTTTCTTCATTTTTTGGTCTGTTGCTGTTTTCATTTTGAAGTCGGCAACGGCCGCCGCGCCAATAAAGACATCCGCTTGCTGAGTCATATTGCTTTCACAAGCCGCGAGCATTTCATCAGCGCTTTTAACGGAAACTAGGTTAACACCGTGTGGGGCAGCGCATTGCACTGGCCCACTGATGAGTGTGACGGACGCTCCGCGGGCCTGTGCGGCAGTGGCAAGGGCATAACCCATTTTTCCAGAGCTATGGTTGCTGATGTAGCGAACGGGGTCGATGGCTTCCATGGTTGGGCCTGCGGTAATGACCCAATGTTGCCCAGTTAGATCTTGTTTAATAGCGGTTTGCTCAAAGTGTGCTGTAATGGTGTCAAAAATATCCGTTGGCTCGCTCATACGTCCCGGGCCAATATCGCCACAAGCTTGCGCGCCATCCGCTGGGCCTATGTTTAGCACGTCACGTTCTGCAAGTAATTTGGCATTGGCTTGAGTGGCAGGGTGACGCCACATGGCTTGGTTCATCGCTGGAGCAAGTAGTACTGGCGATTCGGTAGCAAGGCATAGGGTGCTTAGTAAATCGTTTGCCATGCCTTGCGCATAACGGGCGATAAAATCAGCGGACGCTGGCGCGATGACGATTAAATCGGCCCACTTTGCTAATTCAATATGTCCCATACCTGCCTCGGCATTAGGGTCTAATAAAGTGCTGCGTACTGGATGCCCAGAAATGGCTTGTAGAGTCATTTCAGTCACGAAGGCTTTTGCGCCATCAGTTAATACGACTTGAACCTCTGCGCCCGCTTTGGTAAGTAGACGAATCAGCTCGATACTTTTATAGGCCGCAATGCCGCCTGTAATCCCTAATAAAATGCGTTTTTGAACTAGGTTTGACATAAAAAACTTCTCAATTCGAGCTGTGATCGATATGGTGTTAGAACCGTTAACTAATAGCTGAGGCAGGATGCCTCTTAATTTCTTGCTTGATTAACCTAGGGCAAGATTATCATGGATCAAGGAGTAGATCATGAGCATTAAACATTGGCCAGCACAAGAAAGACCTCGCGAAAAACTCATTCACCAAGGCGCTAGTGCCTTAAGTGATGCTGAATTATTGGCTATTTTTTTACGTACGGGTACCCAAGGCTTAAGTGCAGTAGAGCTAGCCCGCCGAGTGTTGACACATTTTGGTGGATTACGTTCCCTGATGTCTTCCAGTCGAGAAGAATTCTGCCAAGGCTTTGGTTTAGGCGACGCAAAATATACCCAGCTACAAGCGGTATTG
This sequence comes from Marinomonas transparens, assembly GCF_016463975.1. Taxonomy (GTDB): domain Bacteria; phylum Pseudomonadota; class Gammaproteobacteria; order Pseudomonadales; family Marinomonadaceae; genus Marinomonas; species Marinomonas transparens. Next base: position 143,946 of record NZ_JAEMNX010000009.1, on the reverse strand, counting down.
GAAATGTCCAAGCGCCATCAGCAAGAACAATTGATGCGAGAAACTATTTTCACTAGTGCTCAGCACGTTCGAACCTACCTTTCAGCACAACTACGTCATTCCCAGCGAGAGGTTTTTGCTGTTTTATTTTTAGATACCCAACATCGACTGATTCGTTATCAAGAGCTCTTTATGGGTACCATAGACTCCGCCGCTGTTCATCCGCGTGAAGTGGTAAAAGCCGCTTTGAAACACAACGCAGCAGCGGTGATTCTCGCTCATAATCATCCCAGCGGTATCGCTGAGCCAAGTCAGGCTGATATCAGTATCACAGGAAAAATAAAGCAGGCATTAGATCTTATTGACGTCCGCTTGTTGGATCACTTCGTCGTCGGGGATGGCTCGCCAGTATCACTGGCAGAGATGGGGCTTTTGCAGTGCTAATACGCTGTAGGTAAAATATTGATAGTGAGCGCATTGGTGTACTTGGCTTTTCGCTGGTTAAATCTGCGGTATTGGTTGATCCATCTGTTGCGCAAGCTTTTGATGCGCAAAGTCTACGCACCATTTCTATTCCTATGCGCTTTATTAACCTTGGTGAGCCTAAAACGGTTCCTGTTTCAGTCGCTTCCAGTGTTCTATCCGAGACTGTCATGAATGGACGATTGGATTATGTATCGGAGGCAACCCATTTTAGCTTCTTACCTGAATGCAAAGCGTCTGCTAAGGCATTTTTAAAGCAAATAGGTGAAACTATTTACTTTGTGACGAGGGTGGTCGTCGGACACGAGCGGATATCCATGCCGAATTGGCCGAGCTTATAGAACAGGCTTTTACTGAAACGCTCAAATAGCATCATAGGGTTGTTAAGGAAGCGGGATTTCTAAGCCGACTTTGACATTACCCATGACAACATTGGAGTTAAATTTGAAGATGCTTTTATCATCCAAAAACAGCTCTTGAGTGATAATGTCGTACCTTTGCATGCTTTTCGCCGCAATGACTAAAATAAAGTCGTTTTCTCCAGTGACATAGTAGCATTGCTGCACTTCAGGGTAGTTTTTTGCTTTCTTCTTGAAGTTGTTTACCGTGGCGTTTCCCCCTTGTACTAGCATAACTTCGACAATCACTAGTATGTGACCGCCTAGTTCGGAGGGGTTGAGTACGGCGATTTCTTTTTCGATCACGCCAGATTCTCGCAGTGCTTTTAAGCGCCTTTGCACTGCCGTTGCTGAAAGTCCGATTTCTTGCCCTATTTCTTCTGTGGTGCGTCGGGTGCTGGTTTGCATCATTTTCAATATTTGGTGATCAAATGAATCCATATGGGGAAAAACCTCTTAGATGGTTGTTTTGCGCAGTAAGTGTGCATTTTGAAGTGTATTTTGCTGCGCTTCGTTATTAGTGTGCTCCTAAAATGGAAGAAATCCAATACGGATAAACATTAGGGAGATGGCCACAATGAAAAACAAAGAAGTAGTACTGGGTATTTGTATGGGCTTGGTTGCCTCTTTTATTTGGGGAAGTTGGCCTGTTATCTCGAAACTTGCCCAAATTCAAAGTATTACTTCGGTTGAAATAACGATCTTGCGCTTTGGTGTGTCCGGTTTGATTCTCTTGCCCGTGCTGTTTTATCACTCAGCATCACTGTCGTCTCTTTGCACTAAAGGTGTTGCTTTAGCAATTGGGGCTGGGATGCCCTATGTATTGTTGGCGGTGAATGGCATGAGTCTTTCTTCGAGTGCGCATTTTGGCATTATCGCTCCCAGCTGTATGTTGGTGTTTTCAACGTTAGGCAGCGTTTATCTATTATCGGAAAAGCTGACTCGCCAGCGTTTGCTGGGCGTATTAATGATAGTCGCGGGCGTATTTATTGTGGGTTGGCATAGTCTTGCTCTGACGAGTCGTCAGGTTTTAATCGGTGATCTTATGTTTGTTGGTTGTGGTGCCTTATGGGCCAGTTTTACCTTGTTAAGTAAATACTGGAAACTCAACTCTTGGGTGGCAACCGCAATGGTTTCTGTTGTATCGGGTGTGGCTTGTGTGCCGCTTGCGGCTTTTAGTCAGGAGTCTTTTTTTTCGAATATACCGATTTCTACCTTGTTGCTACAGGGTGTTTTTCAAGGCGTATTGGTCGCCATTTGTGCTCTTTATTGTTATTCGAAAAGTGTTTCTTTACTGGGGGCGGCGAAAGGTTCTGTTTTTGCGGCTTTGGTTCCGCCTTTTGCTATTGTGTTAGGTGTGTTGATTTTAAATGAAGTTGTTACTTGGGTAGAGGTGGTTGGTATTACTTGTGTGTTCTTAGGGATGGTTTTTGCGCTGGGGTTAGTCAAGTTTTCCCATAAGAAAGTAGTGGCTGTCGAAGTGTAGGTGTCTGAGGCATTATTTTGACTCAAATTATTTATTACCAAATCTGTTTGTAGGGACCATAGTGATGCTCCGAAGAGGTAGGCGGTAGTTTCGATAAGGAGTGTCACTATGGTTTTATTCAGATTCATTTATTGATCATTTTTTTAACAATAAGGTTGCTCAATAGGTGTGGGTATGGGAAAATGCGCGCCGCTATATCCTCGGTATGGGATTTTTTTGATTCATAAGGAATCATGCTCCGCCTGAGGAAGTGAAACACTTCCAATAATCTTTCTGGATAGCAAAAGGTATTTAATTATGTCTCGCGTATGTCAAGTTACTGGGAAGCGTCCTGTTACAGGTAATAACGTTTCTCACTCAAAGCGTCGTACTAAGCGTCGTTTTCTTCCTAACCTTCATTGGCACCGTTTTTGGGTCGAAGGTGAAAACCGCTACATCCGTTTACGTGTATCTTCTAAAGGTATGCGTATTATCGATAAAAAAGGCATCGAAACAGTTCTTACTGAAATGCGTGCCAACGGCGAAAAAGTATAAGGATCTGAATCATGGCTTCTAAAGGCGCTCGCGATTTAATTCGCATGGTATCTTCTGCTGGTACTGGTCACTTTTACACAACTGACAAGAACAAGCGAAATACTCCGGATAAACTTGAAATGAAAAAGTTTGATCCTGTTGTACGTAAGCACGTTATGTACAAAGAAGCGAAAATTAAATAATTTTCGATTCTTATAAAAAGAGCCGGCTCATTGAGTCGGTTTTTTTGTATCTAAAAGAAGCTATTTGCTTATTTGATCCGTATCGTTTGTGACTGTTTAGTTAATTTTGAGGTGGCTTATGCCTGAATTGCCAGAAGTGGAAACCACGTTACGCGGTATCGAGTCGCATCTTGTTGGCCGCACACTTGCACAGGTTGATATTCGTCAGCCGCAATTGCGCTGGCTCATTACTCCTGAATTGACTGCGGATGTGGTCGGTCAGGAAGTCACTCATTTATCTCGTCGTGGCAAGTACATAGGTATTCATACTGCTAAAGGGACATTAATTATTCATCTTGGTATGTCTGGCAGTTTGTATTTTGTACCAGTTGATACACCGCCCCTCTTTCACGACCATGTGGATTTCTGTTTTGAGGGCGATGGTCCTTGGTTAAGGTACACAGACCCGCGTCGTTTTGGTGCTATTTTGTGGACGACCGATGATTGGCATCAACATGATTTAATTAAACACCTTGGCCCCGAACCTTTATCGGACTTGTTTAATGTTGAGCAACTTTATGCTCGTGCTAAAGGCCGTAAAGTGCCGATTAAAACCTTCATTATGGATAGCAAGGTTGTGGTAGGCGTAGGCAATATTTATGCAAATGAAGCCTTATTTAAAGCAGGTATTCGGCCTACTCGTATGGCGGGTAATATCAGTAAAGCTCGCATGAGGCGTTTGGTGGAATGCATTAAAGCGGTACTTGCTGCTGCCATTAAACAGGGCGGTACTACCTTGAAAGATTTTGTAGGCGGTGATGGTAAGCCTGGGTATTTCAAGCAAGAGCTAACCGTCTATGGACGAGCAGATAAGCCTTGTACTGTGTGTGGCTCGACACTGAAAGAGATTCGACAGGCTCAGCGTAGTACGGTTTATTGTGTTAATTGCCAAACTTAGAGCAGATATGAGTCGTTTGCCTATGTCCGGCATAACAATTGCAGGTTATTTTAGGCCATTAAAATTGCGATAAGAGCTCTTTTTTCATCTGCTTTTCAAGCAAAATGCACTAGAATGTTCACACTAATAATTTAGTGTAGCATTGCGCTATGGCGTGAATAAGTTTATTTTTGACCACTTGGGCAAGATTCATTATCTGTCCGAATATAATTAAAAAAACCACAAGAGGAATTGGAATGAAAGGTATTTTTCTTGCGTCTGTTACGGCGCTAGCTATCTCGGCGAGCATAGCTCAAGCAGCAGACATTAAACCAGCAGTTGTTTATGACCAAGCAGGTAAGTTTGATAAGTCCTTCAACGAAGGGGTTTATAACGGCATTAAGCGCTATACAGCGGATACGAGTATCCAAGTGCGTGAATTTGAGCCGAAGAACGAAGCTCAGGTTGAACAAGGCCTACGCCGTTTAGCGAAACGAGGTTATTCACCTATCGTTGCGGTTGGTTTTTCAATGACCTCAGCGGTTGAAAAAGTAGCGAAAGATTTCCCTAATATTCATTTCAGCATCATTGATGGTGTCATCGACCTTCCTAACGTTCAATCCATTGTCTTTAAAGAGCAAGAAGGCTCTTTCCTAGTGGGCGCTTTGGCGGCAATGAAATCGACGACTCATACTGTTGGTTTCGTTGGTGGTATGGACATTCCACTTATTCGTCGCTTTGGTTGTGGTTACGAGCAAGGTGCTAAATACATCACGGCTGATGCGACAGTAATTCAGAATATGACGGGGTCTACGGGGGCGGCATTTAATGACCCAACAAAAGGTTCTGAGCTTGCTAAAAGCCAGTTCTCTCAAGGTGCTGACGTAGTATTTGCTGCCGCAGGTGGTACCGGTATTGGTGTTTATCAAGCTGCAAAAGATAGCGGTAAACTAGCAATTGGTGTGGATTCTAACCAAAACCATATACAACCTGGCACCATGCTAACGTCTATGGTTAAACGTGTTGATCAAGCGGCTTATAACGCTTATGAAGCAGCACAAACTGGCACTTGGAAGCCGGGTTTCATGGTTCTTGGTCTTGCTGAGGGTGGTGTAGATTGGGCGCTGGATGATAACAACGCGAACCTCATTACTGACGATATGAAAGCGAAGATGAAAGACATCAGCGCTAAGATTGTCAGCGGTGATATCAAAGTACATGATTACATGTCAGACAATACTTGTAATTACTAAGTTGCATAATCAAACAGCTGTTGGCGTTTAGTGGGCAGCTGTTTTTTTTGCCTTGATGTTTTGATATTGAATGCTATCGCGATGAAATAACCGTGGTAACAAAAAACACACTGAGTGCTCTGACTCATTTAGAGACACTAAGAGCGTTCCATTTAACTCAGACGAATTACTTTAGATATGACAAATAATGCAACGCCATACGCAATTGAATTGCGAGATATCAGCAAACGCTTTGGGGCGGTTCAGGCCAACAAAGATATTTGCCTGCAAGTTGAAGCTGGCACGATTCACGGCATCATAGGTGAAAACGGTGCGGGTAAATCTACCTTAATGAGTATCATCTATGGCTTTTATGAAGCCGATACGGGTTATATTGAAGTAGATAGCAAACGAGTCGATATTCGTACTTCTCAAGATGCCATTGATTCGGGTATTGGTATGGTGCACCAGCATTTCATGTTGGTGGAAAACTTTACCGTGCTAGAGAATGTTGTACTGGGTGCTGAAGGTGGTGCGTTATTAAAACAAGGAATGGACGCCGCACGGGTTGAACTACAACGCTTGGCGCAAGAATACAGTTTGGATATTGATGTAGACGCAATAGTGGAAGAACTTCCTGTTGGTTTACAGCAACGTGTCGAAATACTGAAAGCCCTTTATCGTGGCGCACGTATTTTGATTTTGGATGAGCCTACTGGCGTGCTTACCCCTCAAGAAGCGGATCATTTATTCCGTATCTTAAAAGCCCTAAAAGAGCAGGGCGTGACCGTATTATTAATCACTCATAAGTTACGTGAGATCTTGGCTTCCACGGATAATGTTTCTGTGATGCGCCAAGGGGAAATGGTTGCCCATCGTGAAACGGCGAAAACGGATAAAGAAGAACTTGCCGAGTTGATGGTTGGCAAAAAAGTACGTCTGCAAGTGTCTAAAGAAGTGGCCGCGCCAACAGAAACGGTATTGTCTGCAAAAAACCTTTGTTTTGTTGATGGGCAAGGGGTCGAGCGACTCAAGAATGTTAGCTTGGACCTGCGGGCCGGTGAAATTGTTGGTATTGCGGGGGTGTCGGGTAATGGGCAAAGTGAACTGCTCAATGTGCTTTCTGGCATTACTCCCATGACATCGGGTGAAATTCAATTCGGCGATACACTGATTAATGCCAAAGCGCCTAAAAATGCCGCGCAAATGCGTGATCTGAAAATGGCCCATGTACCAGAAGATCGCCATAAAATGGGACTGGTCACAGGGTTTGAAGCCTATGAAGCCGCTGTGTTGGGTTACCACAATTCCGACGCTTATAATGGCAAAGTCCTGATGAACCGCAAGGTGATGGTCGATGAATGTAGTCGACGTATGGCAGGATGGGATGTACGTCCCCCTAATCCTCATTTGAAAACCGCCAACTTCTCTGGTGGTAACCAACAAAAAATTGTCATTGCTCGCGAAGTAGAACAGAACCCAGATGTCTTGCTGATTGGGCAGCCGACCCGAGGCGTTGATATTGGGGCGATAGAAAATATACACGAACAAATTGTAAAACTTTGCGTTGCTGGTAAAGCAATCTTACTGGTCTCGGTTGAATTGGATGAGATTATGGCGTTGAGTGATCGCATTATTGTGATGTTCGATGGTGCGATAGTGGGCGAATTAGACATAAAAGACGCGGATGAACGTACGCTTGGCTTAATGATGGCAAATGCTTACAACGAAGAGTTATCAGAACAAGCGTTACAAGAAGGGGAGTCAGCATGAGCCAGCCTAAAGTTCCAGTTTGGGTCAATGTTGCGCTGATCCCTTTCATTAATATTATGTTGGCTTTTTTGGTTTCGGGTTTAGTGATTCTCGCCATAGGTGAAGACCCAATAGAAGCCGCTGGCTACCTTATTTATGGCGCTTTCGGTTATGACGAAGGCATTGGTTATACCCTTTACTATGCAACTAACTTCATTTTCACCGGATTAGCGGTTTCCGTCGCCTTTAAAGCGGGATTGTTCAATATAGGTGGAGAAGGTCAGGCTTATATTGGTGGTTTGGGGGTTGGTCTAGTGTGTTTAGCGCTTGATAAAACCATGCCATTTTATGTGATTGCTCCCTTGGCAATTATTGGTGCTGGCGTATTTGGTGCCGCATGGGCCTATATTCCAGCCTACTTGCAAGCACGTCGTGGCAGTCACATTGTTATTACCACCATCATGTTTAACTTTATTGCTTCTTCTTTGATGGTTTACTTAATTGTAAATTGGCTAAAGGAAGATGGACGCATGGCACCGAACAGTCGAACGTTCGAAGAGAGCGCTTGGCTGCCTTACTTGCATGATTTTTTCTTGCCGTTAGGTATAGATATTGGCAGCTCACCGCTTAATTTTGCCTTTGTTATTGCTTTGGTCTGCTGTGTCTTAGTATGGGGACTAATCTGGCATACCCGCTGGGGCTATCAATTACGTACCTTGGGCACCAGTGCAACAGCAGCGAGTTATGCTGGTATTGACACCGCAAAAGTAACGATTTGGGTGATGTTGATTTCAGGTGGTTTGGCGGGTTTTGTTGGCATTAATGAAATTATGGGCGTTAACCATAGTCTGCTGCTTAACTTTACCGCTGGTTATGGTTTTGCTGGAATTGCAGTGTCTCTAATGGGGCGTAACCATCCGATTGGTATTGTGTTGGCGGCTATCTTGTTTGGTGCCCTGTATCAAGGTGGTGCTGAGTTGGCATTTGAGTTGCCTAATATTACGCCAGAAATTGTGGTCGTGATTCAAGGTTTGGTCATTTTATTCTCGGGAGCGCTTGAGCATATGTTTAAAGATCGCATCGAAGGTTTTTTCATTCGCAGAGCGGTGGCATAGGGGAAGAATATGTTTGAAACATTGATACTTATGCTAGATGCCACATTACGGGTTTCTACGCCTCTTATTTTAGCGGCGTTGGCAGGACTGTACGCTGAGCGCTCAGGTATTGTCGATATTGGTCTAGAAGGTAAGATTCTAGGTAGCGCCTTTGCTGCAGCGGCAGGTGCGGCAGTGTATGGATCCGCTTGGATAGGTTTGTGCTTCGGTATTTTAGCCTCCGTTGGCTTGGCGATGATCCATGGCTTTGCTTGTATTACACACCGTGGCGACCATATTGTTTCTGGTGTGGCGATTAATACCGTGGTGGCAGGTTTGACTGTCACCTTAGGTCTGGATTGGTTCAGTATGGGGGGGCAAACGCCTGCTCTATCTGGTGATGCTCGTTTTACGGATATTACCTTGCCGTTTGCCGACGCTTTAGCAAGCGTTCCTGTTATTGGGCAGATTTATTCTAACTTGTTAAGTGGTCACAATATCTTGGTATATCTTGCTTTCGCCATGGTACCAGTGACCTATTGGGTGATTTACAAAACCCGCTTTGGTTTACGTCTTCGTGCTGTAGGTGAAAATCCTCAAGCGGTGGACACGGCAGGTATTTCTGTCGCCTTCATTCGCTATCGTGCCTTAATTATTTGTGGCATCTTGTGTGGTATTGCTGGTGCTTATTTATCGACTGCCCATAACGCAGGCTTTTTGAAAGACATGAGTGCAGGCAAAGGCTATATGGCATTGGCAGCACTTATTTTTGGTAAATGGCGTCCAGTCCCTGTGTTGTTGGCTTGTTTGCTGTTTGGCTTCTTAGATGCGGTAGCAGTGCGTTTGCAAGGGGTTGAGCTTCCCGGTATTGGTGAAGTGCCGGTACAGGCTATTGAAGTCTTGCCTTATGTGTTAACTGTCTTGTTACTTGCTGGTTTTATTGGCAAAGCGGTTGGACCGAAAGCGGTTGGTCGTCCCTACGTCAAAGAGCGAGAATAGTATGTCGGAAGTGAATGATGGCGTATTGTTTGAACTCGCCAAAGAAGCCATGGGCAAGGCCTATGTGCCTTATTCACGCTTTACAGTGGGGGCTGCGATTGTGACAGCCAGTGGTAAGCATTATTCTGGCTGTAATGTCGAAAATGCTTCTTACCCAGAAGGGACTTGTGCCGAGGCTGGCGCGATTGCTTCCATGGTAAGAGATGGTGAAACAAAGATTAAAGCCATTTATGTGATGGGTGAAGGCGATCAGCTGGTCACCCCTTGCGGCGGTTGCCGTCAGCGTATTCGGGAGTTTTCCTCTGTGGATACCATGATTCATATTTGTGGTCCTGAAGGGGTGCGAAAGACGCTATCCTTGGATGAGCTCTTACCCTTTTCCTTCGGCCCTGAAAACCTCGCTTAACGAGAAAAGGCCATCTTGTGAGATGGCTTTAGTTACGTTTTGTGCATTTTAGCTTCGACATTTTTGAGTAATGCTGGGGTGAGTTTGATGGTGGCGATCATTTGTCCGAAGTCGTCTTCATCCCGTCGAATATTAAAACCGAGATGCTGGCAGAAGTCGAGCATGCGTTTGTTTTCTGCCAGAACTATGCCTTTCATGACGCGAATGCCTTTGTCGCTTGCCACACGGAACAGTTGGCGCATTAGATAGGAGGCCAAGCCTAGGCCTTGGAATTCGTCTCCTAGCACCACGGCAAATTCACAACTTTGGTCGTCAAAGTTATCTATGTAGCGCGCTGTACCTATGAGCAAGTCTTGCCCATTACGTTCTAGCACAGCAAGCAGCGCCATTTCCCTGTCGTAGTCGATATGAGACATACTTGCCAGCATTCTGGGTGTCAGTTCACTGATATTAGAGATAAATCGGAAGTAGCGGGTTTCATGGGACATGCTGCGTACGAAGTTGGCTAAAATACCAGAATCCCTCGGTAGAACAGGGCGTATTGTGACGACTTCGCTGTTTTTCAAAACTAACTCAGAGACCCATTGGCGTGGATAAGGGTGAATGGCCAGGTGTTCATAACGACTCATTTTTGAACAATCGCGTAGTGAAGAGGAAACCTCCGCATAGCAGCTACCACTTTCGTGAATGCGTACATCCGATAATTTCAAATACTCAATTTCGGGCAGTTCACAGACTAAGGTCGATAGATTACGCAATAGTTTTTCCAGCTCAAAAGACGCCATATTAGGGAAAGCGCGATGAATTAGGTCTTTAGCCAATATGGTATTGAGTGGTGGCAGGGCAACAGCCTCTGCTTGCTTGTGTTGTTGTGCCCCTTCTAGTGAAAGCCCAATGGCTGGGCCAAAAATCGCATCTTGGAAAACGCGTAGATGAATGGGAGCTGATAACAGGTTAGAGGCCTGACGACGCGAGGTTAAACGGATATGAAATAGTTCAAAGATACCCCGTAGATCTTCACCTGAAGGTGTTTTTTTGCCTTCCTTGCGTAACTGATTAAGGGCATTCGTAGCGTGTGAAACATCAATTTTAAAACGAAAAGCATGGCTGTCTGGTGCTTGTTTTGCGAGTAGCTGGTTACGCTGGAATTGTACTAAAAACTGAAAACCTTCAATGGCGGTTTCTGGCGTACGAAAGGTTGGAATACCTGCTTCATTGATTCGAGTACGCATACTGGTCATATTGCCCCCGCCCAATAAACAGACTAGAACGAGTTTCTTCTGTGTTTTATGTAACTTACTAATCAGGTCGTAGAGCGAATCGACATCGATAAAAGCAGTAGGGCTTAGGGTGAGTAAGACTGCGCCGCATTGTTCGCTATTTAATGCGGTTTTTGCCAGATCAATAAATAGATCTGTGGCGCAACTTGCCCACACTGTCGTAACTGGGCCTATGCCGCCTCGTCCTGCCATGATGGCTTCTAACTGGTCATGTAGCTCGCCTTCTGGAGAAAGTAGATCGATGTTTAATTCTTTTGCTCGCTGGGCGGCGAGCTCTCCAGGGCCTGCACCATTACCAATAATCAACAAGGAACCTTCTTTTACGCGTCGCGCATTGGTCATCACGGATGCTGCGGCGATAAGGTCATTGAGTCGACGACCACGAACCGCACCAGTACGGCTTAAGGCCGCGTCGAGTACGCGCTCATCTGCCCCCATTGAATGCTCTGTTACCACGGCCACCGGTTTGCTGCGCCCCGTAGCGCGTAAACTGCTTAAAAAACGCGTTGGACGACCGATTTTTTGCAGGTACATCAAGATTGCCTGACTGTCAAAATCGTTGGATAAATAATCCAGTACTTGCGATGGCATCACATCCACAGGGGTTCCCATGGAGACCACTTGAGAAAATCCAATACCTTGCCATGTCGCCCAATCGACTAATGCACTGGCAACTGTGCCAGATTGGGACATGAGTGCCAAACGGCCTGGTAAGGGGTGAGTTAAACCTAACCAAGCAAAGACACCTTGTTTGGGACGGCAAACCCCAAAGCTGTTGGGGCCCAACAAGCGTACATTATGCTGGCGTAGAAGTTTGAGTAATTTGGCGCTGGGTTCGTCTGTCCAAGTGAGCATCAATAGGGAGCCAATATTGGCGGCACCACAGTCAGTGATAATTTCTTCCATGGATGAGTGAGGGTAAGGACCAGCGAGGATTGCTAGGTCAGCCGTGTTATTTAGTTTGTTTAAAGAGGAAACATGGGGGAAAGGTAAATTGCTCGCATTTTTTGTATGGGGAGCAACGCCAACCAAGTTGACAGGACAGGGCCGTTTAGCATGAGACAACGCTTCGACTAACGCTAGCATAAGAGGGTCGTGTTCGTCCTCGCCAGTGAGCACTACCATGGATTTTGGTGCGAGTAATGATTGTAATGTATGTTGGCTCACTTGATGTTCTCCTCAGGCGGATACTTAACAAACTGACTATCAAGATATCATGCTCTCTATGTGTAAGGATTGTAGACCATGGTAGGGTAGACTGTTTTTGTATTTCCATGGCTTGATATGACGCAGTCAAAGGGGAAAAAAATAACCACTCTTGGGGTATGAGATGACAACCGCCTACATTACACATACATATTGCGATAAACATGACATGGGAGAGGATCATCCTGAATCCCCACAACGGCTTGGTGCTATTCAGAATCGTCTTATTATGGGTCAATTAATGGACTTTATTCGACGTATGGAAGCTGAGCCAGCGACCCGTGATCAACTTGTCGCTACCCATGATGAAAGCTATGTGGACTCTATCTTTGCGCGGGCTCCAGAAGAAGGGCAGGTGGAGCTTGAGCCTGATACCCTAATGATGGCTCATACCCTCGATGCGGCGCTTTATGCTGCGGGTTCAGTGGTTCAGGCAGTGGACTTGGTCATGGGCGATACCATAGAGAATGCTTTTTGTGCGATTCGTCCACCGGGGCATCATGCAGAATACGACAAAGCCATGGGGTTCTGCCTGTTTAATAATATTGCTGTTGGGGCTCGTCATGCGACTCGGCAATATGGCTTAGAGCGGGTTGCTATTATCGATTTTGATGTACACCATGGCAACGGCACCGAAGACATTTTCAAAATTGATCCCACAGTACTTTATGCGTCCAGTTACCAACACCCTTTTTATCCCTATAGTGATCCGGGGGCTTCCCATGACAATATTCTCCATATGCCGCTTGAGGCGGGTTCTGGCAGCCAAGAATTCAAAGCAATAATAAGTGAACAGTTACTGCCTGCTTTAGAGTCTTTTAAACCTCAGCTAGTGATGATTTCTGCAGGGTTTGATGCTCATAAAGAAGACCCAATGGGGCAACTTAGACTGAGTGAATCGGACTTTACTTGGATTACTGATGTTTTGATGGATGTAGCTGAACGTCATTGTCAGGGTCGAGTTGTCTCGGTATTGGAAGGTGGTTACAACATAGATGCACTAGGCCGCGCGGCTTTTTGTCATATCAAAAGCTTGATGAAACTCTGATAAGTTAGTCGTTAATCATCCACCAAATTAGGGCGCATAGGCGCTCTTTTTTGTGCCTTTCAACAGTGTGTTGAGTTTCTTTTAGACTAGTCAAAATGTAATTATTTGCAACTAATGCTAATGGTTATCGTTTACATGTGTTTTTAGTTAGGTATTATGTCGCTTTACATTTGATATTGATTATCATTTAATTTTAGGCTTGACGAGAGAACTTTTATGCGAACCCCCTACTTTGAAACTCCTCTTACCCTGATTGCGAGTGCCATTTTATTTGCCTCCACTTCCGCTTTGGCAGCTCCTGATGCAGTCAATGAAACGCAACTGCCCACCTTGCAAGTTGAAGCGAAAAAAGAGCTACACACTTCTTCTGATGGGGTGAGCACGGTTAGTGAAATTACTCAACAAGACATGGAACAGGACTTGGTAGTGAATCTGGATGATCTAGTGCGTTTTGAACCTGGCGTAGACGCTTCTCAGGCAGCACGTTTTGGTATCAGTAGTGTCAATATTCGTGGTCTAGACGGAGATCGACTCAAGATTACGGTAGATGGTGTGGATCAAGCCAATGCCTATAGACCAACACCAACTTTTTTACGTGCTGGTCGTAATTTAGTGGATTTAGATTCACTTGAAAAAGTGACTATTTTGAAAGGAGGCAATACGCAGGCAGGAAGTGGTGCGTTAGGCGGCGCAGTCAAGTACCAAACGAAAGAACCGAGTTCTTTTTTGTCTCCAGAAGGTGACGATAGCTTTTTCTCATTCAAGGCGGGCTACCGTAGCGCTATGGATCAACAGAGTGAAACCATTACAGCAGTGAATCGCAGTGGCAAATTAGAAACTCTATTGTTATATACACATCGAGATGGCCATGAAACAGAGAACTATTATGGCGATGCTGGCAGTGATCAAACTGTTGGTGCTACTAGGCAATCTGTAGATCCAGAAGATAATGAATCCGATAACATTTTAGCGAAAGCGCAATATCAATTAGATGAATCTAACCGCATTGGTGTAGTAGGTGAGTACTACAATGCAGGCTCGGTTATTGATCTGTACTCAGAGGGTGCAGATGATGATTTTCATCGCGCCGATGATACTAATAAGCGCCAGCGCATTGGTGTATTTTGGGAGAATCAGCAGGCCACCTCTGCCTATGATCAAGTGAAATGGCAACTGGATTATCAAAATACTAAAACCATTAACAAAACCTATCGTGAAAGTACGGCGAGTACGAGCATTGTTAATCGTTATTACGAAGAAGAGTCGATCGATTTAAAAGCAGATTTTGTTAAAGGTTTTAGTCAGCAAGATCTACGCTATGGTTTTAATTACAAGCAAACTTCTCTTGATAATTTAAATAGAGATACAGGTACTTCTGGAACTTCTCGGTTTTCACCGCTGGCGGATGCTGATGTGGTGGGGGCATATATCGAAGGTGGTGTCACTGTAACGGAGCAACTGATGCTGGTTCCTGTTTTACGTTACGATAGTTACCAATACAGTACTAAGGGTGATGAGTATTTTGATGCCTATCCTAGCAGTAGTAGTGAAGCTTTTACCGCGCAAATAGGAGCAGAATTTGAACTAACCCCAGCAATTAACCTGTATGGAAAATATGGTCAAGGCTTTAGGGCGCCAGATTTGGATGATTTGTATTACTTGTTTGAAGGAAGTGCTGGACCAGGGATGGCGTATGCTGAAGTTCCAAATCCCGATTTAAAAGCGGAAACCAGTGTTTTCACTGAAGTGGGAGCTCGCGCTCAAAATGATTATGGCATTGCTGAATTCGCTTTTTTCTACACGGATTATAAAGACTTTATTCAATCTCGCGTTCTTGTGGATTACGCGGCTCCATATGCTGGTGGAAAATATACTAAAAGAAACCTTGATCGAGTGGTCATTAAAGGAGCTGAATTTAAAGGCAGTCTGAATCTTTCTAACCTTGTTGAAGGTCTAGGCGATGGTTGGATGTTGAACTCGGCGATTGCTTATGCCGAAGGCGAAAATACCAAAGAGCATAAGCCTCTAGATAGTATTGCGCCGCTGAGTGCTGTATTTGGTTTAGGTTATGACGCGCCTTCAAAAATGTGGGGTACTCAACTGAACATGACCTTTAGTGCAGGTAAAGACAAAGCAGACATCACAACTGATGAGCAGTGGAAAGCGACAGAGAGCTATCAAGTGGTTGATGTGACAGGTTATTACAAACCGACTGGTTCTGTGACGATTAATGCCGGTGTATTTAATCTGCTTGATGAGGAATACCAAAAATGGAGTGATGTTCGCCATGCAACCGTGAATACACCTGTACAATCTTTAAATCCTTTTGCTGTAAATAATACCAACCTACAGCGTTACACTCGTGCTGGTCGCAATGTTGGTGTCGATGTCACCGTTACCTTCTAACAAAATTCATTCTAATTTTTGACTAAATAAAGCTTGTAAGGTCTGACCTTACAGGCTTTTGGAGTATGTTATGAGCAATTTATATCAGGCCTATCAAGCGGCCATAGAAGAGAATCCAAAAAGCCGAGCGCGTGATCTTGCGCAGACACTGAATGTGAGTGAAGGCGCTTTAGTCGCTTGCCGACAAGGTGTGGATACTTGGCAATTAAAGTCACCATTTCAAGATTTATTAAGTGCATTGGAGCCTTTGGGTGATGTGATGACCATTACTCGTAATGATGAAGTGGTTCATGAATGCCATGGCATTTATAACAATGTGCGTTTTATGGGCGGCGGTAATATGGGCTTGGTGCTAACGCCTGAAATTGATTTACGTCTTTTTATGAGTCAGTGGTTTGCAGGCTTTTTAGTATCGGAAAAAGGTCGAGACAGCTTACAGTTTTTTAATAAACAAGGCATGGCACTGCATAAAATCTATCGAACCGATAGAACCAATGTTCAGGCGTGGGAGGAGTTAGTCGATGCGTATCGTCTTCCTGTTGGTGACGTTGAGTTTGATCCAGTACAAACGGTTAAATCAGAAGCGCCGGTTTTGCCAGCCGATTTTGATTCGGCGCTTTTTGCTAAAGAATGGTCAGAGCTAAAGGATGTTCATGAATACCATGGCATGTTGAAACGTCATAAATTATCTCGAACTCAAGCATTGGAACAGATAGGTCCAGAATGGGCGACCAAGATTCATCACTACGCCGTTGTTCAGGCAATACAGTTTGTTCAGGAAGAAAGCAGTGATGTGATGATTTTTGTCGGTAACTCTGGTTGCATTCAAATTTACACCGGTGCCATTCAAAAGCTGATGCCTCATGGGCCTTGGTTCAATGTATTAGACGAACGATTCAATTTACATCTTCGTACCGATTTGGTGGATCAAGTTTGGGTAATAGAGCGCCCTAGCAGTGATGGCGTGATCACATCGATTGAGGCCTTTAACAAGCAAGGGGATTCCATTATTACCTTGTTTGGTCGCCGTAAACCCGGAGAAGCGGAGCTACCTCAGTGGCGCGATATCGTGCATAAAGTGAAGGCGCATTCTTACGATGAGGAGAATGAGCATGTTGCTTAAAAAGCGATATTTCGCATTCCTTATTGTATTGTTTAGTCCGCTGTTGATGGCTCAAGAACGCATTATCAGTATTGGTGGTATTGTCACAGAAATTGTCTATTTATTAGAGGGGCAAGATCAGCTTGTCGCCACAGATACCAGCAGTATTTACCCTGATGCTGCGAGCCACACTCCGAAAGTTGGTTATCAGAGAACCTTGTCTGTAGAAGGTGTTTTGAGCATGAAGCCGGATGTTTTGCTTATTACACCCGCCACAGGCCCTGCGAAAGTGTTGGCTCAGTTGCAGGAGGCCGGTATTAAGCTAGTATCCATCGATGGTGATGACTCCCAGCAGGGTATTGTGCAGCGAGTCACTCAGGTTGCCAAAGCACTGAACAAAGAAGCTCAAGGTCAACAAGCGGTCGCCGAAATAAATGCCTCTTTTTCTCGATTGCAGGCACCTACCCATTGGAGTCGACCTCCACGTTTGTTGTTTGTTTTACAGATGCACGGCGCGCCCATGATCGCTGGACAAGGTACCGCGCCAGATGCGTTATTCAAAATGGCTGGCGCGGTGAATGCCGCAGAGCAGATTAATGGCTATAAAACGCTTACCCCCGAAGCACTTTTGGCGATTCAGCCTGATGCGATAGTGGTTACCACCCAAGGGTTGGATCGTGCTGGAGCGGCATCGATTTGGTCTCTTCCAGGTTTGTCTATCACGCCAGCGGCTAAGGCCAAACGTTTGGTTGATTTGGATGCTTTGATGGTTTTAGGTTTGGGACCTCGTACCCCGCAGGCTATTGAATCGTTACAACAGCAACTTAGCGATTGGACACCATGAATATTCGTTCACCCTATATCATTTTACTGGGTGCCCTGTTGTTAATGATGGCAATGGCCTTAACACAAGGTGCTTATTCTTTGTCTTGGTCGGCGATTTTGTTTGATAAAATCGGCAGCATAGATCAGCAAATATTAATGACAGTCAGGCTGCCACGCTTGCTGATGGCCGTTTTAGTCGGTGCGGCGTTGGCGGTTTCCGGTAGTTTAATGCAGGCACTTTTTCGCAATCCATTAGCGGACCCTGGTTTATTAGGTGTGTCAGCAGGAGCATCGGTATTTGTCGGTGTTTTAATCGTTTTTCAACCCGCTTTGGGTGCTGTGCCTTTGTGGGCGAAATCGTACCTTCAAAGTGGTGCGGGGTTTATTGGCGCGGTCGGTACTTGTGCCTTAATTTTTTCGTTATCTAAGCATCAAGGAAAGGTGTCTGTTTTGCATTTATTGCTGGCGGGTATTGCTATCAATGCTTTGGCAGGTGCGGCAACGGGTCTATTAACTTATGTGAGTAATGATGAACAACTCAGGGCGCTGAGTTTTTGGTCTATGGGGAATTTAGGTGGGGCTCGTTGGGAACATGTGATTGTGTTGGCCAGTTTGGTGTTACCTATTTGTGGCTATGTTTTCCGCCAATCTAAGAATCTGAATTTATTGCTCTTAGGTGAAGAGGAAGCCCGTTACCTTGGGTTAAACGTTGAGCGTTTTAAGTTTCGTCTTGTGGCTGTAGTGGCTTTATGTGTTGGTATCACGGTGGCGTTTGCCGGTCTGATTGGCTTTGTCGGTTTGATGGTTCCCCATTTAGTAAGGTTACTTTTTGGCTCCGATAATCGTTTGGTAGTGCCTTGCTCGGCTCTATTAGGCGCAGCTCTATTAACGGGAGCAGATACTGTGGCGCGTTTATTGGTGATTCCCGCTGAGCTGCCTGTTGGTTTAGTGACGAGCTTGCTTGGTGGGCCATTCTTTTTATGGCTATTGATCAACAATATTAAGGAATCACGCTAATGCTACAGGCGAATAATGTGTCTCTATCGCGTGGTGGAAATTTGCTGCTTGATTGCGTTTCTATGTCGCTAGAATCCGGTGAGTTACTTATGGTTCTTGGCCCGAATGGCGCAGGGAAATCCACCTTGTTGTCTTGTTTGTCTGGGGCGGTTCATGGGGATGCCGGAGAGATTTTATTAGAAGCCAAACCCTTGTCGGCGTTCCCTATTGAGACGTTAGCCAAGAAACGAGCCGTTCTTACTCAGCAGGTGACTATGGTTTTTAACTTTACCGTTGAGCAGGTGGTCTCGCTTGGGTTAGCGCCTTGGTCTTTAGGTGTGAAACAGGCTGATGAGTTAATACAAAGAACACTAATGGATGTTGGCTTGCCCAATATGCAGAAGCGTGATTACAACAGTTTATCTGGTGGTGAGCAGCAGAGAGCACAATTGGCGAGAGTCTTAGTGCAATTATTGGCAGGCAATGATGATCTTTCTGGGTGCTATTTATTGTTAGATGAGCCCATAGCAGCCTTGGATCTTGAACAGCAGCAAAGAGTGCTGCGTTTATTAAAAACCTTGTCGGCAAAAGGGTTGGCTGTATTGTGTGTGATTCATGATATTAACCTTGCGGCACTTTATGGCGACCGACTTGTGTTGTTGGATAATGGGCGATTGATGTTTCAAGGGAAACCTGCGGATTTAACTGCCAAGCCTTATATAGAATCCGCTTATCAAGCGGATTTGATACGTCTTCACCATGCGCAGATGGCTGTGCCGCAATGGCAGTTTCAGGTGTAGCAGCCTGAAACTGTTTATTTTGTTCTAATGAGTATGGCCTAAATGCGGTCGAAGTCAGCTAAGCTTTTTAACTTGTGAGACGCTAGATCAAATTTGGTGTGATCGAATTCGTCTGGGTGGGGAACAGCGATAACCTGCATTCCGGCGGCTAAGGCGGCTTTTATTCCTCCAATGGAGTCTTCAAAGGCGATGCATTGCTGAGCATTCGCATTGAGCTTTTCTAACGTGAGTTTATACACATCGGGCGCGGGTTTGCCTTGTGCTACTTCATCCGCTGAGGTGTAGGCTTGAAAATAATGCCCAATCTCTAAACGCTTGAAAACACTGGGAATGATTGTTTTTGGCGAGTTGGTCGCTAGGCCTATTTTGATTCCTGATTGTTGCAAGTGAGCCAGTAAGTCGTGGACACCAGCCATGGCGTCTCCTTGTGTTTCTACAAGGTATTTTACTTGCTCAATCACTTGTTGTTCTACGTCTGCCAGTGAGGTGTTTTGCCAAGGCTGTTGTTCATACCAAAATTCGGTGACTTGCCGTGTGGTCATCGCAGCGGTAAGTTCCGCTAATGCGGGAGTGACTTTGACACCAAGAGAAGAAAAGACCTGCCGCTCGGCTTGTTTCCAGAAAGGCTCGGAATCAATCAACAACCCATCCATGTCGAAAATAACAGCCTGCATCACGTCTCCTTTAGTGTTCCCAATTTAACAATATTGGTTTTTCTGCATCCGCGGCAAAGAAGTAGCCTGCTTTCGGTGTGACATAGACGGTTTGGCCTTTCTCGAAGCAGTTTTTATCAAAGGCCTTATGAGGCAGGTCTATTTCCCAAACCTCGTTACTGTTCCAATCAATTGGCGTTAACTCTAAGCGTACTTCTGCACCAATGGGATTAATCGCAATAATGCGAAGTGGCAAAGAAGCTGTGTCGGTAGGGCTTGGTGAGACAAAGAACTCGTGAGAGCGAATATATAGCTGACCGTCTTTTGGTTCCGCCGTGTTTGGTCGCTCAATGTTGGCTATGCCATTGTGCCATTTCCCTTCTTCGAAGCGGCCTTCAAAGACATTAACGTTGCCAAGGAAGTCGAACACAAAACGGCTGTTTGGTGATGCGTACAAAGCCCCCGGTTGGTCGATTTGCTCTATGTGTCCGTTGCTCATGACCACAACGCGATCGGATAATTCTAAGGCTTCTTCTTGGTCGTGGGTAACGAATACGCTGGTAAAGCCTAATTCATCATGTAAACCCCGTAACCAACGGCGTAGTTCTTTACGTACTTTTGCATCTAAAGCGCCGAATGGCTCATCCAATAATAATACTTCTGGTTGGGTGGCTAGCGCGCGAGCTAAGGCGATACGTTGTTTTTGACCGCCAGAAAGTTGGGATGGGAAGCGGTTGGCGAGGTGAGCCAGTTGCACCATATCCAATAAATGCATCACGCGTTTTTTGATTTCGGTCGCGCTTGGGCGTTCTTTACGTGGTAGGACTTCTAATCCAAATGCCACGTTATCTGCCACCGTCATATGACGGAAAAGCGCATAGTTTTGGAAGACAAAGCCAACACGGCGATCACGTACATGGAGGTTGGTGACATCACGATCACCAAACTGAATACGCCCAGTATCTGCGCCTTCGAGCCCTGCGATAATACGCAGTAGCGTTGTTTTACCTGAACCTGATGGCCCAAGTAGACCGATCATTTCGCCTTCGTTGATATTTAAGGATAAAGGCGACAAGGCTTGAAACTGCCCAAAATGTTTGGAGATGTTTTCAATCAAAATACTCATTGTGTCACCTGTTTTTCTTTATCGGATTCAATTTTTAAGCTTCGTTCCTGACGCCACTCTACAAAGGCTTTGAACAGGAGGGTAATAAGAGCGATCATGGCTAACAATGATGCACTGGCAAACGCGGCGGCGGCTTGATAATCCTCGTATTGCAATTGAACATGCAGAGGTAAGGTATTGGTTTCACCACGGATATTGCCCGACACCACAGACACGGCACCAAATTCACCAACGGCTCGTGCATTGGTTAATATTACGCCGTAGATCAGTGCCCATTTGATGTTTGGTAGCGTTACTCTACGGAAAAGTTGCCAACCTGATGCGCCTAGGATAACCGCCGCTTCTTCATCTTCTCGGCCTTGTTGCTGCATGAGTGGAATCAATTCACGGGCCACAAAAGGGCAAGTAACGAATACGGTAACCATAACGATACCCGGCCAAGCAAACATTAGCTGAATGTCTTGATCGTAGAGCCATGAGCCTATCCAACCATTGTTGCCGTATAGCAAAAGGTAAAGCAGACCGGCAACCACGGGCGACATGGCAAAGGGAATGTCCAATAAGGTCATGAGAATTTTGCGACCGGGGAATTCAAAACGTGTGACTGCCCATGCCAACATCACGCCGAACACTAAATTGATCGGTACGGTTAACGCAGCAACAACAAGGGTTAAGCCAATAGCATGTAAGGTGTCAGCCTCTACCAAACTGGTAAAGTAATGTTCCGCCCCTTTCATAAAGGCTTGTTGGAAAATGCTAAACAGCGGTACGACCAATAAGATAAAGGTTAAAAATAGGGTTAGGCCGATCAGCGTTCGTCGAACCCAAGGGCTATCACCCACGCGCATTTTATGTTTGTTTCCAGACATGGCGATGCTCCTTAGCGTCCGTGCAAGCGGCGTAAATAACGCGCTTGCCATAAGTTAATTGCGAACAAGAGCACCAAAGAGGCCATTAACACCACAGAGGCAATGGCGCTCGCCGCTGGGAAATCGAATTCTTGTAAGCTCACAAAGATCATTAATGAGGTGATTTCACTCACATAAGGCATGTTGCCAGCAATAAAGATCACTGCGCCAAACTCGCCTAAGCTTCGAGTGAATGACAAGGCCACGCCTGTCATTAATGCAGGCCAAAGGGCGGGGAATATTACCCGACGAAATACCGCCCAATCGGAAGCGCCGAGTGTCATACCCGCTTCTTCCTCTTCAGGTGAGAGTTCTTCTAATACGGGTTGAACGGTGCGTACGACAAAGGGAATACTGGTAAAAGCCATCGCCAATACAATGCCCACAGGCGTATAGGCAACTTTAATGCCCAAACTTTCTAGTATTGAGCCATACCAACCATTTTGTGCATATAAGGTGGCTAAGGTGATACCTGCTACTGCAGTGGGTAACGCAAAAGGTAAATCAACAAGGGCGTCTAAAATACGACGACCGGGAAATTCGTAACGCACTAACACCCAAGCTAAAAGCAACCCTAAAAAGCCATTAAAAATAGAGGCAATGAATGCGGCCCACAGGGTGACTTTGTAACTGGCAACCACACGTTCATCACTGATAACACTCCAATATTGTTCCCAACCCATATCGGCGGTTTGCATAACCAAGCCTGCCATTGGCAGCAACATGATCAAACTGATAAACAACAAAGAGGTGCCTAGACTCAAGCCTAGTCCGGGTAATACCCGTTTATGGCGAGGACGAGGGTGGTCGACGCTAAGGTTGGTTGCCATGATTACTTCTCTTTTAATAGACGGAAAAAGCCGAACACTGACCATGTTCGGCTTTCTGATAACCTATTCTAACAATTAACGGCGTTGAAGTTGATCCAGTTTACCGCCATTTTTGAAGATTTCTTTGGTCGCTTTTGGCCAGCCACCGGCAATCTCTTCTACAGTTAGCAATGTCACTTCTGGGAACTTATCGGCAAACTCTGCTTTTACCACATCGTTATGGATGCGGTAGTTAAAACCTGCAAGAAGACGTTGAGATGCTTCACTGTACAAGTAGTTTAGATACTCATGAGACACTTCTTCAGTACCGTGCTTTTTCGCATTTTTCGCGACAACAGCCACAGGGAATTCCGCCAAGATAGAGGTTTTAGGCACCACTACTTCATATTTATCTGCACCGTACTGGTTACGGATATTGTTGACTTCCGATTCAAAGGTAATCAATACATCACCTATGCCACGCTCAACGAAAGTTGTCGTTGCGCCACGGCCACCCGTATCAAAAACAGAGACGTTTTTAAGGAAGGTGCTTAGAAATTCATCGATTTTCGTTTCGTTGTTTTTGCCAAAGGTATTTTGCGCATAACCGAAAGCGGCTAGGTAAGTGTAACGACCATTACCCGATGTTTTAGGGTTAGGGAAAACTAAAGCCACATCTTTACGCGCTAGGTCGCCCCAGCTTTGAATGTTCTTTGGGTTGCCTTTACGAACAAGAAACGCCGTTGTTGAGTAATAAGGTGAACTGGCGTTGGGGAATTCTTTCTTCCAATCCGCAGGGATCATTTTGCCTTTGTCATGCAAGACTTGCACGTCAGTGACTTGGTTGAATGTCACTACGTCTGCTTGCAAACCGTTCATAATGGCATTGGCTTGTTTTGAAGAGCCTGCGTGAGATTGTTTGATTTCTATGGTTTTCCCGGTTTTTTCTAACCAGTGTTTTTCGAACGTTGGGTTATAGGTAGCGAATAATTCACGCGCGATGTCGTAAGAAGTATTCAGAATAGTTTGATCCGCAGCCGACGCTTGAACGGCGCCGCTTAACAGCAAAGTGCCAATAACGGCTTTAAAGAAACGTGGCTTAGCTTTCATAGTATCCTCGGTGTATATAACAATGATTCTTAATAAGGGTGAAGGTTACTTAAAAGTTTTAGTTATTACAACATCGATCTATAGACTTATTTGAAATATACGCTGTGGGTTAAATTTATATCAATTTGTCCAGTTGGTATATTTTCTATCGATTGTATTTTTTTGGTGCTAACCATTCAGGTTTAGCATGATTAAAGTGTAAGCATAAAGACAGGCGCAAGCGGCCAGAGCGGCTATTCCTGAAGCATTTAAAAGGTGAGGAAATCGAAGTCTCGCTTGCTGAATTTTTAACATAGGAAGTTTTAAACGCTCAGGCCAAGAGGTGGGGTTAAGCAATGGCAAACTGTGAAAGAGCATCAACAGGCCTGAGATTAATGCCGCATTTCCCCAAAATTCGCCCATGTGTTGTAAACCATACCAAGCTACATTCCATAGTCCTGCCAAAAAAGCCCATAGAGCGATTTCACCTTGGTATTTTTGTAACCTTTGTAGCAATGGATTCGGTACTGATAAGAGTAAAATGAGAATCATAAAAACCGTGACGACAATGCCCATGTGTTTGCCTTTTTTAATGTAAGTCGGTGATGAAAAGTGAATACAGGGATTAGACGTGACAGAAGGGCAAGGTATTACAGGGGAATAAAAATATGTGTCATTTAGTGTGTAAAGTGATTACTTAAACACTGCCTTCTTTTTCGATTACTAAAATACGCGCTTCACCAATAGGGTGTGCAACATGTTCTGTACCGACCGCTGCGAAGAAAATATCTCCAACCGTCATTAATTGAATATGTTCTTCACCATTTTTTCGATAGTGCATATTTACCTCGCCATCTAACACCACAAACACTTCTTCCCCGTCATTGATGTGCCATTTATAGGGCTGATCTGTCCAGTGTAGGCGAGTCGTGACACCACTCATATTGGCAATGTCTAACGCGCCCCAAGCACGATCTGCTGTGAAGTCTTTGGCTTTGATGAATGTCATAAAAAAAGGCCTTGTTTTAGTGATCTTTAACAATGCACAGAAAGTACTAGAGACAGATTTGATAGCCAAGTTAGAAAACGAATAAACGTCACTTTGATGGTAAAAGCGACGTTTTACTGGTGGAATCAGGAAGTATGATTTTAAACCTCATAATGATGAACCGAATACTGCTTGGCGTACTTTTCCATGCCTTCAGGAATAAAGGCTTTGTGCCAATCTTCTCCTAGAAATGCAACCAGCTTATCTTTGCTTTGCCATTTAGACACCATGGCGTATTCATTCGGGTTAGATTCAACGGGAAAGCCAATCTCAATAGACACACAGCCATCTTGAGCTTCCAACGCGCCTACCGATAAACTGCGGAATTTGACTTCAAACTCCTCGCGGTATTCTGGATGGATTTCAACACGGAAAAATCGAGTGATCATATTGGTGTACCGATAGGGGCGATGAGAAATTTATTTTTTTAAGCGCCTTAGAATGATCTTTTTTGCCTCTTGGTTTGATGTGCCTTGCTCTTTAGATAATTGCAGCTCTGCAATTTTGATTTCCTTGATGAGTTGTCGTTCGTTGTGTATGGCGATGGCTTGCTCTAGAGATTCTTTTAATTCTTCGTAGAAACTCATTTTTCATAACCTCTGTTCTTTGAAGTCTAAGATCTGTTTTCAGGTGTCATTTGGCATTTTGTGTGATGTCAGGCTAAGTTCAAAACCACAAGCATTGGCGTATTTTAGCAATGTTGCCCAGCTTGGGTTGGCGTTGCCGCGTTCTAACCGACTGATATTGCTTTTTTGAGTGTGCATACGCATTGCTAGTTGCTCTTGAGTTAAACCAGCTTGTTTACGCATAGAAAGAAGTTGGTCAATAAAAGCGAACTCACTTTCGAGCCTTTCATATTCCGTATGTACTTCTTTATTTTTTAGCGCTCGTTCTTTTAAATTTTGTAAACTCATAGTGACTGAACCTTTTGCTAGGTTTAATTCTCGCTTTGGCGTCTTTTGTGATTTCTTCACAAAGGCGTGTAATACAAATATTTGTTGGCCTTTTAAGTAGCAAAATAAACCACGGCCAATGCCTTCTTTCGCTTTGGCTCGAATTTCAAAAAGACCATCCCCCATTGATTCTGTGTGAGGTGGGCCAAGGTTTGCTCCATGTTTTTCCATCAGCTCTAAGAGCTTGATCATCCGTGCTTGAATTTTTGGTGGCATGGTAAGAATGGAATCTTCTACGCCGTCATAAAAATGTATTTTCCAGCTCATGGTTCCCTCCTGGCTGTTATCATTAATGATAACCTCTATTTTAATTCTTTCCATAAAATTTATGCGTTGATTAAAAATCAAAAAATCTATATTGTACTAGTACGTGAATACATAAGCTTTTATCCAATCATAAAAGCAAGACGACGAGAGAGTCGATTTTATGCAGGACTTGATCCAGTTTTTAACACAAGCCGATGACGATGAGATGTTAGAGAAGCGTTTAAAGGCGCTGCTAACACCAAATGAAATCAATGAGATGCAGCATAGGTTGCAAATATTTTCTCTGTTGGAGCAAGGTGTGCCACAACGGGATATTGCCAAACAATTGGGAGTGGGGATTGCCACGGTGACCCGTGGTTCCCGAGCATTAAAGGAAATGAATGAGTCATGAGTCAACAAAACAATAAAAAGCCAGAGCGTATTCGCCTGCCGCGTAAACCTAAGTACATTACCATCAGTTCCGATTGTGATTTTTTTGATTTATTTAAAAAGGTCGAAAAGCGTTTTGATCACTGTTTCATGTTGGAATCCCTTGGTGAAGAGAGTTTTATTTCCCGCCATTCGATTATTGGTTTTGATCCTGAAAAATTGATCTGGGCGGAAGGCAAGCAGCTGTTTATTCAAGAACGTGATGGCAGCACGGAGTCTTATGAATCCGATAATCCGTATTATCTGCTACGCAGCATCGTGCCGCAGAATATTTTATCGCGCGGGTTTGCTGGTGGCCTAACGGGTTATATTGGTTACGACAGTATGAATTACTTTGAACCGAGCTTGGACTTGCAAGCCAGTGAGATGTTCGATGCTTTCCGCTTTGGCTTGTACAAAGATGGCCTGATCTTAGACAAAATGACGGGTGAAGTAATTTATTTCTACTATGAAGACTCGCATGCCAATGGCTCGGGTAATCGCGTGGAGCTTGTTAATCAAATGATGGTGGAACCTACACCAGAAAACGGTTCATTCGTGGTGACACCAATAGGTGAATCCATGACAAAAACCAACCATGCCGATGCGGTGGCTAAGGTAAAGCAAGACATAGTGGACGGTAAAATTTTCCAGTGTGAAGTGGGGTTCAAAAAATGGTTCGACATGGAAGGCGATACCATTAATTTGTATGAGCAACTGCGTGAAGTGAACCCTTCCCCACAAATGTATTACATCAAGTTTGGTGAGCAAAAAGTGATTGGCGCAAGCCCTGAGTTATTGTTCCGTGTACGTCAAGGGGAAATGGAAACCTTCCCTCTGGCAGGCACAGCGAAACGAGGTGTGGACGCAAAAGAAGATACGGCATTGGCGCGTGCTTTGTTGAATGATCCGAAAGAAATTGCTGAACATAATATGATTGTTGATTTGCATCGTAATGATATTGGTCGTGTGGCACGTTTTGGTACGGTGAAAGTGCGCAGTTTGATGGACATTAAACGTTTTAGTCACGTTCAGCATATTTCTAGCGAAATTGTTGGCATTATGGCGGAAGATCATGACATGTTCTCCGCATTAGCCAGTAACTTCCCTGCCGGAACTTTAACGGGCGCACCGAAAATTGAAGCCATGAAGATTATTGATGATTTAGAAAATGACGGTCGTGGCCCATACGGTGGCGCGGTGGGTCAGTTCTCTTTTAATGGGGATTGTATGTTCGCAATTCCGATCCGTACGGTTTTTGCTAATGGCAACAAGGCTTATGTGCAAACCTGTGGCGGCAATGTTTTCGATTCTAATGCGGAAGACGAATACGAAGAAATTCAGCGTAAGTTTGCCGGCACGAAACGTGTGTTAGACAGCTTCGCACCCGCTAATACTCAAGATAAGGTTTAAGGGAAGGTGACATGAAAGTTTATATTATCGACAATTACGACTCCTTCACTTACAACCTTTATCAGTTTATTGGCGAAGTATTGGAAACGGAAAAAAGCCAAGGTGAGATTGATGCCTTTGAGGTGATTGTTAAACGTAACGACGAAGTGACATTAGACGATATTCGTCAAGCGGCACCAGATCGCATTATTATTTCCCCAGGGCCAGGATCACCAGACGACAAAGCCTACTTTGGTGTGTGTGCCGAGGTGATTTTGGAATTCGGTAAAACCATTCCACTGATGGGCGTTTGTCTTGGCATGCAGGGTATTTGCCATGTGTTCGGTGGTAAGGTAGTGAAAGCCCCCTTACCCATGCACGGTAAAACCAGCCCGATTACCCACAATGGTGAAGGCATCTTCCATGACATTCCAGACCAGCTTGAAGTGATGCGTTATCACTCGCTCATTGCCGAAGCAGAAAGCTTCCCTGATGTATTGGAAGTGACGGCATCGGTTGGGGATTTGAAAGAAGCGGATTTCAGTGATTTAGCGACGGTCCACAAGGGCGGTGAGTTTGAATTAATGGGGATTCGCCATAAGGAATATCCTATTCAAGGTATACAGTTCCATCCTGAATCGTTTGCTACCGAAGGTGGTAAAGACTTGATCAAGAACTTTTTGTTTCAGGTTTGATGAAAAAGAAATACGAAAAGGCTGAGCATGCGCTTGGCCTTTTTTGTCTCATTTTTATTCCTCAAGTGAAAAGTCAGATTTAATGAATGCAGCGTAAAGGTACTAGTTAACGCCACTCTAAAGAGAATTGATTCTTATGAAAATACGGTTGTCTATCGCTATTGTTTGTACTGTTTTATCAGGCCTAGGTGTTTGGCTTAGTATTAGCGCGATACTTAATATTATTTCTATGGCTATTAAAGTATTAACTCAAGAAGAAGCATTAACCTGGGAAAGGTTGAGGGACGTTTTTTTTCTTATTTTTCCGTTGGCTTGGTTTTTTTACTTTAGAATTTGTCATTACTGGGTAAGGTTTAATTACGTACCTTATTCGCTTATTTTACCCGGTACATTATTCGGTGTTATATGCATTGCAGCTACTGTTGGCTTTGGTATTGTTTTTACCTTTCCAGCGGTTCTTCTCATGTTCTATATCTTGTTTTTTGTTATTAAAAAATAGGTATAGCAATAGTGAGCGGTAAGGGTTACTTCCTTAAAAGCTCTGAGATAAAAGCTAGCGTAATGCAACTGGCTCATGCAGAAATTAAGGCAGCGCCCAGCAATGGCAGCTGCCTTTTTTAGTTTGCATGATTGGTTGCAAAAAATGATTACCCTTTGATCCACTGCCAAGCGCGACCTAGCCATTCGTAGAAGGCTCTTTGGCTGTTGTAGCTGGCATTAGCACTGATACGCCAGTCACTTTGTTTCGATCCCAAATATAAGGCGGGAGCGGGAATAGCATTGATATTCGCTCGTTCAAAGAAGGTAAATGCACGCTTTAAATGGGAGGCTTCGGTCACTAGGGTAATGCGTTTCCCCCTTAGATCCGCTTCCATCATATTGGCCTCATCTTCGGTGTCTTTGGCGAGCGGGAAGGTTTTAATTCGTGTTGGGCTTACTCCCAGTTCTATCGCGGCTTCACGCATCACCTCAGCATGCGACTTTATATTTCCACCACCATAGCCAGAGACAAACAACATGGCGTCTGGGTTGGCTCTTAAAATACGTAGCCCTTCTTCCAAGCGGAAAAGCGCACTTCTGCTTAATGTCATGACCGCTGGCGTATTGCTAAGGACCTTGTGTCCACTGCCGAGCACAACGACCACATCAACGGGTTGGGTGATATCAAAAATAGGGTAGTCGTGCTCAACCGTGGCAATGAGCCTGTCTGCCACAGGATTCCAGCTGGTTAAACCTAAAAGCAATATGGCGCAGAATAAAAAGAATTTAGCAGTTTTCGGCCGTTTCTTTATTAGGAAAAGCGCGAGAAGCATAGCCATAAGTGTGAGAGGAATTGGCATCAGCATGGTACCAACGATTTTTTTAATATAAAAAAGAATCACGCTCACGGTATTTTACCTCCTTAAATAAGATGCTTAGAATACCTTATTAATGAAAGACAACAGAGCTTTCCGTTTAACTTTCTACTTTAATTTTATTCTCAGGATGCAGTATGTTTTCTATTCGCCAAGCCGCTTTTCCGCAAGATAATGACCCTGTTTTAGCTATCTTTCGTGAATACATTGCTTCTGCGCCTGTCAGTTTAGATTACCAACAGAATGAGCAGGAGTTTGTTTCTTTAGAAAGTAAATACTCACTTCCATATGGTGTGGTTTTCTTAATTTTTAAAGAGGATGAAGTGGTTGGTTGTGCGGCGTTTCGACGTGTGGATGATCGAGTATGTGAAATGAAGCGTGTTTATATTCGCCCTACGGAGCGAGGTCATCGTTTAGGTGAAAAACTGGTCACAGAATTAATGGGTTGCGCTAAGGAAAATGGCTATCAGCGAATGTGTCTTGATGTACTAGCGGATTTTGAAACGGCTAGAAAACTGTATATAAAACTGGGCTTTGAGCCTTGTGATCCTGTGAGCTACAACCCAATACCGGGAACGCATTTCCTCGGACGTGACTTGTGATGTCATAACTAATTTTCCCTTCCTCTTTGTGTCATTCTTTTAGTTTCTGACTTTTTTACCTGACCTATGTCATGAAAAGCTATTTTCTTCCTAACTGTTCTTCATATGTAGGCTTTACTGTATATTAGTGGTTTCTAATATTTTGAGGCCTTAATTCCAGTAGGAGGAAATAATGAAAAATAATTTACGACTTTGGTTAAAAGGGGGACTTATTACATGCTTAATGATTTGCTTGCCAGCGCTGGCATCAGGCGATAATTATGGTGCCGTGGGTGCTGAAAACCTGTCTGACAAAGAGCTCACGTTAGAAGTAATGCTTAACTTCGCATTAGAGGATGAATACCTTGCAAGGGGAGAGTACCAAAAGATCATCGAGACCTTTGGTGGTAAGAAGCCTTTTACTAATATTATTAAAGCAGAAGAAAAACACATTACTTGGTTAGTACCATTGTTTGAAAAATATGGCATTGCTTTACCCGTTGACCGTGGCATGGAAAGCGCTGTGATACCGGCGAACTATGAAGAGACTTTTTCTATTGGTGTTGCTGCTGAAATAGCCAATATTGATATGTATTCACGTTTTCTAAAACTGGATCTACCCAGTGAGGTGGAAGACGTCTTTATGCGCCTGCGTAAAGCGTCAGAAAACCATTTGGCGGCTTTTCAACGGTGGGAAGCTAAGTACTAAACATGATCGTCCCCTTTCTTATTTAACCCAATAATGGTCATGTGACTATTATTGGGTTACTTCTCTTTTTACAGCGATATGTAAAAGGTTCTTTGACTTATTGTTGTTCATGTTGATCAAAGCTCCCTTTTAATAAAGCCTTTACGTGTTCTAATTAAAAAGCATTGCTCTTTGTCTTTTGCTGTGAATTGATAGGATGCTATTTAGTATTAAGCTAAGGTTGTTTGTGGTGATTGAAATTCCTTTGTCTGTTGTTCCTGCAAAGCAAGAAACCGATTGGTGGCTACCTCGTCATGAAGCAAAGCTCGTACAAAAAGAAGCCATGGATCGTGTCGATTTGGTGTTTCTCGGTGATTCCATTACTCAGGCGTGGGAGGTGGAAGGTGCAGATATATGGGATGAGTTCTACCGTCCGCGTAATGCCTTGAACCTTGGCTTTAATGGCGATAGAACCGAGCATGTGTTGTGGCGCCTTGAGCAAGGGGAAGTGGATGACATTCAGCCGAAACTTTTGGTCTTGCTAATTGGCACTAACAATACTGGGCATCGACAGGATAAAGCAGAAGATACGGCCTTAGGTATCAAGAAAATCTTAGATGTGTTGGCTGAGAAATTACCTCATACCAAAATCTTATTACTGGCTATCTTTCCCCGTAGTGCGAAGCCGACACAACAGTTACGTGTACTCAATGATTCCATCAATCAAATCATTCAACACTATGGGGATGACGAAAGGGTGTTTTATCTCGATATTAATGCTCATTTTTTAACGAATGAAGGCGTTTTGAGTCGTCGTGTAGCGAAGGATTTTCTGCATCCCAATGGGAGTCAGTATTCGCGATGGGCGGATTTGATTGAGCCTAGTATTCAGCGTTTGATGAAATGACTTTTTGCTTAGCTTTATGGACAAAGACATATCGGGATTGCTATCCAGATTCTATATTATTTCATTTGAACGACATGTCTTTGGTGAATATGATGCGCTTTGATTGATGTTTGCTTTTTGATAATAAGGACGCACTTGTGAATACAAAAATAATAAAGATAGGAACCTTGGCGGAAGAGACAGTTCAACAAATACGCCTGCATAACGCGTCGTTGGATGTCAGCATTTTAACTTATGGTGCGACGATTCAATCTGTTCACTTGAATGGCTATGAGCATTCATTGGTCTTGGGTTCGAATAGTTTGTTCGCCTATCAGCAAGAGGCAAAGTATTTCGGCGCGGTGGTCGGACGTGTTGCTAACCGTGTTGCCAATGGTCATGCCGTTATTGCGGGCAAAACTTATCTATTGCCCCTGTCACCACCAGAACCCAATCAATTACATGGCGGGCCATTTGGCACGGGTAATCTGAATTGGGCAATTGAGGCCAGTGGTGAGGACTTTGTGCATTTACAAGTGAAGTTGGCCGATGGTCATATGGGGTACCCCGGCAATATGCTGGTTAATCTGATTTATCGCTTGATTGGTGATGCCTTGGAGATGGAGATTGAAGCCGTTTCAGATCAAACCACCTTGTGTAATTTTGCTGGTCACAGTTATTTTAATTTAGATGGCACGGGTTCTATTTTGGATCATAGTCTGTCTATTCATGCTGAGTCGTATTTGCCGGTGGATGACAACTTGATTCCGACTGGTGAGATTAAAAGAGTTGAAGGTACGGCGTTTGATTATCGAACATCTCGTGCCATTGGCTCTAAAAATGGCACAGCAGAGTATGTTGGGTTAGACACGAATTTTTGTTTATCCGATCAGCGTCAGGAGATGCGTGAAGTAGCGACCTTGATTGCTCCGAAAACAGGCTTGACGCTCACTTACCAGACAACCGAAACAGGCTTGCAGGTGTACGATGGACGATATATTTCGCTGGCGTCTGAGCTCAATATCAATCAAGGTTTATTGCGTGCTTACTCTGGTGTGGCGTTGGAAGCGCAAGCTTGGCCCGATGCGGTTCATCATTCTGTTTTCCCTTCTGTTGTGTTAAATGCAGATCAGCTTTATCAACAAAGAACACGTTACCAATTCAATTGATTCTTATTGTCCAGATAGGCCGAATTTATAGAAGATAGCCAAGCTTTTTTAGCTTGGTTATGTTGTTTGTTAATTTCGTCATCTACGTATTAATACGTAGGTGACTAGGTAGTTCCCGTTTTTTGTTCGGTATTCGTACGAATTGTTTACACTTTCTAATCGCGCGATTATCCGCCCTGCTAGTTCATATCTTTACCCAATAATCATAACAACAGGATGATAAAAACAATGAAATCCTTGAAGATAACCACCCTAGTTGCTGCCGCTGCAGTGACTATCAGTGCTATTTCCCTGCCTGCTTTTGCTGCGGACAGAGTCTATAAACTTAAGATGGCTGAGACTTGGTCAGCTAACTTCCCTATTTTTGGCGATGCTCCTCGTAACATGGCTCGCATGGCTGAGGAAATGTCGAATGGTCGTTTAAAAATTACTATCGACTCTTCTAATAAACATAAAGCGCCTTTTGGTGTGTTTGATATGGTTCGTTCAGGTCAGTACGACTTAGGCCATTCCGCGTCTTATTATTGGAAAGGTAAGGTGCCAAACACCTTGTACTTCACCACTATGCCATTCGGTATGATCACGCCAGAACAATACGGTTGGTTCTATGAAGGTGATGGTATGAAGCTAATGGAGAAGGTGTATCAACCTTTCGGTTTGTTGTCTTTCCCAGGTGGTAACACAGGCAACCAAATGGGAGGCTGGTTCCAGAAAGAAATCAATTCATTGGATGACCTTAAAGGTCTGAAAATGCGTATCCCAGGGTTCGCAGGTGAAGTCTTGGCTAAGTTAGGTGCGAAGCCAACTAACATTGCTTCAGGCGAGCTTTATACTGCCCTTGAACGTCGCACTATCGATGCCCTTGAGTGGGTCGGACCTTCCCTAGATTTACGTATGGGTTTCCACAAAATCGCACCTTACTATTACACTGGCTGGCATGAGCCTGCAACGGAACTTCAATTCTTAGTCAACCAACGTACTTGGAAGAAGTTGCCTGATGATCTGCGTGAAATCTTACGTGTGTCTATGAAGTTAGCTGCGTACGATATGTATACGCAGTCTTATCATGAAAGCGGTGTGAACTGGGCGACTATGGCTTCTGAATACCCGAATATTCAGGTTAAAACCTTTCCTAAAGAAGTGTTAGCGGCCATGAAAAAAGCTAACCAGGAGTTGCTTGCAGAGAAGTCTGCCGCCGACCCTGTCGCGAAGGAAATCATTGAGTCTCAAGCGGCCTATATGAAAACAGCTCGTGTTTGGACCAATATCTCTGACCGTGCTTACCTTGAAAGTGTTGACAGTTTAGCGGAATAAATCTCTAAGAGGCCTGTTGCATATTTTGTGGAACAGCCTCTCTTACAGGGCAAGTGAGTACCGCATGGTATGAGCCTGCCCTGTGTCTTTTCTAGGAGCTTGTAATGTTGTTAATCAACCTAGAACGAGGTATTACTCGTTTTTCAAATCTACTGGGTGTTATCTCCACTGTGTTGTTTATTGGTCTGCTTTTTAATGTCTTTTACGATGTTTTAATGCGCTACGCCTTTAATGATGTCTCTATTGGTATGCAGGAGCTGGAGTGGCATTTGTACGCGGCCGTTTTCTTGCTAGGAATTCCCTATGGAATACAACATGGTGGTCATGTTCGTGTGGATTTGATCTACGAAAACCTATCAATTCGAGGTAAAGCTTGGGTTGACCTGTTCGGTTGTGTGTTCTTCTTGTTACCTTTTACTTTACTCGTGGGTTACTACGGTATTGGTTTTGCCCATGAAGCATTTTTGTTAGGGGAAACCAGTGGCGACCCAGGTGGTTTACCCTACCGCTGGATTATTAAAGCGGTTATTCCTTTTGCCTTTTTCTCTATGGCAGTCAGTGGCTTGGGTATGTTGATTCGTTCTATCAATGCCATACGAGGGTTGAGTGTGGACGGTTTTTCGCATCCACCTATTCAACATTAATCCTTGTTGCCATTTTTAAGTTTGTAGGTCGTTTATGATTGGAATTATGATGTTTTTTGTTGCCCTAGTAATGTTATTACTGGGCTTCCCTGTTGCCTTTACGTTTGGCGGCATTGCCTTGATCTTTGGGGTGTTTGCTGAAGGTTTTGATATGTTTGCTTTTATGCCGTTCCGCATACAAAGCTACATGGAAAACACGACCATGATGGCGGTGCCCCTGTTTGTCTTTATGGGCATAGTGCTACAAAAAACTCGCTTGGCTGAGCAGTTGCTGGAAGCCATGGGCAAGTTATTTGGTGGTGTTCGCGGTGGTTTAGCGATTTCTACTATATTAGTAGGGGCTCTGTTGGCGGCATCGACGGGTGTGGTCGGCGCAAGTGTGGTTGCCATGGGGCTAATTTCTTTACCTGTGATGCTTAAGTACAACTACAACAAGTCGTTGGCCTGCGGCACGATTTGTGCGTCTGGTACCTTAGGACAAATTATCCCGCCTTCTATTATTTTGATTATCTTGGGTGACGTGTTAGGTATCCCAGTCGGTGACCTGTTCCATGCTGCTTTGTATCCAGGTATGGCGTTGATTGCTTGTTACATTATTTATATTTTGATTCTTACCTTCTTAAATCCTGAAATGGCACCGGCCATGCCACAGGAGCTAGATGACGAAACGCGTGCAGAGCAAATTTTCAGTGCGTTAAAAGCCATTATACCGCCTTTGGCACTCGTCTTAATCGTATTGGGTTCTATCTTTACCGGTATTGCGACACCAACAGAGTCTTCTGCTTTGGGTGGCATGGGCGCGATTGTGTTGGCGCTGTTATATCGCCAGTTTAGTTGGAAAATGCTGTATGACAGTGGCTTAGAAACAGTGAAAGTAACCGCCATGGTCTTTGCTATCCTGATGGGGGCAACCGCTTTCTCTATGGCGTTTAGCTACACAGGTGGGGATTATATTGTTGAGGAAGCCTTGCTTAGCCTACCGGGCGAAAAATGGGGCTTCATTATCTTGGCAATGGTTGTGATTTTGATCTTAGGCTTCTTTATCGATTTCGTGGAAATTGCTTTTATTATTGTGCCGATTCTTGCACCAGTTGCGGAAACACTTGGCATTAATATGGTGTGGTTTGCTATTCTGATTGCAATGAATTTGCAGACATCTTTCCTGACACCGCCCTTTGGTTTCAGTTTATTTTATCTCAAAGGGGTGGCGCCGAGTTCGGTACGAACCAAGGACATCTATAAAGGGGTTATGCCTTTTATCTTGATCCAGATTCTCGTCTTGGCCAGTTTGATGGTCTTCCCTGAATGGTTCGGAATGGGCTAATGTTTCAGAGAGAAAAAGGATTTTCAAGTTATGTTAAAAGCGGGTTTAACCCGCTTTTTTCGTTTATTCTGGCGTTTACTGCTAGAGTGACACCAAGCATTTTTATAACAATAATAAATAGGTCTCGTCCCGTGGGCTTAAAAAGTAAAATTATATTACTGGCTGTGGCCCCTTTGATTGTCGCGACCGCCATCATCATTTATCTGAGTCTTCAGTCTGCCCGTGAGCTGGCAGCGGAAGAGCTGTCTATTTATGAATTCAACTTGGTTGATGCCAAAAAACAGGCGTTGAAAGATCATGTCAATATTGCTTTGTCAGCCATCCAGCCCGTGCTGGACAATACGCAATTAAGTGACGCGCAAGCACAAGCACAAGTGAAAAAAATCCTAACCAGTTTAAGCTATGAAGACGATGGTTACTTTTTTGCCTATGAGATGTCTGGGGTAAATTTAGTTCATCCGACGCAACCGGATTTTGTTGGTGTGAATCTCTGGGAGTTTCAAGATAGGACTGGGAATTTTTTGATTCAGGGACTGATTCAGGCGGCACAGGCGGGCGGTGGTTACCATAGATATATTTGGGAAAAACCTCCTCTCATGCAGCAAGAAGATAAGCTTAGCTATGTGGTCACCATAGAGCGTTGGAATTGGATGA
The DNA here is from genome assembly GCF_016463975.1 of Marinomonas transparens. GTDB lineage: Bacteria > Pseudomonadota > Gammaproteobacteria > Pseudomonadales > Marinomonadaceae > Marinomonas > Marinomonas transparens. The sequence goes on along the minus strand of NZ_JAEMNX010000009.1, from coordinate 106,859 downwards.
TGGGCACAGGCCTGTATCTGGATGATATTTATGCCGAGTTAGCGAAAACCAAAGTGACTATGAACGATAATATCCAGCGTAGCTTTTTTACCGTGATTGTGGTGGTGGTGATTACGGTTGTCTTGGTTATTTTGTTAGGCTTGGTGATCAATTTACATGAGCATAGGCTGGCGGATTCACGCTTGAAAGAGTCTGCTCAGCGTTTTATGCGTTTGCAGGTGAATGAGCGGCGTGGCTTTTCCCGTGAACTTCATGATGGCATTAATCAATTACTGGTCAGTTGTAAGTTTCGCATTGAATTGGCTAGCAATAAATTAAAGCGCGAGCACGATAAAGAAGTCGTGCAACAAGAGTTGCTCAAGGCCGGCGACATGATTAGCCAGACGATTAATGAAGTACGACAAATCTCCCATAATTTACGTCCTACTTTACTGGATGATTTGGGTTTAGATACGGCGCTGAGTTCCTTGATTGATCAGTTTTCTGAACGTACTGACATTCAAGTGGATTATCGCTTTGATGTTCCCGTTGAATTGGCAGATGAAATCGAAATCAGCATTTATCGTCTTACTCAGGAAGCCTTGACCAATATTGAAAAACACGCCCAGGCAAGTCGGGTGTCAATCAAGCTTTGGTTTTTAGGCCAACAGCTTGAATTTGAATGTAAGGACAATGGTAAAGGTATCGTGGCTAGCGCTGAACCAAGTGCAGGCATAGGCTTCATTAATATGCGAGAACGATTAGAATTGATTGGGGGCAGTTTCTTTATTGAATCTCAGAACGGAAAAGGTACGCGGATCTATGCGGTGCTGCCTCTTTAACCTATGTTACCTTCTTGAATTTATTCATAAAAGAGTCGACTGGTGTGGTGAATAATATAGCCAAAAATACGCACCGTTTCATCATATGGACTTTTACTGAATGGTTAGAATAGTTTACTGTCATGGGTGACGATGTTTAGCCGCTAACTTTGATACCAATCTTATGAATGATGAACAACCCTGTACTATTTTACTTATTGAAGATGACCTTAAGCTTGCCGAGTTAATAACAAGCTATTTAGGCCAAAAAGGATTCATTGTTAATCATGCCGAAGATGGTCAGAAAGGACTGGAGTTGGCGGAACAATTATTGCCTCAGCTTATTATTCTCGATCTGATGTTGCCCCATGTCGATGGTTTAACCGTGTGCCGAAAGTTGCAAGCGTGGTACCAAGGGTCGCTGTTGGTGTTGACGGCCAGTGGTGATGATATGGATCAGGTGGCGGTGTTAGAAATGGGGGCGGATGATTTTGTGAGTAAACCCATTCACCCGCGAGTGCTGCTGGCGAGAGTGCGGGCATTGTTACGCCGTTACGAAAAAAATACTGATACTTCCCATCAAACGCCTGAAACCAACAAGGACCAACTGACTTTTGACAGTCTTATGATTAATATGGGACGTAGGCAAGTTGAGCTGGCGGGCGAGCCCGTTAAATTAACAGAAACAGAGTTAGAATTATTATGGTTGCTTGCGAATAACCCCGAGAAACCTGTGTCAAGAGATCAAATTAGTCAGTCGTTACGTGGGATTGAGTACGATGGACAGGATAGATCCATTGACAACAAAATTGTGTCATTAAGAAAAAAACTGGGCGACAGTCATGGGCTTCCCCGCAGGATCATTACCGTGCGCGGCAAAGGTTATCTTTTTATTACTGATCAGTGGCAAGTGAATGTTTAACGATGACAAATCAAGACATAATGGTGACAGTGCTGCACCGCTAAAACAGTCTAAGCTCTCGGTATCTCATTTTTTTGGTATGACCTTGCTTAAACAATTTATCAGCATGTATCTGGCGTTAATTGTTTTGTTTTTCATTTCTACTGTGGGCAATGAAATGCTTTTCAACAGCCTTTATTATGATGAACTCCACGATGATCAGCTCCATGATTACGAAACCGTGGTGACGTTAATAAAGGCGTTATACCCGATTCAGTCTAACGAAGAGTTTCAGACGTTACTGCAAGGTATCAATAAGACCTCCAACCTTCCGATAGAAATCATCCCTTTTGATCAGTTAACACTGTCTGAAAAACAGCTTAGTGATATTCAACAAGGTGTGCCTGTTTGGCCTTTTTTCCCTTTAGATATTCATTTTCAGCTTATTGCACCTAATACCGTTGTGAAAGTTGGCCCGATGAAAGAGAGCGAAGCCGCCGAGTTAGTATTTACTGCTTTTCGATATTTTCCGTTGTTTATTTTTGTTGGCTTTGCCTTACTTTGGGTGCTGGGAATGCAGTATCGATTAGTGAAATTGGAACATACGGCCAATGCATTTAGTCGGGGAGAGTTTGATGCTCGGGCACCTGAAGGTTTTTTAGCTTTGGGTGACCTGAGTAAAACGTTTAACGTGATGGCGGAACGATTAAAACGGCTGTTTGAAAGCCAAAGAAATTTAATCAATGCCGTTTCACATGAATTACGTTCTCCTATTGGGCGCCTTAGGTTTCAGCTGGAAATGGTGGCAGACACCTCTGATGACAATTTGAAAAACCAATATCTGTTGGGCATGAATGCCGACATTGATGATATGGGGGAAATGGTGCATGAACTGCTGAGCTACACGAGGCTTGAGAGCGCGGAACCCTTGCTGAAATTAGAAAATATGGATGTTTCAAGTTGGTTGTTCAAGCAAAAACAGCATCTTGTTTCGGAAATTAATACTGAAATTCACCTTAGCTTGCCAGACAAAGAGACATGGGTGGCGATGGAGCCTCAGCTGATGTCTCGGCTATTACGTAACTTGGTGAGTAATGCAGACAAATACACTAACACTACTATCGTGGTTGGTGTCAGCGTAGACGCGTTGCATTATAAAATGTGGGTAGATGATGATGGCCCCGGCATTACTGAAGAACAGGCCGTGCATTTATTTGAACCCTTTACTCGCCTCGATGTGAGTCGGAATAAAGAAACAGGAGGCTATGGGTTAGGTTTGGCCATTGTGGCGCAAATAGCTCGCCAACATGGTGGCGAGGTGAGCATTCATCGTAGTGAATTCGGTGGCGCCAGAATATTAGTGACTTGGCCTGTAGTGGTCTAGGTTTTATTATTAATATCAGTACATAAGTATGACATTGCGCCACACAATAGGGACATTAATGGGACATAAGTTAGTCGGTTAATCAGGCATATTTCTACTCATTCAAATAGATTCAGAGTAGGACTATGTCAACCAGTTATCATCATGTCAGCCAGCCACTTTACCGTGGAACAATAGTCGTAAAATATTGGTTATTAGCGGTATGGCGCTTACCAAAAAAAATCACCCTAAGTTCCAGCGTTTTCAATGTTTTATTAGCCACCGCCTTCGTGTTTTTTTATAACTTTTCGTTGTGGAAAAATGTTTTCAAGTTGCCTTATCCGTTGTCGCTGTGGAATGTCGGTTTTTACCTGTCGTTGTTTGTCTTTTTAGTCGCTTTTATTAATATACTGCTTCTTTTTACCACGCTGCCTTATCTCAGAAAACCGCTCCTTACTATAATTCTAATATCAGCGGCCAGTGCCAGTTATTTTATGGACACCTATGGCATATTGATTGACTGGAACATGATACAGAATACGGTTGAAACCGATGTCTCTGAAGCCGCGGAGTTGTTGTCAGGGAAGTTGTTTTTCTACGTTGTTTTTTTGGGTGTAGTGCCGACGCTGATGGTATGGCGAGTAACCATAAAACCAAGCTCTGTGCTAAGGGGGTTAGCGGGTCGGCTTATTAGTGGTGTTGCGAGTATCCTGATTATCATTTTGATTTTGATGACTTTTTATCAAGATTATTCTTCTTTTTTCCGTAATAACCGCTACTTGAGACATTTGATTAACCCAGTTAATTTTATTTATGCGACGGCGACCTATGCTTCTAGTGTATTCGCCTCGGAAAGTGCGCCACCACAAGCTATTGCTTTAGATGCTCTAAGATCTAAGGTTCTGCCTGCTAATGGAAAACATAACCTGACAGTATTAGTGGTAGGTGAAGCGGCGAGAGCGGCTAATTTTTCACTTAATGGTTATCGTCGAGTAACCAATCCTAAGCTTCAAAAACAAGATGTTATTAATTTCACTAATGCCTCTTCATGTGGAACAGCAACCGCAGTATCTGTGCCTTGTATGTTTTCTAAGTTTGAGAGATCGGATTATAGCCATTCAAAATCAGAAAAATATGAAGGGTTATTGGATGTGTTGTCACGAGTTGGCTTGTGGGTTCTATGGAGAGAAAATAATTCTGGCTGTAAAGGGGCGTGTGATAGGGTGCCAACAGATGAACTAAGTCATGCGAATAATGAGTTGTGGTGTAACAGCAAGGAATGCTTCGATGAGATTCTTCTTAATAAGCTGGACGAAAAGGTCGAATACCTTGATCAAGATGTTTTCATCGTGTTGCATCAAAAGGGGAGTCATGGGCCTTCTTATTTCCAACGCTATCCAAAAGCATTTGAGCAATTTACACCTGTGTGTAAGACCAACCAGTTGCAGGAATGCTCAAGGCAAGAGATTACTAACGCTTACGACAATTCTCTCTTATATACAGATCATTTTTTAAATGAAGTTATTGAGTTTCTTAATCGACAATCGCCTCACTATAATACCTCAATGATATATCTATCAGACCATGGCGAATCGTTAGGGGAAAACAATATCTATTTGCATGGTACACCCTATTTCATGGCTCCTACGGAGCAAACGCACATTCCATTTTTAATGTGGTTTTCCAAAGAATATCAATTAGCTAATAAAATTAGTGCCCCGTGTTTGATGGCCAAAAGCGAGCAGCCAGTTTCACAAGACAATCTGTTTCATTCTATTTTAGGACTGAACAATATTACGACCGACATTTATGAAGAGGAGCTGGATGTTTTTAGCTCATGCCGTAAAAACTAAATCACCATGATGAATAGAAAAAGGGATGTAATTATGACAAACAATGTTCTTAAGCCAAATGGCGTTGGTATAGGTCGTATTCTTAAGGCTGGACGATGTTCGATGCAGGGTTTTGAGGCGGTGTACCGACATGAGTCCGCTTTTCGGCAGGAATTACTGCTGGCTGCGGTGATGTTTCCTATTAGCCTTTTTGTCGCTACCGATTTTTTTCAGCTTGCTTTGTTGAATGGTGCCATGTTGGTTGTGTTATTGGTTGAAATAATAAACTCGGCCGTAGAAGCTGTGGTTGATCGTATTAGCCTAGAGTTGCATGAGCTGTCAGGAAGAGCGAAAGATTTGGGCTCAGCGGCGGTATTTTTGTCGTTGATGTTATACAGCCTTATTTGGATCAGCGTTCTTTATAAAAATTTTGCCGAGGGTGGTTAAGGAAATGGGATGGACTCCCCCACCATCGGCATCTATGTGCCAAGATTAGTTGCTGAGACCACTAATCTAAAGGGAGAGTCCACATGACTATTATGCGAGTTGGTTTAGATTTAGCAAAAAATATTTTTGAACTTTGCACGATGGATGAACATGGGCATGTTGTACAACGTAAGACCTTAATGCGAAATAAGATTTTATCGTATTAAAACCGAGGGAGTCCATACAAGGTACGAATAAGTCTACCAAGCCGTCCTTAATTATCTGGTCATGATAGCGAGTGAAAAATCAAAAAAATCGGACGTGCTTCATGTTCCGATTTTTTGTGCGTATTTTCTGGTTAAAGAACAGGTTAAAGTGACACACTATATTGAATCTTAAAAAGGTAGGGGGCTTCGAACATATGCTACTTCCCTTATTTAGACTAGACGGTTATTTTTCCTTTCCTATTGAAACAATAAAAAGAGTTAGAGTATGACAATGTCACCTTCACTATTACGTGTTTTACTGGTGGATGATCACACCCTTGTTTTGGATGGTTTGCAAGCTCGGTTGGAGCTGGAAGCAAATATAGAGGTTATCGGTACGGCGTCTAATGGCTTAGAAGCTCTGGAAAAAGCCAAGGCGCTGAAACCAGACTTGGTGCTGATGGATGTATCCATGCCAGTATTGAACGGCTTGGAAGCGACGAAGCGCTTTAAGACAGAACAGCCAGAGATAAAAATTCTCATGCTCAGCATGCATCATGATAAAGAATACATTTTGTCTTTGATCCAGTCTGGTGCCAATGGCTATGTGTTAAAAGATGTGTCATCGGAAGAGCTGGTGCAGGCGATGAATACCGTGAGTCAGGGGGGCACTTATTTTAGTTCAGGGGCCTCGGATGCTTTATTTTCGCAAGCGAGTACGCCTGAGAAATGTGAAGAGCTAACCAAGCGTGAGCTGTCAGTCCTCAAAGAATTAGCCATAGGTTTGTCGAATAAAGAAATGGCGCAAACGCTCAATATCAGCGTTAGAACGGTAGAGACCCATAGGCAAAATATTAAAAACAAACTTGATATTCATACTTCGGCTGGGTTGGTAAAATATGCTCTAGAGCATCAATTAATTGAGTAGTTGAAGAGAATAGTATAAGGAATAATAAATGAATTTCCGTAAGTACCATGCCCTTGGAAATGTCTATTTAGTTGTCTCACCTGATGAATTTCTTGATGAACCTGCGGCATTAACTATTAAAAACATTTGCCATAAACATTATGGTGTTGCCTCGGATGGTTTATTAATTGGGCCGTTTGAGTCGTCCGTAGCCGACTTTGGTTTACGCATCTTTAACCCTGATGCCAGTGAAGCGGAGAAAAGTGGTAATGGCCTACGAATTTTCTGTCGTGCCCTGTGGGATGCTGGATTGGTAAAAGACAAGCCTTTCAGTATTGAAACCAAAGGGGGTGTGGTGAAGGCTCAGGTACTCGAAGCAGGGCGTCGGGTAAATGTAGAAATGGGCAAGGTGTCTTTTAGCAGCCGTGACATTCCAGTTTGGGGCGAACCTAGGGAAGTTTTGTTAGAAAGCCTAAATGTAATGGGGTTGGATCATATTTACAGCGCGGTAACCATTGGCAATCCGCATTGTGTGATCTTGACGGACTCGCCCACAGAAACACTCGCAAAAGAATTTGGTCCCCTGATTGAAACTCACCCGAACTTCCCGAATCGCACAAATGTGCAGTTTATGCAGGTGATTGACCGTCAACATATTTGCATTGAAATTTGGGAGCGCGGTGCGGGCTATACTTTAGCGTCTGGAAGCAGTAGTTGCGCCGCTGCGGCCGTGGCTTACAAATTAGGGCTGTGTGATGCGAATATTAAGGTCATTATGCCAGGTGGACAAATCGACATTGATATCAGCGAGGACTTTCGTGTCAGCATGAGTGGTGGTGTGACCCGAGTTTGTCATGGGGAGATTGATCCTGAATGTTTATCTCAGGTATTCCATTGAGACTTTTTATTTTGAATACTAAAAAAGTCTTTGCTGCGTCCATCACACACCGTATAAAAGCCTAGTATTATTAAGAGTGTGATGCATTTCAGTGATTTGTAAGTCTTTTTTATTCATAACAGCGTAGAGTGTTGTAACGGCAAACCATGTCGTGGGCTTTTCAGTAAGCTTTTTATGATGATGGGGTCCACTATGCGCGTTTTGTTTGCCTTTTTTACCATGTTTTTTCTTTCCCCTGTGTATGCCGTCGATGATTGGTACAAGCCTCCTGTCTCTGCTACTTGGCACTGGCAATTACAGGGAATAGTGAATGAGAGCTATGATGTCGATATATACGATATTGATTTGTTTGACTCGCCTGTTGAATTGATTCAGCGCTTGCAAGCCTCAGGCAAAAAAGTCATTTGTTATTTTTCGGCTGGTTCCTATGAGGATTGGCGCCCTGATGCGGCCGCCTTTGCGGAGCAAGATTTAGGTAAAACGCTGAGTGGTTGGGACAATGAACGTTGGTTAGACATTCGTTCCGATCAGGTAAAAAGCATCATGGCGAGTCGTTTGGCGTTAGCGGCAAAAAAAGGTTGTGATGGCGTTGAACCAGACAATGTAGACACTTATCGACATAACACCGGATTTTCTGCTCGTTCGAATGATCAGTTGGCGTTTAACCGTTTTCTTGCTGCTCAGGCTCATCAACGAGGACTGGCCATTGGTCTGAAGAATGACCTTGATCAGCTGAGAGCGTTGGTCAACGATTTTGACTTTGCGGTGAACGAGCAATGCTTTGAGTTTTCTGAATGTCGGGCCCTATCGATTTTTATTAAGAATGGTAAACCTGTGCTGAATGCGGAGTATCGAGAAATGTATTTGGAGGATATGGCGCAGCGTGAAGCCATGTGTAAAGAGTCCATTATCCAGCAATTTAGTACCCTGATATTACCTTTAAAGTTGAATGATGTATTTCGAGTCAGTTGTTTACCTTGAGAGCTGCACTGGCCTTATTTAAAATAGACTACCATGCAGCAAATGCTTTTATGGAGATAATAGCCAGATGACGCCTTCTACCCACCCTATTTTTTGGCGCTCCCCTGATTTACCTTATGTCGAGCTGCGTCACGTGGTGGATGGCAGAGAGGTAAGCTATGCGCCCCATAGCCATAAAGAATGGTCCATTGGTGCGATTCTAGATGGGCAAAGTGAGTTTCTTTGTGAGGGTCGATTGCATCAGGTAGAAAAGGGGATCTTGGTGTTGATGAATCCTGATGCCGTACATGCCTGCCACCCATGTAAGGACTCACCTTGGTCTTATTACATGATGCATTTGGACAAGCATTGGTTGGCGTCTTTACTTAAGAGTGCTGGTGTAAGACCTGAACTGGATTGGCGAGATAGTCGTTTAGACACGCTGCTGGCATCGCACTTTTATCAAGATTTTGTGTCATTGTGCCGAAGCCTTATGTCCAGTCAGCTAACGTCTATTGAAAAAGACGCTTCACTCAAAAAATACTTTGTGCGTTTATTCGAGTACCTTGATCATGTCGTAGAGGCAGAGAAAACGCTATTACCCCCTAATCGGCTTTATCAAGTGGCGGATTACTTAAATCAGCATTGTCTAGAAGACAGGTCCATTGACCTTATCAGTGACGAGTTTGGCTTTAGTACGGGGTATCTGGTTCGTGCTTTTAAACGCCATTTTAATATGACGCCCCATGCCTATCGACTGAATCGCCGTGTACAACTTGGCCAACAAGCCTTAAAAGCAGGCCAAGCCATCTCAGAGGTCGCGCAAGCGGTTGGCTTTAGCGACCAAGCGCATTTTCAGCGGGTGTTTAAGCAGCGGGTAGCAGCAACACCAAACCAGTACCGCCGTTCCATGTTTACCGATCAAAAAGCGCCTCTAGGGAAGGTCTGAACAAGTCCTCTTGTCTCAGCATGTGGATAAAAGCCTGTTATTCGAGGCGAGTGCCGAATGTGAATAGTTGCCCTATTGTCGAGGTGCTCAACAAAGAATTCAGGCTTTTAGACCATGCCCTACGGGTCTTTCAGAGAAAACGCCACACTGCGTTGCGACTCTTTGAAAGGTACTCACATCAGAATCGCGCCTTATTTGACGATTTCTCTGAAACACTGAGTCTTAGTAGACTTATTCAGACCTTCCCTAGATTAAGATCAAAAAACAGCTCCCTGCTAATAACAAGGCTAAGCTTTTATTGAGCAAGCGCATCTTGGCAGGGCTTTGAAAATATTGCCCTAAGAAGATTCCTATGCCAACCCACACTCCCAGCGATAGCCAGCAAATAGGCAAATACACACTGGCAAAAGTAACAACCTTAAATGCTTCCGCATTAGGGATATAAGCGGCGATGCCTGATATCGACGCTAACCATGCTTTAGGGTTTACCCATTGCATAATGGCGCCAGTCATAAAGCTTGGTGCCTTGTTATTAGCATCAGAACTTAGCTCGCCATTATCGCTAAATAATTGATAACTAAGATAAAGTAGAAAAGCGATGCCTAACCATTGCAGAACTTGAGTTAGCCAAGGCAAGACATCGATAAAATAATTCAATCCAAAGCCAATCAATAGAAAAAGCACAATAAAGCCTAGGCTGGCACCAGTCACAAAGGTTAAACCTATCTTGATACCGTAACGAGCACTACTACTTAACGAGATAAGGTTAACGGGTCCCGGTGAGAGAGAAGCAGCAAGAGCAAATAGCGACATGGATAGGATCAAAGATAAGGTCATGAAACATTCCTAGAGAATTCAAAGAGGCGCCTACTATCGTCTTTATGATGAGTCGAGTATTGAACAAAATTGACCTTTTTTAGTTTTGTTATGGTTCGCTTTTTTTAGAGCGAGAGGCGGGTTATGCTTTTGGCTTTACTGGCTCAATAGGAAGAGTATGAGTGATTTTCGGGTTTTGGCGCTATCAGGCAGTTTACGTGCCGCCTCATTGAATACCTTCGCCTTGCAAGCATTGAAAACGTTGGCACCGAATAATGTGACGGTTTCGCTAGTAGACTTGGGCGATTTCCCATTATTTAACCCTGATCGCGAAGAAGAAACGATTGCGCCAGTGGCAAGATTAAAAACGGCCCTAAAAAACGCTGATGGTTTGATTATTGCCAGCCCAGAATATGCCCATGGTATTACAGGGGTGATGAAGAATACTTTAGATTGGTTGGTCAGTGGAGATGAATTTGTCGATAAACCTATTATGCTGATTAATACTTCACCACGGGCTTTTCATGCGCAAGCATCCTTGAAAGAAATCCTCAAAACCATGTCGGGCCATTTAGTGGAACAAGCCAATGTGGACGTTCCATTATTAGGCAGTCAGCTGGATGCTCGTGGTATGGCTGAACATCCTGAGATTTCTCAAAAGCTAATCTCTGGTCTTAAGGTGTTTTGTGAGGAGATTGCCTATTCTAAAAAGGAGTCATTATGATTCGTCATGTTTTATTGATTAAATTCAAGCAAGAAGCCAGTACAGTCGATATCGCTACATTGATGAGTAACTTTATTGCTGTTAAAGATAAAATTACTGGTATTGATACAGTGGAATGGGGTGAGAATAGTAGCCCAGAACAAAAGAATAAAGGCTATACACATTGTGTTGTTATGACTTTTATCGATGACGCTGCACGTGATTTTTATTTACCTCACCCAGACCATGAGATTTTGAAAGCTCAGCTGGGCCCAATTTTAGAAGACATTATTGTGCTGGATTATGCTTTGTAAAATATCCATGTAAGTGTCTGCTTTTTCGTCTATTTTTGCATCGTCTTGGTTTTGCTTGCGACTTTGTGCAAAGGTCTTGTAACGAATTAATTTTATAGGGATGGCTCATGCTATATCGATTGATGTTGTGTTTTTTACTCAGTGGTGTTGTGACGCTCTCTATGGCGGAAGAAGCACCAGACAATGACAAGTTGTCTCAAACCGTGTTTGAGCTAGAGCGCAGCGTCGCGATGTTGCAACTGTCTACGGCACGTCTGGAGGATTATAAAACCTTGGATAGACGGGTTAGTGTGTTAGAAGGGCGAGTGAGCTTTTTAAGTGTTTTGGCTTTTTTGTTGTTTGTTGCTGGTGGTATTTCCTTGTTCCAATTGCATCGTCAACATAAGCGTCTTTTCGTTCTTGAAAAAGGCCACATGGCGGCTGAGAAGAGTAAAGGGAATGATGATGAGTGAATCATGTGTTTTGCTGATTATCGATATGCAACAAGGCATGTCGTGGCCGCAGGCGGGTGAAAGAAATAATACCAATGCTGAGCATGAAATAGCTGAGCTGCTTGCCCATTGGCGAGCTAACCATGCCCCGATTGTTCATGTGCGCCACTTATCTACCGAACCGGACTCCTTATTCTGGCCAGAACAAGAAGGTGCTTTGTTTCAAGAGGCTTTTCAGCCGTTAGCCAGCGAGAAAGTGATTGAAAAATCTGTGCCAGATGCTTTTACCTACTCGAATTTAGAGGCTTGGTTACGAGAACAAGCTATTCAAAGACTGCTGGTAGTGGGGGTGAGTACGAATAATTCGGTGGAATCGACAGTAAGAAGTGCAGGTAATTTAGGCTTCAATGTCTATGTGGTCGCCAGCGCCTGCTTTGCTTTTGCTAAACAAGATTTTGGTGGTCGTGAACGCAGTGCAGAGGAAGTACATTCAATGTCATTAGCGAATTTGCATGGTGAATATGCCACCGTCATTAGCCAAGATGAGGCCTTTGCTTTATTACCGGAGTAGCTTACTTTGCTAAGGCGCTTATTATTCCACTACACACATTGGGGTTTTCGCGATAGGATCCTGATGGATTTGAGCATTTAAAGAAAAAACGGATTTTAATAGTGCTTTAGTTAGAACCGTTTCTGGGCTTCCTTGTCGAATAATTTCCCCGTGTTTCATTAGGATTAAATGGTCGCAATAGCGTGCAGCTTGGTTTATATCATGCAGCACAGTAATGATGGTTTTCCCCTGTTTATTGAACTGACGTAGTAGATGCATCAGCTCGACCTGATGGTTTAAGTCCATATAAGTGGTGGGTTCGTCTAGTAGCAAATAAGGCGTGTCCTGTGCCAGTGTCATGGCAAGCCATACTCGTTGACGTTGTCCGCCGGATAGTTCACTGACGAGCTGATTGGCTAGCTCTGTGATTTTCGTTTCCTGCATCACTCGCTTAATGATGCGTTTATCTTCGGCGTTAATGCGCCCCCAAAATCCTGTGTAAGGGCTACGGCCATAAGACACCAGATCGACTACCTTGATCCCTTCTGGTATTGGTTGTGTTTGCGGTAATAGGGCTAACTTCCTTGCTAGTTGTTTAGAAGGGATTTTGTGTAGATTTTGACCCTGCCATTGTACCTGCCCTGCCATAGGCGGCAGGATTCTCGCCATGGCTTTTAAGAGTGTGGACTTACCACAGCCGTTTGGCCCCAGCAGAGCAATAATTTTTCCTTCAGGAATCGTCAAATTAACCTGATCAACAACGATGTTATTGTGGTAGCCAACGGACAAGTTATGGGTGCTAAGAGACATGAATTATTTCGTCCTAAAAAGTAACCAAAGAAAATACGGTGCGCCGATAATCGCAGTCATCAGACCAGCGGGTAGCTCGATTGGTGGGTCAATGGTACGCGCTACTAAATCTGCTACCAGTAATAAGATGGCGCCGACGAGCATGGTAGCGGGCAACAAGGTTTGATGACGACCACCAACGAGCTTACGGGTTAAATGGGGGGCCACCAAACCGAGGAAGCCAATAGGGCCACACACAGCGACACAAGAGGCAGTAAGTCCAACCGCCACAGCAAGAGACACTAGGCGTAGTTTATTGGCATTGATGCCAAGACTCATGGCCGTATCGTCACCAAGGTGAATTAAGTTGAGTGACTTGGCTAACCAAAAAGCAACGGGAATGAGCAGTAGCCAAGGTAGTATCATCATCAACTGGTGCCAGCCACGTCCCCATAAACTGCCCGTTAGCCAAAGTAGAGCATTATTAATTTCTAATGGTTTTACTAGCATGAGAAAGTCGACACCACTGGCATACAGTGCGGCCAAGGCGACACCAGTAATTGCTAGCTTGATAGCGCTGCTAGATTGTCCACATAACCACCAGAGAATGAGGGCAGCGAGTAAGCCCCCAACCAGAGCCACCGCAGGAAGCCAGTCGATGCTGGACGCAGGAAAATACGTCATATAAATAACCGCTGCAAGCCCTGCCCCATGGCTGACACCGAGCACATCAGGCGAGGCGAGTGGATTGCGAATAACGCCTTGCACTAGAGCGCCAGATAGCGCCATCATAGCGCCAACTAGAACCGCTAAAAGGGTTCGAGGGAGACGATATTCGTGAAGGGTGAAGTAGTTGTCACTGCCTTGTTGAAAGCCTTTGAGTATTTCATTAAGGGGAATAGAAACCGCGCCGAACATGAGGTTTGCTATGATTAATATCAGCATACCAGTGATGAGGGTTGGAAAGGGCCGACTTTGCTTCATAGGGTTCTTTTCCTCACCAGATAGATAAAAAAGGGAGCGCCAATTAAGGCTAAAATGGCGCCTGCTGGTGTTTCCATTGGGAAGATAATCGCTCGGCTGATCGTATCGGAAAGCACCACTAGACAGGCACCCATGAGCATGGCAATGGGTAAAAATTTACGGTGATCTTGGCCGCAGAGCATTCTCGCCATATGGGGAACCAATAGCCCGACGAAACCAATGGCGCCAACGGCACTGATGGCACTGCCGACGAGTAGTAGTACAAGGAAACTCCCTCCTAATTTTACCCAGAGCAAAGATACGCCAAGGTTGCGCGCATTATCGTCTCCGAGCTGTAGCAGGTTGAGGCTTTGTGAAATCAATAAGGTACCAAGTAAACCCAGTAAAGCGATGGGCCAGAGTTGGTCAAGCGTTTGCCATCGGGCGTCGGTAAGACTGCCTGCAAGCCAAGTTAGTACGCCACTTGCTTGATCTTCTTCAATGATAATAACGGCTTTAGTCAAAGCCGCGCACAAGGTAGAAATGGCAACCCCTGCGAGCACTAAGCGTCCGTGTTCACCGCCTGTTTTCCAAGCATTGCCTAATAACATCACTAAAGCCCAAGCCAGTCCACCACCCACCATGGCTGCCATGGAGGTGCCTAAAAGGCCGAACCAAGGGGTGATGGTCGAGACAATCGCCATACCCAGTGCTGCACCGGCATTGATGCCCAGCACCGAAGGTGAAGCAAGAGGATTTTGTGTCAGCCCTTGCATGACAACGCCTGCTGCCGCTAGGCAAGCACCGACGATAGCACCAATCATGGCCCGTGGTAGTCGTAAATCATGAACAATACGGTGAGCAATGTTGTCGTCATTCATCGCGTATAAAGCGCTTAGTGCATCGTGGGGGGAGATAGGAATAACAGACCAGCTAAATAAACTGATCCAACCGACGAGACACAATAACAAGGACAGTACTAGGCATTGTCCTGAATAGGGGAAAGAGAGAAATTTCATTTATTTAGCATTAAGGATTTTAATAAGGTCTTGGCCCATACGCTCTGCGGCCACTATGCCACGGGACTTTGACCAAACATTAGGGTTAACCTTGTAAAGGTGTTTATTGCGCGCCACTTTCAGCACCGACCAAAGAGGCTCATTTTGCCATTTATCGATGATGCTTGGGGTAACGTAATGACCAATTAATAAATATTCAGGGTTAATCGCAACAAGTTGCTCTAAGCCAGTTTGACGATACGCAGAGTCGTCCCGGCCTGTTTCTGCATTCGTTAAACCTAATGCTCGAATCACACCGCCAGCATAGGAATCGGCAGTATGAAGAAACAGTGCATCGTCTCTCGCTACACCAAATTGTACTTCAGCATTGTGGGGAAGTTGTTTTGCTAGTTCCATCATAATGGTTTTGTGTTTTTGTAAGCGCGTCTGCATGGCGCTGTCTTTACCCACTACTTTTCCGATAATACCAGCGGCTTTTAGGCTGCCCTCATAGGTCTCGCGTCGTGATGGCAAAATTAATGTGGGTGCTATTTTTTGTAGATCTTTATACACAGCCTCATGGCGGGCAATATCGGCAATGATTAGGTCTGGCTTTAGGGAGGCGATGACTTCTAGGCTAGGCTGAGAGCGAGTTCCGACCGAGGTCCAATCACCAATAATATCGCGCACATCTTTTAATACGCGAGTAGGGTCTTTGTCATCGGCGATGCCGATAGGGCTAACATTGACGGCAGCAAGGGCATCCGCAAAAGAAAACTCCAAAACAATGATTCGCTTTGGCTGGTAATCAATCGTGAATGTACCCTTGCTGTCTTGAACTGTGGTAGCTTGAGTAATAACTGAGAAAAGTAATACCACGCAGGTTATAACATAGGAGGAAAAGCGAGTCATATTCAAAGGACCTTAATGACAGTCTGGAATTTTCAATAATGATAACACTTATCATTATTGTTTGTGGGCCGTTTTAGCAATTAACCTCTATTTTAATCAAAGGCTTTCGAGTATAGACATTGGTCTAAGAAGCATTTTGTTGGTTATGATAAAAGCGCACACTCCTTGGTAAATCGATAACTGAGAATAATAAAATGGCCGCTATCGACATTCCTGAAGTTCAAAAATTTATAGAAGCGACTCCACCGTTTTTGAACCTGACGTTACCACAGCAAAAACAATTATTGACTGGCGTAAGCATGATTTATGTTCGCCAAGGCCAGCGGGTTATGTTGCAGGGAGAATCGGCGACCGTGCACTTAATTCGACGGGGTGCGTGCGAAATTCGTTCTCCTAAAGGGGCGCTGGTGGATCAAATTGCCGATGGAGAATGTTTTGGTGTGTCGAGTGCTATGGTGCAAAACCCGGATGGTTTGCATGTGGTCGCTTTAGAAGACAGTTTGGTTTATCGCTTTGATAAAGTTCGCTTTATGGAGATGGTAGAACAAAACGAAGCATTTGGGCTTTTCTTTGAACACACTCGTCATAATCGATTACGTAAACTTTCTCGTAGTCAGGGGGAAGAATTAACGTCTCCAACCTCGCAATTATCGACGCCTATTTCTCATATCATGACCCGGCAGTTGATACTGGCGTCGCCAAACGACACAGTACAGGCTATTGCCCAACGCATGACAGAAGCGCGTGTTAGCTCAATACTCGTGGTTGAGAACGAACGTTTGTTGGGCATAGTGACGGATAGAGATCTACGCTCACGGGTATTGGCACTGGGCGTTCCATCTAGCCTCGCGGTTAGTGACATTATGACGCGTTCGCCTGTTAGTCTATTGCCCGACTCTCTGGTGATGCAGGCACAAACCCTAATGAGCGAAAGCAATATTCATCATTTGCCTATTGTAGATGAAGAGCAAAGAGCGGTGGGGATGTTAACGGCAGCGGATTTGCTACGTCACCAAGAGCTTAGCCCTTTGTTGTTGATTAATCAGATTCACCGACAACAAAGCGTAGAAAGCTTGGCTCATGTTTGTAAGCAGTGGCCAACGCTCATCATTAATTTAATTGTTACCGATATGAAACCAGCCGATGTTGGCAAAGTTCTGGCGACCGTGAGTGATAATTTAACTCGACGTTTGATCGAACTGGCATTGGAGAAGTTTGGCCCTGCACCCATGGGATTTCAGTTTCTGGTGTTTGGCTCCCAAGCTCGCCAAGACCAATCTTTGGGCAGTGACCAAGATAATGGTTTGATGCTTGAGCGGGAGCCAACGGCGGACGAAAGCGCTTACTTCAGCGACTTCTCTCAGTTTGTTTGTGAGGGGTTAGGGTTGTGCGGTATTCGACTTTGTCCAGGTGACATTATGGCGAGTAACCCCGCTTGGCGAATGACGGAAGCTGGCTGGAAAAAAGCGTTTTCGAAGTGGATCAAAAGTGGTGAGCCCAGCGCGCTGCTTCATGCCAGTATCTTTTTTGATATTCGTTGCGTGTATGGTGAAGAGGAAGCGATAAAGGGGTTGATCAAAGGTATGCAGATAGAAGTCAGTAAGAATAGTGTGTTTCTTGCTACCTTGACCCGTAGTGCTTTGGCGAGCAAACCGCCGTTAGGTTTCTTTCGGCATTTTTTGTTGGAATCCTCTGGAGCGCATAAGCATCAGTTAGATTTAAAGCACCAAGGTTTGGCACTGATTAATGACTTGGCGCGCTTGTATGGCTTGTCCTGCGGTACTTATCGGGTTGGGACCTTAGAACGCCTTGAGCAGGCAATCAGAGAGAAACTCATGAGTGTGGATACAGGGCGTAATCTGATGGATGCATGGGATGAGTTAAACGCATTGCGTTTGGCCGCTCAGCGGCAGCATTGGCAAGCGACAGGTAAGGCCAGTGCCTATTTAGACCCTAAAGATTTAAGTTCTTTAGAGCGTAAGCATTTGAAGACGACCTTTAGCATTATTAGTGATGCTCAGGATGTGGCACAGCAACGCTTCTTGAAAGGGTACAGCTAGATGTTGATCGGTGTGATGCAGAAGTTCAAGGCGTGGCACATGTCGCGTCAGGCGATGAAGCGAGCTTGGTCTGATTGGGATTACTTGGTGCTGGATATTGAAACCTCAGGGCTAGACCCGAAACAGGATAACATCGTTAGTTTGGGGTGGGTCTGTATTCATCATGGCGTGATTGATCTGGACAGTGCACGACATATGCTGCTTGAGGGGGCAGAGATTAGTGATAATGTGGGCATTCATATGATTACAGATGCAGATGTTGAATTGCATGGCAAGAAGCAGCAGAGTGTGCTGCGTTACTTGCGGCATCTCTTGAGAAAGCGAGTATTAGTCATTCATCATGCGCCGATGGAGTTGGGATTTTTAAAGTCGTCTTGGCAGCAACAAGGGCTAGCGAGTTTTTCGTTTAATTGGTTAGACACACTAGCGATTGAGCGGGCTAAAGCCCATAGAGCACAGCAGCCGATTCAAGAAGGCGGCTTTCGTCTTGGCCCTTGTCGAGCGCGTTATGCTTTACCTGATTATCAAGGACATGATGCGTTAACCGATGCGTTAGCGACGGCTGAGTTATTATTGGCTCAAGCCGCCTACCAGGGTAAAGACTGCCGACTGCATGATTTAAATCAATTGGGCGGCGGCAGAACTCGCTTAGTTTCTTGAAGGCATGGGAGATAATCCCCAGTCATCTATTGTCGGTTCTGTGGCGATGACTCTAGGTTGCTCAGACCAGTGTAATAGGCTCATTTCGCCGGACGCGGATTCTGTTAGAGCCGTGCAATGCTCGACCCAATCCCCATCGTTACAATACAGAATGTCTTCTTTTAGACGAAAGGAGGCGAAGTGAATATGACCGCAAATATAACCATCTACCTTTTGGCTTTGAGCTGACTTTAACGCGGCCGTTTCAAAGCGCTCTATAAATTCTTTGGCTTTGCTGATATGGCTCTTTAAGTAACCTGCAAGGGACCAATAAGGTCTACCGATAAATCGACGAACACCGTTAATCCATTGATTTAATGACAACATAAGCCCGTGAGCTCGATCACCAATGGCCAGCATAAGTGGGCTGATTTTCACCATTTGGTCGAATTCATCGCCATGGCTGACATAAAAGGTGCGGCCATTAGCCGTTTGATGGCGAGCATTAAGACGAATATTGATACCAGACAGGGTCTGTCCCGCAAACTGACGGAAAAAGGCATCGTGGTTACCTGGGATATAAATGACCTTGGTGCCAGATTGCGCCATGGCTAATATCTGTTGTACTACTTGGTGGTGAGCTTCAACAAAATAGGCGCGATGGCGCATTTCTTGTAAATCAATGATATCGCCAACCAAATATAGGGTGTCTGTTTTGATGTTTTTCAAAAAGTCTAATAAGTGGATGGCTTGGCAAGCTTTTGTCCCTAAATGGACATCAGAAATAAACACGGATCGAAATGTTGTTTGCATAAGCGCCTCCTAGCTAGTTACTTCTAGGTTAATGAGCCTATATGACATACTTATGCATTCTTTATGACAGTTAGATAACAATTATCTTTATCCTACTTTTAGGAGGAGGTTATTGTGTTATTTGTTTGCTCGGATTGCAAAAACAGATGGTTGCCCCCTTTTTGCTTTGCAAATTTTTTTGCCTGTGCAGCCAGTTCGGCGACCTGGTGGTGATTTTTACACTGTAGTAAGTTGGTGTGTACTACGCCAATGGCTAGACTTAGTATTGGGTGGAAGAGTGTATCTCCTTGACGGTTCTTGGTCCAAACCCCTCCTTCTTTTAAGGTGTCTTCTGGATAGAAGGCACGTACTTCCCGTTCGAATTCTTTTAGTACGTTTTGACATTGTGGCCGCCAATCTTTATCACCAAAGATGACAACAAAGTCATCGCCACCAATATGACCAATGAAGTTGTTGGAAGAGACGCTATTCTTAATTAGGGAACCGACTAATTGAATGATGGCATCCCCCTTTGAGTAGCCAAAAAAATCGTTGAATGGTTTGAAGTCATTGAGGTCAAAATAAGCAACATGAAAATCTTCATTGGCGAGTAAGCGTCGACTGACTTCTTTGTGTATGGGGACATTGCCGGGCAATAGCGTTAGTGGATTGGAGTAGGTGGCATTTTGAATTTTCAGTTCAGTAATGTGTTTTAACAGGTCTCTAAGATGGCCTACACCAATAAATTCACTTTTTCTAACAACAATGATTTCGTTATTCAGGGTATCGGCTTCTTGATTAGTCACCAAGGTTGAAACGCTAGAAAGGCTGACATTACTTTCGACGATGAGAACATCACTGCAGAGCAAATGGGTGACGGGTTTATTTTCGTATAATGCTCGACCATAGGGTGTTGAGAAAAGCTCATGCAATTGATGGCGTCGAATGACCCCTATGGGCCTGTTATTTTCCAGTATTGGGATATCAATAAGGTCTGGATGTTGTTTAAAGCATAATGACGCTTCGTTTAATACACTGCTTGACGGTAAGGTTGGTGTATATCTACAGAGAGTCTGAACTGTTTCAGTGTGGTTGGCTTGAAATTGTGCGCGTCGCTTGGCCTGTTTTTCCAGATAGGGATGTGTAGTAAATGCTGGATGTTCTGTTGGGCGTCCAAGGAAGTAGCCTTGGCCTAAGGTGATGCCGATTTCAATCAGTTGATCGAGCTCTTGCTGAGTTTCTATGCCTTCTGCTATTAAGCTGCAATTTAAACGCTGGGAAATGGTCAGGATGGAGCGTACAAACTCACGTTTAATATCATCTTTGTCTATGCCTTGAATAAAGTGCTTGTCTATTTTAACAATATCAGGCTGTAATTCAGACCAAAGTTGTAAGCCTGAATACCCTACACCAAGGTCATCTATTGCGACTTGAAACCCCATTTCTCGGTAGTGATCGACACTGGTTCTCGGCAATCCATTGTGATCGTAGGGGTGTTGTTCTGATAGTTCGATAACAATGTTTTTTAAATCAAGAGCTAGATTTTGAAGAATGGCTAGCGTCATGCCTGACTGGTGATCAGGAGAGGCAAGTAAAGACGCACTCACGTTGAGAAATAGGCGCCCTTCTAGGGAAAGGTGGGCAAAACGAGATAAGGCATGTTTTCGGCATAATATTTCTAGTTGATGTAATTTGCCTTCAGACAGGGCTAAAGAAAATAATGCATCAGGTGTGAATAACCTAGAGTTCTTTGGTCCCCGTGATAAGGCTTCATGACCATAAATAAGGCCATTGGTTAGGTCATAGATAGGTTGAAAGTAGGGGGTTATCAAGTTTTCTTTTAGGATTCTTTCAAGCAGAGCTTTGTCGTCGAATTGATCCATGTTTCCCTAAGTCCACTAAACAGTAATAAAGTAATTTGAAGTAAATACTTTATGTCTTATTTGTGTCGTTTTGATGACAGAGAAATCTGAGGCAGGGAAGAGAAATAGACAGGAGTTAAGAAACCTCGTTGCCGGATCGATGTTATTGTTATTACCTTTCGATCTGCGGAAACGTTAGGTTCTTTGGTTTTAATTTTGATCTCTTAACTAGGGCTGACTCATATATTTTATCAACGCTATAAGAATCAAAATATTTGACCTAGGTATTACTTAGCTCTGTTGAGCGGTTTTGAAACTACGGTTAGCTGTTAGGTTGGCAAAGAAGGCTTTGATAGCAACAATCGTTTTTTTAGTCATCTCTGTGTAGTAAGCGCTGCGTAATGCGTAAGCTTGTTCTACATAGTAATCAGTATCAAGGTTACCGAAAGCATCGTATTTATAATCGTTTTTCATGGTTTATCTCCTAAAGTATTGGTCATAATTGACATGACTAATACTAGGATTTGGTAGGTGAACTCACAAACGATCAATTCTCAGCTCATAGGTTAGAAAAATTCATCATAATGAAGCTTGGTTACTTTGAGCGCGAAATTTACCCGGTGGCACACCGGTACAGCGTTTAAAGAAGCGGGAGAAATAGCCCGGATCCTTGAAGCCTAACTCGTAACTTATTTCTTCTACAGAGCGTACTGTGTAGATCAAACTGCGTTTGGCTTCGAGTAGCAGGCGAGCATGGATAAGGTCGAGTACGCTTTGATCAAAGGTGGCTTTGCAAAGTCGGTTTAGACGACTGGCTGAGGTGCCTAGCGCTTCAGCGTATTGATGGCTGCTCCAATGTTGTCGGTAATGCTGTTCTATCAATTCTTTAAGGTGATGGGCGTTACCGTTTCCTGTTTTGGCGATTTCATTGGCATCACCATTGGTTTTTTGTTGGCGATGCAATAACAGTAAAACCGCCTTAATCAAGTATTCACTCATTAGGGCTCGACCTTCGCGTATATAGGAAGACTCGCTTTCTAACTGTTGAATGAGGGGCCAGAGTTCATTAAAGACATTACGGTTACCATTAAAGTTAATTTGTCCTGCCTGACTGAGTAGAGGCTTAATATATTTAGCTGCTTTTTCTTTGTAAGCATCTTCTAGCAAAGGTTCTGCGATAGTAATTACTCGACCATCGGTATCCGGTGCAAAACGAAAGCCGTGTACCACTCCAGCAGGCACTATGATGGCCCATGCCCCTAATAATTTTTGCTGTAGACCATCCAATTGCACCTTAGCTTCCCCCGACCTCAAGATCAGGATTTGAAACAATTTTGCATGTCGGTGAGGGCTGATTTTCCAGCCGAGTTCACTGCTGCGAGATTCAATGTCTTCAATATGGAAAAACTCTGGGTCGTTGATCCAGCTGGAGTCTCCATACAGGCCAAAGTGAGGGATATTAGAAGGCTTCATTAATCTTCTTCTTTGATGAAAGATGAATGGAATGTACTTTTAACAGATCTCCATTTTCTGGAGAATTAAGAATAAGTACATTATTACAGGCTTTTTGGTGCTAACACTAGGTCGCAATGATAGGTAATTAGATTTATTTATTCATGAAAAAATTAGTAGGTGATTAAAAAGTACAATATTTTGATCATAAATCACCTAACGTATTCATTCATTATCTTTCATTATAGGTGCAGGTTCACGATGCTGTTTTATAGACAGCATCCAAAATAATAAGACATTGGAGAGAGATGATGAAAACTCAAGTTGCCATTATTGGTTCTGGCCCATCAGGTTTATTGCTTGGCCAATTACTTGCTAAGCAGGGTATTGATAATGTGATTATTGAGCGTGCTTCTGCAGATTATATTCTGGGCCGCATTCGTGCCGGTGTACTTGAGCAAGGCATGGCGGATTTATTACGTGAGGCCGGTGTTGGTGAGCGCATGGACAGAGAAGGGCAAATTCACACTGGTGTTGAGTTAGCCTTTAATAATAAACGGGTACTGATTGAGCTGGAAAAACTGACTGGTGGCAATACGGTAATGGTATACGGTCAAACAGAGGTGACTCGAGATCTTATGGATGCCCGTTCTGGTGCAGGTTTAACGACCTATTATGAGTCCAGTAATGTTGAACTACACGATGTGAAAACCGACTTTCCGTATGTCACCTTTGAACAGGATGGTAAAGAATATCGCCTTGATTGTGACTATATCGCGGGCTGTGATGGTTTCCATGGGGTTTCTCGTCCGACGATTCCTGAGTCCTCACGTAAAGAATTTGAACGGGTTTTCCCATTTGGTTGGCTAGGCATATTGTCTGATACGCCTCCAGTCAACAAAGAGTTGATTTATTGTAAAACAGATCGCGGTTTCGCCATGACCAGTATGCGTTCAGCGACTCGCTCCCGTTATTATCTTCAAGTGCCTTTGACAGACAAGGTGGAGAATTGGAGTGATGATGACTTTTGGACGGAACTGAAGCGTCGTCTACCTGATGATGTGGCAGAGAAACTGGTGACTGGACCTAGTATTGAAAAAAGCATTGCACCATTGCGTTCTTTTGTTTGTGAGCCTATGCAATACGGTAACTTATTTTTAGTTGGGGATGCTGCGCATATCGTGCCACCAACTGGGGCGAAAGGCTTGAATTTGGCTGCATCAGATGTGGCGACCCTGTATAAAATACTGACCCGTGTTTATAAAGAGGGTGACAAAGAGTGCATCAATCAATATTCAGAAATTTGCCTGCGCCGTGTTTGGCATGGTGAGCGTTTCTCCTGGTGGATGACTAACATGTTGCACGACTTTGGTGACGACGGTGTCAATGGTTCAGATGCCGAAACCTATGAAAGATTTATGAGCTCAGAGTTGAACTTCTACACGGACAATGAAGAAGGCCGCCGAGTGATTGCGATGCAATACGTTGGTTTGCCATATGAAGATTTGAAATAAACACTAGAACTACTGCGCCCATAAATTTGGCGCTATGACTGCCTTGAAAATAAAAAACGGCGCTCCTCAACGGCGCCGTTTTTTATTTAACCAAGTATTGGCAAGCGCAGTAGCCGTGCAAATGTCTTAATGTAATCGTGTTAACCAAACAAACATGGCTTCGATTGCCTGCATTGACCAGTTAGTGGTGGCTTTTTCTGCTGCGCTGTCTTTGTTTTTGGCTATGCCACGGGCACTGACTGTCCAAGCGGCAAGTCGTGATCCCGTTGGATCAATCAATTCCAGCGTGCCTTCTTCAAACACATAGAAACGCCCATTTTGTGTTTCGCTATGTTGTGAGGTTTGGCTATTGAGCTGGAACACGGAGTTGGCTTTAGGAGTCAGTCCGTATTTTGATAAAGCGCTAGCAAGTGGATTGGCTTGTTGTGTTTGTGAAACATCAAAACCGTAAGTCGATAGGGCTTGATTGAGTTGTTGCTCAATGGCTTGAATATCGGCTTCTGCACGGCCTGCTAAGGTGCGTTGTATCGAGTAAAGGCTTAATTCTTCTTGATAGGCTTTACGCTGAGCAAAGCGTGGAATTAGCTGCATGTAAATTTGCCAGTCTTGGGTAGCAGCGGCTTGATTGCCTGTCGTAGTTAATGCTGTGGCTTGTTTGCGAATGGCATCATCTAGATCAACAATGGCGGTTTTAAGCTTGCTGACAATGCGACTACGGTCTATGGACTGCAGAGCATAGACATACTTGCTACCGGCAAAGCGCTGCTCGTTGACCGCTTGTTCTAATTCAAGGGGCGCTGTGGTGATTTGTGTATAAGCGGTTTGTATTTTAGAAACCTGCTCATCTCCGTGTCCAGAAGAGGAAACCTGAGTATTTTGGGTATTCACTTGACTGACTTGAGTGCGCAGTTGCTGAGCAATTTGTACATTACCGTTTTGCTCAGCATGGCTAAAGGCTAGCGCTATATTTTCAATGCGCGGCGCACTACCGACACCGTATAAGTGAGTGTTGTCCTGTGGTGGTGACATCACCCAAGTGGGCATTTTTTCAGCATCCGCACCCTCTTTTGTATTGGAACCAAGACACCCAGTTAAACTGATGCATAGACCAATGGCTATCATCCAGTTAACAGGGTGTTGGAAGGAAAGTGAGCTCATTAAAAGAAGCTCTTTTCAGCCAATTTTTTGATCTTTTTTTGACCGTTCCAGACTTCACGGTTGGTGGTCATGTCGATGAGCTTTAAATCGACCTGATAAAAGGTGACACGTTTGTCGCCATCGGAATCAACAATAGAGTTGATGGCACCAGATAAGGCAAAGCCAGCACCTTGCTCTAAACCGAATTGTGCGGCGGTACCCGGCGCAGCATTTAATTCTTGTTCTTCACGCTCGCTACGTATGTCTTCTCGTTCGGCACCGGAGACGACAAAGTCAACTTTGCCTTCGCGAAGTAGGCTGCGCTTAATATCATTAATGAAGGTGTCTACTGGAATGTGTTCAGATGACTTGTTGCGAATGGTTTGCACGATAACCGTTGGGTTACCTTTTTTATTGAAGTTGAAGTCGCGGTACCAAGGGAAGCTCAGCATGTCGCCCATCATGGCTTCGGCGACGAGCTTAGAATCGATGTCGTTCCAACGATCGGAAAGAGCGACCTCCTCATTGACGTCGACTCGTTTAACCGTGTTAGAACAAGCCGCTAGAATAATCGCCATCAATACAATGACTAGATTCTTCCAAAGCAGACTTGCTGATTGAAACTTGCTTGATCCAGAGATATGCATAATCGTTTCCTTTGCTGGTGTTATCTGATTTCAGACGGCTGATAATAGACGTCTAGTGTAATCTGTTTAATAAGGATTGCGTAGGTTCCAAACTTCAATTTTGTTTGGTTCTAACGTTACTTCCCCTAATGAAAACTGTTTTCCGTTGACGCTATAGCTGGGTGAGTATTCACCGGGAGCCAGTGGTTCTCGGGTTAGGCGTACCTGTGCAGGTAGTGTTAGCCAGTTTCTCGTGTCTGCTGCTGAAGAAGCAAATACGGCGACTTGCCCAATCAGGCCGAGTATCGCGCTGGCGGTTTCATCTTCGACACTATTGGTGGCTTGAAAGGTGATCCAGCTGCGTAATAATTCTCGTACTAGGCCCTCATAAATATCACGTTGTGCTTCTGACAGTTGTTCTTGTAAGGCAATATCGGCCAAGGATGTCATCTGCAATGTATTGGTGGTAGCTAAGCTGTCTGATGTGTTGTTCGCTTGTAGTTTAGGAATGTGTTTGTCTAAGGTGAAGCGGCGGTAATAGGGCACGGTGACGCGTATACTTTGCTGAGTTAAAAGGGTATCGACTTTTACACTGGATAGCTGTTGCCAAGCAGATCTTCCCAACATAATGCGTTTGGTAAAAATCCCTGAGAAGCTTCCCCAAGCCCCGCCGGTTTTATAATTGGCGAGTAAATTAAGCGGATTGATGTCTGCATACACCATGGTGAACCAACGAAAAGCATCGTTTGTTTCCATATTTCCACCACCATGTAAGGGCTCTAATACTAGAGAATGGGCATTGGGAGCGGCATAGAGAAGTAAGGTCATTTCACTTTTGTCGGGAATAAAACCTTGGTGTTCTAGTACCACTAATTCTGAGTTTCCCTGCTGGTAAGCTTTTAGGGTTTCTTGCATCGGTGCAGAAAGCTTTTGTGTGCTTAAGCGTTGGATATCATCTTGGCTCCAGCCACCTTTTTGCATCATGCGAATACAGTCTAGCCAAGCCCGCTCTGTTGTGAGTTTAGATAACTCATATTGTTTTGCATAGCCAGATTCATAGAGGGTAGCGGCATTTTGGTAGCTGATTCTGGCGTCATCGTAGTCGCCGCTCATTTCATATTGCAGGCCTTCTAGGTAGCGAGCCCAAGCATCATCACGGTAGAGGTACTGTTCAGTATCACGGCCGCCAGTATAGAAGTTACCTAGCCAGTTGAGTGCTTTTAAATAGAAGGCTTGGTTCTCTTTGGCATTAAGGTCTTGATAGCTTGGCGTTTGCGCTTTGATTTCATTGAGTTTTATATCAATACGACGGACTTCTACTAGGGCGGAGTCTTGGAGTTGCCGTGCTTCAGACTGGGTTTTGGCTTGTTTCGCTAGGGCAAGATAATTGAGGGACTTTAAATAACTGATGTAAATTCTCTCTAGGCCATTACCACGGTAATCGCCTTGTCTTGGATTGCTAAGCAGTGCCCAAGCGCGGTTATTAAAGTTGTCCTGAAAAAAGGTATCACTCAGTCGGTCGGCTTGTTCTAGTAACTGGTTACTGCGTTCATAATCGCCTTGGTTTTGCGCCAAAGCACCGATTTCTAAGTAGTAGAGTAATTTGTCCTGTTGGCTATCTAGGGCGCCTTCAAGTTTGGCTTCGGCTGATTCCCATTCGCCTTCTTTGGCTAGATTGAGGCCTGCCTCAATATCCTCTTTATAGGTAGCACAGCCAGAAAGAAGCGTTAAGCTGATCCAGAGTACAAGCCACTTCACTATAGACTTCCTTTCTCTAAAAACTTAGCGACGAAGAGTAAACCAAGTAATGCAAAGCAGGCTAGATAGAGGATAAACCAGCGTGCTTTAATACAATTAGGGCAAGGTTTTTTCTTTTTTTTCTGCATGACTACTTCGCTGTCTGTATTGGTTAATGAAACCCTTTAAACATGCTACAAAAAAAGGAGGCCTATAGCCTCCTTTTTTTGCGATAAAGAAACGAAGAACTTATTGTTCTGTTTCAGTTTGCTGCTTCTGTAGGCTTTCTACATAGAGAGCATCAAAGTTAATTGGTGCAAGCATAACCGCAGGGAAGCTACCTTTTACAATAACCGCATCGATATTTTCACGGGCATATGGGAAAAGTGTCGCTGGGCAAAAAGCGCCGAGTGCGTGGTGAAGCTGTTGGTCATCTAGACCAGAGATGACAAATAAACCGCCCTGTTGAACCTGGACTAGGTAGCCTGTTTCTTCGCCATTTTTAACCGTAACGGTAATTTCTAGAACTACTTCGAAAACACTTTCAGCGACTTGGCGGCTTTTCGTGTTTAGTTCTAAACCCACTTCAGGTTTCCATTCTTCCTGAAAGATCATGGGCGAACGTGGAGATTCAAAAGAAATGTCTTTTAAGAAAACACGTTGCATTGCTAGTTGTGGGCCTTGAGCTTCAGTTGCTGCAGCCGCTTCAGTTGTATCAGACATGGTTGTTCCTTATTTTTTTAAGTGTAAGTGAAATATAAGGTGGATCTTATTACTGCTTAGTTCATCCTTTTACTTAGTCAGTAAGGTGTCTAGCTTCTGTTCGCGTTCAAGAGCGTATAACTCATCGCAACCGCCAACGTGTAATTCATCAATCCAGATTTGAGGGACGGTATGACGACCACTTTTATCCATCATCTCTTGGCGAAGCTCGCGTTGTCCATCAACACGAACTTCGTTAAAAGCAACACTTTTTGCGGCTAATAGCTGTTTTGCACGAACGCAAAACGGACAGAAATCGCTTGAATAGATAGTGACTGTGGCCATGAAACGCCTCTCTTATTTTTTAACCAGTGGCAGGTTAGATGATTGCCATTCTGCAATGCCACCTTGAAGTTTGTATACCTTAGTGAAGCCTTCTTTTTTCAAGTCTTTAGCGCTTGCACCAGAAGTTACGCCAGACTTACAAACTAGAATAATGGGGGCATCTTTGTGTTTCTCAAGACGGGTCAGATTGTCTTTCATTTTAGTCGCAGGGACATTCAATGCGCCTGTGATATAGCCGCTTTTGAACTCTTTTTCAGGACGAATATCGACAATAATAGCCTCCTCCGTATTCATTAGGTTTGTTGCCGCGGAAGGCGTTAAGCTTTGAGCGCCGCTTTTGCTCTCAACAAAAAGCAGAGTGGCAAGAATCGCTAAAAAGACAGCGACCATTTCCCAGTGGTTGATAGAAAATTCAATAAGTTGGTTCATCATAATCGTAAAGCCCATATTTAAACTGCCAGCATTATACACGCCGAACGGAATGGGTACATACTCTCAGAGAAAGGTGACAAAGATATGATGAGATGAGCGTAATAAGTCAGGAATAACGAGCCAATTAAGGCTCGTTATGAATTTGCTAGTTAGTTTACGTTGGTTGAATCAAAGATTTTATCGGCGTTGCCTTCGATAAAGCTATCGAACAGTGTGCCATCTCGTTGCGGATGTCGGCGGGCAAATTCGTAGAAGCAGCTTGGTATCGTTCGTTTTGTTCCCTCTGCAAAGTGGTAGTCAATCTTGTCCGCCATGGTAGAGGATTGTTCTAGGCGGGATTCAGGTGAGCCTTTTACGACACCGCCAACCTGATTTAACGCATAGCCTTCATCGAGCAGTAACTGATTCACTGTTTCGATTGTGGGGTATTTATTGAGGTGATTGATGCTCACGGTGAAGTGATTAGCTTGTAGTCCCATGGTGGATAACCAAGCGGCGTATTCTGAATGCTCTGCAAGAGCAAGGTAATCTGCTTCTGTTGGGGTATCCCATAATTTTCCTGACCAGAAAATCGCTGGGGTTTGCACCATGTTTGTTGGGATCTGCGCGATAAACTTGCCAATAATGTCTTGGCAATGTTGAGGCAGTTCTTCTACTAATAATTCGGACAGGAAAATCTTTGGTGAATCCACATCCGTTTGGTGTTTATAGCAGCGCGCTTTTAGGTGTTTGCTGTCAAAACGGAAAGCGCCATAGGCCTTGTAGCCGATAGCTTCGAGTTGCGGTTCTAGCTTTTCTAAAGAGATCGGTGAATTGTTAAAGGTGCGAAACGCAACGTGGTCATTGAGTACCGTTTCGCCATGGCTTTGAAACAGCTGTTGGATACGCTGAGCCTGTGGAGTGACCTTGGTATAAACGTCCCATAGGGAGGCAAAAAATTCTGTCGGTGTCATGCTTACTCCAATGATGTATTGCTGAAAATAATGCTAGCACTTTAATCTAGTCGCTGTAGGCGGTGCAAAGGGTAAAAATGCACTTTGTAATGCCTAAAACTTATGCGAGCTTTGGCTCGATCACGCTTTTGTTTATTTTAAGCTGCTGCTTCGCCGTTAAAATCGTGTTGATTAAATGGGCTGGAAAACTTTGCTCCTTTCTATGGGCTAGGCCAACCACGCGTTTTAGTTTCACATCATTTAGTGGTCTAAGGCATAGGTCATTGCGGCCCCGCGATGAGTGTTCGGGTATCAAGGAAATACCGAGTCCTGCTGCCACTAGATCTAAGGCATATTCTTCTGTTTTTACTTGAGCTCGTATGTCTGTGGTTAAGCCTTGTTTTTGCATTAGGTAATTCCAAGATTCCAAAATGTCACAAGGGGTACGGGAGATGAAAGGCTGTTTATCGATTTGCTTGATGGAAATAGAGGCAAAATCGGTTAACCAATGATCCAGCGGCATGGCGACTACATAATCGTCTTCCCACAGCGGATAGAAGATGTCTTCTTCTGTGGTGTAGCGACCACAGGTAAAGCGTAAGTCAGCACTTTCGGATTCATCCACTAGGTTAAGAGTGAGTCCCGGAATTTTATTGAGCATGGTTTTGATGACTTGGCTGATTAAGGAGCCTGATAAAAAAGGTGTCAGAGAAATGGAAAGTGATAGTGGGGTGGGTGAATCAACAAATAAATTACGCATCGCACTGAGGTCGCCGACCATTTTGCAGGCATGGGGATAAAGTTGAGTGCCGTTATCTGTGGGTGATACCCCTTTGGAGTGGCGGACGAAGAGCTTAGCGTCTAGGTCATCTTCCAATTGAGCGATGCTGGTGGAGATGGAAGGTTGGGCGACAAAGCAACGTTTAGCGGCGGCACTGAGGCTGCGTTCTTCATACACAGCAATAAAATAGCGTAATGAGCGAATATCCATGGTGGCCTCTGTTGAACTCGTATTATGAGTATGGGACAAGCTATAGGTAAAAACTAGACCACTAGCAGGAAATCTATATTTCTCATTGATAGTAAGGCTGGTTATGGTGGAGGGAATTCGTACTTAATGATTGATGGGGTTTTATGATGACGTTAGCTTGCTTGGACACATTAGGCATAAATACGCTAAAAGACGGTGACACTTATTACAGTGTATTAACAGGGAATACAAAGCTAATGGGCCAAGGCAGTACGTTTTCTGCTCAAAGCCCAATTGATGGTGTGACGTTATCTACTTTTAACAATGCTACACCTGCTCAACTTGAAAAAGTGAATGCGGAATTAAAAGATGCTTTTAAAGTATTGCGCACTATTCCTGCGCCACGTCGAGGTGAGTTAGTTCGTCGTATTGGTGACGAAGCACGTAAATACAAAAATGAATTAGCACAAGTGATCTCTTTAGAAGCGGGTAAAATTGTTCCTGAAGCCTTGGGTGAAGTACAAGAGTGGATTGATGTGTGTGATTTCGCCGTTGGTCAATCTCGTATGCTACATGGCTTGTCCATCGTGTCTGAACGTCCGGGACATCGCATGATGGAGCAATGGCAGCCACTTGGTCCTGTTGCTGTTATTACCGCGTTTAATTTTCCTATGGCAGTGTGGGCTTGGAATGCCATGCTGGGTCTGGTTTGCGGTGATCCAATCCTACTAAAACCTTCTGAAAAAGCACCGCTTTGTGCCTTGGCTATGTACCAAATTGCGCAAAATGTTCTTGCCGATATGCCTGATATCCCGAAAGCTGCGGTGTCTGTGATGATTGGTGATCGTGAGTTGGGTGAAGCGATTGCTTCTAACACGACCTTCCCTCTGGTTTCTGCGACAGGGTCTACCACTATGGGACGTGAGGTTGCAAAAACCGTTGCCGGTCGTCTTGGTCGTTCTTTATTAGAGCTTGGTGGTAATAACGCGATGATCGTTTCTGATACAGCGGATTTAGAGCTTGCATTACGTGCGATTGTTTTCTCTGCGGCCGGTACAGCTGGTCAGCGTTGTACCACATTGCGCCGTTTGATTACCCACGAATCTATTGTGGATGGTTTGGTTGAGCGCTTGGCGAAGTCTTATGGTTCTCTGCCAGTTGGCAATCCATTAATCGAAGGCAACCTAGTGGGGCCACTAATCGATGAAGGCAGCTTTAATCGTATGCAAACGGCTTTAGACACGGCGAAAAAACAAGGCGGCGACATTATTTGTGGCGGTGAACGTGTGACAGAAAACGTTCCTGCTGGTGGTTTCTATGTTCGTCCTGCCATTGTTCGTATTGCCCATGATGCGCCCATTGTTCATGAAGAAACCTTTGCGCCTATTCTGTATGTTTTAACTTATCGTTCATTCGACGAGGCGATTGAGATTCAGAACGAAGTACCACAGGGCCTTTCGTCTGCTGTGTTCACGGAAAGTATGCGTGAAGCCGAAATGTTTATGTCTCCAGCTGGCTCTGATTGTGGTATTGCCAATGTGAATATTGGTACCTCTGGTGCCGAAATTGGTGGGGCGTTTGGTGGTGAAAAAGAAACGGGCGGTGGTCGTGAATCGGGTTCAGATGCGTGGAGAAACTATATGCGTCGTACTACAAATACCGTGAACTACGGTGGTGATTTGCCATTAGCGCAAGGTATTGTTTTCGAATAATCGTCCTCCCTTAGCACAGTTAAGGCCCTCCTTAACTGTGCTTTTTTTATTGATCATCCTCAATAATCGCTTTCAAGGTGGTCGTTATGCCTGAACCCTTATGTGATTCCCTATGGCGAGCCAGTGCGCCAGCCGCTCCTTCATTATCCAAGTTAGAAGGTCGTTTAGTTGCTGATGTCGTTATTGTCGGTGGTGGTTTCACCGGATTGTCTGCTGCGCTTCATATGGCGAAATTTGGTCTCTCTGTGGCGGTTGTCGAGGCTCAAGAAATTGGCTTTGGTGGTTCAGGTCGAAATGTTGGTTTAGCGAATGCAGGCTTATGGATGGAGCCTGATCAACTGGATAAAACCATTGGCCTAGAAGCCGGAAGAACATTGTACGACGCACTCGCTGTAGCACCAGATTATGTTTATGGCTTGATAGATGAATACGCTATTGAGTGTGAAGCCACTCGCCATGGCACCTTGCATGCCAGTGTGGGTAAATCTGGCTTGGCGCAATTAGAACGTCGTTATGAGCAAATGGCGCGTCGTGGGGCCCCAGTACAATTATTGTCTGCATCAGAGGCGCAGGCGCGTATAGGCTCGGAAAAATTCAACTCTGCCTTGTTCGACCCACGCGCTGGAACGATTCAGCCATTGGCTTACGCACGAGGTTTAGCCAAAGCCGCTTTGGAAGAAGGCGCGAAACTGTTTGATTACTCTCCAGTAGAGAATATCTCTCCCTATGAAGAGGGGTGGCTGGTTAAGACCCAGCAGGGGGAAGTTCGCGCGCCGAAAGTGGTATTGGCGACTAATGCGTATAGTGAACAGGGCGTAAAAGAACAGGCACGAAAGTTTGTGCCGATTTTTTATAGTCAATTAGCGAGTAAGCCTTTATCTGATGCTCAATTGGCCAGCATTTTGCCAAATAAAGAGGGCGTTTGGGATACCTGTACTGTCATGAGTTCTTTTCGATTAGATCAGCAAGGCCGCTTGGTATTTGGTGGTATGGGGGGGAAGGGGGATGTTCTTGCAAATTGGGCATCCCAACGAGTGAAAGAACTGTTTCCAGTTCTCAATAAGGTAGAGTGGGATTATTGCTGGACAGGGAAGATAGCTTACAGTGAAGACCATTTACCTCATTGCCAGCAGTTACAAAATGGCTTGTTTAGTGTGGCAGGCTACAGCGGACGAGGCATTGGTCCGGGGACTGTGGTTGGCATGGAACTAGCGCAATGGTTTACAGGTCAGCGAGACAACTTGTCTATTCCCACGACTTTATTAAGAGATGTGCCATTTAGGGAGTTGAAGCGTGTGTTTTATGAGGTGGGTGCTCAGGCTTATCACTTAGGGCAGAAGGCCCACGCTTTGGACTAAGTCCTTCCTGGGAATCATTTTTTTGATTGTTATTTAGCGTTGGAATAAATGCATCCTTATGGTGCGGTTGTTGTTTTATTGTTTGGGAATCATGGAGTTATAGGATAGAGTTAGCTTCTTCTAGTATTGGTTAATTGAGTAACGTCTACATGCGCCGTTATATTCCATCGTCAACTGCTCTGAAATGTTTTGAAGCGTCTGTAAGGCACCTTAGCTTTACCCGTGCTGCGGAAGAATTGCATCTTACTCAAAGTGCAGTAAGTCGTCAGATTCGCAACCTTGAAGAGTTTCTCGCCCGGGACTTATTCATTCGTCTTAACAAACGTTTAGTGCTAACAGGGACAGGAGCCGCGTATTACAAAGAAGTGGTGCCCTTGCTGGATGGTATGGAAAACGCGTGTTTACGCATGTTGCACCGGGAAGATGAAAAAACTACCTTAACGATTTCTGCTTTACCTACGTTTGCTTCCTATTGGCTCATGCCTCGTCTTGCTGAGTTTCAAAATGCGCATCCGCAATTTCAAATTAAAGTGCGTTCTTTAGACGATGCCGCAAAAATAGACCCTGAAAACATTGATATTATTTTGCATTATGGTGGTGATCATTGGCCTCGGGCAGTCTCTCATCAACTATTACGGGAAAATGTTATTGCCGTATGCTCTCCAAGCTTATTACTCACTTCCGATAAGGCGAATGCTTTAAACGATTGGCAAGTGGAAGATGTGATGGCGTTCCCTTTTTTGCACTTGTCCTCACGCATTAATGCTTGGCCGGATTGGATGGTGGCTCAAGGTATGGAAAGCGGTTCGTTTGCTGGGGCATCTTTTGCTCATTTCCATATGCTGCTTGAAGCGGCTAAGAACGGTATGGGGGTTGCGATTATGCCAACTATCATTGCACAACGTAGTATCGCTAATGGAGAGCTGGTGGCGCCATTTGGCGAGCCCGTTGTGACTTCCCATGAATACCTTTTGTCTTACCCTGCGGATAAAGCAAACTTAGAACAGGTGGTTGCCTTTCGAGATTGGTTGCTGACAAAGTGTAATTGATTAAATGAATGCTCTTAATAGGCGTAGGAGCTGTAATTAAATTACAAGCCTATGATAGTATCGTATCAATATTATGATTATTTATCGGGATAAATGAAGATGAACAAAAAGACCACAGCACTCTTTATTTTAGATGGATGGGGCTATAGCGAAACCTCTAAATCGAATGCCATCTCTGCAGCAAATACACCGAATTGGGACGCTCTTTGGCAGAACCAACCTCACTCTTTAATTAAAACATCCGGCCTTGCTGTGGGTTTGCCTGAAGGGCAAATGGGTAATTCAGAAGTAGGTCATATGAATATTGGTGCGGGTCGCACTGTTTATCAAAATTTCACGCGCATTGGCAAAGCCATTGAAGATGGCTCTTTTTTTGACAATGCCGCTTTAGTTAATGCGGTTGATAAAGCCGTAAAGGTAGGTAAAGCGGTTCATGTTTTAGGCTTGCTATCGAATGGTGGTGTTCATAGCCATCATGAACAGATTATGGCGATGTGTGAGCTGGCTGTGAAACGTGGCGCAAAAGCGGTTTATGTTCATGGCTTTACTGATGGTCGAGACACTCCCCCGCGCTCTGCTAGTTCACCAATTGCTGACTTAGAAGCTAAATTAGCCGACTTAGGCATAGGTAAAATTGCGACCTTGACGGGGCGTTATTTTGCGATGGATCGTGATAACCGTTGGGATAGAGTGCAAACGGCTTACGATGCCATTGTACTAGGTAAAGGTCAGTTCCAAGCAGATACTGCACAACAGGCAATTCAAGCTGCCTATGATAGAGATGAAAATGATGAGTTTGTTAAAGCCAGTGTGATAGGGGAAGCGGTACAAGTGCAAGATGGCGATGCTATGATTTTTGCCAACTTCCGTCCAGACCGTGCCCGCCAACTAACAAGAGCTTTTACTGATTCCGGCTTCTCTGGTTTTGAGCGTGCGGTTTACCCTAAGTTAGCGTCTTTCGTTACTTTCACTGAATTTGCCTCTGATATTGCCGCCGATGTGGCTTTTCCTCCGGTTGCTTTGAGCAATACGCTGGGTGAAGTATTGGCCAAAAATGGCAAGAAGCAGCTTCGTATTGCTGAAACGGAAAAGTATGCCCATGTTACTTTTTTCTTTAATGGCGGTGAAGAAGCCTTATTTGATGGGGAAGAGCGCGAGCTTATTCCATCACCTAATGTCGCAACCTATGATTTACAGCCTGAAATGAGTGCCCCAGAGGTTACCGATAAGTTGGTTGAGGTGATCGAAGCGGGTAAATACGATACGATTATTTGTAATTTTGCTAATGGTGATATGGTCGGTCACAGCGGTGTTTTTGCTGCGGCGGTGAAAGCGGTAGAAGCAGTTGATGCTTGCTTGGGACGTATTATTGCGGCGCTTGAGGTAAATGGTGGTCAATGTCTGATTACCGCGGATCATGGTAATGTAGAGCAGATGTTGAGTGATGATGGATCGCAACCTCTTACTTCCCATACGATAGGACCTGTGCCCTTGGTGTTGTTTTCTCCTACTAAAGGGCTGAGTCTAAAAGAAGGTGCTCTGTGTGACCTCGCACCAACCTTATTGGACATGATGGGGATGGATAAGCCAGCTGAGATGACAGGCGTAAGCTTGCTCTCTCGAGTGTGAGGCTAGCATGACTCTGTTATATCGGAATCTGTTTGGTACGCTTTTATTGCTTCTGTCCAGTCTAAGCTTGGCGGCAGGTGAGCCTCAGACTCCGGAACAAGCGAAGCAGCAGATTCAAACATTGCAAAAGGATTTGAAAAAACTCAATAGCTGGTTAAAGGATCTGAAGTCTGAGCGCTCGGATGTGGAGAAGCAACTAGAGAGCAAAGAGCAAACCATACAAGATTTGCTTAAAAAAATTCAAAATATTCAGCAAAGCCTACAAAAAGGCGATAAACAATTGGGGGAGTTAAGGCAAAAACAACGAACCCTCCAATTGAGTATTCAACAACAGAATGAGCAAATAGCCGCCCAATTAAGGGCGGTTTATCGTTCTGGCAGTGAAGAAAGCATTAAGCTGCTATTGAACGGTTCTAATACCGAAGATGCCCAACGCTTAGTGCAGTATAATCGTTATTTTTCTAATGCTAGACAATCTTTGATTAATGGCTTTACCAGTGAGGTCAATGATTTAAATCTTGTTGAGAAGAGTATTCGTAGTCAGCGGGCTCAGCAGGCCAGAGATGAAGTGATTCTAACGGAGCGGCGCAATAGTCTTAAACAACAGCAGGCTGAGCGTCGTAAGTTGTTGGCCAAATTAGATAAAGACCTTACCCAAGGTGATCGCCGTGCCAAGCAGCTTTTACAAGATCAAAAAAACCTTCGAGAAATGTTACAGCGACTAGAAGAGGCGCTTGCTGATGTGGATATTCCAGATCAAGATGTGCCTTTTTCTTCTCAGCGTGGCAAACTTGTACGTCCTCTTGCGCGTCTTGCTACTTTATCTTCTAGTGGTCGAGTCAATTTAGGTGGTGTGACGTTAAAGGCAAAAGAAGGAGAGGCGGTACGTGCCATTTTTTCTGGCCGAGTCGTATTTTCAGATTGGCTTAGAGGGTTTGGTTTTTTGTTGATCCTAGATCATGGTGAAGGCTATATGTCACTCTATGGTTATAATCAAAGTTTATTGAAAGAAGTTGGTGAATGGGTTGGTGCAAATGATATTGTAGCAACGGCAGGTAGCACAGGTGGTCGACTAGATTCTGGTTTGTTTTTTGCCATTCGACATAATGGTACTCCTTTAAAAGCTCTTTCTTGGGTTAAATCCGGTTAAAGATGTGATAGGAATAGATATGATAAAAACCTTGGGCCTGAGCATGGCTTGTTTATTCGCAAGTTTATCCGTGCAGTCGTCATTTGCTGCGGACTCGAAAGCGCCCCCTACATTGCCTATTGCCGAGATTCAATCTTTTGTTGGTACCTTTGAAACCATTCGCGAAGGCTATGTGGAGGTGCTCTCTGATGAGGAAGTGCTACACAAAGCGTTGAAAGGTATGGTATCCGCCCTCGATCCTCATTCTGAATATTTTACGAAAAGTGAGTTGGCTGAGTTTAATGAGCTAACCTCTGGCAAGTATGCGGGTATCGGTGTGGAAGTAGAAATGAAGGATAAACGCTTAACTGTGGTTTCTCCTGTCGATGGCTCTGCTGCTGCCGAAGCTGGTATCTTACCTGGCGATGTGATTGTACGAATTGATAATACCTTGATCACGGATTTTGGGATGCAGGATATCATCGGCTTAATGCGTGGTGAAGTGGGTACTGATTTGACCTTAGATATAGAGCGGGATGGTCAAATTAAACAATACGAGTTGACCCGTCGTTTGGTAACCGATGCCAGCGTGAGTGAAAAATGGCTAGGACAGGGCATTGCCTATTTTCGTATCAGCCAATTCCAAGGTGATAGTGATAACGAGCTTTATAACGCTATTGATAAGCTAAGCAAGGAAGACAAGATTCAGGGCGCTGTTTTAGATTTACGTAATAATCCGGGAGGCGTTTTGCAAAGTGCCGTGGGGATTGTTGATGCCTTTATTGATAAGGGCATCGTGGTGTATACCGATGGACGTCATGAAATGTCGAAAAGCCAATATGTCGCGTCAAGCAAGAACACTCGGTTGGCTAAGGTTCCAGTGGTGGTGTTAATTAACGAAGGCTCTGCCTCGGCGTCGGAGATTGTCGCTGGTGCTTTGCAAGACCATAAGCGAGCCATCATCGTCGGTACAGAAAGCTTTGGTAAAGGCTCTGTGCAAACGATAGTGCCCTTATCTAATGGTGATGCGGTGAAGTTGACGACAGCACTTTATTACACACCAAATGGACGTTCCATCCAAGCACAAGGCATTACCCCGGACCTGATGATTCCACAGGCAAGCTTATCTTTTGATAAAGAACAGTTTTTTGTTAAAGAGGCCGAGCTGAAAGGCCATTTGAGTAATGGTACCGGTGGTAAAGAACGCACCAGTGCTGATGTTAAAATAGAGTTAAGTGAACTAGCAGAGAAGGATTTTCAATTGTTTCAGGCCGTTACTATTTTAAAAGCGCTGCCCAAGTTTATTCACTAATTAATGAAGACCCTTTGTATTATGGCGTTTTTGACGTTAAAAGCCTTATCTAGTTACCGAATAAAAATAGTCGTTACCTTGCTGTCTTGTTCAATCTTTTTAGTGTTTGCTAACAGTTATGATGCGTCTTCTGAGTTATTAGATGATGTGGAAGTGATTGAAGCCAATGTTGTTGAAGAGACGTCTTCTGGCCCTGTTTTGGATCTTGTGTCAGAGGTAATAGAGGCTCCTCAAATAGAGTTGCTTGATGAGGCAACAGACAATAGTTCTGTTGATGGTGTTTATTATGAAGAGCAGAATGATGAAGGAAGCGAAGCACAGCATGTTTCTCCTGAATCTTTAGGGCCTGTCATTATAGAGCTGAAAACGCCAAGGGGTAAAAAGGCTCAATCACAGCCTCATTTTTTGTTAGATCATACAGAACCTTGGTTTCCTGCAATGGCTCCTATTTTGGAAGTTGAGCCTGATAGTCTTCCTCCTTCTTTAGATTCTCTAGGTTTACCTGAAAAAGAAAAGCCATTGCTGCCTGCTGAAATGTTAGAGGTTGATAACCATCCTAGAATGCCGCGTATTGCGATTCTGATTGATGATTTGGGGTATAACCGCCATGGTATGGAATCTTCTTTGATTTTGCCTAAAGAAGTCGCGTTAGCGATTTTACCCGGCACTCCCTTTGCTTCTAAAACGGCTCTTGGTGCTCAAGAGCAAGGTCGAGTCACCCTGTTGCATGCCCCCATGGAAAATCAGCGTGAATTAAAGTTAGGCCCGGGTGGCCTTTACGCTAATATGACTAAGCAGGAGTTACAAGCGACTCTAAATCAAGATATTGATGGCTTGCCTGGTATTCAAGGCGTTAATAATCATATGGGAAGCTTATTGACCACCAAGCAGCAGGCAATGGATTGGGTGATGGAAACCTTAACAGGGCGTTCGTTGTTTTTTATTGATAGTTTAACAAGCCCTCAAAGTGTCGCTAGACAAGCGGCCGAAAATCATGGGTTGAGAACGGCCAGTAGAGATGTGTTTCTAGATAATATTCGTTCTGAAAAGGCGATAGATCGACAGTTTGCTCGCTTAATTAAATTAGCTCGACGTCATGGTAGTGCCTTAGCAATAGGTCACCCTTATCCGGAGACCACGGCTTACTTGAAAAAGCGCCTTCAGCAACTAAAAGGTGATGGGGTGCAGCTTGTTCCATTGCTTGATGTGTTACTACCGCCTAAAACTCAGCATATTAACCATTAATAATCTCTTTTATAGCGTCTTTGTGTAATGACGGCGTGGGCAAGTCTCCTTGTTACGGTAATTGCTCCTGCTCTACTACACCACATCCTTGTGGTTTCGCACCTTCCATAACTGTTATTGCAGCTAATACAGGGTTAAAAATAGGCTCGAAGCTCTTGATCTATTTTTAACCCGTCTTAAGTTTTGTTCATAATGTCGTGAGAAGGTCTATTATAATAAGTTACTTTTAAATAAAGGCGGATTTTTTTGATAAAAAACCGGATTTTTTAGTAATTTTTTTGTTGCCTTTTGCGTTAAATTTATTAGGTAGTATATTTTTTAATTTACTTGTCCTTTCGAAATAATTCTGCCCTTTTCTGCTTCCAATTGTTTTTCTTTGTTCTTTTACTTATAGTGTGTTTTTTAATTTTTTTGGAATAAAAAACTGGAATTTTCCTTTTTTCAAGAGATATATTTTGCTTTTTCTTTGAAAGGCGACATTTATTTTTGTGATAGTTGTGCACCTCTATTGACCATGGGTCACGCAAAGATTACTCTTTAGCCACGTTATAGTGCACATTTTTTGAATAGTTGCTGTGACAGTTCCATTATTAACGCTGTTTTCTGGAGGTTAATTTTTGGAACGCTTCTTGCTTTTGAATAACAACGATAAAAACCAAAACGAAATAGAGGCTTTTCTTATGTCAAACATGGTTATTAAACAAACACTACTTTCTCTTGCTGTTGCTGGGGCTGCAACATTGGCACAAGCCGATGTTGTGATTGGTGTCGCGGGTCCTCATACCGGTGCTTATGCTGCATTCGGTTTGCAATTGTGGAAAGGGGCGGAAAAAGCAGCGGCTGACATTAATGCTGCTGGTGGCCTAAATGGAGAAATGATTAAGCTTGTAAAAGCAGATGATGCTTGTGAGCCTAAGCAAGCGGTATCGGTTGCTAACCGTCTTGTTGATTTGGATGATGCTGTTGCTGTTGTTGGA
The DNA here is from genome assembly GCF_016463975.1 of Marinomonas transparens. Classification (GTDB taxonomy): domain Bacteria; phylum Pseudomonadota; class Gammaproteobacteria; order Pseudomonadales; family Marinomonadaceae; genus Marinomonas; species Marinomonas transparens. Next base: position 65,530 of record NZ_JAEMNX010000009.1, on the reverse strand, counting down.
CACTTTTGTTCATCTTCTTCTATTCCAGCATCAAGTATTTATGAAGAGGCTGGCGTGTTAATGGTAACGCCTGCATCAACGGCTGATGGGCTTACAGACCCTGGTCTTCCTAATGTTTTTCGTGTATGCGGTCGTAATGATCAGCAAGCTGATGTTGCAGCGAGCTATATGGTTGGTACTCTTAACGCTAAGCGAATTGCTATCATTCATGACAAGGACTCATACGGTAAAGGGCTTGCTGATACGACAAAAGCAACACTTAACTCCTACGGTGTTAAGGAAGTCATGTACGAAGGTTTGACTCGCGGCGAAAAAGATTTCAATGCCTTGGTCACAAAGGTCCGTTCGGTGGATGCTGATGTAGTTTATTTTGGTGGTCTTCACTCTGAAGCAGGCCCGCTAGTTCGTCAGCTACGTGAGCAGGGCTCTAAAGCCATCTTTATGTCAGGTGACGGTATCGTTTCCGATGAGTTTGTTTCTGTTGCTGGCTCGCCAAAGTATGTCGATGGTATATTGATGACATTTGGTGCCAACCCAACCTCTTATCCTTCAGGTAAAAAAGTGATTGAAGCGTTCCGTAGCGATGGCTATGAGCCAGAAGGTTATACGCTTTACTCTTACACTGCGATGCAGGTGGTTGCCGCCGCATTGTCGAATAATAACCTAGACCCTGTTAAGGGCGCCGACTGGTTGAAGTCTCATTCTGTTCAGACGGTAATGGGTAAAAAAGACTTTGATAGTAAAGGTGATTTGAAAGTTTCCGACTACGTTATGTATGAGTGGAACGCGAAAGGCGAATATCATCAATTAAACTAGTTTTATAGCCTTGTAATTATGCTTGCCAACAAACATTTGTTGGCAAGCATTCCTCTCTATATTTTCTAAAATTCCCACGAGGTTTTACGATGGATATCGTTCTCCAGCAGCTGGTAAACGGTCTTACCCTTGGTTCTGTTTACGGACTTATTGCGATTGGCTACACCATGGTGTATGGCATTATTGGCATGATTAACTTTGCCCATGGTGATGTTTACATGGTTTCTGCTTATATCACAGCGATTGCAATTGCTCTTCTAACATTCTTCGGTATTGAATCTTTTCCCATTATTATTATAGGTACGTTATTTCTAACTGTTGCTGTGACTGGCGCTTATGGTTGGGTAATTGAACGTATAGCCTATCGTCCATTACGAAACTCTAGTCGCTTATCTGTGTTGATTTCAGCGATTGGTATGTCTCTTATTTTGCAGAATTATGTACAGCTTAGTCAGGGCGCCAACCAGCAGGGTGTGCCAACCTTATTAAGCGGCGCTTTACGCTTTAATGTTGGTGATGGCTTTGTGCAAATTACCTACATGAAAATCTTTATTATTGTTGCCTCCTTAATAGGCATGGGGGTGCTGACTTATATTATTCAAAAAACGAAATTAGGGCGCATGTGTCGTGCGACTCAGCAAGACCGTAAAATGGCCTCTATTTTGGGTATCAATACGGACAGAATTATTTCCATCGTTTTTGTCATTGGTGCAACGATGGCGGCATTGGCCGGTGTACTTATCACCTTAGATTATGGCGCATTTGACTTTTATGTTGGTTTTATTATCGGCATTAAAGCCTTTACTGCAGCGGTATTAGGAGGCATTGGCTCGTTACCTGGTGCCATGCTTGGTGGACTTGTTCTTGGTTTGTCAGAAGCTCTATTCGCAGGTCTGATCAGCTCTGATTATAAAGATGTTTTCTCGTTCTCATTATTGGTTCTCATTTTGATTATTCGCCCAAGTGGCCTTCTTGGCAAACCTGAAGTGGAGAAAGTATAGATGAGTGCTACAGCTGGAATTAATTACAAAAAAAGTGTCATTGATGCCCTTGTCGCAGGTTTCATGGCGCTGATCGTTTTTGGTCCTATTGTCGGTGTGGTTCTAGATGGCTACAGTTTTAATGCAGAGTTCGGCAAAGTTGCTTGGATGGTTGCTGTCGTAGTGATTGGTCGCTTTGCGATTTCTTGTTTTTTTCAGACAGAAAAAGGCATTGCCATGGCATTTCGCCATGCTAACAATGATGAAGGGGTCGCTGTTCGGTTACCTGATCATAAGTCTAAACTGCTATGGGTTGTGCCCTTGGTGATAGCGATTGGACTTTTAGTGCCTTTCATTGCCTCTAAATATGTACTTACCGTCATTATTCTTGGTTTGATCTATGTACTGTTAGGTCTTGGTCTAAATATAGTGGTTGGCTTGGCAGGTTTATTGGATTTAGGTTTTGTTGGCTTTTATGCTATTGGTGCTTACGGTTTGGCATTGGGCTATGAAAACCTAGGTCTAGGTTTTTGGTCTATGTTGCCTATCGCTGCGCTTATTGCCGCTATGGCTGGAGCTATATTAGGCTTCCCTGTGCTGAGGATGCATGGCGACTATTTGGCGATTGTGACACTGGGTTTTGGTGAAATTATTCGTCTAATTTTGACGAACTGGACTTCTTTGACCCATGGTCCTAATGGTATTTCTGCACCGTTACCGACTTTCTTTGGTTTAGAATTCAAACGTCGGTCAAGAGATGGTGAGACCTTTCACGAATTTTTTAACATCCCCTACGATTCCGCTTACAAATATATGTTTATTTATTTGGTCTTGTTTGCTGTGGTCTGGGCTGTGCTCTTTATTAAGCATCGTTTGGTGAAAATGCCGATTGGTCGTGCGTGGGAAGCGCTACGTGAAGATGAAATTGCTTGTCGCTCATTAGGTTTAAACCATGTGCTGGTTAAGCTTTCTGCTTTTATGATTGGCGCTTCAACAGCGGGCTTAGCGGGTGTGTTTTTCGCTACTTACCAAGGTTTTGTTAACCCTTCTTCCTTTACCTTCTTTGAGTCGGCTTTGATTCTAGCCATTGTGGTATTAGGTGGTATGGGCTCCACATTAGGTGTGGTAATTGCTGCCTTCTGTTTGACGGTATTACCTGAATTGTTAAGGGAGTTTGCTGAATACCGAGTCTTAATGTTTGGTATTTTGATGGTGGTAATGATGATCTGGAAACCTCGAGGCATTGTTCGTGTCACACGAACCGGTTTCGCTGCGAGAAAAGGGGTAGTGAAATGAGCCTAGAACATATTTTAAAAGTTGAAAACTTGGTGATGCACTTTGGTGGCATCAAGGCGCTTAATGATGTGACCTTTAATATAAAACGAGGTTCGGTTTCGGCTTTGATTGGTCCTAATGGTGCGGGTAAAACAACCGTATTTAACTGTTTAACGGGTTTTTATAAGGCGACGGGTGGCGATATTACTTTGTCTGCGCAAAATAAAGAAACCAGTGTTATCAAAGTGTTGGGAGAGCCCTTCCAAGCCACAGATTTTCTTTCTCCCTTTGCTTTTTTTCGCCGCCTTAAATATAAAATGTTTGGTGGGTCGCATCTGGTTAATCGCGCGGGTTTGTCTCGTACTTTTCAAAACATTCGCCTATTTAAAGAAATGTCGGTGGTTGAAAACCTGCTGGTTGCTCAGCATATGCGTGCTAATCGCAGTATGCTTGCAGGTGTCTTGAATACTAAGTCTTACCAAAAATCGGAAGAGGAGGCGTTAGATCGTGTTTTCTATTGGTTGGGTGTAGTGGATCTTGTGGATTCTGCAAATCGTTTAGCTGGGGAGCTTTCCTATGGACAACAGCGTCGTTTAGAAATTGCGCGAGCCATGTGTACAAACCCAGAAATTATATGTTTGGACGAGCCTGCTGCAGGTTTGAATCCATCGGAAACAGAAGCGCTGACTAAAATGATTCGTGTATTACGCGATGAGCATAATACGACAGTACTACTGATTGAGCACGATATGGGAATGGTAATGGATATCTCTGATTACATTGTTGTTTTGGACCATGGTGAAGTGATTGCTAAGGGCGGCCCAGAGGACATTCGGAGTAACCCTAAAGTGATTGCAGCCTATCTCGGTGCAGAAGAAGGCGAAGAGGTGACCCTATGACATCTTTGATGGAGTTTAAAGAGGTTGATGTCCATTACGGGCCAATCCAAGCGTTAAAGAAAGTGTCTTTGACAGTAAGTGAAGGTGAAATAGTGACCTTGATTGGGGCCAATGGTGCAGGTAAGTCTACGCTTTTGATGTCTATTTTTGGCCAGCCGCGTATTTCATCAGGTGAAATCATTTACCGAGGTGAGGATATTTCTCAAAAGTCTTCGCATTATGTGGCATCTCACGGTTTGGCTCAATCTCCTGAAGGGCGCCGTATTTTCCCCAGTATGTCGGTGGAAGAGAACCTTTTGATGGGGACTATTCCTATTGGTATGGATCATGCGGAAGAAGATATGCAGCATATGTTTGAACTGTTTCCTCGTCTGTTGGAGCGTCGTAATCAACGTGCTTCAACCATGTCTGGTGGTGAACAGCAAATGCTAGCGATTGCGCGTGCATTAATGAGTCGTCCAAAACTGCTTTTGTTGGATGAGCCGAGCTTAGGCCTAGCACCTATTATCGTGAAGCAAATCTTTCAAATACTCAGAGATGTGGCCAGTACCGGTATGACGATTTTCCTTGTTGAACAGAATGCTAACCATGCTCTAAAACTAGCGAATCGAGGCTATGTGATGGTGAATGGTGAAATTCGCATGACAGGAACAGGGGATGAGTTGCTGGTTAATCCAGAGGTGCGTGAAGCGTATCTAGGTGGCCATTAAGCGTTACTGAAACGGTAAACGAGACCTGATTAATACTAAGCGATACTTTGAAAAAGGTATCGCTTTTTTATTGTTGTGAATAACTTAAGGTCTTGTGCACAGCTAAAGTGTTGAGATTGATTTTTAGCTTCTAAATAGCTTGTTTGTCAAAATATCACGAACCTGAGAAGGTTGTGATGCTTCTCCTAATGGTGCATTGTAAATCGCGTCAATATTCTCTCCAAAGTAAGTATTTACTTCTTCTATACTATTTGCTGGCTCTAGCCCTGATGGATTTGCTGATGTTGATACAATGACTCCTTGAAAAGCTTTACAGAGGCGTTGTACTGGCTTGTGGTTAGATAATCGAATAGCGACACTATGGTGTTCTCCTTTCACCCAGCTCGGGCTTATCTGGGAGTCTGGTACGACCCAGGAGGTAGGGGTATCTGGTTGGCTAATGAGCCGTTTGCCAGTTTCTTCATCGAGTGTGGCAAGCCAAGATGTTAAGTGCTCTTGGTGCCCTGCAATTAGAATCAGGCCTTTATGTTCAGGACGTGATTTAAGTCGCAAAATGCGGCGCACGGCAGTTTCGTTGAAGGGGTCGCATCCCAATCCCCAAACGGCTTCTGTAGGGTAGGCAATGACACCGCCTTGTCGAAGGATGGTAGCGAGTTCTAGTTCAGAGCTGACAAGGTGCATAGAAAACGTGCTCAAGTTGCTCTCTTGGGAGCATGGGTGAAAAAGTTTGTGGAATTGTAGCGAGAATTTAGTGCTTGAGCCAGAGTGTAAAATTGGCAGAGCTCAGGGGCTCGGCCAATTGGAAAGCGTTCTGGCAGTTTGTATTCAATATGATTACATTGAATCGATTTTTTCTTTGATTTCAGCGATTTTACTATTAAAGACTTTTTCGAGATGCTCAAGTTCTTTGATGAGGTCTTCTTTACTTGCTTTGCCTTCTTCTTGTTTTCCAACGATCTGGCTTAGCTCTTCCATGGCGCGTAGCACAATAAGTGAAGGTTCTTGAACTTGGCGATAGGTTTGTTGGCCACCATCGGCAAGTACGGTTTTTGTAGAGCGTCCAAATTTGAATTTTTTACTTTTAGGTAATAGAGAGCCTTTTTCACGATGGTAATAAACCTTTAGCACATCGTGGCCACCTTCATAACGCAGGGTGAACTTTTCAATATTTTCTATACTCGTGATACCCATGGAGTCAAGTGTTGGATACATAACAGATTTCCTATTTGTTTATGATCAAATGCTGATTTTAATTAGTAGGGGATTGTGGCATTAAAAGCAAGTCTTAAGTAGCAGAAAGCTATGCTAAAGCGGGTGTTTATTTGATTTTACAGATAGAAACTATGAGTGAAAATAGAGAGTGGCTTGGTTAGCCCTCTCTATTTTTGTTTGGGCTAATCTTCTTCTTGCTCGGCGTGGTCAATATTTAGTTCTTTGATCTTGCGGGTTAAGGTGTTTCGCCCCCAGCCTAATAGTAAGGAGGCATCACGGCGACGCCCGCCTGTGTGGGCAAGTGCAGTTTCTATCATGATGCGTTCAAACTTAGGTACAGCTTGATCTAGAATGCCTTTTTGCCCTGTAGCTAAGGTGTTGTCGACCCAGTTTTTAAGAGCCTCCTCCCAAGAAGCGAATGGCTGCTCATTTGGTGTGGCGGACAATAGTTCAGGCGGTAGATCTTCAACCAGTACTTCACGGCCAGAGGCCATAACAATTAGCCAACGACAGGTGTTTTCTAGTTGACGAACATTACCCGGCCAGTCCAACTGGGTGAGGTAGTTTTCGGTTTCCTTGGTGAGCTGTTTTGGTTCAACCGCTAACTCCTCCGCCGCTCGGCTTAAAAAGTGGCGAGCCAGTTTTGGGATGTCTTCACGGCGCTCTGCCAGCTTAGGCAGGTGAATGCGAATGACATTGAGACGGTGGAATAAATCTTCTCGGAAGGAGCCTGTTTTTACTAGGTCTTCAAGATTTTGATGGGTGGCGGCAATAATGCGTACATCCACTTTTACTGGCGTATGGCCACCGACTCGATAGAATTCGCCGTCTGCCAATACTCTTAATAGACGAGTTTGGGTTTCCGCTGGCATATCACCGATTTCATCTAAAAAGAGAGTGCCGCCATTGGCCTGTTCAAAACGGCCACGTCGTTGCGTATTAGCTCCAGTAAAGGCACCTTTTTCATGACCAAATAGCTCAGATTCAATAAGGTCGTGAGGGATGGCGGCCATGTTGAGTGCAATGAAGGGGTTTGCTGCACGAGGGCTGTGAGTGTGTAAGGCTTGCGCGACAAGTTCTTTACCTGTGCCGGATTCACCGTTAATCAATACCGTGATATTAGAATTAGCGAGTCGACCTATGGCGCGAAAAACTTCCTGCATGGCAGGGGCTTCGCCAATAATTTCTTTATCAACTTGAGACTCTATTTCTTCTACCGCTTCCATATTTGGCATGGCGTTGCGGTGATGTATCATGGCGCGTTTTACTAAGGTGACCGCTTCTTCTACGTCAAAAGGCTTAGGTAGGTACTCGAATGCACCGCCTTGGTAGGAAGCGACGGCGCTTTCTAAGTCTGAGTGCGCTGTCATTATGATCACTGGTAAGTAGGGGTGATCTTTCTGTAATTTGTCGAGTAGCTCTAAACCATCCATGCCTGGCATACGAATGTCACTAATGATGGCGCTAGGTTGTTCTGTATCAATCATATTGATCAGGTTTTCAGCGGAGTCAAATAGTCGACACTGAATCCCTTCCTGTTCTAGGGTTTTTTCTAGAACCCAGCGAATAGAACGATCGTCGTCTACAATCCATACGGTTTCTTCTGGTGTCATAAGTGTTTCTCCTGGTCTTGGACTGCAGTCTCAATGGGCATTAATATGTTAAATTCAGTGTTGTTTTGGTCGCTATTGCATTCGATGATGCCGTGATGTTGATGAATCACGGATTGTGCGATGGATAAGCCAAGTCCAGTGCCTTCAGGGCGTCCGCTAACCATGGGATAAAATAAGCTGTTGAGTATTGCCGCTGGAATTCCGGGGCCATTGTCGATGACGCTAATTTTACAAACTAAACGATGACGCTTTGTGCCTATGGTAAATTGGCGTAGCGCACGAGTTGCAATGCGAATTTGTTTTTGTTGGTTGCTCTCATCTTCTAACAGAGCTTGCATGGCATTGCGGGTGACATTTAATACGGCTTGGATAAGTTGCGCTTCATCGCCATAGATGTCAGGAATGCTTGGGTCATAATCACGTATGATTTCAATCTGACCATCTGATTCGACAAGGGTTAATTGCTTTACTCTTTCGATAACCCTATGGATATTAAGAGCCTTATTTTTAGGTAGTTGTCTTGGTCCTAGCAGGCGATCTACAAGGTCTCTTAAGCGATCTGACTCTTCAATGATGACTTGGGTGTAATCGTTAAGTGCTTCATCTTTGAACGCTCTACTGATTAGCTGTGCGGCCCCGCGAATACCACCTAGTGGGTTTTTTATTTCATGGGCAAGACCACGGACAAGTTCTTTACTGGTTTGGTGATTGGCGATTAGTTCACCTTCTTGAGAGATGCGTTTCATGCGATCTCGTGGATAAAGCTCTATGATAAGGCTTTCTGTATTATTCATTGTGCCCATTACTGGCGTTACGGTGTAATCACAAAATAGTTTCTTGCTATTGTTGAGTCCAATTTCTGTTTCACGCTTAGTAAAAGGGTAGCCAGATTCTACGGCAGCAGCGAGTGCATTAATGCTTTCTCCATCTTCGCGAAAAGCAGCCTCAAGATCTTGGCCATAAATTCGTCGACGACTAACTGCCAATAGCATTTCCGCTGCTGGATTCAAGTATTCTATTTGAAGCTCTCTATTAAGTTGAACTACAGCAGTCGATAAATGGTCGATTAATAAACTATACACGGTTTGCCTCTCTATTGAGTTTTATTAGTTGCAAAAAGCGAACCAACATTGGGCAGGCTGAAGTGGCCTGTTTACTAAGGCATTTGGAGGTTTGGATATGATATTTTGCTCTTTTTTGGTGCGATAATAAATGAACGGTTTTTGTGGGGCAAAAAAAAGCCCCGATAGCTATCGGGGCTTTGTGGTTTTGAAAGAAAACTGACTACTTAAACACTGTAGTAAAGTTCGAATTCTACTGGGTGCGTTGTTGTTGAGATACGTAGTGCTTCTTCTGTTTTAAGTTCGATGTAAGCATCGATCATGTCTTCAGAGAAAACACCGCCTTGCATCAAGAAGGCACGATCTTCGTCAAGAGCTTTAAGGGCTTCTTCTAGGCTACCGGCAACTTGAGGAATAGCGAGTGCTTCTTCGGCTGGAAGGTCATACAGATCTTTATCTGCTGCATCGCCTGGGTGGATTTTGTTTTTGATGCCGTCAAGGCCAGCCATCAGCATAGCGGCGAAGGCTAGGTATGGGTTAGCGGTTGGATCAGGGAAACGAGCTTCAATACGCTTACCTTTAGGGCTAGCAACGTATGGAATACGAATAGAAGCAGAACGGTTACGAGCTGAGTAAGCCAGCATAACAGGCGCTTCGAAACCAGGCACAAGACGTTTATAAGAGTTTGTTGAAGCGTTAGTGAACGCGTTCAAAGCTTTAGCGTGCTTGATGATACCACCGATGTAGTAAAGCGCGGTTTCAGACAGGCCAGCGTATTGGTCACCAGCAAATTGGTTAACGCCGTCTTTCCAGAAAGATTGGTGAACGTGCATGCCAGAACCGTTATCGCCAACGATTGGTTTAGGCATGAAAGTCGCTGTTTTACCGTAAGCGTGAGCAACGTTGTGAGTACAGTATTTAAGAATCTGAACTTCGTCTGCTTTCTTAACGAGCGTGTTGAATTTAACGCCAATTTCGTTTTGACCTGCAGTCGCTACTTCGTGGTGATGTACTTCAATTTCTAGGCCCATTGTCTCCATTGCGCCACACATTGCGCCACGTAGATCATGGTGAGAATCAACAGGTGGTACGGGGAAGTAGCCGCCTTTAACGAATGGACGGTGACCCATGTTACCGCCTTCGATTTTTTTGTTAGATGCCCAAGCGGCCTCTTCTGCATTGATTTCTACAGAACAGCCAGACATGTCGGCTTTCCAGCGAACGTCATCAAATATAAAGAATTCTGGTTCTGGGCCGAAGAAGGCTGTGTCACCAAGACCAGTAGATTTTAAGAACTCTTCTGCGCGGATAGCAACAGAGCGAGGATCGCGGTCGTAGCCTTGCATAGTAGAAGGCTCGATGATGTTACAGCGAACGATAATAGTAGGCTCTTCAGTGAAAGGATCTATGATAGCTGTGTCTGCTTGAGGCATCATGATCATGTCAGATTCGTTAATGCCTTTCCATCCAGCAATTGAAGAGCCGTCAAACATTTGACCATTCTCAAAAAACTCTTCATCTACTGTCGCAGCAGGAATAGATACATGCTGCTCTTTACCGCGGAAATCGGTAAAGCGAAGGTCAACCCACTTCGCATCGTGCTCAGCAATCAAGGCAAGGGTCTGGTTTGACATAATTGTTCTCCAATTTAATTAAAACGAATTTATTTCGACTAACTAAGGGTGCTCCAAAATGAAGCTCCATGTTGGCAATAGGTAAAGCACATCTTGTGCCAGAATCTTGTGCGTATTAATAAACCTATATATATCATGCGGATACTTAATATTTATAAAAAAAAAGACGGGCAAATGATTTGTAAGAGTGCATTAAAAATGTTTTTCGCACCATAATGATTCATATTACTTTTGCCTTGTTTGTTTTTGGTGCGAATTTATTATTTTCGTCTTGATTGGCTTTTCTTTATACTGTGCGCCTTTCTCATTCCAACTGGTTACGATCCAATCCAATATGAAATTCATTGTTAAGTTCTTTTCTGAAATTACCATAAAAAGTCGTCCTGTCCGTAAGGCCTTTGTTAAACAACTGCGTCACAATATTAAGCTGGTTTTACGCCAGTATGATAATGATGTGGTGGTCACAGGGAACTGGGATTACATCGAGGTGCACTCAGAACATGATGACTTACGCGAAGAGTTTATTGACGCTATGTCTAATATTGCGGGTATTGCTCATTTTCAATACGTTCGTGAGTTTCCTTTTGTGGATCTTGATGATGTGGTGGAACAGGCAATCGTTTCATACGGTGATGCGATTAAAGATGCCATCTTTGCGGTACGGGTAAGGCGTGTTGGCAATCATGATTTTACTTCGGTTGAGGCCGAGCGCCATATTGGTGGCTGTTTGAAAGCCCGTTGTGGCGCGAAAGCGGTGCGTCTTAAAGAGCCTGATGTATTGGTTCCCATCGATATTAGAGATGGCCGAGTGTGGCTGATTGAGCAACGAGTCAAAGGTCTGGGGGGGTATCCGCTTGGTTCGCAAGAGCCTGTGCTGTCATTGATCTCTGGTGGCTATGATTCTACCGTAAGCTCTTTTATGACGATGAGTCGTGGCCTGAAAACTCATTTCTGCTTCTTTAATCTAGGTGGTGATGCTCACGAAATTGGTGTTAAGCAAGTATCGAATTTCATCTGGAAGAAATATGGTTCAATGCTTAACGTGAAGTTCGTTACTGTCCCTTTTGAAGCGGTTGTGGGCGAAATTTTAACCAAGGTGGATAACGCAGAAATGGGCGTGATCCTCAAGCGTATGATGTTGCGCGCTGCTTCTCAGGTAATGGAGGAAGTGGGGGCGAAAGCCTTGGTAACCGGTGAAAGTGTTGCACAGGTATCGAGTCAGACCTTGATTAATCTTAAAGTTATTGATCAGGTGACAGATGAGTTGGTGATTCGTCCTTTAATTACTACTAATAAGCAAGAGATTGTCGATAAAGCGATTGAGATTGGCACTGCGCCTTTTGCGGCCAGTATGCCTGAGTTTTGTGGTGTGATTTCGGTGAAACCCACTACTCGAGCAAAAATGCACCGTGTTGAAAAGCAAGAGGCTAATTTTGATTTTGCCGTTTTAGAAAAAGCCATTGCTGATGTCAAAGTGGTGTCGATTCAAAATGTCATGGACGATGTCGATAAACAGTATCAAGGTGAAGTGCCTGTTGTGCGTATGCCGGTTGGTGATGAAATTATCATTGATATTCGTCACCCAGATGAAGTCAGCAAGAGCCCTTTAAAAGTCAGTGGTCGTCCAGTTAAAGTGATTCCTTTCTTTGCCTTAGAGTCGAATTGGGCAGACTTGGATGCAGGTGTGACGCATTTACTTTATTGCGGTAAAGGTGTGATGAGCCGTATTCATGCTTCTTATTTGTTGGGTAAGGGGTATGAAAATGTGGGTATCTACCTTCCTTAGAGAGATTTTAGAAGAGTAGTATTTTTGTAGTATAAGAATGCTACTGTCTCAGTTTGAATGCATCTTGTTCCCTTATTAAGCTATTTTTGTGGACTTTTTTACACACATTAATGGGATATTGATCGATATAAGGGTACAATTGCGCGAATTTTACCCCGCACCAAGATCCGACACGCTTGAAGAGCTTATCTGCCCGAGTCAAGCGGCGCTATATCTTTTTGCTCACGCTAAATGCAGAGAACTATAAATGTCTAATGATATCAGCAAGTTACGTAACGTAGCCATTATTGCTCACGTTGACCATGGTAAAACAACCTTGGTTGATCAGCTATTAAGCCAGTCAGGTACACTCGATCGTAAAGATGAAGGTGCAGAGCGCATCATGGATTCTAACGATCAAGAGAAAGAGCGTGGCATTACCATTTTGGCGAAAAACACCTCTATTAAATGGAATGATTACCGCATCAATATTGTAGACACACCTGGACACGCTGACTTTGGCGGTGAGGTCGAGCGTGTGTTGTCTATGGTTGACTCAGTGCTTTTGTTGGTCGATGCCGTTGATGGCCCAATGCCACAAACTCGTTTCGTAACATCAAAGGCGTTTGAGCGTGGCTTGCGTCCTATTGTTGTTATTAACAAGATTGACCGCCCCGGTGCTCGTCCTGATTGGGTGATGGATCAGGTATTTGATTTGTTTGATAGCCTTGGCGCAAACGAAGAGCAGCTTGATTTCCCTGTTATTTATGCTTCAGCTATTAATGGTATTTCTGGTAACGATCCAGAAGAAATGGCAGAAGACATGACGCCTCTTTACCAAATGATTGTTGATAGCGTTCCTGTACCGGATGTTGATCCAGAAGGGACTTTCCAGATGCAGGTTTCTGCATTGGATTACGATAGTTATGTTGGCGTAATCGGTGTTGGTCGTATTACACGTGGTAGCTTGTCTCCTAATCAGCAAGTAATTGTAAAATCTTCTGATGGTAAAGAGCGTAAAGGTAAAGTGCTAAACGTGAAGGGCTATCATGGTCTAGCTCGTGTAGATACGGATAAAGCCTCTGCCGGTGATATTGTTTGTATCACTGGGATTGATGGTCTAAGTATTTCTGATACCTTGTGTGATCCTACCTGTGTTGAAGCGCTTCCTGCTTTGACTGTGGATGAGCCAACCGTAAGCATGACCTTCATGGTGAACGATTCTCCGTTTGCGGGTAAAGAAGGTAAGTACATTACCACTCGTAATATTAAAGACCGCCTTGATCAAGAGCTTATTCACAACGTTGCATTACGTGTTCGCCAAGGTGAAACACCAGATAAGTTCATCGTATCTGGTCGTGGTGAGCTTCATTTGTCTGTATTAATTGAAACCATGCGCCGTGAAGGCTTCGAAATGGGCGTTTCTCGCCCAGAAGTAGTTCAAAAAGAAGTTGACGGAAAAGTTCAAGAGCCATTTGAGCTAGTGGTTATTGATGTTGAAGAGCAGCATCAAGGTTCTATCATGGAAGAGCTTGGTTTGCGTAAAGCAGAGTTAACTAACATGGAGCCAGATGGTAAAGGGCGTGTTCGTCTCGAATTCATGACCCCTTCTCGTGGCTTGATTGGCTTCCGTGGTTTGTTCCTAACGCTAACCTCTGGCTCTGGTATCATGACCAGCGTATTTGATCATTACGGCCCAGTAAAAGAGGGTGATGTTCGTGGTCGCCAAAACGGTGTATTGATTAGTATGTTGACGGGGAAAACGGCCGCTTACGCTTTATTTAACTTGCAAAGTCGTGGTCGTATGTTTCTTGGTCATGCGGTTGATATCTATGAAGGTCAAATCATTGGTATTCACGCACGTGACAACGACTTGTCGGTTAACCCTGTTAAAGGTAAGCAATTAACTAACGTGCGTGCATCCGGTACGGATGAAGCCTTGACGTTGACTCCGCCAATTCGCCACACACTTGAGCAAGCGCTTGAGTTTATCGAAGACGATGAATTGGTAGAAGTCACACCAGAAAGCATTCGTATTCGTAAAAAACTATTGACTGAAAACGAGCGTAAGCGCGCTGGTCGTAAGTAGAAGCGATTTTTTTAAGATCGTTTAAAAGAGCAGCAGCAAATAGATCCACTTTGGTGGGTTTATGAGCGACAGAGGCGCCTTCGGGCGCTTTTGTTTTTTCTGAGATAAGTGAATGTGTGGGGGCGGTAATGAAAGTTCTAATACAAAGAGCTATGGATGCTCAAGTCGTGGTTGATGGCGAAACGGTAGGTGAAATTAATCATGGGCAGCTGGTTCTGGTCGGTATCGAAAAAGGTGATAGTGAAAGCGACACTCAGCGTTTAGCTGATAAGTTACTTAAGTACCGAATGTTTGCTGATGAAGATGGCAAGATGAACTTAAATGTTCAACAGGTTGGTGGCGGTGTGCTGTTGGTTTCTCAGTTTACTTTGGCTGCGGAAACGAAAAAAGGTTTGCGTCCTGGTTTCTCGACAGCAGCAGTACCGGAAGAAGGCGAGCGCTTATTTAATGATTTTGTGAATAAGGTTCGTGCTCAGTATGGAAAAGTAGCAACGGGCCGCTTTGGTGCAGATATGAAGGTGTCTTTTACCAATGATGGCCCTGTTACCTTTATGCTGGATTGAGCGTTAGCTCGTTTTCTTTATGTTTTGATATACGTGATAGGCGCTGGCAACATCAGCAAGTGCTGTGCCGACGGACTTAAACAGCGTCATTTGACTGTTGTTTAATCGCCCTTTTATATTGCCTGAGCAAAGCTCGGCCAACTCCCCTTTGATGTGGTCTTTCTCAATAGAGCCTTCTTCGAGCGGAATCAAAACCTCTCCCGCCTCATTTAAAACGTTTAAACGACTGTCGACTATTAGATGAGCCATTTTAACCGTGGCTGAGTCGCATTCTCGACATGTCCTGTGATGATTGCCAACTAAATCAATATGCATGCCAGCAGCGAGTTCGTAGCTCTTAAATAAAGGCTTAGGGCTACCGGTGGCGCAACTGACAATATCGACGCCAGTAATCACATTTTTATAATTTGTACAGATTTTCACATCGATATCTGGTCTAGCCGCTTGTATCTGATGCTGGGTGTTTTGCATTTTTTCTTCGGAACGGCCATGGATATAGATGTTGCTAATGGGGCGGACGCTAGCATGAGCTAATGCCATATAGGGCGCTAATTCTCCAGTGCCAAAAAGTAATAAGGAGCTAGCGTCTTCTCTTGCCATTATGCTGGCTGCCAGAGCGGATACGGCAGCGGTTCGCCAATAGGTCAGGCTGGTACCATCGACCAAGGCGATAGGGGCTCCAGTATCACGGGAAAACAGCAGTACTTGTGCGGCAACCGTCAATCGGCCTTTCTCTGGATTTTGTGGGTAATGGGTGAAGCTTTTAACACCCAAGACCTCTTCAGTCCAAGCAGGTAGGACGGCGAAGGTGTCGTGCTTTTCTTCTGTCCCACCGGGTAATGGATACATTTGTCTTTGGGGCATACCAAAGTCATGGCTAAATGCGGCCTTGAGAGAAGGAATGAGTGCATCAAAGGACAATGAGTTTCGTACTTCTTCAGCACTGATGATTTTCATGACGCATCCTTCTGAGTTAATTTGGAATATTAAGTTATTAGAGTACTTGATTTGTTAGTTTGAATAAAAGCCTTGGTCTTGCCGTGATCGCAAAACGCCCCAGTCAAGTGAGGCGTTTAGGTACAGGTGATTTTGAATTGTCTCTTTGCTAATTGCTTGGCTCAGAGACCTTATCTTTGTTTTCTTCTTCATCCTTGTCGGCCTTTACGGTACGACCCGCCATCAGTCCAAGCTCAAATAGCATCCACATAGGGATGGCTAATAGCGTCTGAGAAAAAATATCCGGAGGTGTGATAAGCATACCAACCACAAAACAACCAAGGAAAATATACGGGCGCTTTTTCGAGAGGGTGGCAACGCTAGTGACGCCAGCCTTAATTAACAAGTAAGTGGCTACTGGGATTTCAAAGGTGACACCAAAAGCAAAAAATAACTTCAGGACAAAGTTTAAGTAGTTATTTATGTCGGTCATAACGGTGACCTCACCGGGACCGACTGTGGTGAAGAAGCCAAAAATAAGTGGTAAAACCACGTAATAAGCGAACAGTACGCCAGCATAAAATAGGAAGATACTTGAAATAAGAAGTGGGATGGCAATACGTTTTTCGTTCTTATAGAGAGCGGGTGCGATAAAAGACCAAGCCTGATAAAGGGTGTAGGGAACCGAAATTAATACCGCGACGGCGAAGGTAAGCTTTAGTGGTGCTAAGAAAGGTGAGGCGACTTCGGTTGCAATTAATGAGCTGCCAGCAGGTAGTAGGAGGCGTAATGGTTCAGAAACTATCAGGTACAGGTCATTGGCAAAATAGTAGAGGCCGGCGAAGAGTATTAATATGGCGAGTACAGATTTTAGTAAACGGTTTCTAAGTTCGATGAGGTGGGCAACAAGTGGCGCTTGATCAGAAGAATTTGTGCTCATAGAAGGTCAAAATCCGTAGATGGTTAACAACAAGGTAACCCACATAAAGTGGCGATTAAGGGCGCGATAAGTTAGCGTCTGATGCTTTTTTTTCATTTGGAATAGGCGATGTTTCGTCTATATTTTCTTCTGCTTGTGTTGCTTCTTTAACGAATAGGTGTTTTTCATCTTGCTCTTGTTGACTAGGGTTAACGGGGGGCAATTCCGCTTCAACTTCAGGTAAAGGGGTGATGGTATTTTGAATGACCTCACCTTCTTTCATGATGCGTTGGTTGGTTTCATTGATTTTTTGTTGTAATTCTTCTTGATCGAGTTGGGCATTGATTTCTCGTTGTACCGAATTGATACTGCGACGAATTTTCCTTATCCATAGCCCAGCCGTCTTGGCCGCGTGCGGTAAACGCTCGGGACCAAGGATCAATAGACCAACGACAAAAACAACAAGAAGTTCTGCTAAGCCTATATCAAACACAAATTAGGCGCTCTTATCGTCTGTTTTTTCTTCGACATCAATGATCTTGTTCTGCGCCGTTTTAGGCTCATCTGCGTCATTGTCTTTGTCTACGGCTTCTTTGAAGCCTTTTACTGCACCACCTAAATCAGAACCTAGGTTCTTCAATTTTTTTGTGCCGAATATAAGCACTAAAATAGCCAAAACGATTAGTAATTGCCAAATGCTAATACCACCTAACATGTTTATCTCCTACTTATTTGGTACGGTTGGCTTTTTCTTCTAAGCCAGACAAATTGAATCGACGTGCTAATTCATCAAGTATAGCATCTGGGCCTAGATCTAAATGAGACAGCATGACTAATGTATGGAACCAAAGGTCAGCTGTTTCATAAATAAGCTCAGATTTGTCACCAGAGGTAACAGCGTCTTTCGCTGCAATAATAGTTTCAATGCTTTCCTCGCCTACTTTTTCTAGGATTTTATTTAACCCCTTTGCGTGGAGGCTGGCAACATAAGATGAGTCCGCTGCCGCACTTTTACGTTCTTCAAGAGTGGCGGCGAGCTGCGCTAATACATCATGGGTCATTATAGTCTCTCAAATGTTACGATTTTAATACGAATAGGTATAGGCCTACGATAAATAACCCCAAACTGATGAAATCAGCAGATTTCAGTACTTCCAAAGAAGCGGTGTCTGTTGTTATCCATGCTGCTCCTATACTCACTAGGCCAAGTAACTTAAATGGTAAGCCTTGGCGGTTTTTTTTCAATTCTTCACCGAGTTGTTCAATGGCTTGAGTTTGCGACTTCATGTGTTCTTGTTGGTGAGATATTTGTGATAGCGCTGAGAATATTAAATTAGGTATCTGCGGTAGCTGCCCTGCCCATTCTGGCGCCTGTTTACGAGCTTCTTCCATGATGCGCTTTGGCCCCATTTGTTCGCGCATCCAGCGTTCTAAGAAAGGTTTGGCTGTTACCCATAAGTCTAGGTCTGGATAGAGCTGGCGCCCTAAACCCTCAATGTTGAGTAGGGTTTTTTCTAGCAGAACAAGCTGTGGCTGTACTTCCATATTAAAGCGACGTGCGGTTTGGAACAGGCCGATTAACACCTGACCAAAGGAAATGTCCTTAAGTGGTTTGGCGAACATTGGCTCGCAGACACTGCGAATAGCGGATTCAAACGCATGTATTGGAGTGCCTTTTGGTACCCAGCCACTTTCCACATGAAGTTCTGCTACCAAACGGTAATCACGCTTGAAAAAAGCTAAAAGGTTTCTTGCTAGGTAGCTTTTATCTGCGTCATCTAAGCTGCCCATAATGGCACAATCAATGGCGATGTATTTAGGCTTCTGCGGATTAGTTACGTCGACAAAAATATTGCCGGGGTGCATGTCTGCGTGGAAAAAACTGTGAGAGAAGACTTGGGTGAAGAAAATTTCTACGCCACGTTCTGCTAGGCACTTCATGTCTACATTGGCTTTGTTTAATGAGGCAATGTCAGCGACTGGGATACCAGAGATGCGTTCCATTACCATTACATTGCCGTGACAATAATCCCAATATACTTGAGGCACATACAAGAGTTCAGAATCAACAAAGTTGCGTTGCAAAAGGCCTGTGTTGGCGGCTTCTTTGGCAAGGTCAAGCTCATCTAAAATAGTGTGTTCATAGTCATTGACTACTTCAACGGGCTTTAGGCGGCGACCATCATCACTCATTCTAGTGATTAAGTTGGCTAATATATGCAATAGACCTATGTCTTTGCGAATGGTCTTTTCTATATTCGGGCGAATAACCTTGACGACAACTTCTTCTCCTGAGTGGAGAGTGGCGGTATGAACTTGGGCAATTGAAGCGGACGCTAAAGGGTCGGCTGAAAACTCCGCGAACAGTTCCTCCACAGGTGCTTTTAGGTCTCGCTCAATAATCGCTTGAGCAACCTGACCAGAAAAAGCGGGTACTTTATCTTGTAGTTTGGCTAACTCGTCCGCGATGTCGTCGTCGAGTAGATCTCGTCGAGTAGAGAGAATTTGTCCAAACTTGATGAAAATAGGGCCTAAAGATTCTAATGCGAGACGTAGGCGCTCTCCTTTGTTTTTTCTGGCTCTTTTGCGACCAATGGAGCAAAAGAGGCCAAGGCTATAGCGTATATACCAGGGCGAGATAGAAAAAGGGACGAGGGCGTCAAGGCGAAAACGCATCACAGTTAAGATGATGCGTAGAAAACGAAAGGCGCTAGTAAACATGGTTAGAATTTAAATCCTTTATGTAGAGCAACAATGCCACCGGTTAAGTTTTGGTAGCTGGTGCGTTCAAAGCCGACTTCATCCATCATGCTTTTTAATGTCTCTTGGTCTGGATGCATACGAATAGACTCGGCTAAATAGCGGTAGCTTTCTGAATCGTTGGCAATCAGTTTCCCCATCATTGGTAGTAGGCGAAAAGAGTATTGGTCGTAAATATTTGATAATACTTCGGATTCTGGTTTGGAGAATTCCAACACTAATAGGCGACCACCGGGTTTCAATACGCGGTACATAGAAGCGAGAGCTTTGGATTTGTCGGTGACATTGCGTAAGCCAAAGGCAATGGTGATGCAATCGAAGGTATCGTCAGGGAAGGGTAGGGCTTCGGCGTTTGCTTGAACGAATGTTACATTGCTGACAACGCCACGGTTAGCCAGTTTGTCGCGACCCACTTTGAGCATGGAATCGTTGATGTCTGCCAAAACGACTTGGCCTTGATTACCTACTAGGCGTGAAAATTGTAAGGTGAGATCCCCTGTGCCGCCAGCAATATCTAATACATGGTTGCCAGCACGGACGCCTGATTGGCTAATGGTATGGCGTTTCCAGAGACGATGAATGCCACCAGACATAAGGTCATTCATAATGTCGTATTTTGCGGCAACGGAATGAAAAACTTGTGCGACGGCTTCTACTTTGTCATCGGTTGGGATTTCTTTAAAGCCAAAGTGGGTGGTTTTGCTTTGATCGTCTTGCATAAACTGCTTCATCCTAGTGGCGCCATGCGCGCCTATCTCTTTTAATCGCGTTGCGTGTAAAGTGTGAAGGACTATTGTAACCGCGACAGCATGGCTCTGGTACTGCTTTATCTCTTCTATTTGTCTGACATCACTTTATTTCGCCCTGTTTCTTTTGCCGAATAAAGTTGTTTATCGGCTTTAGAGAAGAGCGTTTCGGGTTCGTCGTTCGCTTGTAATTGAGAGATACCAATAGAGACGGAAATAGAAACAGGTTCTCCATTCATGTTAAAAGGGGTTTTTTCTACCTGTTGTCGAATTGCTTCGGAGCGTTTTTCTGCCTGTTCCATGTTTGTGTTAGGGAAGACAATCACGAATTCTTCTCCGCCGTAGCGAAAAATGAGGTCTTCTTTGTCTAAAGCACTGCGAATTTGTTTTGGCACTAGACGTAATACCTTGTCTCCGGCAAGGTGGCCCCAGGTGTCATTGACTTTTTTAAAGTGATCAATATCACAGACAGCAAGGCATAACGGCTTTTTAGAGCTTTGCATGACGCGGCATAGAGGCAGTATGGCATCTTGATAAGCAGCGCGATTGGGTAAGTCGGTCAGAGCGTCTGTCATCGCCTGCGCGAGCTTTTCTTTTAATAGGGTGCGTAATGATGTGCTGTCTTTCTCCATGCGTACGACTTTATTTCTTAGCTGAGAGATAGACTGTGTTGCTTGCTTTTCTTGCTCATGCATTTGGGTTCGATATTCGGTCATGGTGCTAGAAATGGTCGACATGCGATCAGCAATAAGACTTTTAAGGCTTTCTAGGTTGTCAGCGCTTTGTGCAGCCGCAGAGGTGTCGGCCACTTGTTGTTGTAGGCTGCTATCAAAGCCTTCACGGCTTTCAGATAAGTTTTTTTGGTTTTTATAATTGCTAACAACAGAACTGTTGATGCTGGCGAGTTGTTTGTTTAGCTGATTTAAATAATTGGCTAGGCCTTCTTGAGTATTGCCAATAGTAGCCATAATGAGGTTAATAACCTCATCCAGTAGGCTAGGTAGTTGCTGTAGATCCTGATTGCCTAGAAGGGCTTTTCTTAAATCAACAATGTCGTCGTCAAAGTCGCTAGGCAGAGATAGGTTGTTAATCAACCCTGCGAGTGTATGACTAATTTGTTGCATGATCTCTTGATCATTTTTTGAGTCTTTTTGCTCGTCACTGCGTTTGTTAAATAAGCGCTGAAAAAATGAGCTTTTAGGGGCTGCGTCAGATGGCGCTTGGTTTAAAGTGTGATCAGCTAGTTGTAGATAGGCATGAAGTAGAGCGGGCCATTGAGAGGGTGTTTGCCAATGCGAACGTACTTGGGCTTCGAGATTCTTTTTTTCGTTTTGCGGGACTTTTAGGTTGTCTTGTTTCTCAAGAAGGTCGACGAGCTCATGCATAGTTTCTCGCACTTGCTTGGCTCGATTATCGCGGGCCTCATCATTTTTTATGAGTAGCGGTTCGGCATTGTTGAGAACGTCTTGTATCGCTTCTGCGTCCGCCCCTTTGGCGATTGATTGGCGAATGTTGCGAACAACGGAATCAAGCTCGGGGTCATTGCCTTCTGCCAGCATACTGGTTCTAGAAACAGCCTTGCGTAATGCTTCAATTAGAGCATCACTTGAAGATTCCGTCATATCGCCTCACTTAATCATTGGATTATTTTGTACGTTCTTTTTCTATTAGAAAATCGACGACATTATAAATGTTGTTATTGCCTTTCGCCGTTTCTGCTGTCACTAGATATTTTCCGTTAACAACTAAACCAGGTACACCACGGGCGCCATAAGCGCGTATTTTTGCATCCGCTTGGCTTAGGCGGCTGTTGACGGCAAAAGAGTTATATTGCTTACGGAATTCATCTTCACTTACGCCATAATTGACAAAAAATTCTGCAAGGTCATCTTCGGAGTTTAGACGATGATGCTCAAGATGGATGGCATTAAAGATATCAGAGTGCATTTTATCTTCAATACCTAGCAAATCTGCCACATGAAAAGCTTTGGCATGGGCTAACCAATTGCGGCCAAATACGGCTGGCATATAGTTAAACTTAACGTCTGTAGGCAAATTCTTTTTCCAAGCTTGAGTTAGAGGTTCAAGTTTGAAGCAGTGAGGGCATCCATACCAAAAAATTTCAGTTACTTCTATTTTGTCCGGGGTACTAGTACGAACCGGGTTTTTAAGCGTGATATAGCCATTACCATCACTGTATTCAGCAGCAAAAGCTGTGAGGGGAATAAGTAGAGAAAGTATTAAAGCTGAAAACAGTTTTTTCATTGATTGCTCCTAGTCATCGAAAATTAACAAGTGTGTCTGCGCGCTATAATTATGCGCAGGATATCCTTAGGTAGGAGTCTATCACAGCTAGAAAGTTCTTTTAGCTCATTGTATTTACGTAATACTTACATAAATAATGCTACTTAGTAATACCGACTTATATGAGTGTTTTGTTAATAAAGGTTACCCTTTGCTATAACGTTTCGTGTCCTGTTCATTATTTTTATTTTTTTAATAGGCGTTTATATGTAGCAGGAGGTTTACATGGCAAATAAATGAATTTTCTGTCATTATGCGCTGCTGGTAAAATAAACCTAAACGCTCATTTGAACCTACTGACGAATTCCTACTTATGACTCCTTTTGACGCCACTTTCCAATCCGCACATTTTATTAAAAGTGCTGAAAAACTTTCACAATGCCCTTTAGATCAAGGAGTCGAAGTGGCGTTTGCGGGCCGCTCTAATGCTGGTAAATCGACGGCTTTAAATACCCTTACTAATCAAAAAAAATTAGCGAGGACTTCTAAAACCCCCGGGCGTACACAGCTGATTAATTGCTTTGGTTTGAACGTAGAGGACCGTCGCTTGATTGATTTGCCAGGTTACGGCTTTGCAAAAGTCCCTATTGCCATGAAAAAGGTATGGCAGGCTCATATGCAAGATTATCTGATGAACCGTCGTTCTTTAGCGGGTGTTGTCTTGGTGATGGATATTCGCCATCCGCTAAAAGAGTTTGATGAAATGATGTTGGATTGGTCAAAGTCCAATGGCATGAAGGTTCATATATTGCTGACCAAATCTGATAAGTTAAAACGTGGCCCTGCTAAGGCGACCATGTTGAAGGTGCAGAAGACGATTAAAGAATTAGGTGTTGATGGCAGTGTGCAAACCTTCTCTGCATTGAATGGCGATGGTGTGGATGATTTACGTATAAAACTTGCTGATTGGCTGGTGTTTGAAAACCTAGAAGAGATCCCGATTTCTCCCAATGCTTAAGATTTAGATGATTAACATCGCCCTATAAAACGCCTCGATTGAGGCGTTTTTTGTGTGTGTTTTCGTATTTTATTGCGGTATTAAGTAGTCGGCTAAGAAGGTATCGAAATCGACTGAATCTGCCGCTTCAATAGTTTCTTGTTCCGTAATTGATTGGGTGGCTTTCTTCATGAATTCATTGATTAGTGTGTTAGGGAGAGGGCGTTGCATCCAGCCCGTTTGTTGTTTTTTCGCTAACGACAACATGGCATTCTGGTAGCCTTGCTCTGCATGGCAGCGATCCATTAGCAATGCCGCAGGAAGTAAGCCTGGGTTGCTTAGCTTTTCACTCTGTATTGCGACAGCTTCTTGGTAAGCTGGATTACCAGTACTTTCAGATAGGAAGTCGGCAACCAGTGCTAGCTTATCCAGTACGATTTTTGCTTTTTCACGGAGTTTGATTGGGCCTTGGCCAAAGTCAAACTCACTATCAATATCACGGCCGTGAGAGGCTATTTCTTGTTGCATCACCCGTAGTTGGTTGCATTCGGCTCCGCTTAATCGTTCATCTCCTCGTAGCATACAATAGAGCAAGAACACGTCGATGAAATACAAGGTCGATGATTTCATCCCTATCGGCGAGTCTGGGTCTAGATCCATAATGCGTACTTCGATGTATTCAACGCCTCTTGCTTGCAATGCGGCGCTTGGGTGTTCACCAGGGTTCGTGACGCGTTTAGGTCGAATGTCGCTATAGTATTCGTTTTCGATCTGTAGCAAGTTACTATTTAGTTGGCGATATTGACCGTCGATTTTTACGCCAATGTCTTGGTAGCGCTGATATGGCGTTTGTAAGGCTTTTTTAACGGTACTAATGTAGGTATCGACGTCGTTGTAGCAAACATATAAATCTGCTTGGGCTTTATTTTGATAGCCCAAATCACTCATACGCAGAGAGGTCGCTTTTGGGCCGAACCAAGTATTTTTTTCAAGGTGAGATAGACTGCTTGGCTTCTGCGGTAGAAAGCTTTCATCAATGGCAGGTGAGGCGCCAAATAAAAGAGATAGCATCCATGAGCTGCGACGAAAATTACGGATAAGAGCAAAGTAGCTTTCAGATTGAAAAACTTGTTTTTCTGCTGCGCTGAGGCTGCTTTTCCCCTTGTAAGCTTCTAGAAAACTCCAGAAGTTTTTATCGAATGAGAAGTTGTAATGCATGCCCGCAATGCATTGCATGATGCGGCCATAGCGATTGGATAGACCTTCCCGATAAACTTGCTTGAGTTTACCTGTATTGGATTCACCAAAATACGCGATGGGGACATCATCATTATTTTCTAAATAACAGGGCATACTTGCAGGCCAAAGGCATTCGTCCTGCTTATCTAGTTCATGGTTGACCAGATTGTGAATATCTTCCAGTTCTTTAACAACCCCTTCTACGCTCGGGTGAACCTGGGTAATAAATTCCATCAAGGCTTCTGAGTAGTCGGTGGTAATGGAACTGTGTGTAAGGGTAGAGCCAAGGGACTTTGGATGAGGCTTATGGGAAATGCGGCCTTCGGAGCGTTCGACACGGAGTGCTTCTCGCTCCACACCACGATGAAATGTCAATGCAGATAAAGAGTTTGCTTGTTGGCAGTGTGTCGCCAACGCATGCAAGGCATCGGTTAAAGTGGTCAAGAAGTCTTCCTTCTATTAGCTAAGGCTAAAATAAATTTTTATGGATTGTACTCGGCAGAACTCTCTCGCAGCAAGTAAGAGCTTCTATATGCACAAAATATGCACTTACTATATGAATCCAAGCAGCAAAACGAAAATCTGCGCTGAATTAAAAACGCGATGTCTATTGGGTATCGCGTTTTTAATTTGTCATTAGATAAATGACTCGCTAAATAGCGCTTAAAGGCGCATTTCAATACCAGCATCGACCATGCATTGCTTGGCTTCTTGAATGCTGTATTCGCCAAAATGGAAAATACTGGCCGCCAGTACGGCATCGGCTTTGCCTTTCGTAACGCCATCGACAAGGTGTTCTAAATTGCCAACACCACCAGAAGCAATGACGGGTACATGCACGGCTTCGCTAATGGCACGAGTCACCCCAAGGTCAAAACCATTCTTGGTGCCATCACGATCCATACTGGTTAGCAGGATTTCTCCCGCACCGTATTCGACCATTTTTTTCGCCCATTCAACGGCATCAAGTCCTGTTGGTTTGCGGCCGCCATGTGTGAATATTTCCCATTTGTCTGTTTCACCTTCAGCGCTGACCTTTTTCGCGTCAATCGCCACCACAATGCATTGGGAGCCAAAGCGCTGTGCGGCTTCACGAACAAATTCTGGGTTAAATACCGCTGCGGTATTAATGCCTACCTTGTCGGCCCCGGCATTAAGCATGCGACGAATGTCTTCACAGGTGCGGATGCCGCCGCCAACCGTTAGCGGAATGAAAACCTGACTGGCAATGGCTTCGACCATATGGACTGTGGTTTCACGGTCATCGGAGCTGGCAGTAATGTCGAGAAAGGTAATTTCGTCGGCGCCCTGTTCATCGTAGCGTTTTGCTACTTCTACAGGATCGCCAGCGTCGCGAATGTCGAGGAATTGAACGCCTTTTACGACACGACCATTGTCCACATCAAGGCAGGGAATAATACGTTTTGCTAAGCCCATGGTTGGCTCCTAAAGTCTTTATTGTTAAGCGCGAACGAGTTACGGCTTGCCATCCCAATGGATGAAGTTTTTATAGAGTTGAAGGCCGTCTTTATGGCTTTTTTCTGGGTGGAACTGCACGGCAAAGACATTGTCCCGAGCCAGTGCGACACAGAATTCCAAACCATAGTCGCAAGTTCCCGCGACTTCGCTTTTGTTTTCTGGCACCACATAAAAGCTGTGCACGAAGTAGAAGCGTGCATTGTCAGGAATGTCTGCCCAAAGGGGGTGTTGGATCGCTTGCTTAACTTGATTCCAGCCCATGTGCGGGACTTTAAGTTTGCTGCCATCGCGATCTTGGTGTTCTTCGCCAAAGAAAAGCGCGTTGCCTTTAAAATGGTTTAGGCAATCTACACCGCTATTCTCTTCGCTGTGGGACATAAGAGATTGAATGCCAACGCAAATAGCGAGGAAAGGTTTCTCCGCCATGGCTTTGCGGATACTAGGTACGAGGCCTGCGTTGTACATTTCGCCGATACAATCTCGAATGGCACCGACACCGGGCAGTAACACTCGGTCAGCCGCATCAATCACCTTCGGATCGCTAGTAACAACCACAGTCGTATTGTCGTCAGCTACGTGTTCTAGTGCTTTGGCAACCGAATGCAGGTTGCCCATGCCATAGTCGATGACAGCAACGGTTGATTTTTTTACTTCGCTCATGGAATAGACCTTACAAACAACCTTTAGTAGATGGCATTTGACCAGCCATGCGCTCATCAACTTCTAGCGCCATGCGCAGAGCACGGCCAAAGGCTTTGAAGACGGTTTCTGCTTGGTGGTGCGTGTTTTTGCCACGTAGGTTATCTAGGTGCAGGGTCACTTTAGCGTGATTGATAAAACCGTGGAAAAATTCAGAGAACAAGTCCACGTCGAAACCGCCCACGGAGCCACGGGTAAAAGGCACGTGCATTTCTAAGCCGGGACGCCCTGAAAAGTCGATGACAACACGAGACAATGCTTCGTCTAGGGGAACATAGGCGTGACCATAGCGTTTGATGCCTTTTTTATCACCTACCGCAATATCAAAGGCTTGGCCTAGGGTGATGCCTAAATCTTCCACCGTATGGTGGGCGTCAATGTGTAGGTCGCCCACGGCGTGGATGTCGAGATCAATCAAGCCATGGCGAGCTACTTGTTCAAGCATGTGGTCAAGGAAGGGTACGCCAGTAAAGCAGTTGAATTTACCTGTACCGTCTAGGTTTATCGATACCTTGATCTGAGTTTCAAGCGTATTACGCTCGACACTGGCAATGCGATCGGACATTGATTGATTTCTCCACAGTGAATTATGACGTTTAGTCGTCACTTAATATGATATAAGGGCGACATTATAGAACGAGGATACTCAGGCTTCTATGCTTTGTCTGTGTGTTTTTCATGAGTTGTCTCTATTGGATCGATAATACTGCGCTTCGAATGCTATGATAAGCCGAAATGCCGCGTGCTGATTGGGACTTTTTTCAGCTATTTTAATGAATCGGTTTGGCGCTAAATAGATAAAATAATGAGTTTAAGGAATCAAGCATGGTGTGGATAAAACGACTTTCAATATTAATAGCGAGCTTGTTGGCGCTTATCGTTGCGGTATTGACGTACGTTATGTTGTTTGTGAATCCCAATGACTTTAAAGGTGAACTGAAAAACGTGGCCTATGAAAAGGCCAATGTCACTTTGCGCTTGGATGGTGATCTTAGCTGGTCTTTTTTTCCTTGGCTCGGCCTTTCTCTTGAAAATATCGGTGTTGCGCTGGGCGAAGATGCTGAGATCGTACAGTTTGATCGTGCTGAATTTGGCCTCGCCATCATGCCCTTGCTCAAACGCACCATTCAGGTGGATAAGGTAAAACTGATTAACCTGAAAGCGAACTTACTGGTGGATAAAGCAGGGCAAGCTAATTGGCAGTACACCATGCCTGCTGATTTGCCTGTTTCGAATTCACCGAGTAATACGAAAATAAATCCTGATGCAAGCCAGTCTTCGGATGTTGTGACTAGTCAGCCTGCTCCTGTTGTTTCTAGTGAGGATCAAGCGCCTGCGCCTTTACCCAATATTCAATTGGATGAATTACTGATTGAAAATGCCCAGATCCAATACCGTGATGAACAAAGCAAGCAACTTGTCTCCGCTAAGCTGAATGTCAAATTGAAAGATGTCACATGGGATAAAGCTTGGCCCATGGTATTGGATTTGGCTGTTACTCAAAGTGATCTGGAGGGTAACTTTCCACTGAAAGCGAACATGACACTAAACGCTAATCTGACTGTTTTTCCAGAGAAAGAAGCTTTGTCTCTGGGGTCGTTAGTGTTGTCAGCGGATGTTGAAAGCGGTGCGTTGCCAGTTAGTCCGTTAAAAGCTAAGTTAAGCGCCACTAGTATGGATATGGACCTACCTCAAGAAAACCTTTTCATAGAGGGTTTGGCGTTGAGTGGTTTAGGGCTGAATCTTGACGGGAAAATACAAGCTTATCAGGTGTTGAGTGACCCTCAATTTACCGCTTCCTTCTCTCTGGGGGAGTTTAATCCTCGGGATGTAATGAAAGCCTTAAAGATAACAGCACCTGAGATGTCTGATGCAAAAGCATTAACAAAGGCCCAGCTGGATATGACGATTGAAGGCAGTACGCATAGCGTGACAGCGCAGTCCATTTCTTTGTTATTAGACGATACTAATCTAGAAGCCAATGGTGTGGTGAATCTTGCTCCTTTGTATTGGGATATGAGTCTCGCAGGATCGAATTTAAACCTTGATCGCTATTTGCCGACTCCTGTTGAAACCAGCGAAGAAGAGTCAAATACACCAGCCAAATCAACAGAAACGCAATCCACTGTAAATACAGCCGCTTCATCTGCGGTCAATCCAGCAGTAAAAAGCCCTGTCGAAAGTGACCTTATTCCAGTGGATCTGATTCGCTCTCTGAGTGGACATGTTGGCCTTGTTTTTAACAACATTATTGTTAAAAAACTGAAAATAGATCAGTTAACCTTAGACTCAACCCAAGCGAATGGGTTGGTTAAAGTTGACCCAATAAAAGTGTCCTTGTACCAAGGTAATGTGGTAGCAAACGCCAGTTTGGACGTACGAGGGAAAACGCCCCTTATTAAGGTGCAGCCAGCTATTACTGCTGTGCAAATCCAGCCCTTGCTGGTTGATTTTATGGAGATGGATAAAATCTCAGGAGCGACGTATTTGGACGGTGAGATAAGTACACGCGGTAATCAGCTTGATATGCTGATGTCATCATTGCAAGGTGACTTGTTGGTTGATATTAAAAAGGGTGCCCTAGTGGGAACTAATTTGACGAAAACCGTTTGCCAAGGCATAGGGGCTGTTCGTAAGGAAGCACTCAATGATAAAAGCTTTGGCGCGGATACCCCGTTTGAAACCATGACCTTTCCTGCCCATATAGTGAATGGTGTGGTATCAACTCCAGGGCTAAAAATCAGTTCTGCCGGTATTGCTGTGACAGGAAATGGCGTGGTGTCTTTACCTGACGCTTCATTGAACTATCAGGCTAACGTAGGCGTTGCTGGTAGTGAATTGGATAAGGCTTGTCGAGTAAATCAAAAAGTAGCGAAATTGACTTTTCCTATTGTTTGTAAAGGGAAGTTTAGTGATGACCCTGCGGGATTATGTCGCCCTGATGTGAAAGGTTTTGCATCCTTGTTTGCTAAGTTAGCGAAAGAGGAATTGAAACTAAAAGCGGATGAGGAAAAGGCTCGCCTTAAAGCCAAATTAGAGGAAGAGAAAGTTCAGCTTAAGGCGAAGGCAGAGGAAGAAAAAGCCCGTCTGAAATTAAAAATCGAGCAAGAAAAAGCAGAATTAAAAGCCAAGTTGCAAGCGCAGCGTGAAGCGGAAGAAGAGGCGGCTAAAGAGAAACTGAAAGAAAAATTAAAAGATAAGTTAAAGAGCTTTTTTTAATGCCAGCCATATTGAGTTGAGACGAGAAATACATGCATCCAGTTGAAAATTTTGCGCCCCGTGTGTTGGCTTGGTTTGACGAGCACGGGCGTAAAAGCTTGCCTTGGCAAGATGATAAAAGCCCCTATCGAGTTTGGATTTCTGAAATCATGTTGCAGCAAACGCAAGTGACCACAGTGATACCCTATTACCACAAGTTTATGTCTTCTTTTCCTAATGTAGAAGCCTTGGCCGATGCGGAGCAGGATGAGGTATTGGCGCATTGGAGCGGTCTTGGTTATTACGCTCGTGCTCGTAATATGCATAAAGCGGCAAAAATGCTGGTGGATGAGTTTGATAGCGAATTTCCCCAGAGTGTCGAAGGTGTGTGTGAGTTGCCCGGAATAGGGCGCTCAACGGCGGCGGCGATTTTATCGATTTCTCGTGATGTGCAAGCGGCGATTTTAGATGGCAATGTTAAACGCGTATTGGCACGTTTTCATGCCGTCCCTGTTTGGCCCGGTGAGAAGAAAACGGAAAATGCCATGTGGGAATTAGCTGAGCAATACATGCCCAGTGAGCGATGTGGTGATTACACTCAGGCGATGATGGATTTAGGTGCGACCCTTTGCACTCGTTCAAAACCTCAATGCTTATTGTGTCCACTAGAGAGTGATTGTCAGGGTAGATTAACTCAAGACCCTACCCAGTTCCCCATTAGGAAACCGAAAAAAGCCGCAAAACCAGAGAAGAGTATTCAATTGCTGGTGTTGATGAATCAACAGAGTCAGCTGTTATTAGAAAAACGTCCGCAGACGGGGATTTGGGGCGGCCTGTGGAGTTTACCTGAGCTGGCATCCGAAGAGTCTATCGTACTGCATATTGAGCAGCGTTTTGCGACACAGGTGAAAACTGTCACGGCCTTGTTATCTTTTCGACATACTTTTAGTCACTATCACTTAGATATTTCCCCTAGCCGAATTCAAATGCAAGATACGAACTTGGTGATGGAGGGGGGTAAGTATCAATGGTTCAGTTTGGAGCAAGCATTACAGCTTGGTTTGCCTGCGCCAGTGCGTAGTATTTTAGACTCAGCTAAATAGAGATCTTTGCACGACTGCTGTGCGTACCAATACATTGTTAAAAATAGACTCAAGGTGCTCATTTATAACCCATAAACTCCGCTTTTTCGTCTATTTTTGCCTCGTCTTGGCTTTGCTCGCGACTTCGTGCAAAGGTCTCAAATAACAAAGATTAATGAATTGGAAAGGATAATGTCCCACAACACGCCCTCTTACATAAAACGCCTAACCGAGGTGTTTGTTTCTTTCTTATTATTAGGTTTTACCAGTTTTGGTGGACCGGCTGCTCACCTAGGCTATTTCAACCAAGAGTTTATCAAATTAAGAAAGTGGGCCAGTGAAGCGCAATATGCGCAGTGGTTGGCTTTGAGTCAAATTGTTCCGGGTCCTGGGTCTAGTCAAGTGGGTTTTGCGCTAGGCTATCATAGGGCTGGTTTAGCGGGTGGTATCGCCGCTTTTATTGGTTTTACCCTGCCGTCTTTTGTCGTCATGGTGTTGTTGGCAAAATTTGGTATGCATTGGCAAGATGATGTCTTTTTTGAGGGGGCAGTGCATGCGTTGAAACTCTTAGCCGTTGTCGTGGTGGCGGATGCTTGCCTGAGTATGTGGCGTTCTTTTTGTCAGACGAAAACTATGGGGTTGGTTGCATTATCGAGTGCGGCGTTTATTGTGTTTTTGCCGAGTAGTTTAGCGAGCCTTTTAGTCTTGCTTACTGCGGCTATTATAGGTTTGCTTAAACCTTCTGCTCAAAGCAGTATTGGCGAGTCCTTACCCAAGGTGAAATTTGGTTGGCTGATGCTAGCTCTTGCTGTGATTGTTTTTGTTTTAAGCTTTGCATTTGATTCAGGCTTGAGTGGTTTGTTTGCCAATTTTTATCAGGCTGGTGCTTTAGTGTTCGGTGGTGGCCATGTTGTGCTGCCTATGCTGTCAGCGTTTGTGGCTGACAAGGTTCCTGAATTCAGCTTGTTAATTGGCTATGCTACCGCACAAGCGGTTCCCGGCCCTATGTTTACCATGGCTAGCTTTTTAGGTGCATCTGCTACACCGCAGGGAGAAAATATTTGGTTATGGGCAGGTGTTGCTACCTTGGCGGTTTTTGCCTCTGGCCTGTTGTTGATGCTTGGGGTGCAAAATGTCTGGCAGAGCTTATCTTCTAATAGGCGTTTTCGTTCTATTGTTGTCAGTCTAAATGCTGCTGTGGTCGGTATCTTAATAGCGGCCTTGTATCACCCTATTGCTACTTCAAGCTTGGTGAGTGGATGGGATCTTATTATTGTCGTATTAGGCTTTGTGTGGCTAAAGTCTAAAAGGCCTTCTATTTTTTGGTTGATTGCGTTCTTTATTACAATAGGTTTGGCGCGAGTGTTGATATGACAGCTACTCGTTAAAGATCCCTTGATTTTTTCAGCTTTAGCGCCATTATCATTGTTACCCTTACTATCAATATGAGTTATTCCCATGGCGAACACTGTTTTTTGTAAGAAATACCAAAAAGATATGGAAGCATTAGAGCGGGCGCCTTTACCGGGGGCAAAAGGCCAAGATATTCTGCAAAATGTATCTAAACAGGCGTGGCAGGAATGGCAGCTGTTGCAAACCATGATGATTAATGAAAAGCAGTTGAACTTGATGTTGCCTGAATCACGCAAGTATGTGATGGAGCAGATGGAGAAATTCTTCAATAATGAAGAGACGGATAAACTAGTTGGCTATGTCAGCCCAGATGACATTACAGAATTATAATTTTCGAACGATTACCTAATAAAAAAGCGCCTTTCGTTAGATTGGCGCTTTTTTATTGGGTTCGATTTTTGGGGTTTACTGTGTGACAAAACTTGAGAAAAGCACATCTTTTATTGGTTCTTGGTTGGTTTCTTCTTTTAGTACTTGGTTAATGGCAACGGCGGCTTCTTCGCGTGTTTTTTCTCGTGCGATAGCACCTGTTACTTGTTCTTCTGTTCGTGAGCTAAGAAACATGATGAGAGCATCTTGAACCAAGGGCAAATTGTCGTTAACCAGAGCTTCTTTTGTACTATCAGAACGTAAGGTTATCTTTGTTTTTATGTATTTTAATCGCGTACTACTGGAGGAGTAGTTAACAATAAAATCGGGGGTGAGCTCGATATAAACGGGCTTTGTGCTGTTGGCTTCATCCTCAGCGTAGCTCACTTGATAGAAAAAGCTGCTTAGTATGAGTAGCGCAAGAAGGAGTTGCTTGGTGTGTAGTGGTATCGTCAATGACATTTTATGATCTCGTATTCGTTCCAATAGACAGTATACTAACTGCCATTAAAGGCGAATGTCAGTAGTAATTTTGCACTTTCCAAATTTCTTGCTGTCGTAGCCACACTTTAATCTGTAAAACTTTCATTTAAATAAGCTTAGGAATCTTTATATGTTCGCGTTTTTATCGGCTCGCCGTTTCCATGGATTGGTTGCATTTTGCTCTTTTGCTCTTTTGGCAGTGGCTTTTTACATGGAATATCAAATGGGGTTAGAGCCTTGTCCCTTATGCATGTTACAGCGCATTGCCTTTTTCTCTGTTGGGGTAATGTCTTTAGGTTCTGCGTTAACGGCCAGTATCAAGGTAAGAAAAATATGTTCTTGGGTTGTGATGGTTTTATCTTTATTAGGTGCTGCACTTGCTATCCGTCACTTATATTTACAAAGTTTACCTATGGACCAGCTGCCTGCGTGTTTACCTGGTTTAAGTTACATGCTGGACGTTTTTCCTTGGCAAGAAATCATGCAAGCTATGGTAATGGGAACAGGTGAGTGTGGCGATGTTGTGTGGACTTTCTTAGGTTTGAGTATTCCAGGTTGGACTTTGGTAGCCTTTGTTGCAATGGCGGTTATCAATTTGGTGATTGCACTAAAGGTTTACAAAGCAGCTAACTAGTCATAACAAAGGTTACAATTTCCCTCAGATGATTGCCTTGCAGGGGCATATGGATCGGAATATGCTTATTTGCATCAAATAAGCAATTATCACTTCGTTAATGGAGCTAGGGTATGTTGGAACGATGCAAAACAGCGCAAGAGCGATGGGGTGGTGTTCACGAAATCATTGATCGTTGGTTAGAGCAAAGACGTCAGTTGATCGAAGCTTTGATCTATTTACGAGAGCGGGGTGAGTTTACCCCGACAGATACCCCGAAGATCCAAGCATTATGTGAAATGTTGGTGGACTATGTATCGGTGGGACACTTTAATGTTTATGAGCAGCTCGCATTAGAAGCTAAAGACTTTGAAGACGATAAAGCCTTAGTATTATTGCGTGAGCTACTACCACAAATTGATAGCACAACAGAAGTGGCCATTGAGTTCAATGATAAGTATGACACCAAAGACCACTGTAACGATCAGTTAGAGGCGTTGCCTTTTTCTCTGCAAGCTTTGAGTGTGGTGATGGCAGATCGATTTCAACATGAAGATCAGTTGATCAAGGAATTACATGAAGCACATAGCGAAAAGACTGCTTAAACTCAGCCTATTTGTTGTTTCACTAACGGTTCTCTTATCTTGCTCGAAAGAGGCTCCTATTAGAACTGCGGAGTACGCTGTGCAAGGTGTTTATTCGGCGGTATTGAGCGATGATGGTAGCGCTGCGGTTATAGGTTCTATTCAGCATGGCGGTAGCTACTGGAATACGGCTCTTAATGAGCGTCGTTATAATTGGAACCATGAGAGCGGACAATATACTCCCCTTATTAGTGTAGACATTGACCCCAGTGGTGGGTTTGCCGCGACGGGCGGAGCTCGAACTCTTGTTTTGTGGGACACATCGACTGGCCAATCGGCTGGTTTCTGGACAACGCCGGGCGATATTCGTGCGCTGAAATTAACACGCAATGGCAATTTGGCACTGGTTGGTCTGGATGATCAAACAGCGCGCTATTTTGATGTGAAAAAAGGTGGAATCATACAAACCTTGCGTACGGGCGCGGTTGTTCGTGCGGTCGATGTTTCTCCTGATGCGACATTGGGTCTTACCGGTGATGACAATTACAAGGTGATTCTTTGGGACATGCGTACGGGCACGAAAAAGTATGAGTGGACCTTGAGTAATAATATTGCCAGCGTTGCTTTGTCTGCGGATGGTAAATATGCGTTTGGTGCCGCTCAGCTGGGCACAGCCAAAATTTGGTCTACGGCTACTGGGAAGGAAGTCACCGCGATTGATACGGGGAGTTTAGAGTCCCGCAATATTACCATTCGTCAGGCGGTGTTTTCTGGAGATAATCGCTCCATTTTACTGGGCGGGATTAATCGTCGAGTATCACTTGTTCAGGTTAGTACAGGAATTGTTCAAAAAGAATGGGATTTGTATCTTAAAGATAAGGGTCGTCCTACCGGAGCCAGTGTATTGGCGTTAGCTTTTGGCGTAGGAGATCGTTATTACGCCGTTGGTAGTAATGGCTATTTGAACGTATTGGAATAACCCATGGCTTCTTTAACTTTTCCTGCAAAATGGGCTGCGTTTTTTGCGGCTCAAGCTGCCCTTGCTATTGCGGCTGGTGCCTTTGGTGCTCATGCTTTAAATGGCCTAGTGGATGAACGAGCACTTGGCTGGTGGCACACTGGTAGCCAATATCTAATGTATCATTCGCTGGCAGGGTTGCTTGTTGCCGCTTTGTCTTCTTACCTTTCTTTCCATAAAGCCATTTTGTCTTTCTTTTTTGTCGGTAATGTTTTGTTTGCAGGAAGCCTGTATGTGATGACCTTGACTGGCCAGACTTGGTTAGGTGTTGTTACTCCCCTGGGTGGTATTTGTTATTTACTTGGCTGGTTGCTTCTAGTCATATGTTTGTGGAGGGCGAAAGGATATAAAGAGTAATGTTTGTTTTACCTATATCTACCTTGTTAAAACAGGACAGAAAGTGGTTTTTCGGGTAGCATACCGCCCCAATATACAATATAGAATCACCTACACGATAGAGAATCATGCAAGATAACAATACAGGATTACAAGAACCCGTAAAGAAACGTACTATTCGCAGTTTTGTTGTTCGTGGTGGCCGCATGACGGAAGGACAGCAGAAAAACTACGATGCAAATTGGGAAGTTTACGGACTAGAGTTGGCGGATGGGCGAATTGATTACCAAAATGTATTCGGTCGTAAATCTGACGTTGTAATTGAAGTAGGTTTTGGTATGGGAGCTTCTCTTGCTGAAATGGCAAAGAATGCCCCTGACAAAGATTTTATTGGTATCGAAGTTCACCCGCCTGGTGTAGCCAAGTTGATGATGCTTGCCAAAGAGGAAGACATTACTAACCTTCGCGTTTATTGTGATGACGCCATTGAAGTGATGGCGAACTGCTTGCCTCAAAAACAAGCGAGTGCTTTTCAACTGTTTTTTCCTGATCCTTGGCATAAAAAAAAGCATAATAAACGTCGTATTGTGCAGCCCTTGTTTGCTCAGCAGGTTGCTAATGTGTTGAAAGAAGGCGGTTACTTTCATATGGCGACCGATTGGCAGCCCTATGCAGAACATATGATGGAAGTAATGGAAGCCCAAGAGCAATATGAAAATGCAGCAGGAAAAGGCTTATATCACCCTCGACCAGAATGGCGCCCATTGACAAAATTTGAACAGCGCGGCGAGCGTTTGGGGCATGGAGTTTGGGATTTGATTTATAAAACAATTGGTTTGTAGTTTTTTACTAATTCGGTTTTGTGAATTTGAACTATCATTTTAATATCACTATATAAAATAAGTAAGGAAGGATTGTGGGAGAAAATCAGCTGTCTCAAGTATCATCTCTGCCTAAGCATGATGATGAAATTGATCTGAAAGAGCTAATTGTTGCTTTGTGGCAAGGCAAGTTCATTATAATTGTCACTACTGTAATCTGTGCAGCCATAGCTGTTGTTTATGCATTGAACGCTAAGGAAGTTTGGACTGCTGAGGCTCTTATAACACAACCTCAGATAAGTGATTTTTCTGACTATCAAAAAATGGTGAGTGAGTTTCAGCCTGTTTTTGATGTCTATCAAGTAGGAGGAGATATTCGGGTTAGTTCTAGTCTGGATCGCTTTGTTTTACCACAAACCTTGTTTAGCATTTATGTACAGGAATTTGAGTCAAGAAAGAACAGAAAAGCTTATATTTCAATGCTACCTGAATTTCAAGATGAGTTAGAGGGGCTTCGAGCCAGTGGCTCTGAAGATATAGAGTTAGCTCTATATGCTAGGTGGGATGATAGGCTTTCTGCTAATCTTGTAAAAGGTAGTAACTCTTATGTATTAACTGGTATGCAATCTTCTTCGAAAGGTAGTTATGACCTGTTAAATGGCTACATTCAATTTGTGGAAGGGAAGGCAAGAGAACGTGTGATAGCCAATTTAGACTCTATCGTTGACGGTAAAAGAAGCAGTCTGATACAGCAAAAAGCCCTGTTAACTGATTTAGCCACTGCACATCTAGATTATGAGCTTAGGCGATCTAAATATGCATTGCAGATTGCTAAAGCAGCCGGAATTAATAAGCCTCAACAAAACCTAGGCGATGAAGAGTTATTTGCTATTAATATTGGCGCCAATGCATTAGAGGCAAAAGTTGATGTATTGGAGGGGTTGAAAGAATTGAGTGTTATTGAACCACGTTTGCAGCAAATTGATTCGAAATTGGCGTTGCTTAAAACCTCGCAAGTTGATTCTAATATTAGCTTTGATACTTTCCAATTTGTAGAGGAACCAGAAAAACCCATTAGCCGAACTTCTCCTAAGCGGGCTCTGATTGCTATGTTAGGAGTGTTGTTAGGTGGTATGTTGGGCTGTGCTATTGTTTTGATTCGATATGCATTCAAAAGTAAAGAATAAGTTATTGAGGGATAAGTAAAAAAGACCGCTATTATTGTTTAATGGCGGTCTTTTTTCGGGCTAATCGATAAGGAAGGCGCTATTTAATTTCTACGCTTTCACGGCTTTTTCCTGAGTTGAAGTACTCTTGGAATACTTTTGGTGTACGGCCACGACCAGTCCACTCATAAGTTTGACCATCAACAACGAGACGGTACTTAGGTTCCACGGTTTTGCCTTTCATTGCACCAGCTTTAGGTGCTGATAACAAGGAAACCTCTTCCATTGTTAAGCCGCTTTTGGCGATAAGTGTTGCAATTTCTTCGGCCAATGCTGATTTTTGTGCCTTTTCTGCTTGAAGAGCTGCCTCTTCTTCTTTCAGTTTTTCAAGTGCATTATTGAAACCTGCAATTAGGTTTTCAAGCTGTGCAACCGTTAATTCTTTTGCTGCTGCACGTGCTTTGGCTTTATTTCCGGCTAGTTCAAGTAATAAACTCATTGGTGTCCCCTATCTGTTAAAACTGGTTAAAGGTTGTATTGCACTGAAAAAAGAAGTCCATCCTTTACACTCAGCGATAAGTGCCAAAACTTAGAAACATGAACCGCTCAAATGTAAGAGAAAAAATTATACTCTTTTCTATTTTATGGTGAGGTTTGATCATAAGGTAAAAGTCCTTATGATACTTCTTCTTAATATTAAACCATTAAAAGCTGTATTGATTGCTTCTTTATACAGTGTGAGATAGTTTCATATTTTTTCAAGTTTGGCGGAGGATTTTAATAAAAAAAAATGATTTTTGCTAATTATATTATGAATTTAAATTGTTATGAAAGTGTAAGTAATAGGGTAATTTATGGTTTCTATATCAAATAGCTTAAGTGCAGAGTTTTCTATTTTAAAAAAACACGCCGATAGCGTTATTCAGCTATTTGAAGAAGGGGCGACGGTTCCTTTTATTGCACGCTATAGGAAAGAATGTACTGGTGGAATGACGGATGTTGCCTTACGCTCATTTTATGAGCGTTGGGGGTATTTGGTTGAATTAGAAAAACGTAAAGGAAGCATTTTGTCTTTATTGTTAGATGACGAGGGTTGCTCTGAAATACTTAGAAAAAAAATACGGGCGGCGATGTCGAAAACAGAGCTAGAAGACTTGTATTTACCTTTCAAGAAAACACGTAAGACTAAGGCGTGGGCAGCGAGAGAACTGGGGCTGGAGGTTTTAGCTGAAGAGATTTGGTCTGGAGAGCGCCTTGATACCTTGTTAGAGGTTAAGGCTTGGTGTAAGCAGAATGGTTTAGTTATCTCACCTGAACTGGCTCTAGATGGTGTCGTGGAAATAATCGGAGATATTATTGGGTCCGATAATGAATTTCTGAAACTAGGGCGGTTGACCTTATTAAGAGAAGGGGTGTTGGTTAGCCGAGTATTAAGAGGTAAAAAAGAGCAAGGGGGGAAATTTAGGGATTACTTTGATTATCAAGAAAAAATCAATCAGGTGCCTGCACATAGATTACTTGCTCTGTTTAGAGGAAAAAAAGAATCAATATTAAAGCTAGGTGTTTCTTTGCGAGAAGAGAGGGAGTGTCCGAGAATATTAGAGGTCTCGCACCTTTACCAATTGTTTGGGGTTGAAAAAATAAAGAGACAAGCACTTACTTCTGTGCAACAAAAATATTTAAATTTAGCTTGGCAGAATAGACTTTTTTCAAAGTTAGAGGGTGATATTTTATCGCAATTGAAAGAAAAAGCTGAAGAGGGGGCGATTCAAGTGTTTGCGGAGAACTTGCAAGACTTATTAATGGCTGCGCCTGCTGGTTCTCATTGTGTTTTAGGTCTTGATCCTGGTTTTCGTAATGGGGTGAAGTTGGCGGTGGTTAATGAGCAAGGAGGAGTTGTTGAGCATGGTGTTATTTATCCACATGCCCCACAAAATAGAATGCAGGACGCGACTACACTGTTAAGCAAATTAATCCGTAAGCATCAAGTTCATTGGGTTGCTATTGGTAATGGGACCGCTTCTCGAGAAACTGAAAACTTAATAGCTAAACTTATTAAGGGAAATAATTTGGATTGTCACTCTGTGGTGGTAAGTGAAGCGGGGGCTTCTGTTTATTCGGCTTCCCCAGTTGCCATTGATGAATTCCCTGATCTAGATGTTACGATTCGTGGCGCTATTTCTATTGCGCGACGTTTTCAGGACCCTTTGGCTGAGTTGGTAAAAATTGACCCTCAGGCAATAGGTGTAGGTCAATATCAGCATGACTTGAAGGTTTCGCAATTATCTCAATCTTTGGCCAATGTGGTTGAAGACTGTGTTAATCGAGTAGGTGTCGATATTAACTTGGCTTCTGTGTCGCTTTTATCCTATGTTTCTGGCTTAACGGAGCGATTGGCGAAAAATATTATTGAGTATCGACAGCAGAAGGGGAGAATTGAATCTCGATCTGAGCTATTAAAAATTAAAGGAATAGGCGAAAAGTGCTTTGAGCAGTGTGCTGGTTTTTTAAGAATACTTAATGGCAAAGAGCCACTGGATCAATCGGGTGTTCATCCAGAGTCGTATTCTCTTGTTAAGCAGATGGCTGATAGTGTGAAATTAAAAACCAGTGACTTGCTTAATAATGTACAGGTATTGAATCAGCTCAAACTAATGGCGCCAGTTTTTTCCCATGTCGGTGACCTGACCTATTCTGATATCTTAACTGAGCTATCAAAGCCCGGAAGAGACCCGCGTCCAGAGTTTCGCTATGCTTCCTTTGATCAAAATGTTCATCATTTAGATGATTTACAAGAAGGAATGGCGTTAGAAGGGGTGGTGACGAATGTTGCTGCTTTTGGTGCTTTCGTTGACCTTGGTGTGCATCAGGACGGGTTAATACATATTTCGCAATTGGCCAATCGATATGTAAAGGATCCGCGAAATTTAGTTCGTGTCGGTCAAGTGGTAAATGTGACGGTGTTAGAGGTAGATATTCAGCGTAAGCGAATTGCTCTAAAGGCGAATGGTTTGTAATTCTTTAAATGCTGATAGCTATAAATAGAGAGCCGACAAAAATTTCTGTTTTGTCGGCTCTATTGTTTAGATTGCTGCAGCGATGTCTTCTTTTGCTTGGTTGAATGCTTCTTCGCCAGCTTCACCCATAGCTTGACCGCCAGCGATAAACGTTTCTTTAACTGTCATTCCTAGGAAGCCTAAGAAAGTGCCTAAATAAGGTACTTGGTGATCCATCGGTGTTTCTGCTAAGAAACTACCACTTGCCGTAAATAAGTAAGCGTCTTTATTGATTAGTCCAACAGGGCCTGTTTCTGTGTATTTAAAGGTACGGCCAGCACGTGCAATATAATCAAAATAAGCTTTTAGTGTAGAAGGAATACCAAAATTGTACATAGGAGCTGAAACAGCGATGACATCAGCAGCTTCCAATTCACTAATAAGCTCATCTCCAATTGCGACAATCGCTTTCTGGCTATCTGAACGAGCTTCTTCTGGTGTGAACATAGCGCCTAGGGTCTCACTTGTGAAGTGAGGTAGTGGGTTTTCATTCACATCACGAACCACAACCGTTCCGCCAGGATTCTTTGCTAACCATGCCTCAACAAAAGTGTCTACTAGTTGACGGGATTTTGAATTTTCGCCTGAAGCACTTGAATCCACTCGTAATAAAGTTGTCATATCATTCTCCGAAATAAAGTTAGAGCGTCTCTTGCTCTGTTATTTGATTGTTGTTGTATCTTATAGTCAGTTTATTTGATTAAAAAGCGGTTTTTTTAGCGGATATTGATCGAAAAATGCGATAAGTTTAAGGTGTTGTTTAACAATATGAGGGAATAGTCTTGAAAGCACCGCGCGTAACCTTAGAGCAATGGCGAGTTTTGCAATCGGTTGTAGATAGAGGTGGCTTTGCTCAAGCGGCAGAAGCTCTTCATAAAAGCCAATCTTCTGTGAGCTATACCGTAGCGAAACTGCAAGATCAGTTAGGCTACCCTTTATTAATTATTGAGGGTCGGAAAGCAAAACTCACAGAAAGGGGGGAAGTGCTTCTTCGTCGTTCCCGCCATTTAATAAAAGAAGCGGTTGACCTTGAAGAGCTTGCTCACACGTTAGGGCAAGGTTGGGAGCCTGAAATTGAGTTGGTTGTCGATCAAGCTTTTCCAAAACCCGCTTTGTTGCGAGCGTTAAAGGCCTTTGAGCCCCAAAGTCAGGGCACACAAGTACAACTTAAAGAAGTCGTATTAAGTGGTGGAACGGAAGCATTAACCCATGGTCATCCTGATTTAGTGTTAACCAGTTTGGTGGCTAAAGGGTATTTGGCTGATCCTATCGTAGATGTTGAGATGGTTGCTGTAGCGTCTTCAGACCATCCTTTGGCGACCGCTGAGTATCCAATAGATAATGAACGCTTAAGTCGAGAGCTTCAATTGGTTATTCGTGACTCTGCGGTAGAAACCTCTGTCGATGCGGGCTGGCTAGGTACTGATAGACGGTGGACTGTATCCAGTTTGCAGTCAGCACTGGAGATTGTCGTCAGTGGAGTGGGTTTTGCGTGGTTGCCAAAAGCCGATATTTTAGAAGACTTAAAGGCGGGCAACTTAAAAAAGCTAAATCTAGTCTCAGGAGGAGAGCGAAAGTTTCATCTTTATGCGGTTTTTGGTAAAGGTGAACGGACAGGACCTGCTACTAGGCTGTTGGTTGAATTGCTTCAAGTTGAATGTAACCGCTGTACTAAAAATGAAGCTGAGCAACATATTTAATATGCTAACAATTTTGACTGATTTCTCTAATATAATCTTATTAAATCATTAGTCTGAGTGTTTATTTTAAAATTGTCATTTTATTTTTGACAATTTGGGTTGTGGTGTTTTTTGCAAAAAGGTCTAATGCCTTATACTCAAATTTATTATTATCTTGATAAGTCAAAACAAGGACGATTCATGAAACTAGATATTGTTATTCTTGCCGCAGGAAAAGGAAGTCGAATGAAGTCGGCCTTTTCTAAGGTACTGCATAAAGTGGGTGGCGTACCAATGGTGAGAAGGGTGCTCAATACAGCGAGTAGCTTATCAGAAGCGAAGCTGCACCTTATTGTTGGGCATCAAGGTGAACAGGTAGAGGCAAGTTGTCAGGATTTTTCGACTAATGTTGTTTGGCAAGATAGTCCACAAGGCACAGGAGATGCATTGCGTAGGGTTGCACCCTTCTTAGAAGAAGGTGGTGCGACACTAACACTTTATGGTGATGTCCCTCTTATTAGCTCGGAAACGCTTGAGAAAATGACAGCTTTGTCTACAGCGAATACTTTGGTGCTATTAACTATTTCTTTAGATAACCCAACAGGTTATGGCCGAATTGTTCGTGACGGAAGTGGCAAAGTAACAGCGATTGTTGAGCAAAAAGACGCTTCAGCAGAGCAGTTAAAAATACAAGAAGTGAATACTGGGATTTTGCTTGCTCCAAATGATCAT
Organism: Marinomonas transparens; assembly: GCF_016463975.1. Taxonomy (GTDB): domain Bacteria; phylum Pseudomonadota; class Gammaproteobacteria; order Pseudomonadales; family Marinomonadaceae; genus Marinomonas; species Marinomonas transparens. Next base: position 22,344 of record NZ_JAEMNX010000009.1, on the reverse strand, counting down.
TTACAAACTTGGCTTGCTTCTCTTAATAACAATAATGCTCAAGGCGAATATTACTTAACCGATGTAATTGAAATGGCTGCCCGTGATGGTGTGGACATAGTAACGGTTAACCCACTGAGTGAAGCGGAAGTGGCAGGAGTGAATGATCGTGTTCAACTAGCGGCACTAGAGCGAGAGCTTCAGTCTCAGCAAGCTATTGCTTTAATGCAAAACGGCGCGACATTGCTAGATCCTTCACGCATAGATGTACGCGGCGAGTTAGTCACCGGGAATGACGTGATCATTGATATTAACTGTATTTTTGAAGGAAAGGTTGTTCTTGGTGATGGTGTCGAGATTGGTCCAAACTGTCATCTTAAAAATTGCGTTGTTGGTGATAACACCGTTATAAAAAACAATACCCTCATTGAAGATAGCCAAGTGGGTGAGTCCTGTGATATCGGCCCTTTTGCCCGATTACGTCCTGGTACTTATCTATCTAATAACGCCAAAATCGGTAATTTTGTCGAAACGAAAAAAGCCCATATCGGCGAAGGCAGTAAGGTTAGTCATTTGAGCTATATTGGAGATACTCAAATGGGGGCTAACGTCAATGTTGGTGCTGGAACCATTACCTGCAATTACGATGGCGTTAATAAACACCTTACCCAAGTGGCCGATAATGTGTTTATTGGATCAAACAGCTCTCTTGTTGCTCCCGTATCTATTGCTGAAGGAGCGACCATAGCTGCAGGCTCAACCATAACCAAAGCGGTTGGCGAAAACCAATTAGCATTCGCTCGAGCGCGACAAACTCATAAAGATAACTGGCCTCGACCGACTAAAAAATCTTAAATAACTTAATTTTATTATGCTGGAAACGCATCAGCAGCATAAATGTAAAAGGACATGAAGTATGTGTGGAATAGTGGGTGTTATTGCGTGCCGTAATGTATCTAAAATCTTGATTGAAGGGCTGAGTCGCCTTGAATACCGAGGCTATGATTCATCTGGTATTGCGATTAATAACGAAGACGGTGTGTACTCCCACCGTGCGGTTGGTAAAGTTCAGGCATTAAAAGATAAATTTGAAGCTTATCCTTTAGATGGCAAAATCGGTATTGCTCATACGCGTTGGGCTACTCATGGTAAACCAACAGAAGCGAATGCCCATCCGCACTTTTCTGGTGATGACCTGGCATTGGTTCACAATGGTATTATTGAAAATCACGAACCGCTTCGCCGTGAATTAAAAGCAAAAGGCTATGAATTTAAATCCGAAACAGATACGGAAGTTATTGTTCACCTTATTCATGATGCCATGAAATCCCAGCCGGATTTATTAAAGGCAGTTCAAGCAAGTCTCGCTAAACTAGAGGGCGCTTTTGCTATTGGTGTAGTGCAAAAAGATGACAACGAACGCTTTATAGCAGCTCGAAAAGGCAGTCCGTTAGTGGTTGGTGTAGGTATTGAAGAAAACTTCGTGGCTTCTGATCAGCTTGCCTTATTGCATGTAACAGATCAATTTATCTTTTTAGAAGAAGGTGATGTGGTTGAGCTTTCTCGTGATCAAGTGACAATTTACGATGCCAAAGGTGAGCCGCAAGAGCGTCCAATCAGTGTGTTTAATCATAATATTGATGCGACGGATAAAGGCGAATATCGTCATTATATGATGAAGGAAATCTACGAGCAGCCTAAAGTCATTGCTGCTTGTTTAGATGGTCGCATTAGTGAAACCAAAGTATTAACAAGTTGCTTTGGTGCCGACTCTGGTTTCTTAAAAGAAGTCGAAAATATCCATATCGTTGCCTGTGGTACTAGTTATCATGCGGGTATGGTAGCCAAATATTGGATTGAAGATTTAGCTGGCTTGCCTTGTACGGTAGAAGTTGCGAGTGAATATCGATATCGCAAAGTGGCTGTACCTAAAAACACCCTTTTCTTAACGTTGTCCCAGTCCGGAGAAACTGCCGATACCTTAGCAGCACTTCGTATGGCAAAAGAGCTTGGTTATTTGACTACTTTGGCTATTTGTAATGTTCCATCAAGTACCTTGGTACGAGAGTCTGCCCTTACGTTATTAACCAATGCAGGAGCCGAAATTGGTGTGGCGTCAACGAAAGCCTTTACGACGCAATTAACAGCTTTGTTGATTACTAGTATTGCTATTGCCGTTGAAAATGGCTTGTCCGCAGAGAAAGAAAAAGAGTTGGTGCAAGCTATGCGTTCTTTACCTGCTTATGTGGATCTGGCCCTAAAAGAAGATGCTCACATTAAAAATGTCGCAGACCGCTTTGCCAATAAACATAATGCTTTGTTTCTTGGCCGTGGCACTATGTTTCCTATAGCCTTAGAAGGCTCTCTGAAGCTTAAAGAGATTTCTTATATACATGCGGAAGCTTATCCGGCAGGTGAGTTGAAGCATGGGCCGTTGGCATTAGTCGATGAGAATATGCCTATTATTGCCTTGGTGCCTCATAACGATATGTTAGATAAACTGAAATCGAATCTGCAAGAAGTGGCGGCTCGTGGTGGTGAATTGTATGTCTTTGCAGACAAAGACACGGACTTGCATAGCGAAGAAAATATTATATTTACCGAAGTGCCAAAAGTGGATTCTATTTTAGAGCCAATTGTGCATACCATACCGTTGCAACTGCTTTCTTATCATGTGGCAGTGGTGAAAGGCACGGATGTGGATCAGCCAAGGAACTTGGCAAAATCCGTTACAGTGGAATAATGCTAAAATAAACCTTTGGCTGTTGTTCTTCGGGTGACAGCTGGAGGTTTATATTGGAATCACCACCTCACATTCTGGATGTTCCATTTCAATCAACTCCTTTAATGTTTGTTTGGCGACATCATCCCCATGCACCAAATGTACTTTCTTTGGTTTAACTCGCATGCGTTTAATAAAATTTAATAAATCCCATTGCCCCGCATGGGCCGAATAACCGCTAATTTGGTGTGCCTTGGCATTAATGGCATAGCGTTCGCCGTCGAACACCACATAGCCGTTAGGTTTATAGTTAACATACAAATCCTTATGTATTTTTAGAGAATGACCAAGATTAAACCACAATATACCCTAAACCAACTACCAACCCATGTCTTCAATATCGTGCGAAAGTTGTTTGTTGTAGATCGGTCTTCAGGCCGATACCATCAATCTGCAATACCTTGTCGCGCTAAAACACGGCCTACAAACCGAAATACCTGTAGGTCGGTCTTTAGGTCGACACCTTAACCTTTTTCGATGAAAAAATAATCAATTTCTAAATTGCTGGCCCAAGAAATCGTCGTTTATTTGTTTACAATGAATTTACAAAGAGATACCTTTCAATACATTATTTGCGTTAATGAGTGCCTTCAATTATGATTGTTCATCAACTGAACATGATATTGTAAAGCTTTCATGCAACAAATGGAGAAAGCCAGTCAAAGCGAAAAATTGTTTAATATTAATGTTCGGACTAAACGCATGGGGAATGCATTAATCCATCGATTTTTTTATATTCGTTAATTTGCCTCGAACACAAGGTGCTTTCATGTTAACAGACGAATATCGCTACAAAATATTAAAAGAACTACAGCAAGATCCAGATATTAGTCAGCGTGAATTGGCAAAGCGTCTGAATATTAGCCTAGGAAAAACCAATTTTTGCTTAAAAGCATTAATAGAAAAAGGTTTGGTAAAAGCAGAAAACTTTAAAAATAGCACTAATAAAACCGGTTATTTGTATTTGCTTACTCCAACAGGTATAGAAGAAAAAATCGTTCTTACTCAGAGTTTTCTTCAGAGAAAATTGAAAGAGTATGAGTTACTAGAAAAAGAAATAGAGCAGCTTAGGGAAGAAGTAAAGCCTTGTAAAAGATGAAGTAAAAAACAAGTGGTAAGCCATTAGTTCAAATCTAAAAATTTAATAAGAGTTGAAAATAAAAATGAAAGTCTTAACCGTTTTTGGTACACGTCCTGAAGCTATAAAAATGGCTCCTTTAGTGCGCGCTCTTGAAAAGGATGTACGTTTTGAAGCCAAAGTCTGTGTGACGGCTCAGCATCGTGAAATGCTTGATCAAGTATTGGATCTTTTCAAAATAACACCAGATTATGATTTGAATCTCATGAAGGCAGGGCAGACACTTCCAGAAGTGACCAGTCGTATTTTGCTTGAGTTAACGCCAGTACTGAAAGAATTTAAACCTGATGTAGTTTTAGTGCATGGTGATACTGCAACGACTTTTTCTACAAGCTTAGCAGCGTATTATGAGCAAATTGCAGTAGGTCATGTGGAAGCAGGGTTGCGTACTGGGAATATCTACTCTCCTTGGCCGGAAGAAGGCAACCGCAGGTTGACGGGGTCTTTAACAAAGTTCCATTTTGCCCCCACTGAGAACTCACAGCGAAATCTGCTAAATGAAAACATCGCCAGTTCAAACATCCACGTAACTGGCAATACAGTAATAGATGCCTTATTACTGGTAAAAGCGCAAATCGAGGCCGACACGAATTTAACAAATACGCTAGCGGCACAATTTCCTATGCTGGATAGTCATAAAAAGCTGATCTTAGTGACAGGCCATCGACGTGAAAGCTTTGGTGGTGGGTTTGAGCGTATTTGTGAAGCATTAGCGCAAACAGCGAAATCGCATCCTAATGTTCAAATATTATATCCAGTACATTTAAATCCTAATGTGCAAGAGCCTGTAAATCGCATTTTAAGTGACGTAGATAATGTGCACTTAATTGAGCCTCAGCAATATTTACCCTTTGTGTACTTAATGAACCGCTCGCACATTATTTTAACGGACTCAGGTGGCATACAAGAAGAAGCACCAAGTTTAGGCAAGCCTGTTTTAGTTATGCGAGATACAACAGAACGCCCTGAGGCGGTAGACGCAGGTACGGTAAAACTGGTTGGAACCGATGTGGTAAAAATCACCGCGGCATTGAATAAGCTACTAACGAATGACGTCGCATACAGTGAAATGAGCCGTGCTCATAACCCTTATGGTGATGGCAAAGCATGCCAACGAATTTGCGATATTTTGGCGAAATAATAAATGTAGGTCGTGCCTTTAAGCCGACAATAGCGACAGCAACAATAAATTTTGAAAGTTAAGGAATATCATGTCTTTTAATACGATTTCTGTGATTGGTTTAGGGTATATAGGCCTGCCAACTGCGGCTATGTTTGCCTCTAGAAAGAAAAAGGTGATTGGTGTAGATGTCAGTCAACGGGCAGTAGACACTATCAACCGTGGAGAGATCCACATTGTTGAACCTGATCTAGACATGATCGTTCACGCAGCCGTTACAGAAGGTTATCTAAAAGCCGTGTTAAAGCCGGAGCCGGCGGATGCTTTTTTAATTGCTGTTCCAACACCTTTTTTGCCTGTTCAAACGGAAGGAGATATTCCTCAGCCTGATTTAAAGTACATAGAAGCGGCAGCAAACGCGATTGCACCCGTGTTAAAAAAAGGTGACTTGGTAATTCTGGAATCAACGTCTCCGGTGGGCGCAACAGAACAAATGGCAGAATGGCTTGCTGTAGCGCGGCCAGATTTAACCTTTCCGCAAACAGTGGGAGACAATGCTGATGTGAACGTGGCCCATTGCCCTGAACGTGTTTTGCCTGGTCATGTGGTACGTGAATTGGTCGAGAATGATCGCGTAATTGGCGGCATGACGGCGAAATGTTCTGCTCGTGCTGTTGAGTTATACAAAACCTTTGTTCAAGGTGAGTGCGTTATTACCAATGCTCGCACTGCAGAAATGGCAAAGCTAACAGAAAACTCATGCCGTGACGTGCAAATTGCCTTTGCTAATGAGCTTTCTATTATTTGTGACAAGCTTGATATCGACGTATGGGAGCTAATATCACTGGCGAACCGTCATCCGCGTATCAATATTTTACAGCCAGGGCCTGGCGTAGGTGGACACTGTATCGCCGTAGACCCTTGGTTCATCGTCAGCAAAACGCCAGATGAAGCCAAATTGATTCATACGGCACGTAAAGTAAACGATGCCAAGCCAGAGTGGGTAATTAATAAAGTTAAGATTGCGATTGCAGACTTTCTACAAGCCAATCCAGATAAAACAGCGAAAGACGTTACCATTGCCTGTTATGGCTTGGCTTTTAAGCCTGATATAGACGATCTACGCGAAAGCCCAGCGCTTAATATCACAAAAAAAATTACTGAGATGCATGCTGGTAAAGTATTGGCCGTTGAGCCAAATATAAAAGAACTACCTGTTATGAATACATCGTTTGAGCTTGTAAACTTTGAAGCTGCGAAAGAAATAGCAGATGTTCATTTGTTACTGGTGAATCACAAACAATTTAAGTCTTCAGATCTTAAATCTAGTTATCTTATTGATACAAAGGGTATTTGGTAGTGAGAATCTTAGTAACTGGCGGTGCGGGTTTTATTGGTTCTGCAGTAACCCGTAATATTATCCAAAAGACCCAAGACAGTGTGGTGAATGTCGATAAGCTTACCTATGCGGGCAATCTTGAAAGCCTTGCGAGTGTTGATCATTCAGATCGTTACGCCTTTGAGCGGGTCGATATTTGCGATAGAGTAGCGCTAGATCGTGTTTTTCAAACACATCAGCCAGATGCTGTGATGCATTTAGCAGCCGAAAGTCATGTTGATCGTTCTATTACAGGCCCTGCGGACTTTATTCAAACTAATATAGTGGGGACTTACACGTTATTGGAAGCGGCTCGCGAATATTGGAATGCTTTAGAGGAGGATCGTAAAAGCGCTTTTCGCTTTCATCATATTTCCACAGACGAAGTGTATGGTGACTTGCCGCACCCTGATGAAATGACAGGTGAGCTTCCATTATTTACAGAAACCACACCTTATGCACCTAGCAGCCCTTATTCTGCGAGCAAAGCATCCAGTGATCATTTGGTACGTGCTTGGTTAAGGACTTATGGTTTTCCAACGATAGTGACAAATTGTTCCAATAATTATGGGCCTTATCATTTTCCTGAAAAGCTGATCCCGTTGGTTATTTTAAATGCACTTGAGGGCAAGCCTCTGCCTATTTACGGTAAAGGCGATCAAATACGTGATTGGCTGTACGTAGAAGATCATGCTCGGGCCTTGTATAAAGTCGTAACGGAAGGAAAGGTGGGTGAAACCTACAACATAGGCGGCCACAATGAAAAGCAAAACATTGACGTGGTGAAAACCATTTGTGAGATCTTGGACGAACTTCGTCCGAAAGATACCCAATACGCGGAACAAATTACTTTTGTGTCTGATAGGCCAGGACACGATCGCCGCTATGCCATCGATGCATCGAAGATGAGTCGAGAATTGAATTGGCAACCACAAGAAACCTTTGAAACAGGGCTTCGAAAAACAGTTGAATGGTATTTAGCGAATCAAGACTGGTGTCATAACGTACAAGATGGTTCTTATCAGCGAGAGCGCTTGGGCACTTTAGGTCAGGAGTTGCAACAATGAAAGGCATAGTTCTAGCTGGCGGCTCAGGTACGCGGCTTTATCCGATTACCATCGGGGTGTCTAAACAACTACTTCCTGTTTATGACAAACCAATGATTTACTACCCTCTTTCTGTGCTTATGTTGGCCGGAATTCGAGAAATATTGATCATAACGACACCTGAAGATCAGAGTAGCTTTCAGCGTCTTTTAGGCGACGGCTCGAAATTTGGTATTGAATTAAGTTATGTGGTGCAGCCGAGCCCTGATGGACTTGCTCAAGCTTTTATTCTAGGTGAAGGCTTTATAGGCAGTGATGATGTATGTTTGGTCTTAGGGGATAATGTTTTCTACGGCCAAGGTTTTACACCTAAACTAAAACAGGCTGTTGAAAACGCGAAAAACGGTCAAGGTGCGACGGTTTTTGGTTACCAAGTAAAAGACCCTGAGCGCTTTGGGGTTGTGGAGTTTAATGCGAATAAAAAAGCCATTTCGATTGAAGAGAAACCTACTAAACCGAAATCGCATTTTGCGGTGACGGGATTGTATTTTTACGATAATTCAGTCGTTGAGTTGGCCAAACAAGTGCAGCCATCTGAACGTGGTGAGTTAGAAATTACTTGCCTTAACGAAATGTACCTAAAGCAGAATAAGCTGAATGTCGAAATGCTAGGCCGTGGATTTGCATGGTTAGACACTGGTACTCATGAAAGTTTGTTAGAAGCGGCTCAGTTTGTCGAAACCATAGAAAAGCGCCAAGGCTATAAAATCGCTTGTTTGGAAGAGATCGCTTTTTATCAAGGTTGGTTAACAAAAGAAGAGCTTCAGATATTGGCTAAACCGCTACAAAAAAATAGCTATGGTCAATATTTATTGGAAATTATTAAGGACGACGAGTGAGTTTAATTCAATTAATCAGTTTTCCACCTTTAGGTGATGATCGTGGTTCACTAGTCGCGTTAGAGAGCCAACAATCCATACCATTTGATATTAAACGCGTGTACTACATATTTGGTACGCAGCAAGGTGTTGCCCGTGGTTTTCATGCCCATAGGCAGCTAAAGCAAGTGGCGGTCTGTGTGACAGGCCGATGCCGTATGGTGTTAGATGATGGTGAGTTTCGAGAAGAAGTGTGGTTGGATTCAGCTACAAAAGGTATTTTTATTGAAGACATGGTATGGCACGAGATGCATGACTTTAGTGATGATTGTGTGTTGCTAGTTTTAGCTAATCAGCTATACGATGAATCAGACTACATAAGAGATTATACGAATTTTAAGGAGTTAGCAAGTGACTGATATAGTGATAATTGGCGGTGGTGAAACCGCCCATCTAGCTTTTGAATATTTTACACATGATAGTGAGTATAATGTCGTAGCCTTCTCATTGGATCGTGACTATATAAAAGAAGATGATTTTTTAGGGTTGCCTGTTATTGCTCTTGATGAACTGGTTGAAAATTATCCTCCTCAAAAATATAAGGCTTTTGTTGCTGTCAGTTCAACCAAACTTAATAGAGTTAGAAAGGGGCTCTATGATAGAACTAAGTCATTAGGCTACGAGCTTGTATCTTATATAAGCAGCCGTGCGTTTGTTTGGCGTAATGTTGAAATTGGTGAGAACTGTTTCATATTAGAAGATAATACTTTGCAACCTTTTACTAAGGTTGGCAATAATGTAGTGATGTGGAGCGGCAATCATTTAGGACACAGTTCGATCGTCGGTGATCATTGTTTTATTTCGTCACATTGTGTTATCTCCGGTTACTGCTCTATTGGAGATTTCTCTTTTATAGGTGTTAATTCAACGGTGGAAGATAATGTTTCAATTAGTATTGATAGCTTTGTTGGAGCGGGTGCATTAATTCAAAAAAATACAATTATAAAAGGCTTTTATCAAGAGCCTCAAACAGTGTTGTCAAAGATTAATACACATCGATTATTTAGGATAAAAGAGTTATGAAGTGGGAGAAAAGAGGGATCATACACCAGCCTAATAAACAGTATTCATGGAATCAAAAATATGACATTTTACCCACTCCAATATACCTAGAAGAAAAAGGAATTATTAGAGTATTTATAGGGACAACCGATAAAGATAATTACGGACGTATAACATTTTTAGACTTAGATGCCGGTAATCCATTAAATATTTTATATGAACACAATGACTATATACTTGGTCTTGGGGATGATGGTACGTTTGATGATTGTGGTGTAGTTCCATCTTGTATTATTAAGAGTCAAGAGAAAGATGAGTTTTATTTGTACACAGTTGGATTCCAAAGAACTGTCAAAACTCCATATATGCTTTTTGCAGGGCTTGCTGTATCTACTGATTTAACGGAATTTAAACGCTTTAGTAATGCTCCGATTTTATCGAGAAATGAATTTAGGTATATTTCACAAGGTGCGCCTTGTGTAATTTACGAAGATGGTATTTATAAGATGTGGCATTGGTACGCAACTAAATGGCTTAAGGTTAAAGGTAAGTCTTTTATGGACTATCATATTGGTTATGCTGAATCTAATGATGGGAAAATATGGGATATGAAAAATATTTCTTGTTTAAAGCCACGTATAGATAAAGGTGAATTTGCTGTTGCGCGTCCTTGGGTATTCAAAAAAAATGAAAAGTACCATATGCTTTATTCATCAAGATATGAAGATCGGCTATATAGAATTGAGTATGCAGTTTCTAGTGATGGAATAGTTTGGGATAGAGAGTTTTGCTCCCCGTTCGATGTTTCAGATGAAGGCTGGGATTCTGAGATGATTTGTTATCCTAGTGTCGTTGATGTAAATGGAAAAGTCTATATGTTTTATAATGGCAATAATAATGGGGAAACTGGTTTTGGATATGCTGAACTTTTGGATTAAGTTTTATGAATTTTAATGTATTTATTTATAGTGTGGAAAAAAAGAAAGAGTGGGATGAATTTGTAAAAAATTCTAAAAATTCGCATTTTATGTTCTATCGAAATTATATGGATTACCACTCTGATCGTTTTTATGATTTTTCACTTATGCTTTATGACGAGAAAAATCGTCTTGTAGCCTTACTTCCTGCAAACTTAGATGAGCGTAAGTTATATAGTCACCAAGGTTTAACATTTGGTGGTTTATTGCTTTCAAATAAGTCAACAACTGAACAAGTGTATGACATGCTTTTATCAATTGTTGAATTTTTAAAAATTAGAGATAATGTTGATTCTTTAATATATAAAAGAGTACCTGATCTTTATCATACATATCCATCGCAAGAAGATTTATATTCGCTTTTCTTACTTGAAGCTAAACTAATTAGAAGGGATGTTACGGTATCAATAGATTTATCTAATCCTATTCCTTATCAAGAAATCAGGAAGCGAAAAATAAAGAAAGCTACGAAAATAGGAATAGAAGTATCTGAAGAAAATGATTTAACTGATTATTGGGATTTGCTAACAAAAGTCTTAAAATTCAATCATGATGCTATTCCTGTACATTCTTTATCAGAAATTGACTTTCTTCGTTCTAGTTTTCCCGAAAATATAAAGTGTTATGTTGCTAGGTTAGATGGTGAATTGCTATCTGGTACAATTGTTTATGAAAATAAAAATATTGTGCATACACAATACTTAGCTAATAATGAGAAAGGAAGAGAATTGGGTGCTTTAGATTTAGTTATCGATCATTTGGTTAGAAATATTTATAAAGGGAAAAAATATTTTGATTTTGGTATTTCTACAGAAAAAAATGGTAGGTTTTTAAATAAAGGTCTTATTGCGCAAAAAGAAGGTTTCGGTGCGCGTGCGTTTACTCACGATTTTTATGAGATTTTTATAAATGATTAAATTTTTAGACCTGAAAAAAAATAATGAGAAATATAGAAAAGAGCTGATTCAAGCGGTTACCAATGTAATTGATTCTGGTTGGTATATCCAAGGTGTGGAAGTAAAAGCATTTGAACAGGGATTTGCACTATATTGCGGTGTTAAGCATTGTGTTGGCGTTGCTAATGGCTTGGATGCGTTGACTCTGATTATGCGAGCATGGAAAGAATTGGGTAAGCTGAAGGACGGGGACGAGGTTATTGTCCCCGCTAATACTTATATTGCTAGTATTCTAGCTATTACTGAAAACAACTTAACTCCTGTTTTAGTAGAACCAGATCCTTCGACATATAACCTGTGTCCAAAGCAAACTGAAAAATTAATTACGCGAAAAACTCGCGCTATTTTACCCGTTCATTTATATGGTCAAATGGCTGATATGCCATCCATTATGGAGATTGCCAACCACCATAATTTATTAGTTTTAGAAGATTCTGCGCAGGCACATGGCGCAAGTATCAATGGAATAAAGGCAGGTAATTGGGGGGATGCTAGTGGCTTTAGCTTTTATCCAGGTAAAAATCTCGGTGCATTAGGAGACGCTGGAGCTATTACGACTAGTGATGATGAACTCGCACAGACGATACGAGCACTAGGCAATTACGGTAGCCATAAAAAATATGAAAATATTTATCAAGGAGTGAACAGCCGACTTGATGAGATGCAAGCAGCAATACTTAGAGTTAAGTTAAAATATTTAGAAGGCGAAATAATGTCTAGGCGTTTTATAGCTAATAAATATATTGAAGGGGTGAATAACCCGAAAATAAAATTACCAGGTTATTTTTCTACAGAAATTTCTGTATGGCATTTATTTGTTATTAGAACCAAAGAGCGAAATGCTCTTTCAAAATATCTTGAAGGAAAAAAAATAGCTTCACTTATCCACTACCCTTTCCCACCTCATAAACAGAAAGCATATCCAGAGTTCAATAAGGAGACTTTTCCTATTACTGAAAAAATTCATGATGAGGTTTTGTCTATTCCTATGGATCCTACAATGAATGAAAATGAAATATCTTATATAGTGGATGCTTTGAATGCATTTTAAATATTTTTATCATTTGAAGGGTAGTGTTAATTTAGCTTTAGATGGTGTATTGAAGATATTTTCAGCCCTTTTTGTGATTAAAATAGTTTCTAATATGAGTGATCTTTCGCTTCTAGCGAATTTTAGTCAGTTGAAAATGGTGACAGCTCTTATAGTATCTGTAAGCTCTAGCGTTTTTATATTAGGTATTAATAAGGTTTTAATTAAATACGATCAGCGGGCAATTTTCGATCTGGCCATAACTGTTTTTGTTTTTAGTGGGCTAGTCTCTATTGTATTTTTTTTATTTAGTGAGGATATAGATAATGTAGTGGGGCGAAAAATTAGCTATATATATTTATTTGTTTTTTTTGGTTTTTTTGCTAATTTTTTTGTCGGTCTAGTTATATTTTATGGTGACTCTAAAAATCTCTCTATGTCAAAGCTGAAGTCGACCGTGTTATCTTTCTTTACTTTTTTAATATTATATAATTTGAATTTTAATATTTGGTCTGCGTTGTTTTTGTATTTGATTTCATATTACATTTACCTGTCAATTTTCTTGTTTGATAAGAGTGCTTTTTCTTTTAATGGTTTTATTTTTAAAAAAAATATTTATTTTGAAATATTTAATTTATATCTTTTAACTATAGTATCATCTTTTGTTTTTCCTTCCGTGGTTGTTTACTTTAGATATAGATTGTCTCAAAATTTTGGATGGGATTTTGTGTCATACTGGGAAGCTGAATGGCAAATTTCTTCGATTTTTCTTCTTATCCTTTCTCCAATATTAAGTGTTTTGGTTACTGGTATAGTAACCAAAAAACTTAGATCTGGTGGATTGACAAAAAAATATATATTTAAGTTGTTTTTGTTTTTTTCGTTTTTTTCGTTTTTTTCATCTTTAATTATTTATGTGTTCAGAAATCGAATTTTCAATTTGTTATTTGGTGAGGAAATACTTAAGCTTGATTATGATTCTTCTCTTTCTTTTTTGCTTTTTATTAATTCGATTAGGCTTGTCTCAATAGTGATGTATTACATTCTTTATATAATTGAAAAACCTCAGAAATTATTGTTTGGTGAGCTATTGTTTGGAGGCGCTTTCCTTTTTTCATGTTGTCTTGGTTTTTTTAATTTGTCTTTGCTTATTCCAGTTTTAGTTTGTTTTTTATATTATTTGTATGTTTTTTTGAGTGCCCATGAAAATAAATTTAGTTGATTTTTTCTTTGCTTTAGCCTTGTTTGTCATTTTTTTGATAGGCAAACATTTAATTCCTCTTTCTCTAGTTGGTGAAAGTGGTTTTTTTTCATTATTTATTTTTTATTTTTTGTTATGCTTTTTGTTTTTTTTTATAAATAAAACACTTTTACCATTCTTATTGGCTCTTCTCGCTGTTCCTTCTTTTTTGGTTGGGGAGTTTAATGTATTTGGCGTTTACAAAATAATTAATTCTTTGTTGTCTGTTTCTATTATTGTTTGTATCTTTTTTCTTTATAAGAAAAGAATCGACTTCAATCGTTCTATGTTATATTTTTCATTTCTTCTCGGTGTTTATGTGCTTTTGATTGTTTTTTATATGTTTTTTTTTCGTGGTTGGGGGGGGGGGGAGCGAATTGTTATGGGCCTTAATGGACCTATAACGTTTTCAAGATTTAGTTTGTTAGTTTGTTTAATAGTTTTTCTTTATTATGATGGAAAGTTTAAGATTCTTATCGCATTGCTGTTTTTTATTATTGGAGTGGTAATGGCATCGAAGGGTCCCCTTTTAGCGTGTGTTATTTCTATTATGTATTATTATGTTGACTTTAAAAAAATCAGAGGGGGGAGGGTTTTTGGTTTTTTGTTTTTCTTACTAGCAGCTTTTTATTTGATTGACTATTTTTCACCACGTATAACACAGTTTTTTTCTGATATTATATCTTTTGCTTTTTCACTTGATGCATCGATTTTATTATCTAATAATAATAGTGGAAGTGTAGGGGCTAGATGGTATGAATGGTTGCATGCAATCGAAGTGTTTAGAAATAACCCTAGTGGTATAGGTGTTGGGAATTGGTCTAAATATGGAGAGCATTTATATCCACATAATTTAATTTTAGAAATTTTGGTTGAGTTTGGTTTTTTGGGTTTTTATTTATTATTTATTATTTATTATTATTTTTTATCAATAAAAAATATAAAACTAAAAGCAATTATTTTATTTGTTTTTTTAAATTCTCTTTTTAGTGGGTCATTTGTTGATAATTCTTTCCTTTTTGTTTTTTTGGTGATTGGCAGGTTGGGTTATGTTCGAAAATATAATTAATAATAAAATCATCTTCTTTTATCCTTCTCATGACCTCGGGGGAGCTCAAACGCTATTTCTTCGTTGTATTAAAATGCTACATAGTAATAATATTGATGTAGGTTATGTTGATTTTAATGATGGTACACTTAGAAAAGAATTGATTGGAACTGGCGTAGATTTTTTTGATTTTTCTTCTGCACCATTTGTTTTTGATTTTAAAGTGACACTTGTTACTAGTTTTAATTATATGAATTTTTCCCCCCTTTTTTTTAGTGGGGAAGTGGTTTTTCTATTTTGGGTTGTTTCGCCTTTAAATATGCCTGTTGTGAATTTATCTAAAAAATTGAATGTTGATTTAAATGCAAAGAAGTATATAAAGAATAGATACCTTGGTTTTTATAATCTTGATCTTTCTTTGAGTCAGAAGTCAGTCTATTTTATGGATAGGTTGTGTTTCGAGGTTTATGGTAAAGAGGCTTTGTCATATGATCCTTTTCTTCCTTTATATATTGATTTTAAAAATAAAAACCTCACTTATAAATTCACTGCTAAAAGTTATAATTTTGCTTGGGTAGGTAGAATAGATCTTTCGATAAAATTTAATTGTGTTGTCTTTTTGGTAGAAAAATTTATAGAGTATAAGCAGATCTTCCCTAATAGTTTTGTAAACCTTACTATTTTAGCAACTGGTGCTGGAGTTGCTAAAATTCGTGATATTTGTGAGAGAAGTGAATTTTCAAAGGATATTCGTTTCGTTGAAGGGGTTCCTTATGGTGATTTTCATGAGTTTTTATCAAATAATTTCGATTTAGTCTTTGCTCATGGTACAACCTGTTTAGAATCCGCATCTATTTCTATACCTACAATTTGTTTAGATGGTGATGAACGTGTTTTTAGAAGTAATTACAAATTCAAATGGATCTTTGATCGAGATGATTACGATGTAGGGAGAACTTTTTTCGACGAAAATTTTTCCTCTCGTGGCGTAACGTTCTCTGAAATAGTTGACTCCATGGAATATCGAAGGGGTTATCTTTCTAAATCTTCTTTTCTTGTTATAAAAGGACAATATAATTCTAACTTTATTATAAGAAAAATGGTTAGAGCAATAGAATTATCAGATGTAAATATTATAAATATAAAATTTAATGGTATTACATTATTAATAGACTATATTGTGCATTTTCGTTTGATAATTAAAGCTCCAATTTTGTTTTTAAAAGGGTTTATTAAGGGAATATTTAAGTAATGATAATACTTTATTTCCACCAACATTTCTCCACTCCAAAAGGCTCTGCTGGAATTCGTTCTTATGAGATGGCTCAGCGGCTTCTAAAACACGGACATCTGGTTACTGTAGTATGCGGTAGCTATGGTGGTGGGGTGACTGGCCTATCTCATGATTTCGACAAAGGTCGTAGAGAAGGTTTTGTTGATGGGATATACGTCATAGAGTTTGATTTATCCTATTCGAATAGTGATGGATTTGTAAAACGGGCGATGGTATTTCTAAAATTTGCCCTTAAAAGTATAGGTGTCGCGCTCACTGCAAAATACGATGTAGTGTTTGCTACAACGACGCCTTTAACTGCTGGCATCCCTGGTACCTTTGCTCGTTGGCTTAGAGGTAAGTCTTTTGTGTTTGAAGTGCGTGATCTCTGGCCTGAATTACCTAAAGCAATGGGGGTTATTACTAATCCGCTAATTCTGGGGGCAATGTCGGTACTTGAGTGGGTGTCTTATCGCTCTGCACATCGCTGTATTGGTTTGTCACCTGGTATTGTAAAAGGGATTGCCGCGCGAGGAGTAGCAACAGATAACATTTTAACGGTTCCCAATGGTTGTGATTTGGAGATTTTTTCCGACAAAGCAGATGTTTGGCGACCTGAAGGTGTTTTGGCAACGGATTTGATGGCGATATTTACTGGTACCCATGGTATGGCTAACGGTCTTAACGCGGCTTTAGATGCAGCAACTGAGCTGAAAAACCGTGGTAGGAATGACATCAAGCTTGTCTTAATTGGGCAAGGTAAGCTGAAGCCAGAATTGCAGCAGCGTGCGCAGCAACAAGAGTTAAGCAATGTAATATTTCATGACCCAGTTAACAAAACTAAGTTGGCAGGTTTAATGGCGAGTGCCGATATCGGAATGCAACTGCTTGCCAATGTACCAGCATTTTACTATGGCACATCGCCAAATAAATTTTTTGATTACATTGCTGCTGGTTTACCTGTTCTTAATAACTACCCTGGCTGGTTAGCGGGTATGATTAAAGATAACAACTGCGGTTATGCTGTTGAGCCCGATAATGCTTCTGCATTTGCAGATGCGCTAGAACACGCGGCCGATAATAAGGAGCTGTTACCAGATATGGGTGAAAGAGCACTGGCCTTAGCAAAATTAGATTTTAATCGTCATAACCTTGCTGATAAATGGGTTGCTTGGGTTACGGGAGTAAAAAAATGAAACGTCTGTTTGATTTTACATCTGCTTTTATTGGGCTGTTAGTTTTATCTCCTGTGATTATTGTTGTTGCTTTGCTTATTCGCTTTAAACTTGGCTCTCCTATCTTATTTACTCAAGATCGTCCCGGTTTAAATGATCGTGTCTTTAAAATGATGAAGTTTCGCTCTATGTTGGATGCGAAAGACAAACAAGGTAACTTGCTTCCTGATGAGCAACGTATGACTAAGTTTGGTGCCTTTTTACGCTCTACCAGTCTAGACGAATTGCCTGGCTTATTTAATGTTCTAAAAGGCGATATGAGTTTGGTAGGTCCACGTCCGCTATTGGTTCAATATTTGCCACTTTACAACAAAGAACAAGCCCGCCGCCACAATGTGCGGCCCGGCATTACGGGGTGGGCACAGGTCAATGGCCGCAATGCGATTAGTTGGGAAGATAAGTTCAAACTCGACGTTTGGTATGTGGATAATCAAAGCTTTTGGTTAGACATTAAAATACTGTTGCTTACGGTAAAGAAAGTCTTTGTGCGCGAAGGGATCAGCGCAGATGGTCATGTTACCATTGAACCCTTCAAAGGTTCTGGTCATGAACGATAAAAAGTTAGCGATCTTGGGTGCAAGCGGACACGGAAAAGTGGTGGCGGATTTAGCTGAGCAATTGGGTTATGTCGTTCATTTTTATGATGATGCTTACCCCAACAAAACCATGATAGAGCACTGGCCAATCGAAGGCACTTTTGACGATCTGCTGATGCTTGATAGCACTCAAACTGATGTCGCGGTTGCCATTGGGCACAACAAAACACGCCAACAAAAAATAGCTTTGTTACTTGATAAAGACTTTACGATACCTACATTAATTCACCCTTCTGCTGTGGTCAGTCAATATGCGAAATTACAGCATGGTTGTGTTGTTTTTGCTGGCGCTGTAGTCAATGCTTTTGCTGATATTGGTAAGGGTGTCATTATCAATAGTTCGGCGGTGGTTGAGCACGACTGCTCGATAGGGGATTTTTCTCATATTTGTCCTAATACGGCTTTGGCCGGTGGTGTTATAGTTGGCACTGGTTGTTGGTTGGGTATTGGTAGTCAAGTGAAGCAATTGGTTGAATTAGGTGATTACTGCCTCATCGGCGCTGGAAGCACCGTTTTAAAGAACATACCTTCCCATGTTACTGCTTTTGGATCACCTGCTATTGTTATACGGCATCATAATTAATTTTTCTTAGACGGAATTCATAGGAACATCATGTTAAACACCCCTTTTTCTCCTTGGCCTTCTTTCACTCAAGAAGAAGCCGATGCTGTGAGTCAGGTTATTTTATCCAATAAGGTGAATTATTGGACGGGTACTGAGTGCCGTGAGTTCGAAAAAGAATTTGCCGCTTGGGTAGGGACTGAATACGCTATCGCTTTAGCCAATGGCACTGTTGCTCTGGATTTGGCGCTTAAAGCGCTTGGTGTTACGCAGGGTGATGAAGTGATCACCACACCTCGTACGTTTTTGGCGTCGGCTTCGAGTATTGTTACTGTGGGCGCAACCCCAGTCTTTGCTGATGTGGACTTGAACAGTCAGGTTATTACTGCCGACAGTATCAAGGCGGCCCTTACTGCCCATACCAAAGCCGTTATTGTTGTGCATTTAGCGGGTATGCCTGCGGAAATGGATGCCATTATGGCGTTGAGCAAAGAGCATGGTTTCTTTGTTATAGAAGACTGTGCGCAGGCTCATGGTGCCAAATACAAAGGTCGTTCTGTTGGTAGTATTGGTCATATTGGTGCTTGGAGCTTCTGCCAAGATAAAATCATGACGACGGGTGGTGAAGGCGGCATGGTCACCACGAATGATTATTCGCTTTGGTCTGCTATGTGGTCATATAAAGATCATGGCAAAAGCTATGATGCTATCTACCACAAAGAACACCCACCAGGGTTTCGATGGTTGCACGAAAGCTTTGGTACTAATTGGCGTATGTTAGAAATGCAAGCTGCGATTGGTCGTATTCAGCTGACTCGAATGGCTGTATGGACGGCTAAACGCCAAGCTTACGGTGCTATGATTGATAATGCTGCTAAAGGTTTTTCTTGTGTACGCTTGGTGAAGGTGCCGGAGTATATTGAACACGCGGAATACAAGCATTACATGTTTGTTGTGCCAGAACATTTAGCCGAAGGCTGGAGCCGTGATCGGATCGTTGAAGAAATCGTAAAGCTTGGTGTTCCGTGTTTTCAAGGTAGTTGTTCAGAGGTGTATCTTGAAAAAGCCTTTGATAATACCCCTTGGAGACCAGAAAAACGCCTTCCTAAAGCTGTTGAACTTGGTGAGACCAGTATGATGTTTTTAGTTCACCCGACTTTAACGGAAGAAGAAATGGATAAGACGGTTCAAGTTATTCAGACCGTGTTTTCTATGGCGTCTTGTTGATTTGTCTATTATCGGGATTGGCACAAATTTCTGATATTGATATGTCGACGCCTAAGTTGCTGGCGGAAACTGATGCTAAGATGATTCAAGAGATGTCTCTGAAAAACTACTTTGTTTATATCATCAAGACGGTAACGGGCAGTGGGTCTGGTGATAGAGTTAAGGGGTAGTTATTACTTTCGCAAACCTTAAATGCGAATTGTTTGTCAAATTGGCGTAGAATGTTTTTAGTTGAGTTTGTAGGTCGTGCTTTGGCGCGACATTTTCGTTTTTGTATGTAGAGGTTTTTTGTCGGCCTGAAGACCTACCGGTAGGTGATTTGGTGTTGCTGGTCTAAAATGTCAGATCACGCCTCGTACCTCGGCTAATCTGACCTACGGGTGATGTGTTTTTTAGGGTGTATTAGATGGTAAAAAAATTGGATTTTCTTTGGTCTCTTCCTCGTACTTACAAGCGTCTTATTAGTTTAGCGGTTGACGCTATTTTTGTTTTTCTGGCTTTTGCTTTTGCTTATTGGGCTCGTTTGGGTGAGTTCAGCCTGTTCGCCTATCAATCTATATGGTTTGTCGTTGCTGGAACAATAGCGGTTACTCTATTTTCGAATGTGAAGCTCGGCTTGTACCGGGCAATTTTACGTTATTTAACCTTTCATGCCTTTACTGCAATTTTAGTCGGGGCGGCAATTTCGGCTTTGAGTATTACTACATTTGCTTATTTCTTCGGTGCAAATATTCCTCGCACAGTACCTATTATTTATTTTCCTTTTTTAGTGATGTTGTGTGGTGGCTCACGAGTTTTGGTTCGTGCTTTGTTAATTCAAAAGCCTAGAAAAGGTTACGAGTCTGTCTTGGTGTTTGGTGCTGGGTCTGCCGGTCGTCAGTTATCATTAGCGTTGCGACAAGCATCCAACTATAGGGTAAAAGGCTTTATTGATCATGATACGTCACTGGCTAACACCATTATTCAAGGTGTTCCTGTTTATCATGTAGATAAAATAGCCGAATTAATTGCTAAATATGACATTGGCAAAGTTTTGTTGGCTATTCCTCGCGCTAGTCGTTCTGATCGTAAAAAGGTAATTGGTCAGTTGCTTCCTTATGCGGTTGAGGTGCTAACCGTGCCAGACTTTGATGATATTGTCACAGGGAAAGCCAAAGTTAATGAATTGCAAGATGTGGCTGTAGACGATTTGTTAGGGCGTGACGTAGTAGAGCCGGTTGCTTCGTTAATGCAGTCTAATATCTTTGGCAAGGTTGTTATGGTGACTGGAGCCGGTGGTTCTATTGGTTCTGAATTGTGCCGTCAAATTTTGACTCAACAGCCTAGTGTCTTAATTTTGTTCGATGTATCAGAATTTGCGGTGTATCAAATTGATAAAGAATTAAATGAAATCCTTCAGCAAGAGTCTTTTAGCGTCAAAATTATACCGTTAATTGGTTCTGTGCAGCGTCTTAACCGTTTGGCGTCAATTATGAAAGCGTTTAGGGTCAACACCGTTTACCACGCAGCGGCTTATAAGCATGTTCCTCTAGTGGAATATAATGTGGTTGAAGGGGTGCGAAATAATGCTTTTGGTACTTATTATTCCGCAAAAGCTGCTATTGAAAGTGGTGTGGAATCTTTTGTTTTAATTTCTACTGATAAAGCCGTCCGTCCTACCAATGTTATGGGGGCAACAAAGCGCATGGCTGAGTTAGGTCTGCAAGCTTTGGCTGAGGCAGAAGCTAAAAAAGCCGCAAAGCAAGAGAAGTTTACGCGTTTCTGTATGGTACGTTTTGGTAATGTACTTGGCTCTTCTGGTTCTGTTATTCCAGTATTCAAGAAACAAATCCGTGAAAATCTGCCGATTACAGTTACTCACCCTGATATTATCCGTTACTTTATGACCATCCCAGAAGCGGCTCAGTTGGTTATTCAAGCTGGTGCAATGGGGAAGGGCGGTGATGTGTTTGTATTGGATATGGGGGAGCCTGTTAAGATTGTTGATCTTGCTGAAAACTTGATTCGATTATCTGGTTTGGAAGTTAAGTCTACAGCTAATCCTAATGGCGATATTGAAATCCAGTTTACAGGGTTACGCCCTGGCGAGAAGTTATTTGAAGAGCTATTAATAGGCGATAACGTTCAAGAAACACAGCACAAGCGTATCATGACGGCGAATGAACGATTCTTAACTCTATCAGACTTTATGGAAACGATGGAGCGGTTAGATAAAGCATGCCATGAGTTTGATAATGAAAAAGTTCGTGAGATATTGATAGAAGCGCCAACTGACTTTCAACCAACGGATGGTATTGGAGATTTGGTGTGGAATGCAAAAAAAGCCCAAGAGCAAGACGCCAGTGATTCGAATGTGATTTCGTTAAGAGGAGAGTTATAGTATTTAATTCCCCTTCGATACTTTGTTAAGATGGTTGATGGGGTTTAATAATCAGTTAATTTAAATTTAAAAAACGGGCATCATGAATGATGCCCGTTTTTATAGTTAATCTTGCTTCTACTGAGTCGTCCCTGAAAAAAATCTCAACCTATTGAATCTAATGTATTTTTATAAGATAGTTAATATCTAAATCTTGCTATAAATACGCTATAAGACCCAAAAAGTTGCAGAACAGGTGAGTTTTATGAAGCCTCGTCAAACAAAGACCATACCGCAAAAGGATTTATTCCAACCTCAGCTCGTTGACATCATTAACCCCAATCATCCTTTAGTACGACTGACTAAGATCATTGATTGGAAGCAATTGGATTCAACGCTTAGCGCCCATTTTTCAAACGTTGGTGCGGCCGCGTTACCAACGCGTCTTATGGCGGGGT
>NZ_JAEMNX010000089.1 GCF_016463975.1 Marinomonas transparens | reverse complement strand
GGTACAACGGAAGCGGGCTCAACAGTCAAGATTTATAATGGTGACGAAGAAGTAGGTGATGCGACGGTAGCGCCGGATGGTAGTTGGAGTTACACCGCGAGCCTGAGTCATGGTGATCGCTATCAATTTAACGCCAAAGCGACGGATGCGACAGGCAATGTAGGCGTGTCATCAGACTTTACAATTACGTCGGACACTGTGAGGCCGGAATTGGTCATACTCGGAGTCACTGACGAAGAGGGCAATAATTTAATATCGGGCGCAAGCACGAACGATACGAATGTGGTGTTATTTGGTACATCGGAAGCCAACTCATGGATTAGAATTTATGACCATGATTCGATGGCTAGATTGAGTCGCCAAGATGTGCAGGTGTCGGAAGACGGTACATGGAGTGTTACGGTGACGCTTA
>NZ_JAEMNX010000088.1 GCF_016463975.1 Marinomonas transparens | reverse complement strand
ACCGCGACGCTGAGCGGTGATGGTAAGCATGAATTGAATGCCAAAGCGACGGACGCGGCAGGTAATGTAGGAAGCACGCGAAACTTTGAGGTAACGCTGGACACAGTGACGCCGACTTTGACGCTGAACATAACAGACATGGATGGCAAGGTGTTACAACCGGGTGCAAGCACGGGCGATACGAACTTAGTGTTCTCTGGTATCGGTGAGCCGGGCTTGCGAGCACTGGTTTTCGATAGAGTTGATAGTGAGACGAGGACGTTATTGAGTGAGGTGGTGATATCTGAGGACGGAACTTGGAGCACTACGGTGACGCTTAGCGGCGATGGTAACTATCAATTTTATGCCTTCTCATACGATGCGGCGTTTAATGCTCTTGAGACAGGTGACGTTGAGATCACAGTGGACACCA
>NZ_JAEMNX010000087.1 GCF_016463975.1 Marinomonas transparens | reverse complement strand
GAAAGTCTTTGGTGAGCGTTCACACAAATTATCTGATGTCTGTAGTTTAGAGTGTCGTAGTCTGAATCGATTTGATTTAGCACAAATTAGATTTTGGCTCAGTTGGTTAGAGCGCACCCCTTTACTAAGGTAGAGAGTAGGGTGAGGTTGGTAGCTGACAGAGTGAGAAGTTTGATTAGTTGGGTCTGTAGCTCAGTTGGTTAGAGCGCACCCCTGATAAGGGTGAGGTCGGCCGTTCAAATCGGCCCAGACCCACCAAAATCTCAATAACGGCGTTATTTAAGTTCTCGTTTAGCAGGCTAAACGTCAAACTGAAAAGCCTTGTTCTTGAAGTTTTGGAGAATACTTTAATGTGAAATCATTAGAGTCGGTTAGAAAGACTAAAAAATGGGGCTATAGCTCAGCTGGGAGAGCGCCTGCTTTGCACG
>NZ_JAEMNX010000086.1 GCF_016463975.1 Marinomonas transparens | reverse complement strand
GTTTATAACGCAGCAGAGCTTGGTGACAATGGCACAGTGACTGCGACGATCTCGGTAGCGGGTTCTGAAGTCGGCGATACCTTGACCTACAGCGTGAACGGAACAGACACTTCTGTGACGTTAAACGCAGAGCAAATTGCGAATGGCGTTGCGATTGAAGTACACCCAGAAGATACCGTAACGGCAAGCTTGTCGGATGCGGCGGGTAACAGTTCAATAGAAGTCAGCGAAACGGTTGCAAGTGCGGACGCTAGTATCGGTACGCTAAGCATCACGTTCGACAGCGCAGGCGAAGATGGCATCTACAACTCGGAAGAGATTGGCGAAGATGGCACCATCACAGCGACCATGTCGGTAGCGGGTTCTGAAATTGGCGATACCTTGACCTACAGCGTGAACGGTGGCGACGAGGTGGTTGTTACCTTAACCGCAGAACAAATTGAAAACGGCGTTGC
>NZ_JAEMNX010000085.1 GCF_016463975.1 Marinomonas transparens | reverse complement strand
ACCAGCGAAGGCGGGCAGATCAATGCCAGTGGTAACTTGGCATTAGCGGCGAACAACATCGACCTGTTGGTGGTGACCGACAGCCAAGACAGTTATAGCTTTGTCGGCGGTGGTGGTAATTCCACCGAGAAACGCGATCATAACGAAACCCTCACTGGCACGACATTGAATGCCGGTGGTGCGTTAACACTGGTCAGCCAGCAAGACATCTTCTCTCAAGGTTCTACGTTAAGTGGCGGAGAAGGTATTGGCTTAGCAGCGGGCGGTGATGTATTGCTGGTGTCGGCGGTGGCCAATAACTCTAGTTTTGAAGAAGTCAAAACCAAAAAGAAAAGTACGTTTGGGTCTAAACGAAAAACGGTCACCACCACCTCAGAAAGCACGATCAACCAAGGTACGAGTTTAGCCTCGGGCGGTGATGTTCAAATCCTGTCGGGATCGGACATTTTATTGGCGGGTTCGACGGTAAACGCTGACGGGAATATTGCCCTACAGGCGGAAGATGATATCCAACTGTTATCAACCGTGGATCAAACATCGAAAC
>NZ_JAEMNX010000084.1 GCF_016463975.1 Marinomonas transparens | reverse complement strand
CTTGCTTAGTTGGAAGCAATTGGTGCAAATTGGGGCTCAATTCTCTCCATAAAACACCTTAGCAAGTATCTTGGTCTGCCCAGGCAAAGAAGAAGCCAGAGAACGAGCAGCTTCTGGGGCAGCTCGAATTGCTGAAACAACTTGGATAGATGCGTCCTTGACAATTGGGGGAAGAGAGCGATCTATAATAGTGACAGATGCAACAACCGTGCTGTCTACAAACTTGAGAGCTCCATTGGGAATATAACTGAACCTATTATAGAGAGGTACAGCCACGTTCTTCACCGGACCCTCAATGATATCGACACCAGGCTGCAGTGGACCAGATTTGTCTTTGGCAAAAAGATAGACGTTTGAGAAGGTAGTCACAGCATAAGTTGCCGCGTCTTGCACAAAACCCAAATATTTTAACCCCTCCCCCTGCCCTTGTTGGTTGTCTTCGTCTTCAGCCATAATCGAAGATTTCCTTTTGCAAAAATGGAAGATCAAAATTCAAAACGCAGTCGCTTAAGTTTCAAAAAAGAAACCCGCCTTTCTGAAAACGCTGATGGAGGCTAT
>NZ_JAEMNX010000083.1 GCF_016463975.1 Marinomonas transparens | reverse complement strand
AAGGGCATTGAGATTAATGCCACTGAGCTCAATAACAGCACGGCAAGCGGTCAGATTTTTTCCACGGATAACGTGGATCTGAACATCAAGGGAGACGTTACCAACACAGAAGGCGCACTGGTTCACGCCAATACGGATGTCACCTTGGATGCTGACGGTAATCTCATTAACGAAGGCTCTACCATCGAAGCCATTAACACTACCAAAATCGATGCTCAAAATATCAGCAGCAGCGGCACCATCCTCGCGCAAGGCGGCAGTTTAACGATTGATACCGCCACACTGGATAACCAAGGTGCCTTGGCAGGTAACGGCATCGTCCTCAATGCAACAGAACTGCATAACAGCACGGCAAGCGGCCAGATCTTCTCCACCGATAACGTGGATTTGAACATCAAGGGAGACGTGAGCAATACAGACGGTGCACTGATTCACGCGAACACCGATGTGACGTTGGACGCAGATGGAAACTTAACGAATACCAATGCGACCATTGAAGCGATTAATAGCACTAAGATTGATGCACAAAATATCACTAGCTCTGGAACCATCCTCGCGCAGGACAGCAGCTTAACCATAGACTCCGCCAAGCTGGATAACCAAGGGGCACTGGCGGGTAACGGCATCGTCATCAATGCGTCTGAACTGAACAA
>NZ_JAEMNX010000082.1 GCF_016463975.1 Marinomonas transparens | reverse complement strand
AAGGCAAATCTTTTTTCAAACTTCAGCGACTGCGTTTTGAATTTGTGATTTTTAAAGGAAATTTTCAATTATGGCTGAAGAGGTGGAGGAAGAGAGGCTAAAGTATTTGGATTTTGTGCGAGCGGCTGGAGTTTATGCTGTAGATTCTTTCTCAACTCTCTACCTTTATGCCAAGGACATATCTGGTCCATTAAAACCTGGTGTCGATACTATTGAGAATGTGGTGAAGACCGTGGTTACTCCTGTTTATTATATTCCCCTTGAGGCTGTCAAGTTTGTAGACAAAACGGTGGATGTATCGGTCACTAGCCTAGATGGCGTTGTTCCCCCAGTTATCAAGCAGGTGTCTGCCCAAACTTACTCGGTAGCTCAAGATGCTCCAAGAATTGTTCTTGATGTGGCTTCTTCAGTTTTCAACACTGGTGTGCAGGAAGGCGCAAAAGCTCTGTACGCTAATCTTGAACCAAAAGCTGAGCAATATGCGGTCATTACCTGGCGTGCCCTCAATAAGCTGCCACTAGTTCCTCAAGTGGCAAATGTAGTTGTGCCAACCGCTGTTTATTTCTCTGAAAAGTACAACGATGTTGTTCGTGGCACTACTGAGCAGGGATATAGAGTGTCCTCTTATTTGCCTTTGTTGCCCACTGAGAAAATTACTAAGGTGTTTGGAGATGAGGC
>NZ_JAEMNX010000081.1 GCF_016463975.1 Marinomonas transparens | reverse complement strand
TTTAAGATGCGAAAATGCTTTTTCTTACTGGTCTTGCCCAGTAAATAAGTATCCATCTCATCGAGCAGCACCGTAGAAATAATAGGTACACTCATTTGTTGACGCAGGGTGAGGTGATCGAAGTTGGTTCTCATGGTGGTATGTTACCTTATTTCCCTATCATGGCTATGATAATGGTTATTTTTCATATGTCGATATGCCAGCCCCTTTGATGTTTCTAATGACACACATATTTTAATAGGCTAATAAATTCAAACCTTCTAGCCTGTTTTAATACCAAAAAATTAAAAGCCAGAGGTCACGCCTCCCTAATAAAAACCACCAGAACCAATCCATACTTTCTGAACTCATATCACAGAAGAAGGAACTTCGACGCAATCCTGATTGCGCGACTACTCGGAGTTTCCGAGTCCGTTAAAAATACCCTATTTAGAAAACGTAAAAATACTCTATACCTTACGCTATCGAACGTCTTGCTAAACCTTG
>NZ_JAEMNX010000080.1 GCF_016463975.1 Marinomonas transparens | reverse complement strand
GCCGCAATGAAATACACAGCGATTAAATCTAGGTTATAAAGGAGCACAATAAAGTATCTCAATGTGGCTTTTTTAAACCCGATAAATAAAAGCCTTTTATGATTTGAAAGTACTATTGGCACTATTTAATGACAGTGTAAAAATGCAAGGTGTTATTAATGATGTGAGTTGAGATATTTGAGATATTTGAGATATTTAAGATAATTAATAAGTGTTTTTGTGTATTTTTGTTTTTTATTTTAAAACAAAAAAATAAAGATAAGTCGTTTTAAATTCATATTTAAATCTATTAAGCTTTTGATTTTAAATGATTATTTGCGTTTCTAAGATGCTAGGAATAATTCAACAATTAAAATTTTCATTTACCATTTTTTCATT
>NZ_JAEMNX010000008.1 GCF_016463975.1 Marinomonas transparens | reverse complement strand
GCGCCCACACAAATTATCTGATTATCTATTTTAAAGAGCGTCGCCACACCTACTGTGCGGCTGAGGTCGTGTATAATACAGACTATTTTTATCTGTGCAAGCCTTTCTTTAACAGGATCAAACTAAAAAGCCACTATAAATTCTTCATAGTGGCTTTGGCTTTAAATCCGAATAACAAAGGGGCTATTTTATCTCAAGCGCTTGCGCTTCTATTTTTTCTTTCCATTCAGCTGGGCCAGTGATGTGAACAGAGGTTCCTGCTGAATCAACTGCAACGGTTACTGGCATATCCACCACATCAAATTCATAAATGGCTTCCATTCCCAATTCAGGAAAGGCAACCACATCGGCTTTCTTAATCGCTTTGGACACAAGATAAGCCGCACCACCTACCGCCATAAGATAAACAGCACCAAATTCTTTAATCGCCTCAATCGCAACCGGGCCTCGTTCGGCTTTACCTATCATACCAAGCAAGCCTGTTTTATCGAGGATTGTACGAGTAAACTTATCCATTCGAGTCGAAGTAGTTGGACCAGCAGGGCCTACCGCCTCTTCTCGTACCGGGTCTACAGGACCAACGTAATAAATAAAGCGCCCTTTAAGATCCACAGGAAGCTCTTCACCGTTAGCCATCATTTCAACCATTTTCTTATGAGCTGCATCCCGTCCGGTCAACATTTTACCATTCAACAAGACTGTTTCACCCGGTTGCCACTCTTTTACTTGCTCGGGGGTAATCTCGTTTAAATTAACACGACGAACGCTCTCCCCAACTTCCCAAGTAATTTCTGGCCAATCATCAAGGGAAGGCGGCACTAAGTCAGCAGGACCAGAACCATCCAATACAAAATGCGCATGACGAGTCGCTGCGCAGTTAGGAATCATGGCAACAGGTAAAGAAGCAGCATGCGTTGGGTAATCCATGATCTTTATATCAAGCACGGTTGTCAAACCACCTAAGCCTTGCGCACCAATCCCCAAATTATTTACAGCGTCAAAAATAGCTAAACGTAACTCTTCTACGCGATTCTGCGGACCACGCTCTTTTAGTTCATGAATATCGATAGGCTCCATCAGGGATTCTTTCGCCATCACCATGGCTTTTTCGGCCGTACCACCAATCCCTATACCTAGCATCCCTGGTGGACACCAGCCAGCCCCCATAGTTGGAACCGTTTTTTTAACCCATTCAACAATGTCATCTGATGGGTTCAGCATAGCGAGTTTAGACTTGTTTTCTGAGCCACCACCTTTTGCAGCCACATGAACTTCAACCGTATCTCCAGGCACTATTTCCATATGGATAACGGCAGGCGTGTTGTCTTTGGTATTTTTACGAGCACCAGCAGGATCCGCGAGAATAGAAGCACGCAATACATTGTCAGGATTAAGGTAAGCGCGACGCACACCTTCATTAATCATATCCGCAACACTTTTTGAACCTTCCCACTGAACATTCATACCGACTTTAACAAACACAGTCACTAT
The DNA here is from genome assembly GCF_016463975.1 of Marinomonas transparens. Lineage (GTDB taxonomy): Bacteria > Pseudomonadota > Gammaproteobacteria > Pseudomonadales > Marinomonadaceae > Marinomonas > Marinomonas transparens. The sequence goes on along the minus strand of NZ_JAEMNX010000008.1, from coordinate 133,014 downwards.
ACCTGTGTCTTGACAAATAGGGCGTTTACCTTCGGCACACATACGGGAGTTTATTAGGATTTGAGCCATGGCATCTTTCGCCGCCTGACTTTCTTCTCGTTCATAAGCTTCGTGAACAGCATTTACGAAGTCTAAAGGGTGGTAATAAGAGATAAACTGTAGGGCGTCTGCCACGCTATCAATCAGGTCATCTTCTTTAATAAGGCTCATGCGTCTCTCTCCTGCTGAGAATTACGATTAAATCGAAGGCGAAATGTTAAAAGAAGCGACAGCGCAAAGAAAGCATTAAGATGGTTTTTGCAGCGATATACCTCCCATCATTCATATGAATGGGAGATAGCACAGCTAAGGATCACCTTATCGGTTCACCTTTTGATCTTTATCTGCTTTTGGCTTTTGCACCGAATGCTGAATATATTCTTCTAAAATTTGCGTAGTGAATTTTTCACGATCAGGAAGGAAGGAAATTTGCTCAGCCTCCCAGTTAATCAAACGAATAAAAACCGAGTATTTTTTAATATAACTATAGCCGATATCTCTCACACTAATATCGTTACTACCCATCAGGTGAATAACCTGTTCAAGGTTTTTCTGCGTTTCAAATTGCCCCCCCTCATTCGCCGCATTTAATAAACGCTGAATATGCTGCAAAGGGTTTTCTGAATTTTTATTTTCTTTTTTAGAGGCACTTGACGTTAAAAACTTATCCAGCATGTCTTCCGTGTATTTTTCCCTTTCATGCAAATCGGAAATAAGAGCGGATTCACGTTCTAGCAAGCGAATAAATAGACTTTTATTTTTAATATCAGAAAACTCAAGATCCTTAAGCGACAAACCGTTTGTTTTCATTATCTCAATTACTTTTTCATAGGAGCCTGTCGCGTCCTCCCCAGCAGAGACAGCCAGAGCTAGATGCCTACGTAACTCATGCATAATCTTAGCGGCACGATAATCTTCTTTACGCTGCACATGCTGTTTAAAAGACTCTTCATACTTTTCAAGGGACAGATTAATCGACTCATAACCTTGAACCGCTTCCTGCTCATCTCTTAAGCAAGCCATGCGAACCTGACTACAGCGCTCCTCCCAAGCTTCATAAGATCTCGCCCTCGCCTGAAACGCCCTTTCTATTGCCTCTTCAAAACTCTGCTCAATCCGAGCACGCTCCGAACGCTCCTGAACTTCTTCCTGTTCATGGCTGTAGCGCTTTTGCTTTTTTAAATGCATGTTTTCTTGCGCCAAAGATAACTGTTGATTTAACGCATCTATCTCAGACTGAATTTTCACTTCATCAAAATCAGCTAATTTTTCATACACCTTCGCCCAATACTCATCCTCAGCAAAAGGCACATCAGGATCACTCGTGGCATATTGCGTTTTAAGGGTCTCGGCAAACTCATGAGAACTAGGACGAAACGCCTGAGCTGCATCAATGACATTGTCATTAGGAGTAGAAGAATGCGCATCATCATGAGCCTCTTCAGGCGCTAAATCATCCACAGTTTCGACTTTATCTAGATCTTCTTTCCGCATTCCATCACTTTCTTGATTATTAACAGAATTTTCTTCATGAGAATCGGCATTTGCCTCTTCTTCAACCGTAGCAAGCCGATCCTCTTCTTCCGTCTGTTTTTCATCAGAGAATACGCTTTCACCCGCTACGTCATCAAATAACATATCATCCAAAATGGTTCGTACTGATTCATAGGCGCGATCTGGATCATTGTTTTTTTCACTGAAACGTCGCTGATAAACGGAATTTTGAGGAGAAGGTTTGACCAGGGGTTCTTTCGCATACAAGGGAGCCGAAGCTCCCCAGCTCACTCGATAAAGCATGGAACGATCACACAGCTGCAAGATAGGCAATTCTCTTTGAGCTATCGTATATTGCCTTATTAATGACTCTGCATGGCGAAGCGCCATGGTGGACTCACTTGCATTAGATGAAGTCGCTAAGTTTAGTAACTTAACCACTTTTTGTATTGCCTTCTTCCTTCTGCGTATGCTCATAAAACATGCTTTCCAAGTTGGCTAAATCTGTTGCTAATAGCATACTAATTCTGTGTACTTTCTCAATAGTAAAACACTACTTAGCTGGCTACTAATATTAGATCATCATTTAGTAATGATTGGACCTTTTGCAAAATATTAGCCAAGTCTTCTTTGGCATAAGGAATCGCAGGCAATTTCCCCCAAATAGGCTCTGGCCAGCAGGCATCATCCTCATAACGGACCACATGATGCAAATGCAATTGCAACACTTTATTACCAATAGCGGCAACATTTAGTTTGGTAGCGGAAAAAGCGTCATGAAGCGCTTCCGCTAAAAGGCAACTCTCTGCCATTAGCTGCTGACGGTCCTCTCCTACCAACTGATAGATTTCCGACACATCATTACGCTGCGGCACCAAAATAAACCAAGGAAACCGAGCATCATTAATTAATCGTAGTTGACACAGAGGGAAACTCCCAACCAAAATAGAATCACGGCTTAATATTGGGTTTAACTCAAACATCTTTACGTCTTCCTATTTACAATAATGGCATTCATAAGCACTATAGCATCCTTATATTTAAACTACACAAAGACTTGGAGTCCTTATGACTGCTGTGCAATGCGTATTAGATGCACAAGCCAAACTTGCTGAATGCCCACGCTGGGATGAGCGCACTCAAACACTTTATTTTGTCGATATTGATTCGTTCAAACTACATGCCTTTAACACGCAAACACAAAAACTAGAAAGTCGTGAATTCGATGAAGCAATCGGTTGTTTTTCATTAGCAGAAAACGGGGGGTTTATCGCCGCCTTCCGTTCAGGCGTCTACACCTTCGAACATTTTAATGCACCTTTAACTATTTATTGGCTAGCCGACTACGATCAACAAACAACTCGCTTTAATGATGGTCGCTGCGATGCCAAAGGTCGTTTTCTAGCGGGCACCATGTATTCACCTAAAGATGCGCTCAAAGGTGCTCTACATCAATTCAGTCATGGACAAGAAACACTTATTGATCAAGCCGCCTGGACTTCAAATGGCCTAGCCTTTTCGCCTGACAATAAAATCATGTATTACTCAGACACCCCTAATCATGTGGTTTATCAGTTTGACTACGATCTTGAAAGTGGAACAGCGTCCAATAAACGCGTATTTATTCAGTTCCCCCATGGCAATGGGCGACCAGATGGTGCCGCAGTAGATTGCGAAGGCAACTATTGGTCAGCCCTATACCAAGGACAAAGAATAGTAAAGATAAGCCCAGCCGGGCAGATCTTAGAAGAACACCCAGTACCAGCCACCTACCCGACCATGGTTGCCTTTGGTGGCCCAGAGATGAACACGCTTTTTGTCACCTCAAGCCGCTCAGCTCAAAGTGACGAAGAACTCAAAACATTCCCGCAAGCCGGCGGCATTTTTGCCATCGACGTCAATGCGAAAGGCCAGACAGAACCAAGGTTTGCTGGTTAACAATAAAACTTTTTAACATAGACAAATTATCATGCGCGCAAGTAACTATTTATTTTCCACCCTACGCAACTCCCCAACCGACGCCGTTGTCGCTAGCCATCAATTAATGGTCCGTGCTGGCATGATTCGTCAGGTATCAAAAGGACTGTACACCTGGTTACCAACTGGACTAAAAGTTTTCCGTAAGGTAGAAGCTATCGTACGCGAAGAAATGCAAAATGCAGGTTCTCTCGAAGTCAGCATGCCAATTGTCCAACCAGCTGAATTATGGGAAGAGTCAGGCCGCTGGAAAAAATACGGCGCTGAGCTGCTACGCCTAAAAGACCGCCACGGCCGTGATTTTTGCTTAGGCCCAACCCACGAAGAAGTAATCACCGATTTAGCACGCAACGAAATCACTAGCTATAAACAGCTACCGCTAAACCTCTTCCAAATTCAAACAAAATTCCGTGACGAAGTTCGCCCACGCTTTGGCGTAATGCGCTCACGGGAGTTCTGCATGAAGGATGCTTATTCATTTCACGTCAATGAAGAGTCGCTACAGGAAACCTACGAGATAATGCACCAAGCTTACTGCAATATCTTTGATCGCATTGGTTTGGATTACCGCCCTGTACTGGCCGATACGGGCAGCATTGGTGGTGCTTACTCCCATGAATTCCATGTTCTTGCGGATTCCGGCGAAGATGACATTGCCTTTAGTGACGCATCTGATTTTGCTGCTAACATTGAGCTAGCCGAAGCGATTAGCCTAAAAACAGCAGCTGATCCCGCCACTCAGGAAGTCGAAGAAATTTTTACACCTGATTGTAAAACTATTTCAAAGGTAGCAGAGTTTCTAAAACTGGATGTAACAAAAACCGTTAAAACCATGCTTGTCAAAGGACTGGATGAAAACGAGCAGGCCACTATTGTGGCCCTCGTCCTGCGTGGTGATCACAACATCAATGAAATTAAAGTAGAAAAGATCGCCGGCATTATTTCACCATTTGAATTTGCCAACGAACAAGACATTATCGAGGGAATAGGTTGTCAACCTGGCTCCATTGGGCCAAAAGGACTCAAGGAGAAAGGCATTCGAATCATTGCTGATCGCTCTGCCGCCGTTATGTCAGACTTCTGTGCAGGTGCAAATAAAGATGATTACCACCTTACTGGCCTTAACTGGTCCCGCGACTGCGCAGATTTTGAGGTTGCCGATATCCGTAACGTTGTAGAAGGTGACCCTTCACCTGATGGAGCAGGCACTATCGTTATCAAGCGCGGAATAGAAGTAGGCCACATTTTTCAACTAGGCCAACAATATGCAGAAGCCTTAAAAGCCACGGTATTAGATGAAAATGGCAAAGCCAAAATAATGCACATGGGCTGTTATGGTATTGGCGTTTCACGCATTGTTGCCGCAGCCATTGAACAAAACTTTGATGACAAAGGCATACTTTGGCCTGCAAGCATCGCGCCTTTCGATATTGCTATTATCGCGATGAATTACGATAAATCGGAAGCGGTACGAGAAGAATGTGACAAACTCTACAATGAGCTAAAAGCACAAGGCCTTGATGTCTTGCTAGACGACAGAAAAGAAAGGCCCGGCGTCAAATTCGCCGACTGCGAATTAATTGGCATTCCACATCGCCTTGTTGTTGGCGACAAAGGCCTAGAAAAAGGCACACTGGAATATAAAAACCGCAGCTCAGGTGAAAACCAAGACATCCCAAGAGAAGAAGCAATCAACTTCATCTTGAGCCAAAAATAAACCATTTCTGACCCGGTCAAATCGTTATTTAATCGGGTCAGAAGCCAATCGCTTCCTAGCCATATCCATCCAACGCAAATAGGAACAAACATGACAATCATCTACCACAACCCCCGCTGCTCAAAATCTCGTCAAACACTGCAACTTCTAGAAAAAAATGGTATTCAAGCAGAAATAAGACTCTATCTGACGGACACACCCAGCATCGAAGAGCTTCAAGCATTACTTAGTCAGCTAGAAATTGAGCCTCTAACCCTAATGCGCACTAAAGAAGCAATCTACAAAGAGCTTGGACTAAACAAAGAATCAACAGATACAGAACGCCTTCAAGCCATGCAACAGAACCCTATTTTGATCGAACGCCCTATTGTCATTCACAACAACAAAGCCAAAATAGGACGGCCACCTGAAAGTGTTTTGGAACTATTCAAATGAACCAAACGCCTTATATTTTAGTATTATTTTATAGCCGCCACGGCTCCGTTAATGAAATGGCGAAGCACATTGCCCGTGGCGTCAACAAAGTTAACGATATAGAAGTTAAAATACGTCAAGTACCTGATGTGTCAGACTCCACTAAAGTTGCCAGCCCAGCGATACCAGAGGAAGGCGCCCCTTACTGCACACTCGACGAACTAGCAGAATGTACTGGACTCGCTATAGGATCGCCATCTTATTTTGGCAGTATGGCCGCTCCACTGAAGCACTTTATCGACCAAACATCGACTTTATGGCTAACAGGGCGATTAATAGACAAACCCGCCTGCGGCTTCACCAGCGCAAGCACCATGCATGGTGGACAAGAACAATGCATTCATTCCATGATGACACCACTACTGCATCACGGCATGGTCTGGGTCGGACTGCCTTATCGCAATAAAGAACTCATCAACACAGCAACGGGAGGCACACCTTATGGCGCCAGTCATCTTGCCAACAATACTAACGAAACTACCTTAACAGAGGATGAAAAAGCCCTATGTGAAGCACAAGGGAAACGTATTGCAGAGTTTGCACTTCAATTAAAAAAGTAACCTAAGAACCTAACCACTACCCTCGCCAATATGGCATAAAAAAGCCGTAACCATTTCCATGGTTGCGGCCCTATCAAACTAAACTCTCTCAACTTAATGCTTTGGCAGCTCAGTATCTTTAAACAATAACTCAACGTCATGCCTATTGCCTGCTTCCATTGCCGCCATCACAACCTCTCTTGTTAAATGCGGTGCAAAGGATTCGATAAATTTATACATATAACCACGAATAAAAGTATTACTGCGAATACCAATTTTCGTAATACTGTCCGCGAACAGATGTGACGCATCCAGCGCCACTAAATCAGCATCCTGCACCGCATCGTGAGCCATAGAAGCCACAATACCAACACCCAAACCAAGACGAACATAGGTTTTAATTACGTCGGAATCAGCCGCAGTAAACACTACATTAGGCTCAAGTTCGGCTTCCTGAAAGGCCTTATCTAGCTGAGAACGACCTGTAAAACCAAATACATAGGTAACAATGGGGTACTCGGCCAAGGCTTCCAAGGTCAAATTACTTACCTGAGCTAGAGGATGATCTTTAGGCACAACCACAGATCGATTCCACGTATAACAAGGCAACATAACAAGATTACCAAACAGTTCAAGCGCTTCCGTCGCTATCGCAAAATCAACCAGACCATCATTCGCCATCTCAGCAATTTGCATCGGAGTCCCTTGATGCATATGTAGACTCACCTCTGGATAACCATCGATAAACTGATTAATAACCTTAGGCAAAGCATAACGCGCCTGAGTATGAGTAGTGGCAATATCCAAAGAACCTTTACGTTCGTCACTAAACTCCTTAGCGACGCGCTTAATATTCTGCGTCTGATTTAAAATCTCTCCAGCGAGGGATATGATCTTCTCTCCTGCTGGTGTCACATGAGTCAAGTGCTTACCACTTCTAGCAAACACTTCTACACCAAGCTCATCTTCTAACAGGCGGATCTGCTTGCTCACCCCCGGCTGTGAGGTGTAAAGACTTTGTGCGGTGGCCGAAACATTCAAGTCATGACGTGCGACTTCCCAAATATACCTAAGCTGCTGTAACTTCATTGGCCACCTTATTCGAAAAAGAATTAAAAACAGAAGAAAATATTACTTTATAGAATAGTGAAAAACATCTAGTGTTGCCAGCTTAAATCATTTTTAGACAGGTCACGATGGATTTTATTTGGTATGTTTTTGCTGGTGCTGCCGTTGGTTTAGCCGTTGGCATTACTGGAGTCGGCGGCGGCTCTCTAATGACCCCTCTTCTTCTGCTATTCGGTTTCCCCCCTCATATCGCTATTGGTACCGACTTAATGTATGCCGGTATAGCAAAGAGCACAGGGGTGGTAATGCACGCCAGACGTGGCAATGTTAACTGGAAAATCGTTGGTGCAATGGCTGCCGGCAGCCTTCCCTCCTCGCTTATTACTGTTTGGACATTATCCCAGTTCGAAAAGCCAGATCACTACCAAGAGATACTCACAGCAACTCTAGGTTTCATGCTTGTTATTACCGCTACTGTCATTCTATTTAGATCTAGGCTAACCAAAGCGCTAGATTTTAATATCAGCCAAACCCAAGGCACTCACGTTATTTTTATTTGCGGCATACTATTAGGCTGCTTAGTAACGCTCACCTCTGTTGGAGCAGGCGCCCTTGGCACCGCCATTATGATGATCATATTTCCTATCATGCGCGCCAAAAACATTGTTGGGACAGACTTAGCCCATGCCGTCCCTTTAACTCTAGTGGCTGGAACTGGCCATCTTTTATTGGGCAATGTTGACTACAACCTACTAGTTGCTCTTTTAATCGGCTCAATTCCAGCCATATACATAGGAACCAGAGTCGCAAGTCGCGTATCTAATCGCATATTACAGCCGGTTTTAGCCACTGCCCTCATGTCATTTGGCGTGAAATACCTTTTCTTTTAAAAAATCAAAAGCAAACGGTTCATAAAGCAGTAAAAACACGATATGGTACGCGGCTATAAATTATAATTTGTAACTAATAAAGCAACAGGCAGGAACTCCAGTAATGAGCAATAAATACCTTGAGGATTTGAACATTGCCTCGTTTACCCCTTTGGTAACACCGAGTCAATTAAAGCAGAGTCTGCCAGTCAGCGATGCCGTTAGCAAGCATGTAGCAGAATCTCGCGAAGTGATTAAAAACATCATGGACGGTAAAGACCACCGCCTAGCCATCGTAATTGGGCCTTGCTCTATTCACGATCCAGCCGCTGCACTTGATTATGCAACACGCTTAAAAGCCTTAGCAGCCAAGCTCGATGATACCCTGTACATCATAATGCGCGCCTACTTTGAAAAACCACGCACCACTGTTGGTTGGAAAGGCCTCATCAATGACCCGAATCTTGATGGCACTTTTGATATAGAAAAAGGCATGAAAATTGGTCGTAAGCTACTTATCGACCTTGCTGAAATGGGCCTACCTCTAGCGACAGAGGCATTAGATCCAATTTCACCACAGTATATCCAAGACCTAATCAGTTGGTCCGCTATTGGCGCTCGCACTACGGAGTCACAAACTCACCGTGAAATGTCTTCTGGTCTGTCAGGTCCAATTGGCTTTAAAAACGGTACGGATGGCTCGATGACGGTTGCGGTTAATGCCATGCAATCTGCCTCTCACCCACACTCTTTCCTTGGTATCAACGAAAGCGGCCAAGTGAGCATAGTGAACACTAAAGGTAATGAATACGGCCATGTCGTATTACGTGGCGGTAATGGTCAACCAAACTACGATGCGGCCAATGTTGCCCTAAGCGAAGCTGCTTTAACTGCTGCCAAATTGAAGCATAACATCATGGTTGATTGCTCTCACGAAAACTCGAACAAGAAACCAGAACGCCAAGTGACTGTCGTGGAAGATTCCACTCAACAAATCCTTGATGGCAATAACTCCATTATGGGCTTAATGATTGAAAGTAATATTGGTTGGGGCAATCAAAAAGTCCCCGCTAATCTGGCCGATCTTGAATACGGTGTTTCTATTACCGATGCTTGCATCGACTGGGAAACGACAGAAAAATCTCTTACTGACATGGCCAATGCTTTGCGCGACGTTTTACCAAAACGTTCACGAGCATAAGCCTATTTTAGTTTAAGCACGGAAAGACAATAAAAAGGGGCTAACCACATCAAGTGGTTAGCCCCTTTTTTAAAGTCTTGGTTTTAACGAAATACCCTCACATGAAGGCGTTTTCTGTAACACTGTGATCTGTTGAATCTTTTACCGCAGTAAGACCCGGCACTTTTTCAATCAAGGTTTTTTCAACCCCTTCTTTCAATGTCAAATCTACGGCACTACAACCTTGACAACCACCGCCAAATTTTAATACTGCTACTTGACCATCTAGCACCTCAAGAAGACTCACCTCACCACCATGAGCAGCCAATCCCGGATTAATATCAGAATAAAGTACATAATTAATCTGATCTTCAATCGGGCTGTCCGCCGTCACTTTAGGCATTTTTGCATTCGGTGCCTTAATGGTTAATTGACCTCCCATTTTTTCAGTGGCGTAATCAACATACGCCTCATCCAAGAAATTCACCGAGTTTTTTTCAATATAAACCTTAAGCTTAGGTAGATTTAAAATCTCATCCGTCTCATTCACTTCGTCTGGACGACAATAGGCAAGACAGGTTTCTGCATAAGGAGTACCTGGCTGCTGGATAAAAATTCGCACAGCAATACCTTCTACCCCTTGCTTTTCAAGCAATGAAGAAAGGTACTCTTGGGCACTATCAGTAATGGTAATATTCATAACAAGCCTTTCTAAAACCTACAAAACGATTAATGGCCTATATATTACAGCAGATGACGAGCAATGCCAAAGACCTAGTAAAAAAGTAAGGTATTTTCCTCTTTCTATATGCCAACAAATGTTAAGTCGATTTCTAAATAAGCCTTATTAGCAAAACCCCTAAAGATATAGATAAATATTCATTTTTAGAATAAAGGATCTTTGTTAGTATAGCGCGACTAAAAATTTATCAACCACGGTTCATTTCTCTATGTATCAATACGACGCAATTGACCAACAACTTGTTGAAGAGCGTGTAGCACAATTCCGAGATCAAACTCGCCGCTATTTAAACGAAGAGCTCAGCGAACAAGAATTCTTGCCATTACGCCTGCAAAACGGACTTTATGTACAACGCTACGCGCCAATGTTGCGTGTCGCTATTCCATACGGCATGCTTTCCAGTGAGCAGCTACGCAAACTAGCTGATATTAGCTGCCGTTATGATAAGTCTTACGGTCACTTTAGTACGCGTCAGAACTTACAATTGAATTGGCCAAAGTTAGAAGATGTGCCAGATATTCTAGCGGAACTGGCCGAAGTACAAATGCACGCAGTACAAACCAGCGGCAACTGTATCCGTAACACGACAACCGACCAATACGCTGGTGTTATTTCCGACGAAGTCGTAGATCCTCGCCCATATTGTGAACTCATCCGTCAATGGTCGACTTTCCACCCTGAATTTGCCTTCTTACCACGTAAATTCAAGATTGCTGTGAACGCGACCGAGTCAGCTGACCGTGCCGCAACACAGGTTCACGACATCGGCCTACACATCAAGAAAAACGATGCAGGTGAGATCGGCTTTAAAGTGATTGTTGGTGGTGGTCTTGGCCGTACTCCCATGGTTGGTGTCACCATCAGCGAATTTATTCCTAGGGAAGATTTGCTAACTTACCTAGACGCGATTATTCGCGTTTATAATCAACATGGCCGCCGCGACAACAAATACAAAGCACGAATTAAAATTTTAGTAAAAGCCCTTGGCATTGAAGAATTCCGCAGCCGTGTAGACGCCGAATGGGCACATTTACGCGGCAAAGAAAGCACAGTCCCAATGACTGAATTCGAACGCCTGCAAAACTTCTTTACAGCACCGGCTTACGAAACGCTGCAAAATAACCCTGAGAACCTGACCAGCAAATTAGCAAGCAGCGCAGGTTTTGCCCGTTGGTACGAGCGCAATACGTTCGAACACAAAACAGCAGGCTACCGCATTGTCACCTTAACGCTTAAAAAAGCAGGACAAGCACCGGGAGATGCAACAGCGGATCAAATGATAAAAGCCGCTGATCTTGCTGATCAATATAGCTTCGGTGAACTGCGAGTCAGTCATGAGCAAAACCTTGTATTGGCTGATGTCCAACAAGACAAGCTCGTTGAGCTATGGGAAGCATCAAAAGAAGCGGGATTTGCAACACCAACCTTAGGCTTGCTAACCGACATGATTTGCTGCCCTGGCGGTGATTTCTGCGCCTTAGCAAATGCGAAGTCCATTCCTATTGCGGCACAAATTCAAGACACCTTCAATGACCTAGATTACCTATACGATCTTGGCAATATCGACTTGAATATTTCTGGCTGCATGAATGCCTGTGGTCACCACCATGTTGGCAATATTGGTATATTAGGCGTCGACAAAAAAGGGGAAGAGTTCTACCAAATTTCGATTGGTGGCGCTTCTGGCCATGACGCCAGTATTGGTAAGATTTTAGGGCCGTCCTTTGCTCAAGAAGACATTAGCACCATCATTCAACGATTAATGAATGTCTATGTAGAAAATCGTTCTGAAGAAGAACGCTTTATTGACACTTATCGCCGCGTTGGCATCACACCATTTAAAGAGGCCGCTTATGCCAAAGCTAATTAAAAACGGTGAAATCATCGACAATTCATATACATGGATTCAGGATGCAGACCAAGCAGTAAACTCGACGAGCATTGTGCCTGCGCAAAAATGGTTAGCCGAACAAGAAACCATTGGCAAGGTTGCCGGCATTTGGCTTGCTGCGGGTGACGGCACAGAATGCTTGCACGACATTGATCTAAGCCAATTCGATGTTATTGGCATTCACTTCCCTGCTTTCGTAGACGGGCGCGGCTTCAGTTATGCTCGCCTACTACGTGAAAGATTGAACTTTAAAGGCGAAGTCCGTGCTCTTGGTGAATTCATTCCAGACCAGCTCGGCTATTTGTTGCGCGTCGGATTTAATGGTTTTCAGTTCAATGAAGAAGTGGACCTAGAAAAAGCATTAGCGCTCCATAAGCCGTTTTCTATTAGCTATCAAGGTGACGTGTCTGAGCCAAGACCCATCTTCTTGCGACGTCAAGCCTAGTTAAGTCCAGAATAATACCAACAAAGGCCCTCTCGAGGGCCTTTTTCTATTGCGTATTTCGCCCCTCCTGTCTATCGTACTAAAAGAGATGAAGTGATTGATTACTAAAGGAACTTAACGTGTCTAAAAAAATCTTTATCAGCCTCGTAGCTGGCTTATTACTTTCTACCACTGCGCAATCTGCGACAGTATATATTTCTGATGTGCAATTTGTTGCTGTAAGAGAAGGATTAGACAACAGCAGTAGAGCCGTCGAAAGAGGACTAAAGAGTGGCACGCCATTAGAAGTACTAGAACAACTCGATGGTCACACCAAGGTTATTACCCCAAACGGCAATGAAGGTTGGGTAGCGGACTATTTTTTAAGTGACTCTAGAGTAACAAGAGATCAACTAACCACACTCGGATCTCGATTAACGAAAATATCGAAAGACAAGGTAAATGTTGAAAAACAACTACAAGCTAGCCGTGTAGACATACAAAATCTAAACAAAGCCATCACCTCCCTTAAAGGTGAGAATGCTATACTGCAAGAACAGCTAAAAAAACAAACAGCCTTAGCAGAAAAAGCGAAAGCTATTGTTTCGCAAAATGATGACGTGAGCTACCAGCTTGAAACACTCAAGCAACAAACCCAAGCAGCACAAGCCATTGCTCAGGAACTGCAAGACTCTACGCAACAGAAATGGTTTATGCTAGGTGCCGCGACATTATTTGGTGGTTTGATCCTTGGATCCTTACTTCCCCTATTGCGTCGTAAAAAAACCTCAACAGGCTCTTGGTCTTAATTAAGGAAAATACATGGAAGCATCGATAGTACACTCCTTCTTTTTGATATTTGCAGGAGCGGCAGTCGTTGCCTCTATCGCACTATACACACGACAACCCATGATAATCGCCTACATAGCCCTAGGCGTTTTACTTGGCCCTTCAGCACTGTCGTTAATCAACGAACCAAAACTCATGGACGAAATGAGTCACATAGGCATTATCTTCTTATTATTTTTACTTGGCTTAGACATGCAGCCAAGCCACTTAATCAATATGCTCAAAAAAGCCTCTTGGATCGCCCTATTAAGCTCTGCGGTTTTTGCCCTGTTAGGCTATGGTGTTGCTATTCTCTGTGGCTACAGCACGATTGAAAGCCTCATCATTGGTATTGCCATGATGTTCTCGAGCACCATTGTCTGTATCAAACTATTACCCACCACTGCGCTTCACCATAAGCACACAGGTGAACTGGTTGTTGGCCTATTACTATTACAAGATATGATCGCCATTGCTGTATTGCTAATTCTCTATAGCATGTCAGAGAGTGAAAGTAGCGGAGCAATGCAATACCTTAAGCCTCTTATCAGCCTGCCCTTATTAGTAGCTGGAGCATTCCTCTTCGTTAAATACATTTTATTAAAGCTCATTACTCGCTTTGACCGTTTTCATGAATATATTTTCTTAGTTTCTATTGGTTGGTGCCTTTCCATGGCGGTACTTGCTGAGACAGCAGGCTTATCTGCCGAAATGGGCGCCTTTATCGCTGGTGTCGCCTTAGCAACCAGCCCAATATCTCAATACATCGCCACCCACTTAAAACCACTGAGAGATTTTTTCTTAGTGTTATTTTTCTTTACCATAGGAGCCAGCTTCAACCTTGACCTACTTGGCTTAGTCATCATTCCCGCTTTAATTCTTGCGATTAGCTCCATGTTAATCAAACCAATCGTTTTTCGCTTTCTACTAAAAGGCATAAAAGAAGACGCTAGCACCTCTTGGGAAGTGGGCTTTCGATTAGGACAAGTAAGTGAATTCTCTCTACTGATTGCCTATCTTGCCGCCAGCATAGGCCTGATTGGTATCGAAGCATCACACGTCATTCAAGCAACGGCTATTTTAAGCTTTGCCCTATCCACCTATATCGTAATCTTGAACTACCCTAGCCCCATCGCTATTTCAGACAAATTACGCCGAGATTGAGCCATTTTCACTGTTGTTTTATCTGCTTAAAAGGGCCTTAAAAAACTTTTCGGCAATGCTTTTAAAGTCCCTCTTCCTTTAGTTACATAAAATATAATAGAATAGCGCGAAATACCTGACTGCCAATAGAAAGTCTTGTATAATTACGCGCAAATTTCGTCCTCACTTATTTAGAGTAATGTAATGGCTGACTTATCAAAATACAGAAACATCGGTATTTTTGCTCACGTTGACGCGGGCAAAACTACGACTACAGAACGTATTCTTAAACTTACCGGTATTATCCACAAAATCGGTGAAGTACATGAGGGTGAATCTACTACTGACTTCATGGAACAAGAAGCTGAGCGCGGTATTACCATCCAGTCAGCTGCCGTAAGTTGCTTTTGGAAAGACCACCGCTTTAACGTTATCGACACACCTGGACACGTTGACTTCACAGTAGAAGTATATCGTTCTCTTAAAGTTCTCGATGGCGGTGTTGGTGTATTCTGTGGTTCTGGTGGTGTTGAACCGCAATCAGAAACAAACTGGCGCTATGCCAATGATTCGGGCGTTTCTCGTATCATTTTCGTAAACAAACTAGACCGTTTAGGCGCTAGCTTCTACCGCGTAACAAAACAAGTAGAAGACGTTCTTGGTGCGACACCACTGATCATGGTACTTCCTATTGGTACTGAAGATGAGTTCGTTGGTGTTGTTGACCTATTATCTCGTAAAGCTTACGTATGGGATGATTCTGGTCAGCCAGAAAACTACAGCATTGAAGATGTTCCTGCTGACATGGTAGATCAGGTTGAAGAATACCGTGAGATGCTTATTGAAACAGCAGTTGAACAAGACGACGACCTAATGATGGCTTACATGGAGGGTGAAGAACCTTCTATTGAAGATATCAAACGTTGTATCCGTAAAGGTACTCGCGACCTTGCGTTCTTCCCTACTTACTGTGGTTCGGCTTTCAAAAACAAAGGCATGCAGCTTCTTCTTGATGCCGTTGTTGATTACCTACCAAACCCTACTGATGTTATTCCACAGGATCTAACTGACGAAGAAGGTAATCCAAACGGTGAAAAAGCTATCGTTGATGCTAGCGAATCATTTAAAGCCCTTGCCTTCAAAATCATGGATGACCGTTTTGGTGCCCTAACCTTCGTACGTGTTTATTCAGGTACGCTAAACAAAGGCGACACGGTTCTAAACAGCTTCACCGGCAAAACAGAACGTATCGGCCGTATGGTTGAGATGCAAGCTGACGATCGTAAAGAAATCAGCACAGCACAAGCGGGTGATATCATTGCCATTGTTGGTATGAAAAACGTACAAACTGGTCACACTCTATGTGATCCTAAACACCCTTGTACGCTTGAAGCCATGGTTTTCCCTGAGCCTGTAATCTCTATCTCTGTTACACCTAAAGATAAAGGTGGCAACGAGAAGATGGGTATTGCAATCGGTAAAATGGTTGCAGAAGATCCAACCTTCCGTGTGGAAACAGACCAAGATTCAGGTGAAACCATTCTTCGTGGTATGGGTGAACTTCACCTAGACATCAAAGTAGACATCTTGAAACGTACTTACGGTGTAGATCTAATCGTAGGTCAACCTCAAGTTGCTTACCGCGAAACAATCACTAAAGAAATCGAAGATACTTACACACACAAGAAACAATCTGGTGGTTCTGGTCAGTTCGGTAAGATCGATTACCGCATCAAACCAGGTGAGCTTGGTTCTGGCTTCACTTTCTCTTCTAGTGTTGTGGGTGGTAACGTACCAAAAGAATTCTTCCCAGCCGTAGAGAAAGGCTTTAAGTCTATGATGGACGAAGGCGTTCTCGCTGGCTTCCCAGTGCTAGACGTTGAAGTTGAGTTGTACGACGGTGGCTTCCACGCAGTTGACTCCTCTGCTATTGCCTTCGAAATCGCTGCCAAAGGCGCTTTCCGTCAATCTATCCCGAAAGCCGGTCCTCAATTGATCGAACCTATCATGAAGGTTGATGTATACACTCCTGATGATCACGTTGGTGATGTAATCGGCGACCTTAACCGTCGTCGCGGTATGATCAAAGACCAAGAGAAAGGCGTAACTGGCGTTCGCATTAAAGCAGACGTCCCTCTTTCTGAAATGTTTGGTTACATCAGTTCACTACGTACAATGACATCAGGTCGTGGTCAGTTCTCTATGGAGTTCTCTCACTACCTACCATGTCCATCAAACGTTGCTGAAACCGTTATTGCTGCAGCGAAAGAGAAAAAAGAAAACGAAAAGAACTAATTTCTTTTTAATACTTTTTTTAAAAGCCCAATGCGAAAGCATTGGGCTTTTTATTGCCTAAAATAACTGCCTTATTCATTGCACCTTATTTTAAAGACAAAAAAAGCGCCGAAGCGCTTTTTTAATAACCTAACAAATCAGTAAGAACAGACTAAAAAGGCAATGGATATTGCTTGAATACTGCCATAATGTCATCTAATGCCTCAGGAGATAATGTCATATCAAACGCATCTAAATCTTCTTTAAGTTGCTCTAACGAAGTCGCACCAATAATCGTCGATGACACACCATCCACTTGATCACACCAAGCCAAAGCAAGCTGAGCCGATGTCATTTGATACTTCTTCGCCACTTCCATATAAGCGGTAACCGCTTTATCTACTAATGGCGTATCACGAAAAATACCGTTGCGCTGCGCGTAACTCCAACGACTCCCTTCTGGTCGAGCACCATTTAAATATTTCCCTGTTAACGCCCCTGCCGCAAGTGGCGACCAAGGCAAATAGGCAACATCCTCATGGACACAATTTTCAATAAGGTATGGCCAATCTTTGGCGTGCAATAAACTAAACTCATTTTGAATAGAAGCCACACGAGGCAAATCATGTTTTTCACTCAACTTAAGATATTCATTAATTCCCCAAGTAGAATCATCTGATAGGCCAAAGTGACGAATTTTACCGGCCTTAATACAAGCATCGATCCCACGAAGAATATCCAGCATTTGTTCCGAATGAGCGACACGGTCTACATCGGTAAAAGAAATATGCCCTGGGAAATGTTTAGCGAAATGAGGAGAATTACGATTCGGCCAATGCAGTTGGTACAGATCAATATAATCAGTTTGCAAACGCTTAAGGGAAGCATCTACAGAAGAGATAATAGCCTCGCCCGTTATTGGGCCGCCATTACGGACATAACTAAGCCCCATGCCAGCAATCTTGGTTGCCAGAATAATCTCTTTACGGCGAGAAGGGTTACGAGCAAGCCAGTTTCCTATAATGGTTTCGGTTTTACCATAGGACTCTGCATTCGGTGGGATAGAATACATTTCAGCAGTATCAATAAAATTAACGCCATTTGCTAAAGCGTATTCAATTTGAGCTTCTGCATCGGCTTGAGTATTTTGGGTGCCCCATGTCATGGTACCCAAACATACTCGAGAAACGTCTAAGCCAGTCCGGCCAAGCGGTACATACTTCATTATTTCAACCCTTTATATCTGAGTAGCACATCAAAGCTGCACTACAAAATAAACGAAAGGATCAATGTAATAAAAATATGGCTAGCAAGCCAGTTTTATCAATGAAAACAAAAAGGAGGTTTCCCTATTTATCCTTTAGTAAAGGCTCATAACGCTTATCCGTTAGCGTTTTCAGAAAGGCAACAATGGCATCCACACGCTGATTATCTAACGCCGGCCCTTTTTCAAGCTCTATAAGGTCAACGTTTTGCGACACTTCAGGCGCCACCCAAGGCTTGCCAGTTTCTGGGTTAATCGTTCGACTAGGATTATTGAATTTATCATAAAAAAGTACCACGGTACGCAAGTCCTTAAACACACCATTGTGCATATAAGGGCCAGTAACCGCCACATTACGTAAAGAAGAAACTTTAAACTTGCCCATCTGCTTAGGGTCATTTATGGCAGGGTTTTCAAACAAACCAAGGTCTTGCTTATTACCGTTATGGGCCATTAAAGCAGGGTTTGCCGGCACACCAATATTGCGATACTCATAATTACTAAAGGTTTCTTGGGGGTTAAAAGGCGAAGAATTGATCTGATGACAAGATTTGCAATTGGTAAACTGATTAGAAAAGAATAGGGTTTTACCTAATGCTTCCTGTGGCGTAAGTTTAATTTCGCCCCGCAAAGCCCGATCATATCGTGAATCAAAAGGCATGAACAAAGGCGTTTTTTCAAAGGTCGCAATCGCATCGGTAATCGCCGAATAGCCCCTGTCAATATCATTCAGCACACCCTTTCCATAAAGCGTATTAAATTGGCTAACATAAAGCGCATTCTCTTTTACCCGAGCCACCACAGCATCATCATCAGGCATCGCCATCTCTAGCGGATTCAGAAATGGCCCTTCCGCCTGCTCAGCTAAACCAGACGCCCTACCATCCCAAAATTGCCCACCACGATATTCGTCATTTGGCATACGATGAAAAGCCGGAGAAAATGCGGCATACGCCGCCGTTGGCGCATTGCGCCCCCCCATAGAATGGCCATCACTACCCAATGACACAGCCCCATCCAGTGCCTCTTTACGGTTATCCGTAAAAGCACTGGCAATATTATGGCAGCTAGCACAAGACTGGTTGCGCTCTTTGGACAAGTTAGTATCGAAAAATAACTGAGAACCCAGTATGGCTTTCGGATCATTAGATGGAATAGGTAATTCCGCCGACACTTTACGAGCTTTCGACTTATCGACAACAGCTTGATTAGGCTGACTACAACCCACTACAAAAATAGAAACAGCAATCACAGCAAGAGAAAAACGCGACATTCTATTTTACTCTACAAACCAAAAATGGGATAAAATCATACACCTAGGTCCAAGTTAAATAAAACCATGGCCGTTACCTAAAACAATAAAAAGCGCTAATTAAGACATATATCAACCACCTAATTTAACGCCTTCTACTTTTAACTATTGCTTTTAGAACATTAATTTTGATCGGGTAAAGTGACGTTCAACTCTAGCACTGAACAATCATCGCTATTATCAAGTTGAATCTGCACATCCTCATTACCCACCTTCACATACTTGCGAATCACATCAATAATTTCTTGCTGCATTTGCGGTAAATAATCTGGCTGCTGACGCTTGCTACGTTCATGGGCAACAATAATTTGCAAACGGTCTTTAGCAACAGAAGCAGAACTGGTCGATGCGCTTTTGCTTTTAAAATAATCGAAAATTCCCACACTAACCTCCTAGCAGTCGCTTGAAAAAGCCTTTTTGTTCAACTTCCAAGAAACGCAAAGGACGCTCCTCACCCATCATACGGTCAACCGCATCCATATACGCCATACCCGCTTCAGATTCAGTATCCAAAATAACCGGGGTGCCTTGGTTTGACGCTTTAAGGACCGCTTCCGATTCAGGAATCACGCCCAATAGAGGAATAGCAAGAATGTCTTCTACATCAGACACACTCAGCATTTCACCTAACTCGACACGCTTAGGGTGATAGCGAGTTAATAACAAATGTTCTTCAATGGGTTCTTTACCTTGCTCTGCACGCTTTGATTTACTCTGTAAAATGCCCAATATTCGATCAGAGTCTCGAACAGAGGAAACCTCAGGGTTCGTCACCACAATGGCAACATCTGCAAAATACAGAGCCATTTGAGCGCCCCTCTCTATTCCTGCAGGTGAATCACAAATAATGTAATCAAAATCTTTAGCAAGCTCTTCTAAAACGGCCTGCACACCTTCTTCTGTTAATGCCTCTTTATCACGGGTTTGAGAAGCCGGTAGAATGAATAAGTTTTTTGTTCTCTTATCTTTAATCAAGGCTTGAGAAAGCGACGCTTCTTTATTGATCACATTAACAAAGTCATAAACCACGCGACGTTCACAACCCATGATCAAATCAAGATTACGTAACCCCACATCAAAATCGATGATAACCGTCTTATGACCCTTTAATGCAATACCAGTCCCTATCGCCGCACTGGATGTTGTTTTGCCAACCCCACCCTTGCCTGAAGTGACCACAATGATCTTTGCCAATGCCATATCCCCCAATAACTCGATTGCGAGTTTATTAAAATTGTCTATCTAAATAGTGAATCTAAAATAATGAACCTAAACCAGTAGTGTTCAATCATTAACTTAAAGCGGTTCAACGGTTAAGTTGTCGTCAACTAATAGCACTTGAGCGCCTTCTTTCCAAACAATATCTTGCAACGCATCGCTCAACATAAAATTACCTGCAATGGAGACCAATTCCGCCTCCATGCTTTGACAAAATATACGGGCATTGATATCCCCTTTTACTCCAGCCAGAGCGCGGCCTCGTAAAGCACCGTAAACATGGATATTACCATCCGCCAACACTTCGGCGCCGGCACTTACTTGAGTCAGGACCACCAAATCACCTTCCGCATAGACCTGCTGGCCGGAACGAATCGGTTTAGTGATCACTTTCGTCTGTGGCGACACCAAGCGCTCTTCCACAACCGTCTTAATCACCACATCAGGATCTGCTTTTGCGACTCTTGACTCTAAGGCAGCGGCTTCTGAAATTGCAATTTGACGCGTTTTACTCGCTGGCAATAACGGCACCATCACATCGGCATGCCACTCAGGTATTTTTTCCGCATGACAACGCCAACCAATCACACTCAAGCCAAGACGATTAACAGACAGCACCAAAGCCTCAAGCTCTTTCAACGAAAGCAAAGACTCCATTTTAGACACATCAATAATAATAGGCGCCTGACTAAAAAACTGTGGCACTTGTGCAATCTTTTCTTGCAGCTGAGAAACAATCTCCTCAAATGAGAAGGTTTGAATCTCTAATAAAAACGTCGTAACAACACTTCCTTTAAGCCGGAAGCCTGAATCAAGCATGAAAACTGTCCTTTTCTAAAACGGTAAATAGCCCAAAAATCGTTCAAACTATACTCAACCATCATTCATTATCAAAAGCAGCACTATGTTAACAAGCCAAAGGTCGAAAGAAA
The DNA here is from genome assembly GCF_016463975.1 of Marinomonas transparens. Lineage (GTDB taxonomy): Bacteria > Pseudomonadota > Gammaproteobacteria > Pseudomonadales > Marinomonadaceae > Marinomonas > Marinomonas transparens. Next base: position 111,629 of record NZ_JAEMNX010000008.1, on the reverse strand, counting down.
GCATTCATAAAATGCCTTACACTTTCCTGAAAGGCCCTTACTGCTCTCTTATAGTGCTAAGAATAACGTAAAATGCGCAATAATAAACAAAAGATTAAACGTTTGATTTAAATAAAGTTTTACAACTTACTTACACACTTATTCTCATATTTCTGGGGAAAACTTTTGCACCATTAGCACACATTAAACGCGCCTCATAACACAAACACAGATCAGCCAAGGTTATTCTTGCGTCGAGAGCACTGCAAACTCTGGCGACAAACGACTCACACCTAATCCACTCTGCTTAGTTAATTTTATTTGCACCGGAATTCGCTCTTTCAGCGCACTTATATGACTGATAATACCAATGGTTTTACCGGATGAATGCAAGTTGTCCAATGCATCCAACGCCGACTCCAGCGTTTCACTGTCCAACGTGCCAAAGCCTTCATCTAAGAACAAAGAATCAATACTGGTTTTATGGGACACCAAATCCGACAGCGCCAAGGCCAAGGCCAAACTCACCAAGAAAGATTCCCCGCCGGATAGGGTTTTGGTATCGCGGGAAACATCAGCCTGCCAGGTATCCACCACCGCCAACGACAACGCCTCAGCGTTTCTCGCTAACTGATAGCGACGATGCAAAACAAGCAAATGCTGATTCGCCAAATACACCAAATGATCCAATGTCAGGCTTTGAGCAAAGCGGCGAAACTTTGCACCATCCGCCGAACCAATTAAATAATTCAAGCGATCAAGATGCACTAAACCATCGCGCAAGGCCTGTAGCTCCGCCATCGAGGCTGCGGCTTGCTCCCGTCGACTTTTCTCTTCTTGTATTTTCTGAGTCGTCTCACCCAAGCCTTGATACAACTGCTTTTGTTGCTCTTCAAGCGTCTCGACCAATGCCACCAGCTCATCAAACGCCACACTTTCTACATTGTCATTCTTAGGTTTCAATGCAAGATGAGCCGCACAAGCCTCTTCTGCTTGTTTTAACAACGCCGTTTGGCGAGTCAATGCGTCTTTTAAATCCACAGAGATTTGCAACAAGGCACGTAAATCCACATCGGACAAACAGGCTAATTGCCAATCTTGCTCACCCTTAAAGCCCTTTTCTTTTAAAGCCTCAAGCCAAAGAGTTTGTGCCGCATCGACCTCCTTGCCTAAAGCCACAAGAGACTTATCCAGCGCTTTTACATTCGCCGACAAGGCCGCCCGTTCCGTTTGGGCTTGCTCTCGCGCCTTCAACACAGCGTCATATTCTTCACGCTTTAACACCAAGGCCGCTTGGGCTTCTGCACGGCATTCCGACAGGGTTTTGCCGTTTAGTTTTTTCATTAACTGCACATCCAACTGGCTCAGCACCTTACTCAGCTCATTCCCCTGAGCAACCACCTCATCCAACTGAACGGCACTCTCTTTGACTCGCCCTTCTAAGGCCGTCACTTCATAACCCAGCTGTTCCACTTGCTGAGCTTGGGTATCATGATTCTGCTTTGCTTCTTGCCACTGCTGTAACGAGGTTTGCAATGCCAGTAGAGACTCTGCCAAAGGCGCTGCCAAATACCGCTCTGGTACTTGCGCAGCGCCTATCGACGCCATTAACTCTCCCTGAATACGCTCTTTCTCGGTGACCGTCTGCTGATAATCCGCCTGTTTCGTCTCAAAAGCCTGACGAAGCAGACGACCTTCAGATTCCAGCTCTTGAAGCTGCAAGGCCATGTCTTGAAGTTGAGTCTGACTCACAGTGAACTGCTCTTCTAACCCCAACCGCTGCTGATGCTTTTCTAGCAAAACAGCGTTCAGTTCATTCGTGCCATGCCACCCTTGTTGAATCAAAGAAACGCAGTGCGAAACCTGTTCTCCGTCTAACACATCGACCGGACCACTTACCCTCAAACCATTCACCAGCGCCAACAATTCCGTTTCCGCCGTGGCAAGTTCTTTTAACAAAGCCAGCCGTTGATCCTGACGCATTTCCAATTCGCGGACCAATACCTGTTGGTTGGCCTTTACACCTTGCCCCGCGTGAACCAAGGCATCAAGTTCAGCCGTTAACTGCTCCAACCTCTGCTGGTTTTCAACATTCACCTCTTGATGCAATGCCTGACTAAAATCATGCTCATGGGAGCCGCATAAGGGACAAGCCTGATGATCTTCCAAGCTAGCCCGCAACTCATTCAACGACACAATATGACGCTCAGCATCCACCAACCGAGACAAATCCACACAATGGGCATTTTTCTCTTTATAGGTTTGCCTTTGCTGAACCAGTTGCGCTTCTTGTTGCGCCATCTTAGTGTTCAGCTCAGCAATCGCCCCATCGATCTCTTGACCTTGCAAACATTTGGATTGATAGGATTCATAACGTGCCTGCAAATCGGCCGCTTTTTGCTGTTGCGTTTCTTCATGGCGAAAATGCTCTTGCCACTCGTTCATTTCGCGGCCAGACGATAAAGAAAGAAATTCATCTACCTGCGTTTTTAGCTGCTGTTCAATCGCCGTAGCATTGGCTTTTTGCTGCTCATGACCTTTGCTATGGGTAGCAAACAACGCCAATGCGGAATCTAAAGAGGCTTTCGCGCTAGCCACTTCCGCCCTTAACTCAACCAACCTTTGCTCTTGCGTTTCCACAGACGCTTGCTGGTATTGCCAGTTGGATAATTGCGTTGCTATTTTTTCTGGGCTTTGCCACTCAGATAAACTTTTTTGGCTTTGCTCCGCCGCTTGTTTGATCTCGCTTACTTGGGCTTTTTTCTGCTCTAATGCTGTTAAGCTCTCGTTATGCTTTTGCTCAATACCCGCACGGCGATTCGTCACTTCCGCCAACTGTTCAATGGTACTGTCTTTACGGGAAAGCAAAGGCTGAATAACATTCGTTATCTCTTCGTTTAGCGCGTCCCATTGGGCGGTTTGCTCATCAAACGCCTGTTTGCCTGTTGCAGCGTTTTCTTCCAGTGTTTGAAACGCTGTGCTTTGTTCATCGCGTTTTTTAGCAACCTCCGCTTGTTCGGTTTCAAGCGCCACCAGCCGACGCTGCAAGTCTTGCAAACCTTGCTGCTGGGGCAGTAACTTATTGGCCACTTCAGCACCATCTAGTGCGCTTTGTTTTGCTTTAAAGCTAGCCAAAGCCGCCACCGCTTCATCGTGCTGTTCAACACGGCTAGTCCGTTGTTCGGCGAACCTTGCTTCCGTTTGTTGCCACTCTAGATTTTGCTTATGGCCTTTTAACTGTGTCGTCAGGGTCTTGTCTTCGGCTTTATAAGCCTTCTCTTGCTCAACGAGGGCTTGCAGTTCCTCATCACTTAGCAACTGACGCTGAGCATTGACCGCTTCTAACTGGGCAATTTTCTGACGCTCGGCTTTGTGTTTTTCAAACACCCATTTAGACACCTGACCATAAATTTCCGTACCGGTGAGCTCTTCTAGTAATTCCGCTCTATCGTTGGCACTGGCATTCAAAAAGGCCGAAAAGCCCCCTTGAGCCAACAACATAGACTTGGTAAAACGGGAAAAATCCAACCCAGTAATTTCGGCTATTTTGTCTATTTTCTCGTTTATCTTGGTGGTAACAATGGTGCCGTCCCGTTCGCACAGCTCACAGGTCATCGGCTGTAACTTGCCCTCGCTGCTTCCCCGCGCGCGGCGCTGCCCCCAAAAGGCTCGGTAACCCTTGCCTTTAATCTCGAACTCCACTTCTGCAAGGCATTCCGCCGTATGGCGAGTCATTAACTCATTCTGACTCGGCGACACCTTTAAACGAGGCGTTTCGTGATACAAGGCCAAACAAATGGCATCCAGCAAGGTAGACTTACCCGCCCCCGTCGGCCCGACAATAGCGAACACGCCAGCATCGTCAAACGGTGCTTTAGTAAAATCGATTTCCCATTCCCCTTTTAGGGAATTGATGTTTTTTAGGCGAAGCTTACAAATCTTCATGCTTGCTTCTCCTTGGTGTTTTTCTTGTTCGCGTTTAGCTTCTCGGCAGCATCCAATTCCGCTTGCTCGCTCTCTTCCATTTCCACCAAACAGGTATTAAACAAAGCCGTCAGTGTCGCGGCTTCTTCGTCATCTACTTCTAGATTCAACTGCAAGTTTTTCTCGAACACATCTTTTACCGTAAGCTCAGACAAGGTTTGACGAGATTCAAACACATCTTTGTTTTTCTCAACCGCGCTCTTACGCATCACACGCAATAATTCAATGGGCTTATCGACGATGGCTTCCATCAATCGCTTATGCACATCACTTAAATACTCATCGGCTATGACCGTCACCTCTAGCCAAAGGCTTTGGCCTTCGCCCTCTTCCGGTAATGCGAGTGCTGATAGCTGTTTCAAGACACTTTTCAGGTTACCTTTTAGACTCTGCATCGGCTGAAAGTTAGGAATCGTCTGCGTCTGTATTGGCTCTTGTCTTTCTTCAAACAAATCCATCAGCGGTGCTTGTTCACCAAAGGCCGATGTATCAATCATCACTAGGGATTTCTCGCGGCCTAATTCATCAAAGCTCAAAGGAATCGGCGAACCGCTGTAACGAAAACGCCCATCTTTACTAATCGCCTGTGCGCGATGGATATGCCCAAGGGCAAGGTAATCGAATTTAGGAAACACCGAGGTCGGCAAGGCTTCTAAGGTACCCACATACAAATCCCGCACCGACTCGCTCACCTGCCCACCCATGGCGGTAAGATGCCCAGTACCGATAATCGGCACAGCTTGCTTAAGGCTTGCGTTCTTCTCACAGGCCAGATCAAACACCTGCTGATAAAAGTCGCCAATTTGCTCTAACAAACTGAGCTTCTTATCTTGTTCAGACTGGCCAGACACACTTTTCATCACATCTTTCGGGCGCAAATACGGCACAGCGCACACCCAAGCGCCTATCTCACCTTGCTGGTCTTTAAGCGGGATAACATGAGATTCAAGGTCATCAAGATTGCCTTGGCTGGCAACCTGAGTATCTAGATAGGAAAGCAGGCTTTTCGATTCATTGAGCATACTCACAGAATCGTGATTGCCCGCCACAATCACTAATTGGCAGTGGCGTGCTTTCATGTCTAACACCAGCTGATGATACATTTCACGGGCATAGCTTGGTGGCGAACCCGTGTCGAAAACATCCCCCGCAATAATCACCGCCTCGATCGACTCCCTGTCGACCAGCGCCAGCAACCAATCGATAAACGCCCTGTGCTCATCTCGGCGGGACTTTCCCATAAAATGTTGACCAAGATGCCAGTCAGAAGTGTGGAGAATTTTCATTAATACAATCCATTAAAAATATAATTAGGTCTTTTCATCAGCCACATAAAGCTAACGAACAAAATGCAGTTGTGTGGTACGAATACGTAACGGCCGTAACGCCTGCGCCCACTCTATTTCAGACACATTCTGCCCGTGGTAAATAATCTGTACGTTCGCGTTTCCAGAGTCGGCAGAAGCTTGTTTGATAAACTCGACAAAAGCGTCTTCTGTTAACGCCGTAGGTACATCGACCGATGGAGAGAAAGCAAAAAAGCCCAGCACCTTCGCAGCAGCCTGCTGCAAAGCCTCGCGCCAGTAACCTTCAAATAAGGCATTTTCTGGCGATGCGATCACCATAACGGGCGAATCTGCCACGCCCATTTCATACAACAAGCGACCTTTGCGGACACCAGATGAAAGCTGAACCGGTAACTTGTCCCCCACAGACAAGGACAATACTGCTTGCCAGACGGTGGCAGGCAATGACGCTTGCTGGACAATGATTTTTAACGGCGCACCGGCTTGATTTAATGCCATGTGTTCAAAGAATACGGCTTCAGGCGAGAAAGCCACCGACACCCTATCCCCAAAGGACTCATCACTGGGCCCGAGCAAGGTCAGTTCCATGGCAGCGTCACTGAGGGTTTGTAGGGAAACAATGGAAAAGGGAAAAGACGCAGACGGCGAATAGCTTGATAACACCATCGAAGAAAACACAGACATTTGGCAGGATAAAAGGGATTCACAGTTTTGCTGGTCATAAAGGCGACAAGCCCCACAGGCACCCGCACGGCAACCGTGGCGAACATACGCGCCTTGAGACAACAAAGACTCAAGCAAGTTATCACCCGTCTTTGCGTCAAACGCCTTACCGTCCAGCTCTACCGTTAACTCTCGTGAATCCATCGTGCAACCTAAGCCCTTCATGATGAAGGCTATTATGGCATTTCTGGATGGCTACCGCTTTACTTTATCAAGGTTACAAGCGCGGCAAGTGAGGCAAACAATCTGCAAAATCCCTTCCCCTTATGGCTTTCAAGGGAAAAGTTAGGATGGGGTCGCTCGTATGCGCAAAATGACATTCCGCCTCGAAACTCGCGCCTACCTCGTTGGAATGTCATTTTGCTTTACTTAGAATTAACAGTTGATGGTTTGCATATATTAAATCGACAACTTTGACCCTTGAGCCGAATTATTTACTGTCACTCTTCTGGAAGTAACAGTAGCCTTTCACTACGCCAGACTCTGACTAAACTAATTCTTACAGTATTTCGCAAGTAGACGATTCTAAAGGGAGGATGGATAATTTCACGAATATTTTCCTGATCAAATTCAGGCACTTTTCGACCCGAATCAGGGTGTTCTGTCAGAGTTTGTATTTTGTCAAAGATAGAAGTCACCATTTTCTGGCCTACATTAGGAACGCCTTGCTCTTGGTAATACAACTTAATATCTTGAAGGTCATCTAATGCGGACTTTGCAATCACTAACTTCATTCAAATACCCAGCGCCTTTTTGGCTTCATCCAAAGTTAGGGTATTTCCCTCTCGAATATCTGCAAGCCCTTTAGCCACAGCTTTTACGAACAATAATTCTTCGGCTGTTTTTTCATAATCATCAACCCCTTGAACAACCGCAACACCTCTGCCTCGACTTGTTACGAGAATAGGACGATGTGTTTCACTCGTACGCCCTACTACCTTCCCCGGATTCACTTTTAAATCGGAAAGAGGGATAACATCTTCAGAAAACTTAATTGCCATGCTACTGCTCCTTTTATTAATAGGTCGATTAATAGCACCTGTTTAAAGACACTGTCAATGATTAAAGCTCTAGAGAAAGTTGGGCTCGTATCCGCAAAATGACATTCCTCCTCGAAACTCGCGCCTACCTCGTCGGAACGTCATTTGGCTTTACTAGGGTTAATGGTTGCCTATATGAAAAAGCCAATCACTGGGATTGGCTTTGAGGAGTTGCTGGATTACTGGAACTTAGCTAGAAACTCTAATAATGCTTTTTGCGGATCATTTTCCTTTGAGGTAAGCATTTTTATACCCCATTGTTCTAATATTGTTTCTTGAATCGGATTTGGCCTATGTGTAAAAACATAAGACTTAGGCTGAACCCCACCTCCGTTATTAGACTTCCATAATTTGGCTAGCTTGTAAAAAAGAAACCTAAGATTCACATCCGTTAGACTGTATCCAATAAATAATACGGATTTTCCAAGAACATCTGATCTAAGTTTTATATCCAAAGGAGTTTCAAACTCTAACCGCTCATAGTAACTTGACTCGTCCAATACAATAGTGTCATCGTTATCAAAGTCACCATGAAATTTTATAACTTGAGTTACTCCGTCTTTAATCTTGGCAATATCAGATACGCCCGCAATTTTTGTGTATTGCTTTTCATATAGTTCATACGATTTTTCTAACCATCGATCATAATTCGTAGTATAAACCATTGGAAATTTCGAATTTGCAATAAGCTCATGAAGCTTAGAACCTTGCAAATCTACATTGGCAGAATGCCAATTTGTATCCATCCAGCTTCGGAGAGGACCAATACTACCTGTTTTCAGCCTATAGTATTCAGCCAAGGCCAAACTATCACCAAAAGACTTATATATTTCAGGATCATACCCTAGTTCATCAGCAACATGATCTATTAGTTCTGACCATGTAGGAAGACCAAGGTTTTTAGATATGCCTGCGCCCACAAAAAGGATGACATTTCTTTCTCTATAAGATGCTACAAGGTCATCCATTACAAAAACTCCGAAACTAAAAAATTTCTAAAATTGTCAAAAGCTAATTTCCGCATAGATATTTCATTCTTTTTTTCGCCCATTTCAGCGAATGTATCTTGAAAACCTTTTGGTATAAAGACACAGTCCCATTGAAAGTCCCTGCTGCCTCTTGGCTCAGGAGCAATGTTTCCTTCTATAGCCCCTTCAAAAGTATAAACTTTTTTGGCATCACAGAATGCGATGACTGTTTTTGCAGTTAACAATGTATTTTCTAACCCACCAAACAATTCAGAGAACTTTTCTGCCTTTAATTTATCCCAAAAAACCTGAGTTAGACCACCGGGAAATCCTTGTAAGCTATCAATATATAACCCTGTATGCTCAATAAATACAGGGCGCCCAACTTTGCTGAACGCTTTTAAAGCCTTATCCCTGACAATAAGATTAATATCTTCTGTCTGTATTTCATGAATTGTCAGTGGCGCATGGACTATTGAAACACCAACACCTCCCAAAATAGCTTCCACTTCTAGGAATTTATATGGGTTCTTTGTAACGAAGTTAATTTCCATACAGTCCCTTAATAAAACTATATTTTTTTTGATTCCTATACATATCGTGCAAATGCTGTGACGAACTTGTCTCACGATAAAACTCTAAATAGTCATCTGTAAGGCTCGATGCATGTATTGAAGGATTATCTGAGCATATTACAAAGGGAACCTTATGATTTATAAATTCAATTACAGGATGTAATTCACCCTCACCTACTGCATTAGTCAATCTATTACTTATAAGACAAACTTCGACGCATATATCTTTTTCTCTAAGTAACTCCAAAGTAGATTGAGATTTTATAGCGGCTGTTCCATGTCCAATTCGATCAGCTTTAAAATCATTTACAGCTGTTTCTATATTTTCAAAACACCCTGTTTCACCGGCATGTATAGTGATTTTTAGTCCAAATTCAGTTTTAGCGCGAATAAACTCGTATGGCAGTGCATTAGGATAATCAAGAGCTTCATCTCCTGCTAAGTCTAATCCAACAATTAATTCAGGCTTTCCTATTTTTACATAAGCATTTAAAAGCAACCGGAGGATTTCTAAAGAAGATTTACCTCTAGTAACCGTTAATATTAATCCAGCCTTAATTTTGTAATATTCAGATGCTCTTGAAATATCATCTAATAACCAAGACATTGCCACTTCGATGTTAACGTTATTGAGTAAGGCTATATATAAAACGCTATTCCTAATTTCGACAAATTTCACATTGCTTTTTCTTAGGTTTTCAAATGAATCAAATACAATCAAAGTTAAATCAGATCTGCTTTTAGGTATGAGCCTTAAAACATCCCAAGGTTTAAGATACGAAGTTAAGTTCTTAGCAGGCTCTAAAATATTCAGATCTTTTTTCAAATCAAAACTTTGTGGTATATCAACTGCACTTTTTTCGAGTAATTTAATTACAACTTCCGAGCTTACTAATCCATTAAGATGAACATGTAACTCTCCTTTTTTCATATCTAAAATTGAATTTACCATCACTACCTAATTATAATTAAAGACAAAGAAGACTCGTTTAAAAGAAATTCATTATTTAATTAATTTTTCACACTAAAATTTAAAAAATAAATCTTAGTGTGTAGAGATTCTCTTGAAATTAATAAAATCCCCCCACAATCCTTAAGTATTTTTCACACCAAATGGAATATGAACCGAAGGTGCAACGATACTGGTCGAGTTCAAATGCTGCGATTGATCATCAAAGAAAATATGTGGCTTAAGCACCTCTAGTATTAAGCCTTTATCAACTCCGCCTAAGAAAAATGCATCATTTGTAGTTACCCCCCACATTTTCAGAGTATTCAATGCTCTTTCATGTGAAGGAGCGTTTCGAGCAGTAACAATTGAAACCCTTAGCCGGTTTCGATATTCAGATTCAGATTGCTTTTTCTTTTCTTCAATTTTTTGAATAGCTGAGATTTTCACCAAGAATTCTTTCAATGGTCCAGGGTTATGCGGCTGCAAAACATTTTTTGTTTCATGCTCATGAAACTGTTTAACGTCATTAGTATTATGCATGACAGTTTCAGATTCATCGTCTGCTAAAACGCCGTCAAAGTCGAATGCAATTCTTAAATCTACATCATCCTCATCAATCATTGCTGATTTTATTACATGACCCGCTGGATAACCCAATCCAATAGCTTCTCTTACATCATTTGAATTACCTGATAAAAATAACGAAATACTTAACGCTGGAATATATTCATAAGGTGATTTACCTTGCATAAAAATCGCACGAGAAATAGGCAAACCATGATATTCAATTGATTTCATAACACGAAGCCCCGTATCTGGATCATTACGTGATAATAGTACAACTTCAACTAATGGATCTGAGTCAGGTTTTTTACTCAAGTTATTAAGAGAAAGTAAGCGTTTTATAAACGAAAATGACATTCCCTTATTTAACGGGTTATTAACATTCTCCGATTGATACTTCCGATACTCTTCTTCACCTTTTGTACGAAAAACATTATCCGACTCTGTCAAATCAAACATTGCACTTGAAGCAACACCGATAACTAGCCTTTTATCCAATTCATAGGGCATACAAATACTCCGAATTTTTATAATAAATAAACAATTTTTAGGCCACAGTTTTTTCAAATACTAGTGCCATCTGTACTTGTACAAGGGGGGTGTTTCGGAATTACTCTGTAAGAAAAATCCATCTATCACTGCTTCCCTTTCTTGCTTAAAACATTACTACAAGTCCCTTTCATAAAACCACACTATATTTGTGAGTTTTCTTTAACACATCAATGAATTGTATTGGATTAGTTGTTGGCGGTGTGTCTCTCGGTTCAAGTTCGTCTGTTAGTAAAACATTACTCCAACTTCCTCACTCTCTTTGAAAAAAAAAGCAAATCGCACGATTTAATCGCTTTAATTAAACATGCTATAAATTATACTTTTTTCGTCATTCTAAAAAATGGAACTCAATTATGTATAGGTTAACGGCAAACGATGCCAAGAGAAATTTTGGTGAGTTACTTTTAAGCGCTCAACGCGAACCTGTCATCATTAGCAAAAACAGTAAAGACACGGTTGTCGTGATGTCGATGAAAGACTTTGAAGAAATTGAAGCCATGAAGCGTGATTACCTAAAACACTGCTTTGAGTACGCGAAGAAAGATTTAGATAGTGGTGCGACTGTCGATGGTGAAACGTTTCTAAACTCTCTTTAGATAGGCTATTCACCACATATGCAAACATAAAACCACCTTGCTGTTAGGCTTTCAACATTTGGCGGATAACTCTGGATTGGGGCGAAGCTGTGGTGAGATATCCCCAAAAGTTTTCTACTTCCCCCTTGGTAAACATGTCGTTTATTACACAAAAGAAGCGGGGTTCATTCTTATTGTCGCTATTCTAGGTCAATCCCAACGACCAAAAAACACACTCATAGGGTCGGACTTAACGGCTGACTGAAAAGCCCAACTGCCTTGCCCATATGGCGATGAAAAACCCCGTTGGTTAACTTTCCCGCCTTACGGGTCTGTAGTAGGATAGTCGGATGAAAACGACGCTTGATCACCTCCCCGAACAAAAACAGCAAGAACTCCAAACCATTGTGAAAGTTTTTCGCGATACCTTGGAGGATTTTTTGCTGAATAAAGAGGAGAAAAAAAGCCGTTATCGCATTTTCAAAATCATTTTGTTTGGTAGCCACGCCAAAGGAACGTGGGTAAACGATCCGCAAAATGGCTATGTGAGTGATTACGACATTTTGGTTATTGTGAACCAAGCGGCTTTTGTGGAAGAAGACGAGTTTTGGTATAGAGCCAAAGACAAAATACAGCGTCGTATTGAAAGCGTCCCGCTCGGTCTGATCGTCCATTCATTCGCCGATGTGAGCGAGCAGCTTAAGCAAGGCCATTACTTCTTTAAAGACATTCGTGAGCAAGGCATAGAGCTGTATAGCAACAGTGCCAAAGAGCTGCCCATGCCGGGGAATTTGAACAATCAGGAACGTAGAAGTATTGCGCAAAGTCATTTTGATCAATGGTTTAGTCGAGCGGCAGATAGCTTCAAGAAATTTCACTTCTCACGACAAGAATCCATGGGTAATGAAGCCGCGTTCGATCTCCACCAAGTGACTGAACGGCTTTTTTCCTGCGCCCTGTTGGTCTGTACCAACTACCTACCGAAAAGCCACGACATCGAAAAGTTACACCACCTCTGCGCGGAACAGGACCTCGCCTTTGCCGACATTTTCCCGATGAACTCCAAGTTCCATCGACGCAGTTTCCGCCGCCTACAACGGGCCTACATAGACGCACGCTATTCAGAACATTACGAAATCACGGTGGAAGAACTGGACTATTTGCAAAGCGAGGTGGCAAAGCTACAAGCACTGACAAAAAGCGTCTGCCACGCACACCTATCGGAGCCATAAAATAAACAGAGCACACATGTTAAGAAGCTTGAAAGCACAGACGTCTCAAAGTTCGTGCCCCATTAATATGTCCCTCGTTACCACAAAACAATCCTCCTCGGAACGCATATCTATCTTGTCTAAATGCCATTGCACTTCACTTTAGGTTAACGATTTTCAATATTTCTATAAGAAAAAAGCCAATCACTTGGAGTGATTGGCTTTGAAAGAACGGGGTAGTTAAGAGCTCTTAGGATGTACGCTCTGTGTTTCCCACTTTACAGATTATCAAGAACCGTAATATATAAGATTTCGCCATCTAGTGGAGGATTGGCAGTCCAATTGGATGCTCCAACCAGCTTGTTGGCTCGCTCAACATTCGCTGGAACCGTTGTGGCTTGATACTCCCCTAAAAGATCGCCATTTTTATAAAGCTGCATGAGTCCGTTTGAGGTAATTTGTGCTCTGTAGGTGACGGTTTCGCCTTCGATAATGGCATCTGGAATATTGAGTGCATATTCCACCCCGTCTCTCCAGAAGGTAAAGCGCATGTCGTCACTGTCTTCTATTTGCGCCAGAAAAATATTATCGTCTGCTGGGCCATTACCATAGTCAAACACTGTCTGCCAAACGCCCCCTGCCAAATCATCAAAACGGACCGTTGCTTCAGCAAAAAAGACAAAGTCACTTAATAAAGGAAGACTGCCATTTTCATCCACTATGATGGAAATCACCTCACCAATTAACGGGTTGGTTCCGGTATTTCCAGTGGATGAGCCGATCAATTTATTGGGTCTGTTTTCTCGTTCAGGGGTTGTCGCCGCCTCTAACTCACCAATCAACTCACCATTTTTATACAATGACATGAGGCCGTTGGTTGTAATTTGAGCACGATAGGTGACTTGCTTACCTTCCTCAATGGCTTGCGCAATGTCGAGTATATGTTCAACACCACCTTTCCAGAAGGAAAAGCGCATTGTTGTCCCATCGCCGACTTGTGTCAGCATGATATTATTGGAAGCAGGACCATTTCCGTAATCAAACACCCGCTGCCATGTTCCCGCACTGATATCGTCAAAACGAACCGTTGCTTCAGCAAAAAACACTAAGCCTGTCGGTATCGGATTAGTGCCATTTTCGTCAATTAAAATAGCCGTAACAGCACCAATCAATGGCGTATCAGCATCCCAATTTGACGACGCGATAAGCTTGTTCGTCCGATCCGCATCATCCGGCAATGTCGGTGCTTGTACGTTGCCGATAAGGTCGCCATTTTTAAATAGCTGCAACAGGCCATCCTGGGTGATTTGTGCAATAAAGCTTGCCGATTCGCCCTGCACAAGGGCACCCGGTACATCAAGTATATGTTCCACATCGTCTTTCCAGAAAGAGAACCGCAATGTATTTCCTGAAAAGGCCTGAGTAAGCAAGATATTATTGGTTGCAGGACCATCACCATAGTCAAAAACCCGCTGCCAACCGCCTCCGTTAAGGTTGTCAAAATGCACTGTGGCTTTAGCAAAAAAATCTAAGCCGGTAGGCACGGGGGTGTAGTCCGACTCTGGGTAATCCACATTGCCGGTAAACACAAGACTCGAAACTTCACCGATCAGCGGACTGTCATCCGGCCAATTAGAATAACCAACAAGCTCAAGGTTTCTGTCAACGTCGGGCGGAACAATCCCCTGTATCGATCCGATCAGGGCGCCATTTTTATAAAGTGACATAAAGCCTGCTGCGTTCACACTGGCCGAAAACAGAGCCGTTTCACCTTCAACAATGGCATTTGGCACATCCAAAAGCGATGAGACGGCACCATTATAAATTTCAAAACGTATTGTATTTGATGCCCCTACTTGCCCCAGAAGAATGTTATTTGTTGCTGGGCCGTTACCGAAATCAAAAATACGTTGCCAATTGCCACCATCAAGATCATCAAAGCGCACCAGAGCATCCACCCTAAACGCACCATTGATATTAGGCTGATCTTTTCGTAGTGGTGTGGCGGCAGCAGATAAAGGACCAAAACCGTCAAAAAAGTCAGTCGCGACTCCCACGCCAATTGAAGAGAATATTGAGGGCACTCCGTTATTGTCTACAATCGCCAGCATCCAATGACCAGGAATCATGGTATTGGCATTCGGCACATCGGCTTCTATCGTTGTTGAATCGACCACTGAGAAATTAAGGCTAAGATAGCGAGTATCAGCGTTGGTGGAATGGGTCACAGAACCTGAACGAACCGCACCAACACGGTTAACTATCGATGAGTCATTTACTTTAATGGTGACTTTTGAGCCGTTATCCACCACTTTATCAATCGATTCAATGGTTGGTAATGTGGCAAGCTCACCTTGATCATCATAGAACACATCAGGTGTAAAGAATTGAACATTTAAGTTTTGTAGCGGGCCAGGGGCACCACCACCACCAGAGAGAATACGTCCGTCTTCAAGCAGAACTGCCGCCGAATGATAAAGGCGCGCAACCTCTTCTGCTTCCAGAGTAAGAAGTTGATCTGTTTGAGGGATATAGCGCAAGGCATCATACTGAGCGTTTATTAAATCGACCGGATCACTACCTTGGCCGACAAGGACTTGGTCATAATCTGTACCGCCGGTAATCAACACGGAACCATCGGCGAGAATATTCATACTGGCTGCAGTGCGGCCGTCTGACATTTGTGCGACTTCTGTATAGCTCGGCGTGCTAGTCGACAAATCGACTGACCAAAGGCCGCCATCGATGTCCACCATTAAGACTTTATCCACGTCATACATAATCGATGGATCCATCTTATGGCTATCAAAAGGCAAGGTACCCGCCGTAGTAATGGTTCCTGTTCCACTTGTCGTCATGATGTAAACGTCGTTTCCATGGGCATCCATCACCACAACCTCACCATTAGAACGCTGAAAAGCATGCGGGTACCACCATGCTTCATCTAGCGATACATTGTCATTCAAATCCCCTTCAAATTCTGGGATCGCGGCATTGGTTAGCGTTCGAAAGCCCGTTGAAGCATTCCAAACTTCTGGGATGTAACTGCCGTTCTGTGCTAAGTCTCGGCCACCAAGCAACAAAATTTCGCCATTTGCTAATGTCACAACGCTAGGATACCAGCGAGCATATTCCATGGTGTCGGTAGCGGCCGTTAAAGAAAATGTCTTTGGATCAAATATCGTCAGGGAATTTACGCCATCAAGAGCTTGTCCTGGTCCTGATTTTCGCGCATCGCCACCAAAAATAAGCACCTTGCCTGTGATAGGGTCAAGCGCCATATGAGAACAAAATATGTCCGTAGGCAATGGATTGGGTAACGTAAAGTGCACATCTTCAACAGGGTCATAAACATCAAAGATGAAAGAGCCCCCCTGCATACCATATTCATTGGTACCGAAGGAAAGCACTTTTCCGTCAGGCAGGGTAAGCATGTGCAGTGGGATTAAAGGCCAGCTTTTTAATGGCCCCCATTGTCCATTTCCCTCTGGATCTAACGGCGGGTGATTGGGCTGGGAAATGGCAACAGACGATAATGCCATACACAGGATGAAACACAACGATCTAATGAAATATAGATACCTCAAACTGACTTTTATCATAAAAGTACTCCTATCATTCTAGATAAAATACAAATTAACCAACTAAATCTGATCCTAATCCTTATCAAAAATACCGTTTTCACTGATAAGAATTTTTTATAGCAGGCCTATGTTAACTTTTGTAAAGACTTTATGCATTCGATAAATTTGACGTATGGAGAAGAGCTATATGGCTTTACATTTTAGAGTCAAGAAGTTGGAGCCTCCGAGGCTAGATAACGTATCCATGCTTTCTCGCGTCTAACATGACGGCCCCTCTCGCCGATAACAAACAGACGGTTCAAAAGAAAAATCATCACTTGGGGGCTTTTGGTTAAAGTGAAAGCAACCAACTACCGTATTGAAAGAGATGTACTTAGCGGCTTGAAATGAAAAGTGTTGCACTTCGAACTTGAATGCAGGGACTCATTAACGCTTATGCCCCGCTATTGAAACTTACGCACAAGAATCATTACCAAAAAATGACATATCTTATGGCAACATGATCAATGCACTAGACACCATTAGAGAGAAGCATGATCAAGACAACAGCCTCTGAAATAGTGAGGCCATTATTTCAATAAAAGAAGGATACTTAGATCTTCGATGTGTTCCTTTGTTGAATGGTATTAACGATAAAAAGCATTCAAACCCACCCATAAAATAAATGAAACACCGTTTTAATTTATTGTGGCAACAATTAACCAGATTCGATAAGATCAATGTCATTCAATTTTCATAGGTCTCTGCCCCTATGAAAAATAACAATAAAGACTCTGGATCGATTCCATGCAAGACATTCTGGATTACCTGACTCAATACGCCGATACGATTCTTGAAAATTATCGCGATCCTTATCACGGAACCCCTCTATTTTTTGACGGTTGCGACACTTTTACAGGCAAGCCTGTTACTTGGAAAAACACCGACGGTTCCGTTTGGGAACCTTCGAACATTGCCAGCCAACAAAACCTGTTTCGCTTTCTTAGTGGCTTAACCGCGTTAACCCATGAGCCAAAATACAAACAAGCGGCGAAAGACGCGATAAACTGGCATTTTGATCATGCCGATTCAAGTGGTCTTATCCGTTGGGGCGGACACTCTTTCCTTGATCTAAAAACCATGAATTCCGTTGGGCCAGAAAACAAGAATATGGTGCACGAACTGAAACACCATTGCCCTTATTACGAGCTCATGCATGAAACGAATCCCACTGCCACCAGCCGCATGATAAAAGCCATTTGGAATTGCCATGTGACCGATTGGAGCAGCATGGAAATGTCTCGCCATGGCCGCTATGGCTTGGCGTTAAACGAAGCGACGTTCTGGGATAAACCACAAAGTAGCAATCTTGAGCCGCTGCGGGAAATGAAAGGCCTGTCCTTCGTGAATATAGGCAACGACCTAGTATTCAGCGCAGGCATGCTCTACAAGCTAGATGACGACAAAAAAGCCCTATCTTGGGCTGAATTCTTAATGAGTCAATACATAAATAGCCGTCACCCAATAACCAAACTCGGTTGCTACCAGTACAACCGCCCAATGCAAACGGGCACGCCGCCAGAAGACGAAAGCCACCCACAATACACTTTCTCTTTTTGGGGAGACCGAGCACAACGCCAGTTCGGCCCAGAATACGGCGATGTGGCAAAAGAAGCATGGGTGTTGTTCAAAATGGACGAAGAAGCCCTTAACGGCCCAGAAGGCATTTATGGCGATTGCGCCTTAGCACAAACCCTATTGGCTCGTGAGCTTGGGAAAGATGGCAAACAATTATTAGATTGGACAACAGAAGGCTTAGAAGCGTGGGCGCATTATGCTTACGATGCCGACACAAACGAAATAAAACCCATGTTCGCCGATGGTAAAGATTTAACAGGCCAAAGCATTCCTCGCTACGGTTACTATGGGAAAAAAGGCGTGGAGATTATTCGTCGCCCTGTTCCTGTCCATGTCTTCCTCGCCTACGTGACCAACTGGGTAGAAAGCCGCAGCGAAAAACTATGGCCTACCCTGTGCGCCATGGCGAAACACTTTGAACTAGGCGATTGGCAAAACACTAAGGTGAAATTGGATACCCAAGCAGACGACGCTTTATTACTGTTTGCGGTGCTCGAAATGCATCAAGCGACCAAGGAATCCGCCTACCTTGAATTGGCAGAACAGCTTGGTCATAACATCTTTAAACGCAGCGCCAACCGAGGGCTGTTTACCGCCAGCGCCGAGCACATACATTGTCGCTTCGATGACATTGAACCCCTCGCCCTACTCAGCCTCATCGCCGCAAAACAAGGAAAAAGCGAGTTGGTCCCAGTCTATAGAAGCCGAGGCGGTTATATTCATGGGGACATGATGATGCCAGACGGCAGCTTGAAAAATACCATGGACGTGAAATCAATTTATTCGAGAACGATATGAAAATAGCCATAAAAAAACCGTTATCTAATGAGATAACGGTTTTAAAGATACAAGCTAATGGTTATTAATTAGAATTTATAACCAAGACCAAGCGCAAAATTACTTACATCCACTTTATCAGAATCAATGCTCATTGAAAGAAATGAATATTCCAGTGAGAGCAATAGATTTTGCTTTAACTCATAAGACAATCCCAACCCATAATACACATCACTCCCTGAGTTAGATCCCGAATCATTAGTCGTTTTTGTCGTTATCGTTGTCGTGGAAGTATTTTCAGAAGCCCAATCAAAGTTCCAAAGTGCCAAGCCTCCATGGACATTCAGTGAAAGTCCTTCACTCAAATCGAATGTCTTTTTTACACCTAAAGTAGTCGATGAAGTCGAATAGTCAATAGACTCTTTGTTGTCATCATCAATACTACTATAATTAAAACCACCATGGTCATGAAACGCACCTTCTACTGACCAACCATCCGAAAACTCATAACCAAGACGAATTCCTGTTGATGAGTCATCACCGTCAGCTAAATTACTTACTTTCTGACTTGATTGCCCTATCAAAACTTCTGCGATAAAAGGTGTTTCTGCTGCAAGAGCCAATGTCATTCCAGAAGCGGCAAACATACCAACAAGTATTTTTTTCATGCTCTTAAAATCCCTATGTTTTGTAAAATAAATGTAAGAGTAAACATTATCTTCATTAAAAAATTAGAATGTCAGTCTCAAATCTCTCAAGCCTCTCAAGAAAATCAAAAACTTAACTGTTTGGCCTGAACAGTTCAGCTCTAATATTTAAAAGGGAATATTTTAGTTTGATACTTGCTACTAATTCAGAACAAAAAAAGACGCTGCGAGGCGTCTTTTTTTATATCTGAAAACAACGCTTTTTTTACGCTACTTGCGCTCTTTCAACGAGCCTGCCGAGAAGGTGACAAACTCTTCTGCGCTGGTTGGGTGAACGCCAACGGTGGCATCAAAGTCGGCTTTGGTAGCCCCGGCTTTTATGGCGATGCCTAAGCCTTGGATAATCTCGCCGGAGTAGTCGCCCACCATGTGTGCGCCGATCACTTTGTCGTTGCCGTTGTTGACCAACAACTTCATCAATGAGCGAGACGTGCCACCACTTAGTGTGTGTTTCATGGCACGGAAGTCGGTTTGATAAACACGGAAGTCGATGCCACGGGCCTCGGCTTCTTGTTCAGACAAGCCCACGGTTCCGATTGCAGGCTGGCTAAATACCGCCGTTGGAATATTGTCGTAATCGAAGTTGTTGTCTTTGCCTTCAAACCAGTAGTCGATCAATGCCATGGCTTCTTTAATGGCAACCGGGGTTAATTGCACGCGATCCGTCACATCGCCCAATGCAAACACACTGTCCGCTGAGGTGGTGAAGTTGTTGTCTACAATGACCGCGCCATTTTTACCGGTTTCAATGCCCGCTTTTTCAAGGGCCAACGAGCCAACATTGGGTACACGACCTGTGGCGTAAAGAATAAGCCCAAACTCTTCCGAGCGGCCATCTTTGAAGTGAACGATACGAGCGCCATTTTGGTTGGTAGCATCAGCGAGTTCAATACGCTCAACATCCGTATTCAAACGCACATCAATGCCTGATTTCTTGTACTCTTCACTGGCAAATTCACGAACATCTTGGTCAAAGCCACGCAACAACTGCTCACCACGGTAAGCCAATGCGGTATCCACCCCTAAACCGTTTAAGATACCGGCAAACTCAACGGCAATATAACCCCCACCAACCACCAAGGCTTTGTTAGGAAGGGATTCTAAGTAAAACATTTCATTGGAGCTGACGACCAAGTCACTGCCCGTAAAGGTTGGGATAAATGGCTTAGCGCCCACCGCGATAAGAATGCGTTCTGCGGTGTAGGTTTTGCCGTCCACTTCAACGGTATGGGCATCCACAAAACGAGCAAAGCCAGAAATCACCTCAACACCTGCATTGCCCAGCATGTTGCCGTAAATGCCATTTAAGCGTTCTATTTCTTGAGTTTTATTGTCGCGTAAGACAGACCAGTTAAATTGCACGCCTTCATGCTTCCAGCCAAAGCCCGCTGCTTCATCAAAGCCATGACCATATTCAGAAGCGTAAACAAAAAGTTTCTTAGGCACACAGCCAATGTTCACGCAGGTTCCGCCTAAGGCACTGCCTTCGGCAACCGCTACTTTATAGCCTTTAGATGCTGCTACTCGACTCGCTCTAACACCGCCAGAACCGGCACCGATAACAAATAAGTCGTACTGATAGGCCATTAACTAGCTCTCCATTTTAAGTTCATTGAAATAATCTGTTGAGTGTAGCAGGCCAATTGAAGGATGTTAAAAACAATAGCGCTATTAGCTTAATCAAAAAAACTAAGCACTTTATGAGCCTGTAACATCTAGGTATGATTAGGAAAACTTTATTCATAGAAGGCATTACATGAAATTCGTCTCTTTCAATATCAACGGTTTGCGTGCTCGACCACATCAAATAGAAGCACTCGTTGAAAAACACACGCCAGATGTTATTGGTCTACAAGAAATTAAGGTCCACGATGATGCCTTCCCCCACGAAATCCCAGAGTCTGTGGGCTATCACGCTTATTACTATGGTCAAAAATCCCACTACGGTGTAGCGATCTTTAGTAAACAAGAAGCGACAAAAGTAGAATATGGCTTTCCCGGTGATGAGGAAGACGCTCAACGTCGTATGATTATTGCCACTTTTGATACGCCAAAAGGCCCAGTTAAAGTACTTAATGGTTATTTTCCTCAGGGGGAAAGCCGCGACCATGAAACCAAGTTCCCAGCAAAGCGTAAATTCTATGCCGATTTAATGAACTACCTTGCCTCTCACTCCCCTGACGAACACATTATTGTGATGGGTGATATTAATATTTCGCCAACGGATTTAGACATAGGCATTGGCGAAGCAAACGCAAAGCGCTGGTTAAAAACAGGAAAGTGCAGTTTCTTACCAGAAGAAAGGGAATGGTTTGCCACTTTGTCCAATTGGGGATTAACAGACACTTATCGTCAGTTAAATCCAACAAAAAATGATCGCTTTAGCTGGTTTGATTATCGCTCAAAAGGCTTTGACGATACCCCAAAACGCGGCTTACGTATCGACGTTATTATGTCTTCTACTAGCCTTACCCCTTATCTCGAAAATGCTGATGTAGACTATGATTTACGTGGCATAGAAAAGCCGTCTGACCATGCACCAATTTGGACTACATTTAATCTAGATCAATAATAAATGACTAAGGCGGTTACTGTTCAAAAAACAGTCAATTCGATGCAGAAGCCGCCTACCTTGATGAAAATCACTTTTATTTGCGCCTACCCCCAGATTTATCCACAGAGACTGTGGATGGTTTTATTTCTGGTATAAGATGGCGCAGTACATAACGAGAATAAAAAATGAATAATGAAACGTTAGCAATGCAAGATATGTTAAAGCAAGCCTCCCAAGCCGCCGGATTTTTAAAAGCTTTGAGCAACGAAAATCGCCTAATGGTGCTATGTCATTTATTGAATAAAGAGCTATCTGTTACGGCACTTAATGAAAAATTGCCGTTGAGCCAGTCCGCCCTATCTCAACACCTTGCGGTGTTAAGAAAAGATGGATTAGTCGCTACTCGCCGAGATTCTCAGACCATTTTTTACAGCATAGGCGACCCTAGAGTAAAAGAACTGATACAGACACTACACGGCCTATTCTGCCCAACGCTTTAAAAATATTTTTAAGCTACATTGCGCTAACAACACCCTATGATCACCGCTCCTAGTGTCTGCATCACGCTCAAGTGAGGTTAATTCTCGGTGTTGCGAATGCGTATAAAGCTCGCGAACCTTGGTATGCCATTTTTAGTCAAGCCATGATAACGGTAAGTGACCCTATCGCCTATAATTGGCGGATGTGCCCTTTCTTCATCACTAAATCCGCTGCCAATTTTAAAGCGAATACCCGATGGCATTTCTACCAATAAAGATCCCATCTTACCTTCATACTTGCCTTGACCCGGTAACACCTCAACCACAATAGCTTCGTCATCCATATAGGGTTTGAGCTTTAAAAGATTATCTGTTCGGCCACTTTCAAATCGAGCCAATTTGCGGTGCAACATTAGACCTTCAGCCCCTTCAGCAACATATTTATCCAATAATTGCTTTAGCTCTTCATTACTGGTCACTGAGAGTTGTGCCACTGGCTTAACATGAGGTAGATTCATACGATGAATGGCACGGGTATAATTCGCGACACGCTGCTGAAAGGTTTCTTTTTTCTCTTGATCTGGCGCGTCAAACACCATGTAGGTAATTTTTCGCCATTCGGCATCAACAGGCGTATCTTTGGTCACCGTCGATAGGACAAACTGAAAGTCCTTCCGTTTTGACCAGAGCTCACCATCTAACGAAACTTGCGGAAGATGCTCGATAAACCAACGTGGCGCATGAATAGGATTGCCCTTTCTCGTCAGCAGCTCTCTTCCTGTCCAGATTGCTCGAACACCATCGTATTTTTCACTAATAAAGTACTCGCTGGCTTGTACAGAATCAGAAAAACGCTTGGCTAGTTGCACCTCTGGCTGCGCCAATAACCCCACAGGGAAAAACAATAAATACAAAATACATTGCTTTATAAAAGACATCATTCACTCCTTTGAATAATCAACACTGCTATTCCTTAACAGCTGTTTAGAAAATATACGATTTTGAGACAATAAAAAAGCCCATATTCATCGCAGAATATGGGCTTTCAAATAACGCTCTAAGCGTATTATTGACTTAGCTGTACAATCAATTTGTTCATACGGCTAACAAAGGTCGCTGGATCTTCTAGCTGCCCACCTTCTGACAAGGTCGCTTGTTCGAACAACAACCACGCCATATCTGAGAAACGTTCTTCATCAGCTTCCGCATCCATTTTCACCACGATTGGGTGATCAGGGTTCACTTCAAGCGTCGGTTTAGACTCAGGAAGTTGCTGACCTGCTTGCTCAAGCAAACGGCGCATTTGTAGGCCCATATCGTATTCGCCAACCACCAAGCAAGCTGGTGAGTTCGTCAAACGATCAGTGGTATTCACCCCTGTTACCTTGTCTTCCAATACAGCTTTCATACGATCAAGCAGCGGCTTCATTTGCTCTGCTTTTTCTTCTTTCTCTTTCTTTGCGTCTTCGTTTTCTTCTTCCGCTAGATCAAGCTTGCCTTTGGTAACGTCTTGGAAAGACTTACCGTCAAACTCTTGTAGAGAAGACATCATCCACTCATCAATACGATCACTTAGCAACAAGACCTCAAAACCTTTCTTACGAAGGATTTCTAGGTGTGGGCTGTTTTTCGCCGTATTGTGGTTTTCAGCGTAGATGTAGTAGATCTTGTCTTGACCTTCCGCCATACGAGATACGTAATCGGCCAAGGATTCAGTTTGATCCACTTTATCCGTGTGAGTAGAGCTAAAGCGCAACAAGGCAGAGATCTTATCCTTGTTACCCATATCGTCTGCTGGACCTTCTTTCAGCACATTACCGAATTCATTCCAGAAAGACTGGTACGTTTCAGCATCGTTCTTCGCCATTTTAGACAACATGTCCAACACACGTTTAGTCAATGCAGCGCGCATAGAGTCAACGGCATGGTCGTTTTGCAGAATTTCACGAGAGACGTTCAAAGACAAATCATTGGAATCCACGACACCTTTTATAAAGCGCATGTAAGGTGGTAGGAAAGCTTCCGCTTCATCCATAATGAACACACGCTGTACATACAACTTCAGACCACGTTGCATGTCGCGGTTCCAAAGATCATGGGGTGCTTTTGAAGGAATATAAAACAGACTGGTGTATTCCAGCTTACCTTCTACCTTGTTATGAGACCATTTAAGTGGCTCTTGGTAGTCATGGGAAATATGCTTATAGAACTCTTGATATTCTTCGTCTGTTACTTCAGTACGAGAACGAGTCCAAAGTGCCTTCGCTGAGTTAACCGCTTCAAACTCTGGCGCTTTGTTTTCGTCAACAGGCTTAGGGTTACCCTCTTCATCCATTTCTGGATAAACCACTTTTTCCATCTCAACAGGAATAGAAATATGGTCAGAATATTTAGTCACCAAAGAACGTAGACGATAATTATCAGCGAAATCTTTTTCTTCTGATTTTAGGTGCAGCGTGATGCGCGTACCGCGAGACGCTTTATCAATGTTCTCAATGGTAAATTCGCCAGAACCATCAGACACCCAACGTACGGCTTCGTTTTCAGCAGAGCCCGCGCGGCGTGTTTCTACCGTCACCTTGTCTGCCACGATGAAGGCAGAGTAAAAGCCAACACCAAATTGACCAATCAATTGGCTGTCTTTTTTCTGGTCACCACTCAATTGCTCTAAAAATGAAGAAGTACCAGATTTTGCGATTGTACCTAGATTGGTGATGGCCTCTTCACGAGACATACCCACACCATTATCATCAATGATGACAGTATTCGCTTCCTTATCAAATTCGACACGCACTCGTAAATTGGGATCTTCTGCCAATAAGTCCGAGTTAGCGACAGACTCAAAGCGAAGCTTATCTACGGCATCTGATGCATTAGAAATAAGCTCTCTTAGAAAGATTTCTTTGTTTGAGTACAAAGAGTGGATCATCAAATGTAGAAGTTGTTTTACTTCTGTTTGAAACCCTAACGTTTCTTTTTGAGTATCGGTTGACATGTTATAGATTGCTCCTATTTGAATGAACCTTTGGTAATAGAATCAAAGGCGTATTACTTTTGCTTGTGCAACATACATAAAGCCTCTTAGAGCAATTTCAAGAGGCCGACACTGCAAAAAAGTAAAAACTCACAAAAAAGTTAGGGATATAAGCAATAAGGCTAATTACGAGGGACTATAGAGGTAAGAATAACGCAATGACAGACTATGATTTCCGAACAATGGTTAAGCCATCGCCTATTGGCAACAAGGAAAGTTCCACGTCAGCATCTTGATGAATCAACTTATTTAGTTCACGGACAATCCGCGTATCTTTATCATCAAAGGCTTCATCTGCTACATTGCCCCACCATAAGCTGTTGTCAATCACCATACAGCCTCCCGACTTTAGTAACTTTTTACTCAGATGGTAATAGGCAATTAGGTTCTGTTTATCGGCATCGAGGAAAATAAAATCAAAGCTTTCCGCTTCATTTTCCAATAATGACTCCAGCACTGGCATGGCTTTACTGCAATGGGTCTTCACTTTATTTATTACCCCAGCTTGCTCAAGGTAACGTCTTGCTATATCCAACCACATTTGCTTTTTTTCTATCGCGTAAAGCACGCCATCATCAGGCATAGCCAACGCCATAGATAAAGTACTGTAACCAGTGAAAACCCCGACTTCTAAGAGTTTTTTCGCCCCCTGTAGTTTAATGAGTAAAGCCAACAACTGCCCTACTTCTGGAGAAAGTTGCATGCGCGCCATATGATATTGAGCGGTTTCACGACGTAATGCTCTTAACAGATCCGCTTCACGAACAGACACGTCTACTAAATATTGATAGAGCCTGTCATCCACTTTTACCGTGCGATTAACCGGCTTATCGTCTTCTGGCAAAGGTTTGGGGAAATTAGGAAGCATGGGATTTCATCACCAGTCCACGACTTAAGGTTTTGAAGGTTTTAGAACGAAATTCACGACGATATAGCACACCAACGACCATAACACTGGCCGCCATACAAAAATAAGGGCCTAAAAACCAGCCACAAAACGCCATAGCAAAATAATAAGAACGTAAACCATAGTTAAACTGGTTCGCCGCTAGACTACAGATTTGTGCCATATGATTTGCGTACATTTCACGTTCACTTTCTTCAATGCCACGCTCGGTCGCCAAAGGCGCACTGCCCACTAAAACCGAGCAAAAATTATACTGGCGAATAGACCAAGTAAAAGTGAAAAAGGCATAGGCAAAAATCACCACCAACACAATGATTTTCAACTCCCATTCCTGCTGGCTCATGGGTGCTAACAAATAAAAGTCAGAAAGAATACCTAGGGCCTTTTCAGAATAGTTGAATGCCGTAAACAAGCCAGCAATAATCAGCAAGCTACTAGAGGCAAAAAATAAACTACTACGCTCCAAATTCGCCATCACTGAAGCATCGGCGATGCGGTTATCTCGCCTTAGTAAACGCGACATCCACGCTAATCTAAATTGATGCAAAACACTAACAAGACAAGGGCGACGCTTAGAATGATATTGGGCATATAAAGCGTATCCCCACCAAGATGCGAAGAAAACAAAAAGTGTTGTTAAATCAACAGGATTTAGAAACAATTCAACCGAACGGCTTTCCATAATATGCTCTACGTGGATGTTCATAGGATGTCGTTATTATTAGAGCATTTTTTCGTTTCTCTGTCCTTGTTTCATCTAGTAAAAAAACAGGAGGGGTTCTTAGAACAAATCCTCTTTATCATGTGAAATATGG
Source organism: Marinomonas transparens (assembly GCF_016463975.1). Lineage (GTDB taxonomy): Bacteria > Pseudomonadota > Gammaproteobacteria > Pseudomonadales > Marinomonadaceae > Marinomonas > Marinomonas transparens. The sequence continues at coordinate 84,725 of NZ_JAEMNX010000008.1, read as the reverse complement.
GTAAAAATACTTGCATCAAACGGATATATCCGTAGTATTCCACCTCGTCAACACGACATGCGGATGTGGTGGAATTGGTAGACACGCTGGATTTAGGTTCCAGTGCTTCACGGCGTGAGAGTTCGAGTCTCTCCATCCGCACCATTTAGTCAGTTTCTTAGTGACCTCCTTTACGCAAACTCTTTTCTTAAGCTATAGGCCTAAAAAAACCGAATCCATTGCGAAATTCGGCTCTTTTTATGTTTGTCCGTTTTATAGGGGGAACACGCCAATTATTAAGTTTTGATTTTCCAAGACACAGATTTACCTGCAAAAAATGGCACAATGGGCTCACCACTCGGCAAAGCAATACTCTCCGGCACATCCCAAGCCTCACGCACCAAGGTAACCACCTCAGTATTCCGTGGTAAGCCATAGAAATCAGCACCGTAAAGGCTCGCAAAGCCTTCCAGTTTATCCAAGGCATCCAACTCATCAAAGACTTGCGTATAAAGCTCTAACGCCGACCAAGCACTATAACAACCCGCACAACCACAATCTGATTCCTTACGATGCCTAGCATGAGGCGCAGAGTCCGTGCCAAGGAAGAACTTAGGCGAACCAGATTTCACCACTGCACGAAGTGCTTCTTGGTGAGTACTGCGTTTAAGGATAGGCAAGCAATAATTATGTGGACGAACGCCACCATCCAGCATGTCATTGCGATTTAACAATAAATGCTGAGGGGTAATGGTCGCAGCGACGCCTTCTCTCGCATTCAATACAAAGTCTGCGGCGTCTTTGGTGGTAATATGTTCAAACACGACTTTTAAGTTAGGGACACGCTTAACAATATTCACCATATGTTGATCAATAAACTCTTTTTCACGATCAAAAATATCAATATGCTTTTGTGTTACTTCACCATGGATCAACAGCAACATATCATTTTCAGCCAAGGCTTCGAAAACAGGATAAAGCGACTCTAACGAATTCACCCCAGAGTCTGAATTGGTTGTGGCGCCCGCTGGGTACATTTTTGCAGCAAGTACACCTGCCTTCTTAGCGTCTTGAATATCTTCAACACTGGTTTTATCGGTCAGGTAAATCGTCATCAAGGGCGTAAAAGTACTGCCTGCTGGACGTGCCGCTAGAATTCGTTCTTTATAGCTTAAGGCCAGCTCTGCTGTAGTCACTGGAGGTACCAAATTAGGCATTACCACCGCACGTTCGAAACATCGAGCCGTTGCTGGAACGGTTTCAAGCAACATATCTTGATCACGAAAATGTAGATGCCAATCATCTGGCTTAATTATAGTAATTTCGTTCATCATTGGCCCTTGCGTTAGAAAAGAAATTGGCGGGATTTTAACAGAATATCTAACAAGTGGCAGTGCCAAACTACCCACTAAAAGTAATAGACATAAAAAAACCGAATCTTTTACAAGATTCGGTTTTTATTAATTACCCGCTAAAGCAGTAATTAAGAGTCTTTACGTGGCGCTCTTGGACGACGTTCACGGCTATCACTTCTTGGACGACGATCTCCGCCTGGGCGACGATCACCACCAGCAGAAGGACGTTTACCTGCTGAAGGTGCTGCGGCACGTTTATTCAGTGCTTCAGCATCATCAAGTACCGAAATATCTGAACGTTGGCCACAAATACGAGTTTTACCCAGTTTACCTAACGCGTCTGTAGACAAGTTAGTTGGTAAATCAACAGTCGCAAAGTCATCATAAATTTCGATGTGACCAATGTAACGACTTTCAATGTCTGCTTCATTAGCGATAGCACCAACAATATTGCCAGGCTTAACGCCATTGTTGTAACCAACTTGAACAACATAACGTGTCATCGCCGTATCTGGATCATCTTTCAGAGGCATTGCATCTTTAGTAACAGGGCGCTGTTTACGCTCACGAGGTGCACCGCGCTCTCCTCGATCACCACGGTCTCCGCGACCATTACGATCACGAGAACCTTCACGGTCATCACGACGCTCTCTACGTTCTTGACGAACTTCCATTTCCGATAGCAATAAAGGCGTTTTACCCTGTGCCATATGAGCAAGCGCCGCAATCATGTTCACTGGATCAACTTCGTTTTCTTTCAGGTAGCTTTGTGCCAGCTCCATGAAGAAATCAAGGTTTTCATTATCCATAGTGTCAGTAATACGTTGCTTGAAACGATTAACACGATGTTCGTTAATGTCACTTGCCGTAGGCAATTGCATTTTTTCAATTGGCTGACGCGTTGCACGCTCAATAGCTTGCAACATACGACGTTCACGATGAGCAACAAACAAGATTGCGGTACCAGAACGACCAGCGCGGCCAGTACGACCAATACGGTGTACATAAGATTCTGTATCGTATGGAATATCGTAGTTAACAACGTGACTAACACGCTCAACATCTAGACCACGGGCCACAACATCCGTTGCCACAAGAATATCAATTTGACCTCTTTTAATGCGATCAACGGTACGTTCACGAAGATTTTGGCTGATATCACCATTTAGCGCTTCACAGGCGTGACCACGGGCCGTTAGCTTTTCAGCCAATTCAACTGTTGCCGCTTTCGTACGTACGAAAATGATCATGCCATCATGTTCGTTCATTTCTAAAATACGAGTCAAAGCGTCTAATTTATGCAGACCGCTTACTGGCCAGTATTTTTGAGTAATGGTTGTTGCAGTAGATGTCTTAGTAACAATCTTAACTTCTTTAGGATTAGTTAAATGACGATTAGCCACCTGACGAATAATAGAAGGCATTGTTGCAGAGAACAAAGCGATTTGGCGAGTTGGGGGGGTTTGCTCAAGGATCCATTCGACATCATCGATGAACCCCATACGCAACATCTCATCCGCTTCATCAAGCACCAGCGCTTTAAGCGTATCTAGTTTCAATGTTTTACGACGAATGTGATCCATAACACGACCAGGCGTACCAACAACAACCTGTACACCACGTTTTAGTTGACGTAGTTGAGTGTCGTAAGACATACCGCCATAAATGGGCAAAACATGAAAATCTGGAATATTACGGGCGTAACTTTGAAATGCTTCAGCAACCTGAATAGCAAGTTCACGAGTTGGAGCCAAGACAAGAAGTTGTGTCGATTTATCCGCAGCGTTCATACGAGACAGCAACGGGAGTGCAAATGCAGCCGTCTTACCAGTACCCGTTTGCGCTTGTCCCAAAAGGTCACGACCTTCTAATAGATATGGAATACTTTGCGCTTGGATAGCTGAGGGTTGCTCGTAACCGAGGTCAGCAACCGCTTTAAGAACAGGGGCGATTAAACCCAACGAATCGAATGTAGGCTGATTATCAGCGTCAGACATGTAGATGTGTACCTTTTTATGAGATGGGGTAAGGCCCATCACCATAGATGTACCTTACAAGAGTTTCCGAGGACTAAACCTGATCGCAAATTATAGAGCATATAGCAAAATTAAGCTACCGAGATTATAAATAACTATGCTTTATCTTCTTCTGGATGAGAGTCGATCATGATCGCTAACCAGTGAGTTTTAGGATTCGCCTCTAATGCCAATTTCACAATGATTGTCAAAGGAATAGAAAGTAACATGCCGACTGGGCCAAATACCCAGCCCCATAACAACAAAGACAAAAAAACCACGAGCGTAGAAAGCCCTAAACCACGCCCCATATAACGCGGTTCAATAAAGTTCCCTACCACTAAATTAACAATTAAAAAGCCAAGCGCTGTGAGTCCTGACGATAACGCTCCCAACTGCACAAAAGCCAACATAACAACAGGCACAGCGGCAATAATAGAGCCTATGTTAGGAACAAAATTTAATAGGAAAGCACTGACCCCCCACAAGATGGGAAAATCTACCCCTAACACCCACAACCAAAGCGTAATACAGACGCCAGTCAAAACACTGACGGTGGTTTTAATGACCAAATAACGATTCACTGATTTAATAAAGGACTGAAAACCAACTAGAGATTGCGCAGCATCGTCTAATGCCAAGGCAAGCTTTCTTGGCAATTCAACCGCTTCAAATAGGATAAAGACCACTGTCATGACTACCAGCACCAAATTGGTTAAAGCACTGCCTAGGCCACTTAAGGTATTTACGACCATTTGCATCAAAGCGGAGGGGTCTATGTAGCCTTTCACTTGGTCATAGGAAATATGAAAGCCCAAACCATTAATGGCACTAACAGCGCCTGCAACCTCTTCAGCAAAACGCAGTTTATAGCTGGGCAACTGAGCAGAAAAGTTATCAATGGCCGACCCAACTAACAATGCAATAGAGCTAATCCCAATTAATATCAACCCAACGACCAAGAGAATAGAAAGCCAAGTTGGTACTCGATGTCGACGCAGGGTCGCCATCATAGGCGCACAAATAATCGCAATGAAGATAGAGAGCATAAGAGGAACCACAATCTGCGACGCCGCTTTCAGTCCTGCCAAAATAATAACAAACGCCGCTAAGCTAACGAGCCAGTGGGTTCCTTTATGCTGATCACTCATCTCTATTCCTCAACCTATTGGGTAAATACTTTGTGCATAATCTGCTAAGTCTTGCAGCATTGCCCGCTTAGATGCTGATAAATCTGGCGTCTGTGCAATCTGGTTCAAGCGTTCAAAATAGCTGTTCATCTCAATAGAACCACCACCGTCTTGTTCTAGCAGTCTCAACTGTCGATACTCTTCCCACTCAACCCTTTGCTGCTCACTTAATTGATCAGGGTAATTTCGACCAATATAGCGCATCAACATTTCAGGTAAGCGACGGTCATCAAATGACATTTCTAATTCACTAAGCGCATTAGCAGGCGTTGTTCGTATCGTTTCCATTCGAGCCTTGTCTTCACGTGAAAAGAAACCGCCGGCGTATAGCATCAGGTCAGGATCTTTTAGAATTGGACGTTCTGCTTGCATGAACACATCACTCAACTTGGCTGCTAAACCAGCTTGCCTTTTTATAATGGCAAGATTATGACGACAAACTTCACCATCCAGCTCAAGGCGCTTTACAACCGCCACATCTTTTAGAAAAGTCGCCGGAGCCACCGCAGGACTTTTGTTATAGTGAATCACCTTTAACGGCAATCTTTGCATGTCACCCAGCTCATCTTGACGAGTAAATACGCGGTGACGAATCTCATCAACACTCAAGTCCACTAAAGGCTGAGCGTCGGCCATGAGATCATAAACAATGACACCATTTTTGTTAGTCGGATGAGGCGCAATTGGAACGACAAAGGCTGCATATTTTCTAGCCTGACCAAACATGCCTGATATATGCAAAAAAGGCTTAAGTCGTACTACATCAATAAACTGCTGTAGCTCGTGTTTCTGACGCATTTTCAAATAATAATCGAACAGTTTGGGGTGCTTGGCACGGATTAATTTAGCAATTTCAATCGTGCCATAAACATCAGAAAGCGCATCATGGGCTTGCTCATGGGCAATGTCATTCGCTTTAGTCAAGGCCTCAAGCTTCATTGACACCTGACCATCCTCCCCTTTTGGCCAAACAATACCGTCAGGGCGCATAGCATAAGCCATGCGAACTAGGTCAATAATGTCCCAACGCGAACAGTTGTTTTGCCATTCTCTCGCATAAGGATCGATAAAGTTACGATAAAAACCATAGCGCACCACTTCATCATCAAAGCGTATCGAGTTGTAGCCAAGAGCACAGGTTCCCGGCAAAGACAATTCAGCTTCTACTGCCTGCATAAACTCGGCTTCACACAAGCCTTCTCGGTTCGCATCTTGCGGGCTAATTCCTGTCAGTAAACAAGCTTCAGGCTGAGGCAAAACGTCTTCCGCTAAGCGACAGTAAAGCATGATAGGTTCACCAATAGGGTTAAAATCTAGATCCGTGCGAATGCCAGCAAATTGCATGGGCCTATCTCGTGCAGGGTCAGTTCCCGTTGTTTCAAAATCAAACCAGAAAAAAGAAGTCGGTACCGATGAGGTCACAAATAATTCCTGTTAGCCGTTAAATAAAAAACGTATTATACGCATCTTGATAGCTATTTGGCGATGTAAGGAGTTGATCTATGCCAATCCCAGAATATTGCCCTTGCGGCACGGGAAGTCCCTATGAAATATGTTGTGGCATGTACCATAACAACCCAGGAACGGCCCCCACTGCTGAATCCTTAATGCGCTCCCGTTATACCGCATTTGCTATTAACAACTTTGATTACATTGCGGCAACACAAAAATTAAAAGAATCACCAGACCAAACCGCTGCAGAGATACAAGACAGCAATCAGAAGACCCAATGGATAAAGTTAGAAATCAACGCTACCGAAGAGGGCCTTGAAAAAGATAAAACCGGAGTGGTTGCTTTTTCAGCTCACTTTAAAGAAGGCAAACACATTGGCCGCCTGAGTGAGCGCTCTATATTTAAAAAAGTAAAAGGACAATGGTTTTATATTTCGGGGGAACACGAAGTGCAGAAAAACACCCCACTTGTTAATTCTGAAGCGATGAAAATTGGTCGTAACGACCCTTGTCTATGCGGCTCTGGTAAGAAATATAAGAAATGTTGTGCTGTTAACTAAGGAAAAATGAAACCACCGAGGTTTCTAGATGCTAATGCCTACAGTGATGTAGGCTAGTATCACTTATCTGGCTATTTTTCAGGCATCCAAGACTCGAGTTTGGCTAACATTAAGGCAGGATCAATAGGCTTAGATAACACATCATCAATGCCTTGTTTAGAGATTGATTTATTAGTCATAGTAAAACTGTCTGCAGTTAAAGCAATAATCGGTGGTTTTTTATCTTGAAGCGCCTTTTGAATTTTATCACTGGCCTCATAGCCATCCATAATAGGCATACGAATATCCATTAAAATCAAATCATAATGATTATTGGTGGCATGCTCAAAGGCATGCTGACCATTTTCCACCCAATCAACAGAGAGGCTCATTTTTTCTAAAAGTGCCTTAGCAATATCTGCATTGATCTTATTATCTTCAGCCAATAAAACCTTTTTCCCTACCATGGACTGGCTTTCGCTCAACCGCGATAAGGTAGATTTTTTTTCGACCTTTTCCCCATCAACATTAATTTGTAAAAATTTTTCGCTAATTTGCTTAGGAGTAATCAAGCTTGTTACTAGACATTTACGAGAAACAGCAACATCCATTCCTATCACTAACACCTTAGTGTAAAAGAGCGGGGGCAGTCCCTTACTAGCATATTTTTCACTAGTATCTAGCCATTCATCACTCACAATAACTGGAGTCTTTTGAACATCACCTACGTCATCAAGAGTAATGGTTTTAATAGGTTCAATATGCAGAGAAGAAAGTATACTACGTATTAATGTGTCATTTTCAACAACAAAAAAATCACTTCCGCTTAAGTCAGTAGAGGCGCTTTCAGGCTGATAAGGAAGGCTAATAGAAAAACAAGTTCCCTTTCCTATTTCTGTATCGTAACTGACCTTTCCGCCCAGTAGCTCAACAAGCTTCTTACTGATGCTTAAACCTAAGCCTGTTCCACCATAAAGCCGAGTTGTACTGGTATCAGCCTGAGTAAAGGCGTCAAAAATATTTGCCCCCTTACTGATGCCAATACCTGAATCTTTTACCTCAAAAATAAGCGAATTTTCACCACCCTTGTACACATTTACCGAGATGAAGCCAGAAGAAGTAAATTTAATCGCGTTACTAATCAGATTAATTAAAATTTGCTGTAAGCGAATTTTATCCCCGATCAAAAAACCAGCAATAGAGAAGTCTCTGCTTACCGTAAACCTTAACCCTTTAGAACTAGCAACATCTTTATTGAGGTAATAAATATAATCTAAAACATCATCTAAACAATAAGGTGCTTTTTCTAAAGACATCTTACCAGACTCAATTTTAGTGAAATCCAAAATATCATTGATAATAAAAAGTAAACTTTCAGTCGACTTTTGAATTTTTTCTAACTGTATTTTTTGCTTGTCATCAATACCACTATCAATGACTAAATGAGTCAGCCCAATAATAGCATTCATAGGCGTTCGGATTTCATGGCTCATGGTTGCCAAAAAGTTAGACTTTACGGTTGAAGCTTGTTGTGCCGTTTTTACTGCTGCTTTTAATTCAATGGTTAATCTTTTGGCTTTCTTATAGGAGTCTCGGCTTATTTTCGCCTGCCTAAATAACATGACAATAATAAACGACATGGTTAGCGTTAAAAGCGCCAACGATGAACCCAAAGACAAAAATAGCTTTAGTGTTTCTGCCCTAGAGTCCACTCTTTCTTTAGAACGAAAAGCCAATACACCTAAAACAAATGATTCACTTTTTTCTAAAAAGCTATTCGCTTTGGCTAATACTCCTTCAACATCAGGGGCTTGTCCTTCAATAAAAAGCAAACGATCCATTTCATTTAAGCGTTCTTGTAAAAAATGAAGTGTGCTTGCTCCGTTAGGGAGCTTAACGAATTCATCTCTTAACTGCCCTTTTGCTAGAATATTGACCCGACTGTAAAGCATGTCAAAGCGGGATCTCGCGTCTTCTAAGAGATGTTCGTCACTTTCCATATCCTCAAACAGCTTCAAAGCATGTATTAGCTTTAAGGTTTCCCTGTCTAACTGATAAGCCGCCCATAAAGCATCTTCCTTAACAGCAGATAAGATAACCTGTTGTTTTTCAACCAGCTCACTAAACACCATCACCGCAGTGCCCAAAAAAGCCAACGCAGAAAATACTAATGTCAGAATGGGTAATGATCGCTTTGTACTTTTTGATATCACAGACGCCACTAAACCCAACCTCAGAGAAAATGATTATTCAACATTAATAGACTTTATCTGCCAAACCGATCGATTATGGATAACTTCATTGTTTAAACTAGGCATATCACTAAAAGGATAAAGAATGAAAAGAGGTCCTTTGTTTCTTACGCTCATCGGCTCACCATTCATATCCATGGCAAGGATAACAGGGTAGTCGTAAGCATCCTGCACAGGCATTAGCGCAGCATAATCATTCAAAGCCTTCACAGATAAGGTTTTCGATTTGCTACCAACGACTTCCATCACAGACCGAAGTAAAGGTCCTTGATATTCATCGACACCTTCTGACCAAGGTGTTGTGGTTTTTTTACTCAATACACCTAAGGCCAAAAGCATGTCACGGTCAAATTCTGCAGTACCATTATTGGTATTGGTATGAGTAATATTACCCGTCACGGTCAAAATGACTCTACCGCTAGGTTTAGATAAATCTTTCGCCTGCGCCCCAGAAAAAGCAAAGACTGCGAACAGAACCGTAATATAGAAAAAAAAATTTTGTTTCATTTTAGAACCCTCAATCTGCAACTAACATGATTTCAGTATAAGTAATAACCACGCCATTTCCGCCAACAAATTACGAAACACTACGATTTTCTCACGCTCCACAACAAAACAATCAATCTAGCAGTCAAAATCGCACGTCAGCTTCCAACGTTAAAGCAAGGGTTATGGTACAGAATGTCCTTGAGAGGCAACCCAAACACGGAACCAATCATCATCACTCAGCACCAAATCATGAGATTCAACCACCAACCGCAGCCTGTCTATTTTCCCAGATCCCATAACAGGACAAATTCCTGACGGGTGTCTCAGAAGCCACGCAACAACCACCTGCTCGATAGAGATTTGCATAGACTCTGCAATCGCCATTAACACTTGCCTTACCCTTAACGTCTTTTCATCCTTGCCCGAAAACAAAGCACCGCCTGACAGCGGCGACCAAGCCATGGGCGTCACAACATGACGTTGGGCATGATCAAGGCTACCATCGTCAAAATGCTGCAAGGCTAAAGGTGATAACTCAAGTTGATTCACGACTAGGGGAGCATCAAGACGAGACTGTAATAAATCAAATTGCGCAGCACTAAAATTTGAAACCCCGAAATGCTTGACCTTACCAAGGGTAAACAATAAGTCTAACGCCTGAGCAATTTCATCGGCATCCATCAAAGGACTAGGACGATGCAGCAATAAGGTATCAATGTATTCGCACTCTAGCTTAGCAAGGGATTGATCAACACTCTCTAAAATATGTTTAGCGCGATAGTCATAGCGATGCACTGCAATATCGGGGCGATTATCAGAAGGCAGTAAAATCCCACACTTGGTCACTATCTCCATTTTATCTCGCAGCGCTGGCTTTAATTTTAAAGCCTCACCAAACAAGACTTCACATTGGTAATCACCATAAATATCCGCATGGTCTAACGTCGTCACCCCAAAATCCAAACAGGCTTCAATGAATCCCAAACGCTCCGAAGCAGACATATTCCATTCATGGGTACGCCAAAAGCCCTGCGCAATACGAGACCCTTCAAAACCCAGGGGATGATATTGATGTCGCATGACGATACTCCTTTATAATTTTTTTTAATGTCACTTATTTTAAGTCATCATCACAACAACACAAGCTTGTCTCTAGTAACTGACATAGCCAGCCTGCAAATGTATACTATGCAGCATTCAAGACCGACCTCATCATACAGAGTGACGCGACCACATTACAGATGGACATTTTATTGAGCACCACTTAACACTTTTTATTTAATCGCAGCGAAAACTCACCTCCAATAAACACACACTGTGACGGACTTAATAATGAATTCAATAACACTAGGCCCTCTTTCAAAAGCTCAAGGGGAAATCCAAATTCCCGGCTCTAAAAGCCTTTCAAATCGCATTTTACTCTTGGCAACCTTGGCCAAAGGCACGACCAAAATCACCAACCTGCTAGACAGCGATGACATTAAGCACATGCTGAATAGCCTAAAGTTACTTGGCGTCAACTACTCACTAGAAGACCAAGGTACCACCTGTATTCTAGAAGGTCTTGGTGGCCCAATTAATGCGGAAGTAGGCGACTTATTCCTAGGTAATGCTGGTACCGCCATGCGCCCTCTTACTGCGGCGCTTTGCCTAGGTAAAGGCCAATTCCACCTCCATGGTGAACCTCGTATGCACGAGCGCCCTATCGGTGATCTAGTGGAAGCCTTACAGGATCTTGGTGTCGACATAAGCTATGAAGGTGAAGCCGGTTACCCACCACTTCATATCAAGACAAATGGTCTATCGGGTGGTGAGGTTTCTATTAAAGGCAATATTTCCAGTCAATTTCTAACCGCTATTTTAATGAGTGCCCCACTGGCTCAAGATGATCTAACCATCAAGGTTGATGGCGAATTGGTTTCTAAGCCTTATATCGACATTACCCTACACGTGATGAAACAATTCGGCGTAGAAATAGAAAATCAAAACTACCAAGCCTTTGTCGTAAAAGGTCAGCAAAGCTATATCAGCCCGGGTGAAATCATGGTGGAAGGAGATGCCTCTTCTGCTTCTTATTTCCTTGCAGCAGCCGCTATTGCTGGCGGTAAAATCAAGGTTCATGGGGTGGGTTCTGACAGTGTACAAGGGGATGTGAAATTTGCTGATGTGTTAGCGAAAATGGGGGCAAAAATCACCTACGGCCCAACTTGGATTGAATCTGAACGTTATGAGCTAAACGGTGTAAATTTGGACATGAACCACATTCCAGATGCCGCCATGACCATTGCCACCACGGCCCTATTCGCCAAAGGTCCAACCACCATACGCAACATCTACAACTGGCGAGTAAAAGAAACCGACCGTTTATATGCCATGGCGACGGAATTGAAAAAACTTGGTGCGGAAGTAATTGAAGGGGACGACTTCATCACAGTAACTCCCGTTGAAACACTGCAACATGTGGCCATCGATACCTACAACGACCACCGCATCGCCATGTGTTTCTCACTGGTCGCTTTTGCGGATACACCAGTCACCATAAACGACCCAGGGTGTACCTCAAAAACCTTCCCAACCTACTTTGAGTTATTCAACACAATAGCTAGCTAAAACCACTGACTTGTCACTTCCTCCCCATATGAAGAAGATGCAAAACGGTGTTTCTATGAGGTAGGCGGTAGTTTCGAAAAACACCGCCTGCACTACCTTTTAATCCGCTTTCAACGCTATTCAGTTCAAGTTATTACTCGGCCATTTCCAATTCATAGATAGCATCATTGATGGTTTCGATTCGTCCCATCATGGCTTCTTGGGCATCCGATAAGCCCTTGTTATAAAACTTTGCTCCAAATTGCTCTGCGATAAAGTCTAGAAAGAACTCTGCTTCAAAGGTGCCAATCGGCATATCAAACTCTTGATCCAAGTAATTTTTCAATTTACTTGTCATGCGGCTTTTGTCTTCATCACTGAAGTTGAGTTTTGCCATTATTGCCTCTTATCTACCATGGAATTAAAAGCCAAATACTAAAGCATTTACAATAAATCGAACAGCAGCGGATCTGTAACCATAAGTTTAATCACAATGGGAAAGTGCTGGGTCCCAATCCTTCCAGATCACCTCTCGACCTTGGGTTTGGATCATGGCAGCAATGTCATTCACAGAGCGTTCGTCGCTGATTTCAAATTGCTCAAGGGCCGTTTGCGCATCTTCGGCGTAGCCACCCGGTTGGGTTTTGGATTCAGCACTCATAGTGGTAAACCCCATACGCACCGCATGGTCACGAAATTCGGGGGATTCACGGGTTGACAGGCTCATTTCCAAGTCTGCATCAAATAAGCGCCATGCAGCGATCAGCTGAACCAGCTGTCGATCCGAAATCACGGATTTTGGCACTATCCCGCCCTCACAAGGGCGAATTCGTGGAAAAGCGACACTAAACCGACTTCGCCAATAGCGTTTCTGTAAATGTCGTAGATGATGCGCCATTATGATGGAGTCTGTACGCCAATCCTCCAACCCAAGTAATGCCCCCAAACCAATTTTATGGATACCTGCCTGACCAATACGATCCGGTGCATCAAGACGATAATTAAAGTCCGATTTATTGCCACGTAAATGGTGTTCAAGGTAGGTTTTACGCCGGTAGGTTTCTTGATAAACCAACACACCATCCAAGCCAATAGTTTTCAGCTTTTTATATTGCTCCGCATCCAGTGGCTGAACCTCCATCGAAAGCTGGCTAAAATGCGGTTTTATATGCGGAATCATGCGTTCAAAGTACGGCATGGAAACCTTGTTCGTTTCCCCTGTTACCAAAAGCAGGTGATCAAACCCCTTCGCCTTGATCGCCGTAACTTCGCTTTTAACCTGAGTTTCATTGAGGGTTAAGCGCTTAATGGCATTACTCATGGAAAAGCCACAGTAGGTGCATTCATTGGCACAGGTGTTAGACAAATACAAAGGGGCAAACAGACTAATAGTATTGCCAAAACGCTGCTTAGTAAGTTGTTCGCTTTTTGTCACCATGGCGAATAAAAAAGGTTCCGCGGCTGGCGAGATTAAAGCTGTAAAATCATCAATATTTAAGCGTCGCTTAGCAAGGGCGAGCCGGACATCCTGTTCGGTTTTTGCTTGATGGGAAGCTGATATTCCTTGCCAAGATAAAGCTTCCAATTCTGCACTAAAATGCCCCTCGGTCACGGGACTTTGAGTCAACAAGCGAACTGGCGAGACAGTATTATTCACGAGAGTGCCCCTAGAAAATCCGTAAAGGGGCTCGATGCTTCAGCCTGTTGACGTTTCTCACCTAGACCAGACTCATAGGCCATGCGACCCGCTTCCACGGCTAAACGAAAAGCACGCCCCATTTGCTCTGGCTGGGCAGATACCGCCATAGCAGTATTCACCAATACCGCATCAGCACCGATTTCCAACGCCAAGGCCGCATCCGAAGGTGCTCCAATTCCGGCATCGACTATCACAGGCACATTACTTTGCTCGATAATAATTTGCAAAAAGGGGCGGCTCGCCAAGCCCATATTAGAGCCAATCGGCGACCCCAGTGGCATCACACACTGACAGCCCACTTCTTCCAAGCGCTTGCATAACACAGGGTCGGCATGAACATAGGGCATAACCACAAAACCTTTTTTGACTAACTCTTCTGCCGCCAATAAGGTTTCAATGGCATCCGGCATCAAATAACGCGGATCAGGATGAATTTCTAATTTTACCCAATTTGTGTCTAACGCTTCTCTGGCCAATTCTGCGGCAAAGACCGCCTCTTTTGCGGTTCTAGCTCCCGAGGTATTTGGCAACAACTGAATACCCAATTGTTTAAGTGGAAGCAAAATATTGTCGCTTTGATTTTTCAAATCCATGCGTCGCAAAGATAAAGTAACTAATTCACTACCACTGGCTTGAATAGAGGCCAGCATAGCATCGGCACTGGCGTATTTTCCCGTGCCAGTGAATAAGCGAGACTGGAATTCATGCCCTGCTATCATCAAAGATTCCATGCTACCCTCCTGCTATCGATTCAAAAATAAACACCTGAGCATCAGTTTCTAAAAGAGTTTCAGCCCAGATACTTTTTGGCACTATACTTTGATTAATCGCAATCGCCACACCTTCTATGGGTTTGCCTAACACCGCAAGAAGATCTAACAGGGTGCCTCCTGCAAAATGAAAAGCTTCGTCATTCAAAATAATATTCAATGAAAAGCCTCCCTTTCATTGCGCGCTAACTTTTCTTCGGCAAACAATGTGAGCAAAGATTGCGTTGCTGCCTCAGGATCAATCGCTTTAGTAATGGCTGTCACCAAAGCCACGCTATCAACGCCCGTTTGCACAACAGGCTGAACGCGTTCGGCATCAATGCCGCCAATAGCCACGGTTGGATAATGCCCCTCCAATAAACGAGCATATTGCGCAAGGCGTTTTAGTCCTTGCGGCTGGGATGGCATGTCTTTAGTTTGCGTAGGGAAAATATGACCGAGAGCGATATAGCTAGGTTGTATAGACTGCGCCCGAGCAATTTCATAATAACCATGGGTACTAATACCCAACGCTAATCCCGCCTTTCGAATTTCAGACAGGTTAGCTGTGCTTAAATCTTCCTGCCCAAGGTGCACGCCATAGGCATCATATTGAATAGCTAGGCGCCAATAATCATTAATAAACACCCGAGCATGATATTGGTTACCCAGATCAATTGCCTGCTGAATATCCGCAGCAAGACCTTTAGCACTCGCATCCTTGATTCTCAGCTGAGCTGTCTTGACACCATTCTCAAGCACCAACTTTAACCATGCCACTGAATCCACAACTGGGTATAAGCCTATTTCTTCAGCGGGAATGGCTGGAAAAGCCCTGATATAAGATTGCTCTTTCGTTTCTGGCAAGAGAATTTCTGGTAGGTTTTCGATCTGCAATGGCCAACCAGGACGACCCAATGGCCCCGCCCCGGTGCCAATTTTCACACCCGACTTTAACGCCCCAGTGATGTAGGCTTTCGCCATAGTTACAGCGTCTAATAAATCATAACCATGGGAAATAAAACTCGCCAAAGCGGTCGATAAGGTGCAACCCGTCCCCCGTGTATTGTGAACATTTAACCTAGGCGTTGAAAAACCGATTGTGGCTGTTTTATCTATCAACCAATCCGTTGCCTGTTCACTGCTACCATGACCACCTTTTAACAACCAGTGGCAGGTCGATAAGCTAAATTGAGTATTAAGCGAATCTTGCAACTCGGTTAGGCCTTGCTCACCCGATATACCAGTTAGCAACTCAAACTCCATCAAGTTCGGCGTAATCACATCCACATAAGGTAAAATATGATCCAACAAACTCATCCCAGCAGAAGTTTGCTGCAATCGATTTCCCGACTCACTGCTGGCAGCCATAACAGGGTCAAACACCACCAACAAATTAGGGTAGTCTGCTTTCATGCGTTTTAACCAAGTCGAGCAGGCTAGCACCAACTCTGCTGACGGCAAAAGGCTCACTTTGATCGCATCCGGCGGAATATCGTCCAATAGGGTTTGCCATTGCTCGTTGAACATTAGCAAAGAAACTGGCTCGACCAATCGCACCTGTTTAGAGTTTTGCGCTGTGACACAGGTGACAATAGTTTGTACATGACAAGCCAAGTCTTGTCCGCTACGTAAATCCGCTTGCAGGCCAGCGTGGGCGGACGAATCCGAGCCACCCACGCACCAAACAACAGGAGGTTTTAAAGACATAAATCCTCCCTTAGATTAGGACTGTTTTTCTGCGGCTAATTTATCGGTCGTTAAATAGACATCACTGCCCAACTCACGAAACTGCTCAGACATTTTTTGCATGCCACTTTCAGCATCAAGAGCACTCACATTAATATGTTGAACACCCTCTTCACTCTCTTTGCTCAATAAGCCCTTCGCATAATCCCGTACTTCTTGGGTAATCTTCATAGAACAGAATTTTGGCCCGCACATGGAACAAAAATGCGCCACTTTACCAGACGCTTGCGGCAGCGTTTCATCGTGATAAGTACGAGCGGTGATAGGATCAAGGGATAAGTTAAACTGATCTTCCCAACGGAATTCAAACCTTGCTTTAGACAAAGCATTATCACGAATTTGAGCCCCCGGATGACCTTTTGCCAAATCGGCTGCATGAGCTGCGATTTTATAAGTGATCAAGCCTTGCTTAACGTCTTCTTTATTCGGTAAGCCAAGGTGTTCTTTTGGTGTCACGTAACACAGCATGGCACAGCCATACCAACCAATTTGCGCTGCGCCTATGCCAGAAGTAATGTGATCGTAACCCGGCGCTATGTCTTGGGTCAGCGGCCCTAAGGTATAAAAAGGCGCTTCGTGACAATGCTCAAGCTGTTCAGTCATATTTTCTTTAATGAGCTGCATCGGAACATGACCTGGACCTTCGATCATCACCTGAACATCGTATTCCCACGCCACCTTGGTTAATTCACCTAGGGTACGCAGCTCGGACATTTGCGCTTCGTCATTGGCGTCCATGATAGACCCCGGACGTAGACCATCACCTAAAGAAAGTGCCACATCATAAGCCGCACAGATTTCACAAATTTCACGAAAACGCTCATACAAAAAACTCTCTTTATGGTGGGCTAAACACCATTTCGCCATGATAGAGCCACCGCGAGAAACAATGCCTGTCAGTCGTTTCGCCGTCATGGGCACATAACGCAGCAGGACCCCAGCATGAATCGTGAAGTAATCCACCCCCTGCTCTGCTTGCTCGATTAGGGTGTCGCGGAAGACTTCCCAATTAAGGTTTTCAGCAACGCTGTCGACTTTTTCTAAGGCTTGATAAATAGGCACAGTGCCAATCGGCACAGGAGAATTACGTAAAATCCATTCACGAGTTTCATGTATGTTTTTGCCAGTCGACAAATCCATTACCGTATCACCACCCCAACGGGTCGACCAAACCAGTTTTTCTACCTCTTCTTCAATAGACGAAGTCACCGCAGAGTTGCCAATATTGGCATTCACCTTCACTAAAAAGTTACGGCCAATGATCATTGGTTCAGATTCTGGATGGTTGATGTTATTCGGAATAATAGCGCGGCCTCTTGCCACCTCATCACGAACAAATTCGGGGGTAATGCGGGTTTGTAAATTGGCTCCAAAGCTTTGACCTGGATGCTGTTTCAACAAGAGCTCGCTTTTAATGGCATCCATATTTTGGTTTTCACGTAGGGCTATGTATTCCATCTCCGGCGTGACAATACCTTGCCGAGCGTAATGCATTTGCGTCACACATTTACCTTGGCGCGCTTTACGTACCTTAGGCAATTGCTTGAAACGCAATTCATCCAATGCAGGGTTATCTAATCGGGCTTGCGAAAATTCAGAGGAGACACTCAACAAGGTTTCCGTATCTGCACGCTTTTCAATCCAAGATGCACGCATTGGCGCTAAGCCTTTATAGACATCTATTTCTACTTCTGGATCGGCATAGGGACCCGAGCAATCATAAATATAAATGGCTTCATTGGGCTCAAAAGAAAGCTTATTAGGGTCAGAGCCAATGGGTGTATCCGTTAGATTAACTTTCCGCATAGGAACGCGAATAGAATCATCAGAACCGGTTAAATAAATGCGTTCAGAGGCAGGAAACGGTGTGGCTTGAAGTGATTCAATAAAAGACTTAGCTTCTAAGCGCGATTGTTCACGTGTTTTTTTATTGGGCTTCTTCGGTGTATTTTCGGTGTTCAAAGTCGACATGAGCATTTCCCTTTAATTAAAAATTGAGAATTGCTTGTCTGGGTGCTGTTTTACTAATCAACGCCTTCAAAGACGTTTTTAAAGCAAAACATGAACCCTGAATTTTTACTGAGGCATGATTGGCGAGATAAATCTGACAACATCAAATCAAACGTCAAAAAAAGACAGGAGTTCATTCGATGCAGAAAAGAAAATTTGAGACTTTCTTGTTTCCTACGCGGGTATTAACCCGATCAGGTTCTGCGGATCCCGCACTTAATTATGCGATCTCAGCCAAATGGCACTCCGACAAGTAGGGCTGAGTATACTCAGTCTGGCGATCTTGTAAACACCGAGGTAAAATTACTGTGCTCGCTCATACTGCGTCAGAATTTATGCGCCTTGCATTTCCAACGCCATTTTATACAGGTAATTTTTCTTTTGACCCGTCAGTTTAGCCGCCATAGCTGCCGCTTGCTTCACGGGGAGATCTTCCAACAATATAGTCAGAATACGCTTCGCTTCTAGCACCACTTCGTCACCACTTTCTTCGGTGAAACTGAGCATGACAACAAATTCACCACGTAGCTGATTAGCATCCTCGTCAAACATGGCAAGAATTTCAGTCGCCGTACCTGATAAAAAGGTCTCAAAGGTTTTTGTCACTTCCCGCGCTAAAACCAATTGCGCATCGTCGCCATAAACTTTTTGAACATCAACAACGGAATCGTAAACACGATGGGTAGACTCATAAAACACCACAGTACCTGACTGTTTTTTCCACGATTCAAATAAATCACAGCGCGCTTTAGATTTGGCCGGAACAAAGCCAGCAAAAAAGAATTGATCGGTTGGCAAACCAGACGCACACAAAGCAGACACTAGAGCGCAAGCCCCCGGAATTGGCACGACCTTATGCCCTTTGTCTCGCAATGCATGTACCACATGATAACCAGGATCAGAAATCAATGGCGTACCCGCATCGGAGACCAAGGCAACGCTTTTGCCCTCTTCCAATAAGCTGGCAACATAGTCAGCCTTATCTTTTTCATTATGATCGTGAATAGAAAACAATTTTGCTTCGATAGCAAAATGGTTTAATAATCGACGAGTATGACGGGTATCTTCCGCAGCAATATAGTCAACATCGCGTAAGGTTTGTTCTGCTCTTTTACTAAAATCATCTAGATTGCCAATAGGTGTCGCTACTATGTACAGGGACCCTCTCACATCGTCAGAACTATGTGCTACCATGTTGCCTCTTTTATCTGTTATTTATATAAGCTTATGTGCCTGATTAATTACCGCATCATACCATTAACGCTCTGTACATTTCTGCTAAGCGCCTGTGGTCCTGTAAATTTAAATACACAACCGCAACCAACTCAGGTTCAGCTAATAGAAAAACCTTCTGTGGAAGAGCAGGAGGCACCAGAAAGTATCTATCACCCGTTTTCGCCTTCTCATCGCTCGCAGACATTACAAGATAGCCTAAGCTCTGCCCAAGCGCTCTACGATCAAGGTGAGTACCAACAAGCAAGAGAAGTGTTAGGTACGAGTGTGTTAAGAATCTCTTCTAATATCCAGTTTGACGCTTATTTACTGGCCGCCTTAATTTCATCCAAACTCGATGATTCTTTTCAAACTTCGCGCCTCCTCGCCCAAGCTAATTTATTACCGGCAGCTCTACACCCAGATAATCAAAACACATTACAGGAAACAAAAGCCCAAACCCTAGAGCATTATGGCAACTGGCTAAGCGTGGTAAATGTTCGCTTAGCGTTAGCCAATACACTGCCATTAGGCGAAGAGTCCGATAACCATGCCAAGCTTTGGCAAGCGGTTCAAAACCTCACTCAAAATGAAATTGATGCCCTTAGTGAAAATCAAACTCAACCTTTAATGGGCTGGCTCACTATCAGTAATATTTTAAGAAACCAATCCCTATCGATCGAGCAACAATTAAACGCTTATAGGCAATGGCAAGTCACCAACCCAAGACACACTGCGGCTTTATTACCACCGCAAGACTTCCAGATAATGGCCTCTGTAAAAAACATGGCACCAAACAATATCGTCATCATGCTTCCTATGAAAGGCAACCTTGAACGCGCCTCTCAAGCCATCATCGACGGCTTCCTTTCTGCTTACTACAATCAACAGCACGCCAGACCTCAAATATCTGTCATCAACACAGACGACTATGCAAGTATTGAAGAAGCTCTGAATGCCGCCAACCTAAAGGAGCCTGATGTTATTATTGGGCCGTTACAGAAAAGCAATGTGGCACGCTTAAGCCGTTTAGAGCTTCCCTACCCTGTTATTGCCTTAAATCAGCTTGATATAAACCAACAAGCAAACAACCTTTATCATTTCTCATTGAGTGCAGAAGACGACATTCATGAGTTGATTTCCTTTGCCAAACAAGAAGGCGCAACCAAGGCTGCGATTTTAACCACCAAAGATACTTGGGCCTTAAAGCAAAGTGATGAATTCCGCGCCGCCGCAGAGCAAGAAAATATCACCATCACCTCAAATCAAACCTACTCGAATACACCTAAAAGTCGGCAGAATGCGATACAAAAGCTGTTGCTCGTCGATGAAAGCCACAATCGTAAACGCCTAATAGAAAACTGGACTGGCAGCAAAGTAGAAAGCATCGCCCGATCCCGCAAAGATCTCGACTATGTTTACTATGTTGGCAAGCTTAATGATGCCAAGCAAATCCGCCCACTGCTTGATTTTTATTTTGCAGATAAGATCCCTATGCTGGCTAGCAGCACCCTCAATGACACCTCTCCTGATAAATCGATAAAATCGGAAGACATAGAGCGTATTTTGTTCACTGAGATGCCAGCACTCACACAAAGAAGCAATGTCTTAACCAGCTTAAATACAAGCTCAAATATATTAAAACGCCTACAAGCATTAGGAGCGGACTCCTACCTGTTGGCAAATCGCTACCAACTATTTACCTTGCTTCCAAGTACAAAAATTTCAGCCAATACGGGCATCATTACTATAGATAATAGTGGTATATTCCATAAAAGACCTGAGATCATGACTTACCGAAAAGGACGTTTGGTAAATGCAACCAGTAATCAATTTTTTCAGCAAAAAGAAACAGAAAATAGCGAAAAATAATGGCGAAAAAGCAGAACAGGCAGCAGAGGCCTTTTTACTTGAGCAAGGACTGAAATTCGTCACTAGAAATTTTTTCTGTCGTGCAGGAGAAATAGACTTAATTTTTTTAGATAAAGACACTTATGTCTTTGTCGAAGTGCGTTTTCGAGCCAACAGCTCCCATGGCAATGCAGCAGAAAGCCTTGGGCAGTCAAAACTGAACAAGGTAAGAAAAAGCGCGTCATTATGGTTGCAAAAAAACAATAAGCTTGACTATGCAAGCCGCTTTGATGCGATATTATTCGACCAAAAAATAGACTTTCAACATTTAACTTGGCTTAAAGCAGTATTTTAATCACTATGGATTTTCAAGAAGCAATTTACACACAATTTGCCCAGAGTTTCGAAGCTCAACAGCAAGCTCTGGAAAGCTTACCCCCTTACATAGAGCACGCCGCTCGTGTCATCTTCTCAAGCATAGCCTCAGGTGGAAAAGTCATTTGCGTAGGTAACAGCACTGGCTCCCATCTCGCTCAATATTTTAGCACCCTAATGATAGATAGAATGGACAGAGAGCGCCCAGGCCTACCTGCGATCAATCTAAGCAGTGATGGTGCAGCCCTATTAGCCATTACCCATAATGACAGTTATCACGACGTATTTTCCAAACAAATTACTGCCATAGGTAACGCGGGTGATGTGCTGTTTGTGATAGCTAATCGAGGCAACACTTCCCCCATAATTCAAGCCATTCAGGCCGCCCATGAACGCAAAATGAACATTGTTGCACTCACCAGTCCAGAAGCAAAAAATGTCTCTTCACTGACCTCAAGAGACGATACCGAAATTAAGGTTAATTTATTGGGTACAGCCCGCGTTCATGAATGTCAGCTGACGGTCATTCATACATTAATAGACCTACTCGAACGTCAACTATTTGGCTATGAAGACTAAATCTTCAGCCACTAGATAATAAAAAAGAGCTTCGATTGAAGCTCTTTTTTATTTGTTAGCCTAAAATAATTTACTTCACAACTTTAAGCGTGAAGCCTTTTTTCGGCTCTGGCGGTGTCGGCTTTGGCTCATCGAAAAACTCTTCATCAGGAAAAACAAAACCGTCACCATTCTCTTTAGCGTATAAAGCCAAAGCGGCACGCATTGGCACATAAACCTGCATAGGCTTACCACCAAATCGCGCTTCAAAAGACACGGCTTCTTTATCCATAATTAAATGACGCACCGCAGACATACCTACATTAAGAACAATTTGCCCATCTTTTACAAATTCGGTTGGCACCACTACATCCTTCTGCTCAGCATCGACCAAAAGATAAGGCGTCATGTCATTATCAGAGACCCACGAATAAGCAGCATTTAGTAAATATGATCTTTTAGGTAACATTTTTTCTCCTATTAATTCTGCCTCATATTCGGCAGTATCAAGCTGCAATAAATATCGACTAGCCTATTTAAATTAACAAAGTTAAGCACTCTTTTTTTACACCAAGACACCAACAACATCAGCACTCATATTAACATAGAGAAAACCTCAGTCATCCTTCTCCAGCAATTTTTATGGCAGGATAGATATAGACTCTAAGCAACGGAACAAACCAAACTAGAGGCATTTATAAGCAAAAAAAGGAGCCTCTTGGCTCCTTTAAAGATCTTCACATTCAGCACACCTAGATTAATCTAAGCGCATTTCCTGTTCTGCTTCAGATAAACTTTCTTGGAAAGATTCACGAGCAAAAACAAGATCCATATAGGCATGTAAGGATTTAGCTTGCTCTTTAGGGATCTCAACACCAAGAATAGGCAAACGCCACAAGATGGGAGCCAAACAGCAATCAACGATAGTAAATTCATCGCTCATGAAATAAGGCTTTTCTTCAAATATCGGCGAAACGCTAATAAGCCCTTCACGCAACTCTTTTTGCGCTTGCTCTACTGCCGATTTGTCTTTGCTAGTAAGAATCAAATCAACCAATTTCGCCCAGTCACGCTGTATACGATACATGTATAAACGGCTTTCAGCACGAGCAACAGGGTAAACAGGTAAAAGTGGTGGATGAGGAAAGCGCTCATCAAGATATTCCATCATCACATTCGGCTCATAAAGAACCAAATCGCGATCTACTAAGGCTGGCAATTCATTATATGGATTAACATCAGCCAATTCATCTGGCTTGTTAAACGAGTCCACATCTATGATGTCCACTGTAACGGCTTTTTCTGCCAATACAATACGAACTCTATGACTATAATGATCTTCTCCATCAGAGAAGAACGTCATTGAGGAGCGCTTTGCAATAACACCCATGTCTAACCCCTATTTTGAAAACATCCAAGTCCCCTATCAAGAGGAGACAAACTATAAAATGACAACGAAGTAATAAACAACTCACTTCGGTGACGAAATCTTTCGTTCTTTCATTAAGCCGACATAAAAAAGAAAGCGACTCAATAAAAATATCGAACTGACATCAAAGTATGCTAATGATTCATGCAAATGACAGCAGCTTTAAGAGCTGGGTATTCTAGCATCATTTGACTCTGTTTTTTGTCTGAATCATCACTTTGCTACACGAATAGAACAATTTTCTCTTATTTTAAGGAAAAAAGCAGAGTAAAAGAGCAGAATAAAAAAAACGCTTGGCGAAAAACACCAAGCGCTTTAATAGCATTCCGAAAGCGAAAATTAACGCTTAGAGAACTGAGGACGACGACGTGCTTTGCGTAGACCAACTTTCTTACGTTCCACTTCGCGCGAGTCACGAGTAACGAAACCAGCAGAACGAAGGGTACGACGAAGTGTTTCGTCATATTGCATCAATGCGCGTGTAATACCATGACGAATAGCACCGGCTTGACCAGAGATACCACCACCTTTAACAGTGATGTAAACATCAAATTTTTCAGTTGCATCAACAAGTTCAAGAGGCTGACGAACAACCATTTGAGCCGTTTCACGACCGAAGTATTGAGCAAGCGTACGGTTATTGATAACTAGGTTACCAGTACCGGCCTTAAGGAACACACGAGCGGTAGACGTTTTACGACGACCTGTACCGTAGTATTGAGTAGCTGACATAATGATCTTCCGTATTAAATGTTAAGTTCTTGAGGCTGTTGAGCGGCATGTGGATGCTCAGTACCAGCGTATACTTTCATTTTCTTGTGCATTGCACGGCCCAAAGGACCTTTTGGCAACATACCTTTAACGGCGATTTCAAGAACACGCTCAGGAGCATGATCAATCAGCTTCTCGAAATTCATTGAACGCAAGCCGCCTGGATAACCAGTATGGCGGTAGTATTGTTTAGCAGCTGCTTTGTTACCAGTAACGTGAATTTTCTCAGCATTAACAACAACGATGTAATCACCAGTGTCAACGTGTGGAGTGTATTCCGCTTTATGCTTGCCACGTAAACGGCGAGCAATTTCAGTAGCCAAACGGCCTAATGTTTTGCCTTCTGCGTCAACCACGAACCAGTCGCGGCGCACTTCAGCAGGTTTTGCTGTAAAAGTTTTCATCAAAAAACCCTATCAATACACATGCTTTAAAACATGCAATACCTATTATTATTGGTTAATAACAAATGAATTTGCCATTAACGTACACTTACCTTTAAAAAGGCGAGCGAAGTATACATCAAAAAGACACCACAATAAAGCCATAAAATGCCTTTAAGGACGGTGCTCCAAGGACAAATATTCTTCGGATTGCATTTCTAAAAGTCGGCTCACTGTACGGTCATACTCAAAGGACAAACGCGTACCAGTATAAATATCAGGAATGGCCACTTCAGCAGAAAAAATCACTTTAACATGACGGTCATAAAACTCATCAACTAGATTAATAAAGCGCCTTGCTAAATCGTCCCTAGAAGAATCCATTTGCGGCAAATTAGATATAATCACCGTCGAATACAAACGTGCAATCTCAATATAATCCACTTGGCTTCTTGGTCCGTCACACAAGGCTTCAATATCAAACCAAGCCAAATCTTCACAGCTACGAAGCAAAGGAATTTCACGCCCTTCTATTTCTGCCGAACCGCCCTCTACAATATGAATAGCATCAGGAACCAGACTCATAAAACGCTCATTTAACGCAAGATCAGCTTCCTCAGAAAGTGGATAATGGTATAACTTGGCCTGCTTTAATGTTCTAAGGCGATAATCAATTCCCCCATCGATATTCATCACTTTAGTGTGTTTGTTTACTAAAGCAATAGCAGGCAAAAAACGCGCTCTCTGCAAACCATTTTTGTATAAACCATCGGGCTCAATATTAGAGGTCGCAACTAGAGTGGTACCATTTTTAAACAATACCTCTAACAACCCAGCCAAAATCATAGCATCGGTAATATCTGTGACGAAGAACTCATCAAAGCATAGTACCTGAGCCTTAGATGAAATCTCTTTACCGACGATTTCAAGAGGGTTTTTCACATCCTTCAGTTTGCGCATTTCCTGATGGACCATCTGCATAAAACGGTGAAAATGCAGGCGCATTTTTTTATCTGTTGGCAGACAGTCATAAAAGGTATCCATCAGATAGGTTTTACCTCGTCCAACCCCTCCCCAAAAATACAGTCCCATTTCCACACTTGGAGCTTTATTTTTACGAAAACGCCCCAGCAGTCCACCAGAAGCTGGCTTACTCTGATTAGCAACTAGACGATCAAATAAGTCTTGAAGTGCCTCTACAGCCTCTTCTTGGGCAGGATCATAACTAAAGTCTTCTCTCTCTAAGTCTTGCTTATAACGCGTAATAGGTGTCATCGTTGCTCTTTACGTTGTATAAATGAATGACAGGCATTCTAACAAATTGCTACTTAAACAACACCCATAGCCTATGATCACATGACCACTTTCGGCTATAATGGGCTATCGATTTTTGGGAGCACATTATGAACTTAGAAGAATTCAACATCATCGTATTTGTTACTGGCATTATTTTAGGTGGCGCCATTAGCCTTGCCTTTAAAAGCCTTACATCAAAAAACACCAACAAGCAGCCAATATCGAATTCTGGTACGGTTTCCATAAAATCGCTCCAACAAGAGTTGGACAAAAAACAAGTCATCATTGATAACTTTTTTGCTGATAGCAATGAACAACTCACAATGGTAGAAAAACGACTTGCTGAACTTAGAACGAACTTAGAAAGTGGCGCCGGACAAATTAGCAACATCAACATAACTAAAAGAACAGCAAGCATAGAAACGCCAGATACAGACAGCATTGTCTTCGAACCACCAAGAGACTACGCATTAAAAACCGACAAGGAGCAAGGCACACTGAGTGAAAAGTTTGGCCTCGACGACAAAGCAGACGATCTAGAACCAGTGCGAACCGTCTAAACTGCTCATCCACACCATATAAATATACAAAAAAAGGGGAGCCCAAAGCGCCCCTTTTTTATGTCGTTAAATACCAGCAACACTTAAGCTGGATTATCAACATCAATAAAAACAGCGTCCAACCCATGCTCTTCTGTTAAAAACTGA
The DNA here is from genome assembly GCF_016463975.1 of Marinomonas transparens. Lineage (GTDB taxonomy): Bacteria > Pseudomonadota > Gammaproteobacteria > Pseudomonadales > Marinomonadaceae > Marinomonas > Marinomonas transparens. The sequence continues at coordinate 58,076 of NZ_JAEMNX010000008.1, read as the reverse complement.
GCCACAGATCGAGCACCGAATCGCTCGGTTGCATGATGCCCAGCTGCGACAAAATGAATTCCCATTTCTCTCGCAATATGAATCGTCTGTTCTGACACTTCACCAGTTATAAACACATCAGCACCAACCAAGATAGCTTGCTCGATATAACCTTGAGCGCCACCGCTACATAACGCGACCCGACGAATACTAGACCCGCCTGAAGGTTCAAGCAAAACATCACGACCGACAACCCTTTCTATTAGCCCCTTAAAGTCCTCTGGAGAAATAGTTTCCCTCAATTCACCAACGATACCAATAGATTCAGCAATAGCTAATTCCGGCTGCAAAGACGCTCTATTATCAAGACCTATGGCATCCGCCAATCCCGCGTTATTTCCCAATTCAGGATGCGCATCCAGCGGTAGATGATAACCATATAGATTAATATCATGCTTAATCAAAGCAGAAATTCGGCGATATTTCATGCCTACTATTTGTGGAGACTCCCCCTTCCAGAAATAGCCATGATGCACAAAAATGGCGTCTGCCTTGTACTCAATTGCGGCATCAATGAGCGCCTGACACGCCGTCACACCAGTTACTACTCGGTTAATTTCGTTTTTCCCTTCCACCTGCAAGCCATTGGGCGCATAATCTTTAAAACGATTTGGACTCAAGGTTCGATCAAGTATTAATTCAAATTCTCTGCGCAGCAAAAAACGACTCCTTACATTCTTATGAATCAAAAAACACACTGGACACCACTCATTATCGCCATTCTAGTTGGCACTTGTATAGGCCTTGCAACATTGCTAATACAAGAGAAGCAGAGAACTGCCAATACAGGCTATGCTGCTCCAGTCAAAAAAGCCGCTCCTGCCGTGGTTAGCATCTATACTCAAGTAATACGCAACGACAGCCTAACCAACTCCAATAAAGTCATTCGTAGCATCAATCTAGGCTCCGGCGTTATCGCCTCATCAGATGGCTTCATCCTCACCAATCATCATGTTATTCAAAATGCCTCTAGCATTGTCGTGGGATTAAATGATGACAGACGCATCAAAGCAAAACTGATTGGTTCAGACCCATCAACAGATTTAGCCGTTCTTAAAATCAATCTGACTAATCTGCCCAGCATTAAATTAGGCAATAATGATTCAGTGGCCGTCGGAGACCGAATACTTGCAATTGGCAACCCATTTGGCATTGGCCAAACCGTCACGGCTGGCATAATTAGTGCGAAAGGTAGAAACAGCATAGGCCTCAATAGTTACGAAAATTTTCTACAAACTGATGCTGCAATCAACCCGGGTAACTCTGGAGGAGCATTGGTTAATTTGAAAGGTGAATTAATTGGCATTAGCTCTGCCATTTATTCCAGTACAGGTGGATCGCAGGGCATTGGCTTTGCGACTCCCGCTGATGATGCCCTACAAGTAATGACAGATATTATTCAATACGGGGAGGTGGTTAGAAGCTATCTTGGTATGGAAGCACAAAAAATCACCCCCTCTCTCGCAGAAAACTTATCACTACCGTCCGACCATGGTTTATTAGTTAGCGAAATAAGCGAGCAAAGCCCGGCAGAAAAAGCAGGAATTGAGGTGGGAGATATCATTATCAAAATCAACAACAATGTCAGTGAAGACCCATTTCAAATAAGAAACATGATAGCATCACTAAAACCGGGGACAACCGTATCTCTGCTGGGTATTCGAGGCCGACAATCCTATCAAGTCGATGTAGCACTTGAAAAGCAACCCACTATGAAATTGATCTCCCACTAAAAGAAACCTCACAACCAAAAGCATCAGTGTCTGGTTTCTAAAAGTTCTTTTAATCTTTGCAGGCTAATTTCGAAGTTTTTTCCAGCAAGCTGATTCGCAAATACGGCAATATAAGGCCCTAACAGACCAGCCTCTAGCTTGCCTTCTATCACCCATTGCACGCTGGTTTTCCCAGCACTTGGCCGCAAGAAAATCTGATTATGTACCAGATTAACATTTGGCTTGGGGCGAACATCAAAGCGAACCGAATCACCAGATAGATCAACAATGGTCAACTCGCCCTGCCCTACTTTCTCACTATAGGAGATAGCAACACGGCTACCCGCTTTTAGACTACCGTCAAAAACATCCACTTGACCATTTTTAACAAACATCCATTTTGACAGGCTATCACCCTGTAACATGACAGTGGACACCTCATCAACAGGCGCGTTAATTGTCACTTCACGCTCTACTCGATAATCTATCGGTAAAAAAAAGCCAATGACAATTAAAGCGATGATAATCAGAGCAAAAATGCGAGTCACTTTTCTCAAATGATAAAGAGCAGCAGGATGAGAATTACTCACCAGTATCACCCTTGATGATTCGATATTCTGCAGACATAGCATGAGCTTCTAATGACTCACCCCGAGCAAGCGGAGAGGCAATTTTTGCTAATTCACTGGCCCCTTCAGGCGAGCAGTAAATCAGAGAGCTGCGTTTTTGAAAATCATAAACCCCCAATGGCGAAGAAAATCTCGCTGTGCCCGAAGTCGGTAATACATGATTAGGACCCGCACAATAATCTCCGAGCGCTTCTGGAGTATGACGCCCCATAAAAATAGCCCCGGCGTGACGAATTTTCTCAGCCCATTTCTCCGGCTCATCAATAGATAATTCAAGGTGTTCTGCAGCAACTACATTGGCAATATCCATGGCTTCATCCATGTCTTTTACATGAATAAAGGCTCCACGCTCTTCCAGAGACACCTTGATGATGTCTTTACGACTTTGATCATCAATTAAACGCTCCATGGCCGCTTTTACTTTACCAATAAAAGCCAAATCTGGTGAAATCAAGATAGATTGAGCATCTTGGTCATGTTCAGCTTGAGAAAACAAATCCATTGCAATCCAATCAGGATCGGTTTTGCCATCACATACCACAAGGATCTCGGAAGGACCGGCAATCATATCAATACCAACCGCACCAAACACCATACGTTTAGCCGTCGCCACATAAATATTGCCAGGTCCAACCACCTTATCCACCTTAGGAATGGTTTCTGTTCCATAAGCTAAAGCGGCGACTGCTTGTGCGCCACCAATGGTAAAGACACGATCAACACCAGCAATGTACGCCGCAGCCAATACGATATCGTTAACTAGACCATCGGGAGTCGGTACGACCATGATGATTTCACCCACACCGGCGACTTTAGCCGGCATGACATTCATCAATACAGAAGAAGGGTAAGCGGCCTTACCTCCGGGAACATAAACCCCCACACGATCTAATGGCGTGACTTTTTGCCCAAGTACCGTGCCATCCTCTTCTTGGTACTGCCAAGACGGTTGTTTTTGATGCTCATGGTAATCATGCACACGTTTTGCAGCCGCTTCCAAACTAGTAACCAATTCGTCACTAACTCTCAATTTTGCCGCGGCCATTTCCGCTCGTGATATTTCCAACTCGGCAGCAGAAGAAATTTGTCGACGATCAAAACGGTTGGTAAATTCAACAACCGCTTCATCCCCTTTAAGACGCACCTGATGAACAATGTTCGCAACGGCTTCTTGAACACCCGCATCTGACACCGAGTCCCATGCCAGCAAAGCCTCTAGCTCCGAACGAAAACCATCAGCACTAGAAGAAAACTCTCGAATATTAAGGTTCAATTACTTACCCTCATTGCTTTCAACCGCACGACGTAACATTTCAATAATGGGTTCAATTTCCCCATATTTGGTCTTATAAGCCGCTTTATTGACCACCAAACGAGTACTAATTGGTGCAATCAATTCACGGGCTTCTAAGCCATTGGCTTTTAAGGTGTTGCCCGTATCAACAATATCCACAATCAAGTCAGCCAAGCCCATAATAGGGGCCAACTCCATCGCGCCATACAGCTTAATCACATCAGCTTGAATGCCTTGCTCGGCAAAATACGCCTTAGCGGTTTTAGAAAACTTAGAGGCGACCTTCAAACGACGGTTTGGAAGAGCCTGACCAACCACACCCGCTGTCATCAAACGACATTTGGATATTTTTAGGTCAAGTAGTTCATACAGATTTTTGGTCGCCGCTTCCATCAACACATCTTTACCAGCCACACCAAAGTCAGCCACACCATGCTCTACATAAGTAGGCACATCAGTCGCTCTTAAGATCACCAATTTGATATGATCATGATTAGTATCAAAAATTAGCTTACGGCTTTTGTGAATGTCTTCTGCCGGAATGATGTTGGCTTTTTCTAACAACGGCAAGGTTTCACTAAGAATGCGCCCTTTCGATAGCGCAATCGTCAATGTATTACTCATATTAATTTAAAACCCTTGAAATCTTGGCGCCTAAAGAACCAAATTTTTCTTCGATACATTCGTAACCACGATCAATATGATAAATACGATCGATTTTAGTATCCCCATTGGCCACCAAAGCAGAAAGCACTAAACTGGCTGAAGCACGAAGATCTGTTGCCATTACAGGTGCGCCTTTTAAACTATTGCAGCCACGCACAATAGCAGTATTACCTGTCACTTCAATGTCAGCCCCCATACGCAACATTTCATCTACGTGCATAAAGCGGTTCTCAAAAATATTTTCAATGACTCGACCCACGCCTTCCGCAACAGAGTTAAGTGCTACGAATTGCGCCTGCATGTCAGTAGGAAAAGCAGGATAGGGTGCGGTACTAATGTTTACCGCTTTAGGACGCCGACCTTCCATGTCCACTTCAATCCAATCTTCTCCACAGGTCACTTTGGCACCTGTCTCTTCAAGTTTAGAAAGTACGGCTTCAAGAGATTTTACATCGGTATCAGTCACTTTTACTTTACCGCCAGTAATAGCAGCGGCAACTAGAAAGGTACCTGTTTCGATACGATCAGGCATAACTGGGTAAGTTGCGCCGTGTAAAGCTTCCACCCCATCAATAACAATTGTATCTGTGCCATGACCAGTAATCTTAGCACCCATCGCAATCAGGCATTCTGCCAGATCAACGACTTCTGGTTCACGGGCCGCATTTTCTAGAATCGTTTGACCATCCGCTAACGTCGCTGCCATCAATAGGTTCTCAGTGCCTGTCACCGTCACCTTATCAAAGAAAATTCGCGCCCCTTTAAGGCGACCATCAACACTAGCAATGATATCGCCGCCTTCAACAACGATATTCGCTCCCATGGCCTCTAGGCCGCGCAAATGAAGGTCAACAGGACGACTACCGATAGCACAACCACCAGGCAAAGAAACAATCGCTTTGCCAAAGTGACTCACCAATGGTCCAAGTACTAAAATCGAAGCCCGCATGGTTTTAACCAGCTCATAAGGTGCCTCAGAATTATTCAAAGTTGAAACATCAAGCTGAACGCTCATTTTCTCATCGACCACCACACCACATCCCATAGAACCTAACAGTTCAAGCATGGTAGTGATGTCATGCAAATGAGGTAAATTTTTGATTGTAATTAGTTCTTTAGTTAGCAGGGTTGCAGCCAAAATAGGTAATGCTGCATTTTTCGCACCTGACGCACGAACCACGCCATTTAACCTAACACCACCAGTAATCAGTAGCTTATCCATAATATTTTTCTCTTATAATTGCTTTTATAGGGCGCTATATTGTTCTGGTGTGTAGGTTTTCATCGTTACAGCATGAATCGCACCGCTCGCAATTGCTTCCTGTAGATGGCTATACACAAGCTGCTGCCTTTTCACAGTGGAAAGCCCTTCAAATACAGTAGAAATAACGACTACTTGAAAATTACAACCTTCACCTTGTGCCACCACCTCACAGCTGTTGATGGCGGATTCTAAAAGTGCTTTAACTTCACCTGCGTTCACAATCGCTCCAATATATAAAATATGTTCAGTTGGTCATATTCTACCTCACTAAAGCGAACTACTTAACACCCCTAGGCATAACTCTCAGTAAAAAAGCATTTGTTTTCTAACATTTTATTCCATACAAGCAAATACGAGCAGCCAAACGAAAAAATCCGAACTCATTGATTGAGTTCGGATTCCTTTTAAAGTAAATAATTTAGATTAAGATTTCTTTGCAAGCGACTCTCGCCATGCATCAATCGCTAAACCGATATCATTCTTGTTTTGCTGCATCATTACGGCAAATTGCTTACGAAAAGTCAGGCCGAAGTTAATATTACTAATAACCACGTTACTCAATTTCCAACTGTTATTACCGTAATCTTCCATGTAAAAGCTGATATCAAGAGGACTACCGGAATCCATTTGAAAGTTCACATCCACCTTAACCTCTTTCCCCCTACCCTGAGGACCGAGAGGCAAAACTTTTATCTTGTCTGGATCAAGCTGTAATAAAGAGGAGCCATAAGTATTGATCAGAGTATCTTTCGTCACAGTAGCAAATCGAATGCGCTGCTCTGGTGAGGCTCGACGGTAATATTTCCCCATCACCTTTTTAGCAAAGGAATCAAAATCCACCACAGGAGTGAGTATTTTATCAACACGAGAAATAAGCAAAGCAGGATCTTTTGCCAACACAGCCTTATCTGCAACAATTCGAGTTCTAAAGGAATCGACCACACTCACCACCGTATCACGGGCAATGTCGTCATCAGCCCAAAGCAATGACGAAAACATAACCCCCACAGCAAGTAAAACATTGGCAATTTTCAGCATACTAAACTACTCCGACTTACTAGAACTACTCGAGTTAAACAAAAACTGGCTAATTAGATTTTCCAGCACCAGAGCAGACTGGGTATCATAAATTTCACTGCCATTTTTTAAAACTTCTTCTTCAGCACCGATAGTAAAACCAAGGTATTTCTCACCCAACAAACCACTCGTTAAAACGGCAATAGAGCTGTCTGTCGGAATATTATCCACATCGGAATTAATGTTCATGGTCACCAACGCCATGTATAAGTCTTTATCAAAGGTAATGGACTCAACATTCCCCACCGCGACACCTGCAATAGAAACTTTAGCTCGACTGGTTAAGCCTGCAATATCATCAAACCTTGCCACTACCTGATAAGTATCTTTCTTACTAGAAAAAGCCAAACCACTCACTTGTACTGCTAAATAAACCAAAGCAGCAACACCCAGCACAATAAAGCATCCAACCAATAACTCTGCGCGCTTACTTCTCATCCTAAAAATCTCCAAACATAGCAGCGGTTAATACAAAATCTAACGCTAAAATAGCCAATGAACCCAGAACCACAGTACGAGTAGTCGCTTTACCAATTCCCTCTGAGGTAGGGACACATTCATAACCTTGATAAACAGCTATCCAAGTAACCACTACGGAAAAAAACACTGCTTTAATAACGCCATTCATAATATCGGTATCAAAGTATACAGATTGCTGCATAGATGACCAAAACGCCCCATCATAAACACCCAGCCAACTAACCGAAACCAGGTGCCCACCAAGAATTCCTGAAGCCGAAAAAATCAGGCTCAGCAGCGGCAAGCAAATCACACCAGCAATAAACCGTGGTGCAATAACTCGCCTTAATGGATCTACTCCCATCATTTCATAGCTAGATAGCTGTTCAGTGGCTTTCATCAAACCAATTTCAGCAGTCAAAGATGAACCTGCTCGCCCAGCAAACAAGAGCGCTGTCACCACAGGTGAAAGTTCACGCAACAATGACAATGCCAGTAACTGCCCAACCGCCTCTTCAGAACCAAACTTAGCTAAGATACTGTAACCTTGCAGCGATAACACCATGCCGATAAAGGTTCCTGAGACAATGATAATAACCATCGATAAAACACCAACAGAATAGAGCTGTTTTACCAATAAACTAACCGATTCACCAAAACGTACCGGCATTCTAAAAATGCTTTGTACTAAAAAAATGCCAGCGCGACCCACGGCCTCAAGCCAGTCAAAAAGCCACGCCCCCATGGATGCTATTGCCTTCATAACGCAACCTCATCTTTGTTAAACATACTATTAACCCCTTCCGGATAATGAAAAGGCACAGGGCCATCTGGCTCACCATTTAAGAACTGCTTAACTTGAGGGTCATCTGAGGCTCGAATCTGTGCAGCAGAGCCCTCAGCGATAACACGACCACCAGCCAAAATACAAACATGGTCAGCAATAGATAAGGATTCTTCAACATCATGGGAAACCACAACGGAAGTAATATTAGCAGAATCATTTAGTTCACGAATCAAGGACACCAAAACACCTTTAGAAATTGGGTCTTGGCCTGTGAAAGGCTCATCGTACATAACCAATTCTGGATCAAGGGCAATCGCACGAGCCAAAGCAACTCTGCGCGCCATTCCTCCCGACAATTCAGAGGGCATTAATCCAGCCGCTCCGCGTAACCCCACACTATGAAGTTTTTGCCCAACTACTTTATTAATCGCCGCCGCATCCAATTGAGTATGCTCTTCTAGAGGAAAAGCGATATTTTCATACACAGACATATCGCTAAAAAGTGCGCCACTTTGAAAAAGCATGCCCATTTTCTTACGCACCTTGTATAACTCAGAACGCGACAAGGCATGAACATTCTGGCCATCGACCAAAACGTCTCCCGAATCTGGAGCAAGTTGCGCAGCAATCAATCGCAACAATGTGGTTTTCCCTGTTCCGCTTGGCCCCATGACTGCCGTCACTTTACCTCGAGGAATCGTCAAGGAGACATTTTCGTAAATGACTCGCCCTCCCCGCGTAAAGTGAACATCTTGAATTTTTATGTACGCATCTAGCACTGACACACCCTTTTCATCCATAACAAATGTCGCTAGATACTATCACCGAGTCCTAACAAATAAAATCACAACCAACTTTGTTTATTAAAGCAAGGTTTGTAAGATCAAGTCTTGAATTTAAAGAGCAAACCTCATTAAATGGGTGCCTTCTAATATTAATGAGTAATTTCAAAGTTATGCTGCTGTTTTCTGCTGCCCTAATCGCTGGCCTCATTCTACTCGTTGTAAGTTCTGATAAATTTATAGAGCACGCCGCTCTTGTTGCCGAAAAACTCAATGTCAGCCCCATCATCATAGGTATTACCCTAGTTGCCCTAGGCACCTCAGCACCAGAAATGGTCGTATCAGCCATTGCCGCTCTCGACAACGCCCCTGAAATTGCTATTGGTAACGTTCTAGGTTCAAACATTGCCAACATAGCACTGGTATTTGGCGTCACACTATTATTCTCTGCCGTCCCTATTGCCAAAGGCCTTAGCACCAAAGAAGTGCCTTTAGTGATTGCGATTACTTTATTAACAGGTGCTTTGCTGTATGACAGACAGCTCAGTATTTTTGATGGCATCATTTTGATCATGGCGTTTATCGTCATCTTAACGCTTCTACTGAGAGGCAATAAGAATCTTGAAAGCGAATTAGCAGAAGAACTCCCTGAAGACGATGGCAGCCCAGTCACTAAATCACTGATTATCGCCTTAATCGGCCTAACTGTATTAATTGGCAGCTCAAAATTGCTTGTCTGGGGTGCCATTGGTATTGCCACAGCATTAGGTGTTAGTGAATTAGTCATTGGCTTAACTATTGTAGCCATTGGCACTAGCTTACCTGAACTGGCCGCTTCTGTGAGTAGTGTCCGCAAAGGACATCATGATATTGCTATCGGTAATATATTAGGTTCTAATATTTTCAACCTTGCCACAGTGCTTCCCCTACCAGCACTTCTTGCACCAGGCATCATTGACGAAAGCGCGGTAAGCCGCGACTACCTTTGGGTTCTTAGTCTAACCTTAATATTAGCCGCCGCCATCTACCTCTTTAAAAAATCAAAAAATGGCAGCATACCAAGATGGATGGGGATCCCTTTAATTGGTTCCTACGCTCTTTATTTATTCATCATTAGCGCAGGTAGCACAATCTAATGCCACACCTTGTTAAACTCATTAATATCAAAAGCACATCTCTCATCGCAGCATTGGGTGTATTAGCTGCATTTTTACTTTGGTATGGCGTATCACCACCACAAAACCTAGTTCAAACAGAGTCATTAAGTAGCTCTCCAGACTACTTTATTACTAGGGTAGAGGTAAAAGGATTTGATGAAAACGGCCTATTGATAGAAACTCTAGATGCAGAAAAAACGCTTCACTACATCAAGGAAAAACGAACCCTACTTGATCGGCCCCATATAAAGCGCAATTCAATATCTGGAAGCTGGAATGCCAAGGCAGACAAAGGACTGATAGAAGACGGTAGTCGTGATATTCTTCTCACTGATAATGTCACAGCGAGCAAAACTTACTTAACGTCCCCTGACATAACGCTAAGCTCGGATAATATGCATTACTTAGACAGCACTAAATCATTAACCAGCTATGGCAGTGCAAAGCTTTTTTCGACACAGGGATGGACCATAGCTAATACCATTACAACCTACATAGATTCAGAAAAAACTGTTATGACAGGATCTGTACGAGGACAATATGAAACAACTAATTAATCTAAGTGTTCTACTGGCCTCTGCATTTATCGCCCAGAGCACCTATGCTTTGCCTGAAGACATTTCCAAGCCTTTAGAAATTCAAGCCAACGAAGCTTTCTTCGATCAAAATACAGGGGAAGCTATTTACAAAGGCGACGTTTTTGTCAAACAAGGCTCGATTGAAATCGAAGCACAATATTTAAAAGTAACAACAGACCCTCAAACGCGTCAATTCAGCGAGCTCGTCGCTACAGGCAAGCCAGCAAAATTCAGTCAACAAATTGACTGGAATGGCAACATGGTCATTAGCCAAGGTGACAACATCCACTACCTCACCAGTGAATCAAAGCTAGAAATAACAGGCAATGGCTACCTTAATCGTATGAAAAATAAAATCACCGCCGACTATATTCTATATATGATTAATGACGGAACCTTCAGCGCGCAGAAAAAAGGGACTGGTCGTGTTTCTATGACGCTAGAACCACAAGAAGCGGAGAAAACGAAATAGATGGCCCTCCTAGAAGTTAAGCATTTAGCAAAGAGCTACAAAAAGCGCCAAGTAGTTAAAGACGTCTCTCTTTCCGTTGAATCCGGACAAGCCGTAGGCTTACTCGGCCCTAACGGAGCAGGCAAAACAACTTGCTTTTATATGATAGTTGGTATGGTTGCCAATGATGCTGGCGGGATTTTTATTGATGGGCAAGACATTACAAACAATGCCATGCACACCAGAGCACAAAAAGGCATAGGTTACCTCCCCCAAGAAGCGTCTATTTTTAGAAAGATGTCCGTTGAAGACAATATTTCCGCCATTTTAGAAACACGCAAAGGCCTGACAAAAGCCCAACGAAAAGAAAAGCTCGAGAGCCTGCTCGAAGAGTTTCATGTTACTCATATTCGTAAAAATCTAGGCATGGCTTTATCTGGTGGTGAAAGACGTCGTGTTGAAATCGCTAGAGCTTTAGCCATGAATCCAAAGTTTGTCTTACTTGACGAACCTTTTGCGGGTGTTGACCCTATTTCAGTAGGCGATATAAAGCTCATTATCAAGCACCTACAAGAAAGTGGCATTGGTGTACTTATTACCGACCATAATGTACGGGAAACATTAGATATCTGCGATAAAGCTTACATTGTCGGAAATGGACACATCATTGCGTCAGGCGATGCTGACACTGTTATCAACAATGAACAGGTAAAAAAGGTTTATTTGGGCGACGACTTCCGCCTATAAGCTCTTATCATCACTGTCGAAAGAGAGTAGTATGCATAACTCGTTCCAATTCATTCAAACAGAAAGAGTTGCTCCATGAAGCAGTCTTTACAATTAAAAATCGGTCAACAACTGACCATGACACCTCAGCTGCAACAAGCTATTCGCTTATTGCAGCTTTCCACGCTAGATCTAAAACAAGAAATTCACGAGTTTCTTGAGTCAAACCCGCTACTTGAACTTGACGATGACGAACTCGTTAATTCTGAGTCATCGAGCATTGAATCTAATACGCTTAATGAAAAGAAAGCAGACAAGAACAACACGGAAGAGGCTCAGGTCGAGTCAGAATGGACAGAAAGCATACCCGAAGAACTTTCCATTGATAGCAACTGGGATGACACCTATCAAAATACAGCAGCGACAGCTGGCGGAGATCACAATAGCTATGAAGGTGATGGCGACTTTGAAAGCCGTAACGCTCCAGCGGAAAATATCCAAGACCACCTAATTTGGCAATTAAACCTAACCCATATGTCTGATAAAGACATAGAGATTGCCTACGCGATTGTTGAATGCGTACAGCCTGATGGCTACCTCAGCATTACACCCGACGAAATTTGGGAATCTCTCTGCGTCGAAATGGAAGACCTAGACCTAGATGAAGTCATCGCAGTGCAACATAGATTGCAACGCTTCGATCCCGTCGGTGTTTGTTCTATCGACTTACGTGACTGCTTATTGGTTCAACTGGAAGCGTTCAACAGCCACCCTCTTTATAAGAGCACTTATAACCTTATCGACAACTATTTACCGCTATTGGGAAATAGGGACTTCACTCAATTAAGCCGTAAAACAAAGTTGAAAGAAGAAGCACTGAAAGAAGTCGTACTACTCATACAGCAACTTAATCCACGCCCAGGCTCGGTAATAGATGTTGATGATACAGATTACGTAATCCCTGATGTGTCTGTGAAGAAACATAACGGTGTATGGCAAGTAGAGCTCAACAATGACGCCTTGCCACCAGTAAAAATCAACGAAACCTACTCTGCCATGGTAGGCACCGCGTCAACTCAAGAAGACATCACCTACATCAAAACCTCTTTACAGGAAGCAAAGTGGTTTATGAAAAGTCTACAAAGCCGCAACGAAACCTTACTGAAAGTTGCTAGCTGTATCGTGCATCGCCAAATAGACTTTTTTGAGTTAGGCGAAGAAGCTATGAAACCCATGGTACTCCATGATGTAGCTGAAGAAGTTGGCATGCATGAATCGACCATTTCTCGTGTTACCACACAGAAATACATGCATACACCGAAAGGCATTTTTGAACTCAAATACTTCTTCTCAAGCCATGTAAATACAGCATCGGGGGGAGAATGTTCTTCTACCGCAATTAGAGCTATGATTAAGAAGTTAGTCGCCGACGAGCCGGCTAAAAAGCCCCTTAGCGACAACAAATTGGCGACCATTTTAGCGGATCAAGGAATACAAGTTGCTCGACGTACTGTTGCCAAATATAGAGAGGCGATGAATATTCCTCCTTCAAATGAACGAAAACGACTTATTTAATACGGATACGACTTTTACCATGCCATTAAAATCACTCATAAAAGCAGACCTCGTTCTAGCCAAGCAAGAGATTATTAGCAAAAAACGCGTTCTAGAAAACCTTGCTGAAATTGTTTCCAATCGTCTGCACTGCAACCGTGAAGAAGTCTACGACGCTTTACTCGGTCGCGAAAAACTAGGCAGTACTGGCATAGGTAATGGCATCGCCATCCCCCACTGTCGATTAGAATCAGCTAACCACACCGCCGTGGTTATCATGTCTCTAGAATCAGCCATTGATTTCGATTCTGTCGATAGACAAGCGGTCGACCTCGTCTTTGCTTTAATAGTACCGCCACAAGAATGTGATCAACACCTTGCCACCTTGGCCGAAATTGCAGAACTAGCACAGTCTCCCGATACGCTTAACAACTTTAGAGAAGCCCAAACAAGCGAAGCTCTTTTCGAGAAACTTACTGCTACACAATAGGAGAACAGCATGCTGGAAGAGTCAGTCACTATTATCAATAAACTAGGGCTGCATGCACGTGCCGCTGGCAAGCTAGTCGAAACCACCTCGCGCTTTTCCTGTGATATCACTATCGAAAAAGAAGGCCGTAATGTGGATGGAAAAAGCATTATGGCCATGATGATGCTCGCCGCAGGTAAGGGCACAGACATCAGCGTGAAAACCAATGGTGAAGACGAAGCGGAAGCCATGACAGCCGTGATTGAATTAATCAACAATCGTTTTGGCGAAGCAGAATAACCCAAAGATGTCAGAGCAAAACACCCTAGCCCATCTGCAGACGGTCACCGAGTCGCTTGAATCAGGCGCGACCATGCAGATCCGCTACCTATTAAATGGTGCTTTACCCGCTCAAGACGTTGCTCGACTACTCGAATCCTCTCCTCCTAAAGAACGTAAACTGCTTTGGGAACTGATTGACGACAAAAATGAAGGCGAAGTATTACAATATCTAAGTGAAGATATTGGCGCTCAGTTCATGAAAGACATGAACACTGAGCAACTTGTTGCCGTCTCTGAACACTTTGAAAGTGATGACCTAGCCGATCTATTACAACATCTCCCAGAGACCGTTGTAACCGAAGTGCTCGCCTCTATGAGCACTCAAGATAGGATGCGAGTAGAAGCCCTCTTAAGCTACCCTGAGGACTCTGCGGGCGGCTTAATGAATACGGACACCATTACCATTCGCCCGAACATCACTGTTGATATTGTGTTCCGTTATCTTCGCAGACACACAGAACTACCAGACATGACAGATAACCTACTGGTTGTTAGTCGCTCAGACCGCCTGCTGGGCATACTCCCTCTCACTAAGTTATTGGTAGCAGATACCGACGAAACCATCCGCGATATCATGGAAACAGATTGCACCATCATAGATGCCAATACTCCAGTCAATGAAGTCGCCCAATTATTCGAAAAAATGGACCTTGTCTCAGCGCCAGTTATCGATAGTGAAAGCAAAAAATTACTCGGTCGTATCACCATAGATGACGTGGTTGATGTCATCCGTGATGAAGCAGAACACTCAATGTTGAGCATGGCAGGTCTTGATGACGACGAAGATACCTTTTCACCTATTTTCAAAACCACAAAGCGACGCGCTGTTTGGCTAGGCATAAACCTAGTTACCGCATTTATCGCCTCCTATGTCATTGGTTTATTCCAAAATACGCTTGATCAGGTTGTTGCCCTCGCCATTCTGATGCCAATTGTCGCCAGCATGGGCGGCATAGCCGGCTCACAGGTCCTCACCTTGGTCATTCGAGGTATCGCACTCAATCAAATTGGTGCAACCAATACCCGCTGGCTACTCAACAGAGAACTCATTGTTGGACTAATAAATGGTATTTTGTGGGCCACAGTAATCGCCGCACTTACCGCACTTTGGTTTGACAACCTAATGATTGCCTATATTATTGCGGGCGCTATCATTATAAACCTGCTATTTGCAGCCACCACTGGTACACTTTTACCCATTCTGCTTAAAAAACTTGGTATAGACCCTGCCCTTGCTGGCAGCGTAATTTTGACAACTGTGACTGATGTCGTTGGATTCTTATCCTTCCTAGGTCTCGCTACTATTTTTCTATTATAGGTTCCCATGACTGATTTCGATCAATTTGATAACGAAGAAGAAATTCCTAAGAGCAAAACACAGATCAAACGAGAAGTGGAAGCCCTACAAGATTTAGGCAAAAAGCTATTAGAGCTCAGCAAAAATCAGCTCAAAAAAGTAGCCATGTCTGAAACATTACGCGAAGCATTTGTTGAAGCCGACCGCATCAAACAGCGCGAAGCGATGAGAAGACATTTACAATACATTGGCAGAATAATGCGTACAGAAGATCACGAAGCGATCGCCAAGCAGGTTGCTCTTTTTGATACCAGCTCTGCCGCCTACAACAAATTATTCCAACAACTAGAGCAAAAACGTGACGCCCTCATTGGCGAACACAGCAAACAGGCGCTTTCCGATTACTTAGACCAAAACCCAGAGATTGAAGATATACAGCAACTTAGACAATTAATTCGACTGTCTCAGAAGGAAGCTGCCCAAGGAACAAAAACTAGCCATCGTAAAAAACTCTTCCGTTTCTTACGAGAAGCTGAAGAAAGACGTTTAGGGCTTCACGAATAGAACGTCCTTTCAACAGATAAAAACCTCAAACAACGAGACGTTATTTGAGGTTTTTTTATGGATAAACAGCGATCAAAAGCGACGATGGGATAAGCAAGGCATTTTAGCACGACACTCAGCCAGCTCATCTTTGTTTATATTAAAAACAAAATAGCCTGGCTCTTCCGCCAATCCAGTTAATTCCCCCCCAACAGGAGAATACAAAGCACTGTGCCCATACGTTTGTCGTGTAGCATTATGCCAACCACACTGATTAACACCCAACACATAGCATTGATTTTCAATTGCTCTTGCTGATAGCAAGATATTCCAGTGGCGCTTACCAGTCACATAAGTAAATGCCGCCGGCACTAACACCAACTCGGCACCAAGCCCAGTTAAAGCTCGGTACAACTCAGGAAAGCGCACATCATAACAAATACTCAAACCCACCTTAAAACCATCAACTTCAACAATTTTTGGTTCCAAATCTCCCGCTTCAATAACATCAGATTCTCGATAAGAAGCCGCTTTATCATCAACCGTGACATCAAAAAGGTGTATCTTATCGTAGCGCTCTATGAACACACCATCAGGGTCAATCACCCAACAGGTTTGCCTTACCCTGCCATCAGCCACAAGCTCCCCACGGGGCGAATACAAAGAGGGATGAGAGCCAATAACAAGATAAATACTCCATGCTTTTGCTAACGTCTGAACCGATTCCAGCAAAACATTTTGATCCGCAGATTCCGCTAACGCCCGCATTCCTTTACCATTGAATAAAAATACATTCTCAGGCAAAACAACCAAACGAGCACCATCCCTAACGGCCAATTCAAGCAATCTTTCTACTTCAGCTAAATTGTCCTGCCATCGAGACTTACTGGTTAATTGAATCGCAGCCACACATAAAACACTCATCACTTACCCTTCTCGTCTTTGGGCTGATATTTAATTGGCGTCATAATCGGTTCATCAAAAGTACCTTCCACCTTATAACGAACACTGGTCACCTTTGACAGCTGGCTACCAATTAGCTTATTAGTAATATAAAGCAGTCCAGCGAGCTGAGGTGTTCCCCATAGCAAGCCAGCAAGAGGCAAAGCACCGGATATCGGGATAGTCGCTGTCATTCTTTCGTCTAAGGTTTCATCAACAATATTTGCGGAGCCTTCTACAACAATTTCAGCGGAAGGCGAAATGATAGCAATCGGCGAAGTGGTGGTTAATATTCCATCACTCAAAGATAATGCCCCATCAAACTCATCATAAGATAAACCAGACGCATAAACATCGGAGAAGTCCAATGTAAGACGCCGAGTCAGCGCCCCCATATTAAAAATACCCAATACCTTTAAAAAGGAAGGAACCTCATCAATACTAGAAAAGTTCCCATTCCGAGAGTCAAAATTGATGTGTCCAGAAACGGACTCGCGATCAAAGTAAAAAGGATGCCCTTTCCAATTCAAAGCCACATTAATTTGATATTTTTTAGAAGTGACCACGGATTCCGTGGAGAATTTTTTTGTTAACTCTTCAAGATTGTCACCACTCGCTTGAACAACAAACTCAACATTAGAGTCTGCCTCCTCATCTAGCCAAACAATATACCCTTTGAGCTTACCAGTTTTTAATTGGGTAGTAATTGGGTCAATTCGAACCCGATTCCCGTCACGGGAGACCGTTAGCTGCCAATCCCCATAAGGGCTGTCATCAAGATAAAACTGATCGATTGACAGGGTCATATTTGGAATCTGATTAGCGTGAATCGGTGCCTCGTTAGTCGCTTTCTCTAGTGAATCCTCCTGAGCCGTATTCCAACTTAAAAAATTAAAATGCAAATCTGGTCCATACTCACGATCCGTTAACACCAAACTCACTTCATCAGAACTCACCCGTAAAGAGCTGTCCGTCATAGCATCATAACTGGCCTTCAAATTATGTAAGGTGTTCTGCTCATTCACTTTCAAATTATCAACAATGATGTCCATTCGGCTTAACCACTGAGGAGCCTTTAGCAACGAGCCCCCCTCAGCAGATACCGCCAATTCAGATAAGTCCTTTATTACTTCCTGCCACTCCATCACATCCAGCTGATCTAGACCGCCATTAATAACCAAGCCTTTGGGTATATTCGAACTCAAGGGCAAAGTGTTGTTTAGCATCACATCGCCTCCAATGAATTCCCCATCACGTACCAAAACTCGGGAGCGCATAAAGGCATCATAATCTTGATCAACAATCAAATCCTGACCATGACCACTCACTTTTACCGTCAGTTTTTTAGATTCCTCCGCGGTTTTCCCTATAGGTAAAGGAAAATCAATGACACCACCCTGCAAGTCACTGCTCAGGGTAAAATCAACTTGTCCCGATTGCACTTGATTCACCCATAATTGACCAGAGTAGCCAACATCACCCGAATATCTGGATGCCAATGGCTCAGACATTTTTCGCCATTTAGCGACCTTATAAAGGTCAGCAATACCCGATATATCGCCAGCAATAACAAGCTCATCAGTTGCAGAATAAGTCGATGACAACACTAGATGCGCATCGCCACCAAATGCTTCTAGATCAAACTCTGAGCCTGTTATTCCCTCCGCGGTCGTATAATTCACCCGCCCCTGATGGATCTGAGAATGAATATCCACATCGCCCACATAAAGCGCGTTATTCTGAAAATCTAACGCGAGCTCCACTTTCGGCTCAACATCATCAATAAGGGGAACTGAAATCTCAAAACGACTATCCACCGATCCTTCAATTTGCCAAGTATCAAAAGGCAATAGGACGCTTTCCGCTAAAGGCGTTGCCTGTAAAGCGCTGAAAATTTGTGACGACTCACCACTCAACGCCCCTTTTAAGTTCACCCAATCCGCAGAGCCAGCAGCAATTGGCACTGTCACTAAAAGGCCAGATACAGGCACACCTTGCCACAAAGCAGAGTCGACATTGACGGAAATACCAGCTTGGTTAAGATCAAAAGTGCCATTAACTTGCCTAGCAACAGGCCACTTTTTATCGAAGGCCACATCCACATCGCTCACTGCCATTTGCACACGCACATGGGGCGATGGCGCCTTAATTAACTCACTATGGACAAGCACATCTATGCTATCAACATTGCCTCCAACAAAGGCTTCATCTATCCAATCCACGACCTGCTCATTGAGTGCTTGCTGAGGTATATAGGTCAAACGGTCTTTAATAGAAACATTTTCTCCATGTAGATCCAATGAGATCCAATCAGGCTCAGAGCGACGTATCTCAAGCCTAAAACCCCCAGTAATCGATGAACCATTCCTATCCACCACCAAGTCTCGACCCGCCACCAAGAATATATTTTCTTGCCTGCGCCAATCGACATAGCCGGATAATGAGTCCGTTTTCCAAGCTTCATCATAGACAGTGTCAAACTCAATTTCGTTATCCCGGCCTCTAAAATCAATATAGCCACTCTCTTCCGACAAACTAAACACAGCATTAATATTAGAGGCTTTTGGAATCCCCTTGTAACCATCAACCGAGCCAGATACCAAATTACTTAGATACTGAAAAGACAACACCCCCTCTTCACGCCACAAACGCAACGACCCATTTTTAGCCATGCCAACAGGAGAGAGACCGGTCAATATTTTTGTGGCATTCCAGTCTGGCAGTAAAAAGTGCTTACCGATCTGATGAGCTAAAGCAATATCAAAGCGATCAAAACCAATATGCGAGCGATTGGTAAGCGCATTCCATTCATAAGAGAGGTTGGAAGCAGGATAGCCATGCCCCAATTGATCTTTAAGAACTAAATTATGGACATCTACATGCAAACTGGGACTTTTTTGCGAATAGCGAAGCTTGATCGAAGGTGACGCCTGATAACTCTCCCCATCACGGAAAGAAACCAGAACATTGGTTGACTCAAACTGCACCTCTAATTCTTTACCTATCTTAAAATCCACCCAAATATCGCCACCATATTGAATAGAAGCCAACTCAGGCACAGCAGAAACAAGAGATGAACCCAATGGCAAAGAAAGCACTGGAGCCTTAATTGAAGCCTTAACATGATAGCCACTAAAAAGACTGAGGGGATCCACAATCTTAGCATTCATCTCAAGGGGCGATTTATCATCATCCAAATAAAGAGTAGAGGTAAGAAAGGATTCACTGCCTTTGCGAAAAATATAAGTACTAGGAATAGTAAGGCTATGATTACCCATTTCTTCACTAATAATAAGAAGCTTGGCATCAACAATAGAAAAATTACGCTGTGCTGAAAGATAATCCAACACCCGCTCAATACCGACATCGTTAGTCACATTCTTTGAGGCTAACGCGCCATTTAAGCGCCACTTACCTCCCGTTTCCTGTAAAGAAATGACGGGATGTATAAAGCGAATATAGGTGAACTGAGGGCTTAATGTAAGAAGGGACTGAACAACATCAAAACGCACCCGCAGCTCATCAATAACAACAGCGGGTTGATCATTTGCCTGCACATTCAGGCCAATAACAGAAACGGTAGGATCTATCCCCTCTAAGCTCCCCTCAATATTTTCAAGGGTTACAGAGTAGCCTGTTATCTGCTTTAAATTACTTTCAATTTGAGGTCGGTAATGATCTAAATAAGGAAGTAACTGCTTAACACTCAAGACAAAAATAGCCAGTGCCGCTGACATAAATACAGCCAACCACCAACAGACTATTATTAACTTACGCAGCATTTTACTCATTTTAGAGGTTATTTCTCATTAGCGAAGCACAACATCATACTGATCTTGTGTATAAACAGAGTCCACCTGAAAACGAATCGTTTTGCCAATAAAAGCTTCTAAGTCCGCTACCCCAGAACTTTCTTCATCATGAAAGCGCTCTACTACGGCCGTTGAAGCCAAGACGGTATAGGTTTGTGAATCATAGGCCCTATCCGCCCTTAATATCTCACGAAACACCTCATAACAGACCGTCTCAGGGGTTTTAACCAAACCGCTCCCACGACATGACTTACAAGGCTCACAAAGTGTCTGCCCCAGACTCTCACGGGTACGCTTCCGTGTCATCTCTACCAAGCCTAGTTCAGAAACACCAGTAATCTTGGTTTTAGCGTGGTCTGTATCCAGCACTTTTTCTAGCATTCTCAGCACTTGTCGCTTATGTTCATCATCCTCCATATCAATGAAGTCGATAATAATAATGCCGCCAAGGTTTCTCAACCTAAGCTGCCGACCTATAGCGGTTGCCGCCTCTAGATTGGTTTTATAAATCGTTTCTTCAAGGTTACGACTACCAACAAAGCCTCCTGTATTCACATCAATTGTGGTCATTGATTCAGTTTGCTCAACCAACAAATAACCACCTGATTTGAGCTGGACTTTACGGTCAAGCGCCCTCTCTATTTCATCCTCCACACTGTATAGGTCGAAAATGGGACGCTCGCCAGGGTAATATTCAACGCGTTCCGCCAATTCTGGAATAAAATCTTCAGCAAAAGAACAAAGCTTGGTGTAATTTTCTTTGGAATCAATACGTATTTTTTCAGTAGTAAGACTCACCAGATCTCTCATAGTTCGTAAGTGCAACGGAAGATCTTCGTAGATGACAGAAGGCGCTTTGGCGGTCTTAATGCGACGCTTAACTGATTGCCACAAGCGCGTCAAAAACTTAATATCCGCAAGAATTTCTTCCTCTCCCGCCCGTTCAGCAGCAGTACGCAAAATATAACCGTTATTTTCATCTGCCTCAGTCAAAGCCCCAGAAACCAAAGATTTAAGACGCTCTCTCTCTTCCTCATCTTCAATACGCTGACTTACACCAACATGAGCTTGATCAGGCATATAAACAAGGTAACGGGAAGGAATAGACAAATGAGTTGTTAGGCGCGCCCCTTTTGTACTAATAGGGTCCTTGGTGACCTGAACAACAAGAGATTGGCCTTCTCGTAAGTAATCACCAATTTGATCACTTTGATTAACGGCATCACGATCCGCCACTTCAGAAACATGAATAAAGGCTGCCCTCTCCAAGCCAATATCAACAAAAGCCGCCTGCATACCAGGTAGTACACGCACTACTTTGCCCTGATAAATATTACCAACTATGCCTTTACGAGTGGAGCGCTCAATATAAACTTCCTGCAATACGCCGTTTTCAACCAAAGCAACGCGAATTTCCATGGGGGTGACATTGATTAGCACATCCTCACTCATGGCATATATCCTTCAATAAATAAAGGCTAATAAAACATACCAGCAATTGAGCTAAGCGCACTCACTTACTAGACATTTCTCTTAGCGAGTTAATTCCAAATTGCGCCAATAATTGAGACGTTTCAAACAAAGGCAACCCAACAACGGCAGAATAAGAGCCAGAAACACATTCAACAAAAATAGAGCCTACCCCTTGGATCGCATAGGAACCGGCTTTATCTTGCGGCTCCCCAGTTTGCCAATACTGCTCAATTTCTAAATCAGATAAATCACGAAACACCACGTCACTAATGACATTTTTAGTGGCAAGGCGCTGGAGAGATAAATCACATAAACAAAGAGAAGTCATTACTTGGTGAGATCGACCAGATAGCATACGTAACATGACCTTGGCTTCGTCAAAAGAAGCTGGTTTGCCTAGAATTAGGCCATCCACAACAACGCTAGTATCCGACGCAATAAAAACAGCACGTTTATTGTCTTTCGCTTGCTGTTGGTACTTGAGGGCAGACGCTTTTGCTTTTTCTTGCGCCATACGTATTACATAGTCACCAGCGTCTTCAGAAATATTGGGGGTTTCATCAATGTCTGCCGGTAGGACTTCAAACTCTTTAACTAAAAGACTCAGCAACTCTTTTCTTCTTGGTGACGCTGAAGCCAAAATCAACATAATCTTGCCCTAACGAATAGCGTAGATACGACGCACACTACGCAAAATAATAAACGACCAAGGCCAAAGTAAACCGGTAATCACAGCTGGCATAAAGATCATTAAAGTTGGCTCTGCATGCCCTAAATAATGATCGATCCAGAAATCTAACAACTGATTAATACTCACCAAGCAGCAAACAAAAAAACCCTGCTGCCAACGATGGTACATTCTTAAACGCTTATAAAATACCGCACAAATGTAAGCAATAATCACATAAGTAAGAGAATGTTGCCCAATAATACCGCCTTGCAACAAATCAACCATCAAGCCCAGAAACCATGCTAAGCCAACACCGACTCTATAGGGCAAGGCAATCACCCAATAAAGAATCACCAGTAAGGCCCATTCTGGGCGAAACCAAACCAACTCCTCAGGAAACGGCATAGCCTCGAGCATTAAAGCCGTTAATAGTGTGATGAAAAATACAAAAACTGGTTTCATGACTGTTTCGCTTTATCAATGAGCATAACGTGTCGGCTACGCCCTAATTGAGCCAAAGGCACTACTTCCACATCCGCATAGGATTTCCCTGCAACATGCTTAACGCTTCTTACCACGCCTACTGGATACCCACTAGGAAAACGCTTATCAAGACCTGAGGTCGTCAGAATATCGCCTTTTCTAATATCCACGGAATGGGGAACACTCATCAACTCCATTCGCTTCAGGTCACCAGTGCCCCTTAAGACCCCCCTAAAACCAGTTCGTGAAAGTTGAACAGGCAAGAAATGACTGGCATCTGCGATTAAAAGTACGCGACTACTGTAAGCTGTGGTTTCAACCACCTGCCCCAACACTCCCGTTGCATCAAGCACGGGCTGCCCAACATAAGCACCAGAAGAAAACCCCTTATCAATAAGAATCTTATGACTATAGGCATTTTGATCGAAACCAATCACCTCCGCCATGACAACTTTCTCATCAACCCGCTGAGAAGCATCGAGCAATTCGCGTAAACGAACATTTTCAGCCTGCAATGCCGTAAGCTTTTGCATACGGCTACGTAAAATCAAAATCTCTTGATTCAATGACTTATTTTCTTTGACCAAACCTTCACGACTAGTAAGGTGCTCTTTAGACCAATAGAAAACTTTTTGTGGGGTATTGACCACCACCTGAATGGGTGTGACCAATAAACTGAGATAAGGACGAACGGGGGCAAATACTGAATAGCGCACATCAGCGACTACCATGACAATAGACAAGATAACCAGCACTACAAAACGCGTACTGGAAACCTTTCCATTAAAATAAAGCGAATCTTTAATGGTGCGCTCCTAACCTTTACTCATTATCAGCAGTAAAAAGCTCAGTTGCATGTCTGTCCATCATTTCTAGAGCCATACCGCCGCCACGAGCCACACAAGTCAAAGGATCATCAGCGATAATAACCGGCAAACCAGTTTCTTCACTGATTAAACGATCAATCTCACGTAACAAGGCACCACCGCCGGTCAACACAAGACCCGTTTCACCGATATCGGCGGCGAGTTCTGGTGGTGATTGCTCAAGCACACCTTTAATGGCTTGAACAATTTGAGCTAGAGGCTCTTGCAAGGCTTCCAAGATTTCCGTGCTACTCAAAGTAAAAGAGCGCGGAATACCTTCGGCTAGATTACGGCCACGAACATCAATCTGTAGTTCTTCACCCGAATGATAAGCCATACCAATCTCAGTCTTAATTCGCTCTGCTGTTGCATCACCAATCAAGCTGCCGTATTGACGACGTACATAAGTGGTAATCGCTTCGTCAAAACGGTCACCGCCGACACGAATAGATTCAGATGTCACAATACCATTCAAGGAAATAATAGCGATTTCAGTGGTACCGCCACCAATATCAATCACCATAGAACCCGAGGCTTCCGCTACAGGAAGGCCAGCACCAATCGCCGCCGCCATTGGCTCTTCAATAATATAAACTTCTCGAGCGCCTGCACCTAAAGCGGATTCCTTAATTGCTCGCCGCTCTACCTGAGTCGACTTACAAGGAACACAAACTAAAACACGCGGGCTTGGCTTCAAAAAGCTATTTTCATGTACTTTCGAAATAAAATATTGCAGCATTTTTTCTGTAACATGAAAATCAGCGATAACGCCGTCTTTCATCGGCCGGATAGCAGTGATGTTACCTGGAGTTCGGCCTAGCATACGCTTCGCTTCGGTACCAACTGATGCGACTGTTTTCTGGTTCCCATTATGACGAATAGCCACTACTGACGGCTCATCCAGCACGATTCCACGATCGCGCACATAAATAAGGGTATTTGCCGTTCCTAAGTCAATCGACAAATCACTTGAGAACATTCCCCTGATTTTCTTAAACATGAATTCCTACACCCTGATAATTCGATACGAACAGCGTCAAAATGTAACAATGACGGGACCAATGGGCAAGTCGATTCCGCGTAAATCGTCAAAAACTCTTCATCTATTTCATTGTTTATTCAAATTATTTTGATTTCTTGCAAATGCAGTGAGTTTTTCACCCTCGTGTCTTTCTAGCTATTCAACTAAGAGATACAATAGAAAACATTTACGACAATCAATAATCAGGTGGAACATGTCCATAGATAAGCAAGACGTGCAAAAAATTGCACACTTGGCGCGCCTCGCTCTCACCGAGGAAGATGCCGACCAATACCAACACTCCCTATCCAGTGTCTTGACTCTTGTAGAGCAGATGCAGTCTGTTAACACAGAGGGTGTTGAGCCTCTTTCTAACCCGCTTGAGATGACTCAAAGACTTAGAGAAGACAAGGTGACCGAAGGCAACCGCCGCGATGAGTTCCTTGCTAACGCCCCACAAACTGAAGCCGGCCTTTTCTTAGTGCCGCAAGTCATCGAATAATATAAGAGCGAATTATGTTCCAACAAAACATCTCCTCCTTAGCGCAACAACTGCGCAACAAAGAACTATCGAGTGTCGAACTAACACGTGCCTTCTTAGATCGTATTGCACAAATCGATGGGCAACTAAACAGTTTCATTACCGTTAGCGAACACACAGCCTTAGAACAAGCCGCAGCCGCGGACAAAATCCTTAGCGAAGGCAAAGGCTCTAGCCTCACCGGTATCCCTATTGCCCATAAAGACCTTTTCTGCACTCAAGACATATTGACCACCAGTGGTTCAAAAATGTTGCATAACTTCGTGCCGCCTTATGAATCGACAGTAACCCAACGTCTAGCAGAAGCCGGTACAGTCATGCTTGGAAAAACCAACATGGACGAATTCGCCATGGGGTCTTCCAATGAAAACAGCTTTTTCGGCGCCGTAAAAAACCCTTGGAATTTAGATAAAGTGCCCGGAGGCTCTTCTGGCGGATCTGCCGCCGCTGTCGCCGCTGGCTTAGTGGTCGCTGCAACGGGTACAGATACAGGTGGT
Organism: Marinomonas transparens; assembly: GCF_016463975.1. Classification (GTDB taxonomy): domain Bacteria; phylum Pseudomonadota; class Gammaproteobacteria; order Pseudomonadales; family Marinomonadaceae; genus Marinomonas; species Marinomonas transparens. The sequence goes on along the minus strand of NZ_JAEMNX010000008.1, from coordinate 31,945 downwards.
TCCATACGTCAACCTGCTTCTTTCTGTGGCATCACAGGCCTAAAACCAACCTATGGTCGAGTGTCTCGTTTTGGCATGATTGCCTATGCATCAAGCCTAGATCAGGCTGGACCAATGGCCAAAAGCGCAGAAGATTGCGCCCACATAATGCAATCGATCGCTGGATTTGATGAAAAAGACTCCACCTCATCTGAAAACAAGACAGACAATTACCTAAACAGCTTGAACACCCCATTAACTGGACTAAAAATCGGTTTGCCAAAAGAGTATTTCGGTGAAGGCTTAGACGCCGATGTCGCTAAAGTCATTATGGATGCCGTTGCTGAATTTGAAAAACTCGGTGCGACAGTTAAAGAAATTTCACTGCCAAACTTACAACTTAGCATTCCATCCTACTATGTTATCGCGCCATCAGAAGCCTCTTCAAACCTATCCCGCTTTGACGGCGTACGCTTTGGACACCGCTGTGACGATGCAAAAGACCTATTGGACATGTATACAAGAACCCGCGCTGAAGGTTTTGGCGCAGAAGTACAAAAGCGCATCATGGTTGGCACCTACGCCTTATCGGAAGGCTACTACGACGCCTACTACTTAAAAGCACAGCGCATTCGTCGTCTAATAAAACAGGACTTTGTTGCCGCACTCGATGAAGTCGACGTGATAATGGGCCCTGTTGCCCCAACTACGGCTTTTGGCCTTGGCAGTAAAACCAACGACCCGGTCGCTATGTACCTAGAAGACATCTACACCCTCTCAGCAAATTTGGCTGGCATACCAGCCATGTCAGTACCAGCAGGCTTTGCTGACAACATGCCTGTTGGCCTGCACATCATGGGCAACTATTTCGCTGAAGCTAAGTTGCTCAATGTAGCGCATCAATTCCAACAACATACTGACTGGCATTTACAATCCCCCGCTATGATAAAAGGAGCACAAGAATGAATTGGGAAGTCGTAATCGGTCTTGAGATCCATGCCCAACTCTCGACTCAGTCCAAATTATTCTCCGGTGCACCAATAGGCTTTGGCGCAGAGCCAAACACTCAAACCGCCTTGGTTGACCTTGGTATGCCTGGTGCCTTACCTGTGTTTAACAAAGAAGCTTTACGCATGGCTGTTATGTTTGGTCATGCGGTCAACGCTGAAATAGGTATGACATCTGTTTTTGCCCGTAAAAACTATTTTTACCCAGATCTACCAAAGGGCTACCAAACCAGCCAAATGGACCACCCCATTGTTGGCAAAGGCTACCTTGATGTGACCCTAGACGATGGCACCACCTCCCGTGTTGGCATCACTCGTGCTCACCTAGAAGAAGATGCAGGAAAATCCCTGCATGAAGACTTCCAGGGCATGACAGGTATCGACCTAAACCGCTCCAGCACCCCCCTGCTAGAAATTGTGTCTGAGCCTGATATTCGCTCCGCTAAAGAAGCCGTAGCCTATGTTAAAATGATTCACTCTATCGTGACTTATTTAGGCATTTGCGATGGCAATATGGCCGAAGGCTCAATGCGTTGTGACGTCAACATATCCTTACGACCAAAAGGCCAACAGGAATACGGTACACGAACCGAGATCAAAAACGTCAACTCATTCCGCTTTATCGAAAAAGCAATTTATACTGAGATCGAACGCCAAGCCGACATCCTAGAAGATGGTGGACGCATCACTCAGGAAACTCGCCTATACGACCCAGAGAAGAATGAAACTCGCAGCATGCGCTCAAAAGAAGATGCAAACGATTACCGCTACTTCCCATGCCCAGACCTTCTACCAGTCGTTCTCACACAAGAGTATGTTGATCAGATTAAAACCACTCTTCCTGAGCTACCCAGCCAAAAAGCCGCTCGTTTTCAAAGTGAACACAGCCTAAGCGAATATGACGCTGCGGTATTGTCCTCTTCTCGAGAAATGGCAGACTACTTTGAAAGCGCTAATGACATAGTAAAAGATGCCAAACTAACGGCAAACTGGGTCATGGGCGAGCTAAGCAAATTGCTTAACCAAGCGCAACTAGAAATAGCCCATTCTCCAGTCAATGCAAAGGCTTTTGGCGAGTTACTACAGCGTATCAAGGACAACACCATCAATGGCAAAACAGCGAAAGATGTTTTCCAGTTGATGTGGGAAGGGGAAGGATCTGCTGATGACATCATCGAAGCAAAAGGTCTAAAGCAAGTCACTGATACCGGTGCCATTGAAGCCATGATTCAAACTATTTTGGATGCCAACTCAGCGCAAGTAGAGCAGTATCGCGCCGCCGAACCAGACAAACAAAAGAAAATGATTGGTTTTTTTGTCGGCCAAGTAATGAAAGCTTCTCAAGGCAAGGCCAATCCGGGCATTGTAAACCCAATTCTAGCCAAAATGTTAAAAGGCTAAATTCGGTACGACGATCAAGAAAAGCACAAGCCAAAAAAATACCGCTCCTAAAGTTACAAATAGCAGCGGTATTTTTTTATAAAGTTAAAAATATGAAATTAAGGCTTTCCACTACTTATCCGAAACAATCCTATCTCTTCCCAAGCGCTTAGCTTCATATAAATTGTTATCAGCGATACGTATGGCTTCATCTAAAGAGTCTACGGCTTGACGACAGACCCCAACACTGCAAGTTATTTTAATTTTAGCCGCCGTATATTCTTTTGAACGAACCTGATCAGCAAAGCCATTCAACATAACCAAGAAATCCTCCCCTTGGTAATCTGAATTAACCACAATACAAAATTCCTCACCGCCAAACCGACAAGCCAACACATCAGGAAAAGCGGTTTTTATTTCTTGCCCGATAACGGCCAACAAATCATCCCCCACCATATGGCCATAGGTATCATTAACCGCTTTAAAATAGTCAAGATCAATCATAGCCAAGGAAACAACCCCAGTATCAGCCGTCGCCGCACGACTATAATAAGACTCTCCCTCATCGAATAGATAACGCCTATTATGAAGCTTGGTTAAAGGGTCAAGGTTTGCTAGATCTCGAATCGTCTCAAGCATTTCTTGAGCTTCTAAATTATGAATAACTCGACAATGAAACTCTTCATGATAAAAAGGTTTTTTAAGAAAGTCGTTTGCCCCTGCCTTGATAAATTTAGCCGAGAGCGAATTATCCCCTTCTGCCGACAGTCCAATAATCACTAAATCTTGAAAACGAGCGTTATACCTAAGCATACGAACCAACTCATAACCATTTACTAATGGCATATTATGATCCGTAATCAGCATGCGAATCTCTGGATCAGCCTCAAGCTTCGCTAACGCTTCCTGACCATTTTCCGCTTCAACTACCCTAAATCGACACTGCTCAAGTAAAATCTTAATAAACAAACGACTAGTAGATGAATCTTCAGCAACCAATACCTTTAAGTTTTGATTTTTCCGAAGCCGCTCAACCACCTTGATAACATGATTAAAAGAATAGCGACTGTCTTTGGTGATGTAATCTAAAACGCCTTTATTTAATAAGCTAAGGCGCAAGTCATCATCAAAGTTACTAGTCAAAACGATACAGGGGACTTTATGAGACAAAACAAGGTCGACCACTTCACCATTTTCTGCATCGGGAAGGTTCAAATCAACAATGGCAGCAAAATATTCTTCACCGGGCTCTTCTAATCTATCTTTAGCTTCTTCATAACACGCACACAAAACAGGAAGAAAAGCAGGATTTTGAATCAGCAAGTGTCTCAAAACCTTAAGTACAACAGGGCTATCTTCTACTACAAGTATTTTATGTTCCATGAGTTAACGCGGCACCTATCCATAAAAACAGCATCTCTGCTTGTTAAATTAGCATTTTTTAAATTATCCCCTATGCCCTATCATTCCGATACACTAAAATACTAGCCTAGCGTGTACATTTGTAAACTAAACACACAAAAATTACCAACTTCCCTTAACATTTGTCTACACAAAAAAACGCCAAATTAAGGTACTTTATTATGCAATGCCGTTCAGGCTGTGGTGCTTGCTGTACAGCACCCTCAATTAGCTCCCCCATTCCCGGAATGCCAAATGGAAAAGCCGCCGGAGAGCCTTGCATACAACTACTAGAGGATTTTCGTTGCGCGATTTTTGCTGAATCTTCCCGCCCTACTGTTTGCAGTACGTTTCAAGCTGAACAGGACATTTGTGGCGACAGCAGAAAAGAAGCAATCAGCATACTGTCTATTATGGAAAATGAGACAACACCCAATTCCAGCTCACTAACAAGGAAACATCAATGACACTGGCAAAACGCCTTATTCCTATTTTCTGTACTGCGCTACTGGCAAGCGCCTGTTCAACGCCTAACACAAGCAGCCGCTTTGTTGTTGAGCCACCTAGCGAATCTCAAATCGAAACCAGTGTAAAAGAACAAGTCGCACTTACATTAAATGCTTTCACCCCTGTTGCAGGCCAAGCTTTACCTAACAATAGTGTAGTAGAAGCCTACCAAGCTCGTGCTTACAATCCCATTTGGATTCAAGACAAAACCATTAACATGTCGATTTATAAACTTGTCGATATTTTAGAACAATCCCATAGCCATGGACTCAATCCAATTCACTACCACACCCAGATAATCCAAGAATATCTTGCACTGAAGTCCCCAACGCCACAGCAACTAGCGGAAATGGACGTCATTGCAACCATCTCCCTGTCCAGCTATGCCCATGACTTAAGCAATGGTCGCTATGAACCACAGCTCATTGACCCAAACTGGCAATTAGACGCCCCCAATAACAACTGGAAAGAGCTTCTATTGCTCAATTCCGCAACCGACATGGTCAACTCACTACCATTACTGGCACCCCGTAGCCCACAGTATCAAGTGCTGCAAAAGTGGTTGGTCTACTATCAGGACCTAGCTAGCAAAGAGCAAGACATTCAGGTCAAGCCAGGCGTGCCATTATCTATCGGCGACACAGGGCCTAGAGTCGCACAACTTAGAGCAAGACTTGTACAGCTTGGTGACATTCGCTTTTCAACAAGAAAAATCAATGAAGAAGAATTTGATCAACGACTAAAAGCCGCCCTAATACGCTTCCAAAATAGACACCACATCACAGCAGATGGCTCCGCCGGCTCAAAAACCATCAGAATGCTCAATGTGCCACTAAAAACACGCGCCAAACAAATTGCCTATAATTTAGAAAGATGGCGCTGGTTACCGAGCGAACTGGAACCCAATAGAGTATGGGTTGACCTTACCAACTACACCCTGGACATGTACCTAAACGACGAACATACTTCAATGAAGGTCGTTATCGGCAAAGCCAATAGAAAAACACCGGTATTTAAAGGCCTGATGACTTACATGGTGGTAAATCCCACGTGGCGCGTTCCGCACCGTATCGCTAGAGAAAACCTATTACCTAAGCTACAGCAAGACCCCAATTACCTATCTAAACATGGCTATAAACTATATGCACACTGGGGTATAGCCGCAAAAGAGCTTGATCCGACACAAATCAACTGGAAGGCCATTAGCGAAGACAAGCTTTCCTATCGATTTGAACAAGAGCCTGACGAAGGCAACGCCCTCGGTCAATTCAAGTTTATGTTTCCTAATAAAAATGAAATTTACTTGCATGACACACCCGCAAGACACCTTTTTCGCGAGACCAACCGAGCATTCAGCTCTGGCTGTGTTCGCCTAGAAAAACCAATGGCCTTTGCTGAAGCCATTACCAAAAGCAGCAAAAAAGAAACAGACATGCTAAAGGACCCAAGCAACGAAAAAGACACAGTCATCACACTTCCTACCTACCTCCCTGTTTATTTGGTTTATTTCACTGTAGTCCCTAATGCCAACGGCATGCTGGAGTTTCGTGATGACATCTATGATAGAGATCGCTTGATGGAAGAAGCTATGGGCTATAAGGCCTTTACCCCCCGCGAGTCCATTTAACACCGCAAAAACACAAAAAAAAGCCGCCTTAATCTGATGATTAAAGCGGCTTTCCCATACAAAGAGATAATGAATAAAGCTATTTCACCATAATGCAAACCGTCACTTCTTCGCGGTCATGGTAAAGATGCTTCACTTGATACTGATAACTTACACCAGACTTTTTTAGAGACTCATCAATCGCCTGCAAGCACAAAGAGACCTCCTGATAGCGTTTTTTCATCGGCAGCTTCAAATTAAAAACAGCCCTTCTAGTCCAGCCATTCGCCAGCCATTTCGCCATAAGGCCCGCCACTTTAATAGGCTGCTCTACCATGTCACAAACTAACCAATCAACCGTATAAGGCGGCTCAAATTTGAAACCATCCGCTTTTTCATGCTCCACCAAACCAGTAGACATCAGTTCTTTCTGCATAGGGCCATTATCAATCGCCATCACATGAATACCCCTTTTCACAAACTGATAAGTCCACCCCCCCGGCGCAGCACCAAGATCAACTGCCGTCATCCCTTCGGTTAAATCTGTCTCACGTCGTTTTTCTGGCACAAACTGCAAAAAAGCCTCTTCAAGTTTTAGCGTAGACCGGCTAGGCCCAGCAGCGGGAAAACGCAAACGGCGAATCCCCATAGGAAACTCACTACGACAAACAGCGTACGACACCCCCAAATAAGCCGCCTCGCCATCCAGTAAAAAAACGTGGTGGCGCACACCAACGGCTTTATTTCGCAAAACCCCAGACCTCTTCCAGCCCTCTTTTAAAGGTTTGTCTAATTTCTTAATCAGTCCAGACAAAGCCTTGGCTTCATTAGTATCCGCTGTTTCAATGCAAATATCTTCCGCCAAAGGCAAGTCACGAGCAGCTTCAAGCAAAGACTCAACACGAGCACCTTGCTCCAACTCAATAACATCATTCACCGCAATAATCTGACGCGCAAAGATCAAACGATTGAAATCCAATTGCTGAATAAGCAATTCACCTGCATCAGCTTGATCAAAGTTGTACACAACATATCCAGCATTAGGAACGACCTTAGCGTAGCCATAAAAGCCGTTACGACTAGATACTTCTGACAACTCTGCCACGCAGTCTTTTTCAAAGCCTGCACGGCAGTAAACCAAAACATTTTTCATTAAATTTCCTTCTCGACTCTAAGCACACACCATGCCGAGCAACAATAACTAACTTCTATAAAGACTTACTAGAAGGCCATGTCAATAAAGATTCATCAAACTGAGCAGAAATAAAATCAACCAATTCCGCTGAAAAACATTCACCCTCAAAAGGCAAATCTATAAAACGCTTTGCCTCGCCTTGCCAATCAAATTGTAAAGCATAAGCATGCAAATAACCTCGGTCAGCCCTATCACCACCATATCGAACATCCCCAAAAATAGGCGCCCCAAGACTTTTTAAGGCCACTCTAATCTGATGTGTTTTACCTGTTAATGGTCTTAGTAAAAAGACTCTAAAGCCTTGAAAAGAAGAAGAAAAAAACTGTGTTACTGCAAAATTTTCAGCATTTTTTGTCAACATCCACTGCCCTCTTCGACTTGGTTTCATTCCTCCCTTTATTGTCCCCTGCTTTTTCTTTGGCTTACGGTTAGATAAAGCAAGATAGCGTTTCTCGACTTCATGCCTCTCAAACAAAACACCAAACTGCGCTGCCGCTTTGGCATGACAAGCCACAACCAATAACCCTGATGTCATTTTATCTAAACGATGCACGGGGAAAAAACGCTGCTGAGGATAAGACAGTGCCAGTGATTGCATCACTCCTAACTCATCAGAATCCGCATGGAAACTCATCCCTGGTGATTTTCTGATAACCCAGAAGTCATCACAACGAAATAAAACAGAGAGCAAACTAGCCTCGCTACACATCAAATAAGGAAAAAATTGATTAGCCAACAAGGTTATCCACAGAGAAAGTGGACAACTCATATGTCAATAAAAAAAGGAAAAAACTTTAATCTTGGAAAGAGGACTCTATCGCAATTCTATTACGGCCATTTCGTTTAGCCACATATAATGCCTTACTCGCTTGCGCAAGTACTTCTTCAAAACGAGACACACCAGGCTCCATCGTCGACAAACCTATGCTAATGGTAACAGGAATCACAATCCCTTGTTCCGTTTCCACGAACATATTTTCTACCGCTGTACGAATTCGCTCCATTACCGCCTCAGCCTGCTTTAAAGTCACCTTGCGCATGATCACAATAAACTCTTCTTCACCATAGCGACCAATTTCATCTTGATCTCGTACTACTGCTGCCATGGTTTCTGATACCTTAACTAGCACCAAATCTCCTGCATCATGACCATAGGTATCATTAATTCTTTTAAAGTGATCTAAATCTATAATGGCAAACACACAAGAATCCTGCTGAACAATGGAATCAGCAAAAATATCGTCTGCATCCGCCAAAACCTTACGGCGGTTAGACAAGCCTGTCAGTTCATCCTTCTCTGTCAATATCCGTAAATGCTCATTTACTGTCCTCAGTCTATTTACCACCATGCTAACAATGACAGCAACAGCAAAAGATGAACATAAGAAAACCAAGAACAAAGCAACCTTCTGGTCCTGAGCAGACAAATAGAGCCCCTTCTCGGCTCCCATAAATTCACAAACCCAAAAGACACTTACAGTGCACAGAGCAGTACCATACTTCAAGACCCTTTGATCAGAGCGAAAAACAGCAAGCGCATAGATAATGAAGTCAATTAAAAACCAATGGAGAGCACTACCCGTACCGAAATAGAACAAGCTCAAAATAGACAATTCCAACATTGCAATAATAGGCAACATTATTTGAGCCCAAAAAAGCTTCCCTTTAAAATTTAAGCGCAAACCTAGTAAACCAAGTAGCAAAGCCAAAAAACAAAAGAGTACGATAGGTGATGTTTGGCGAATAACAAAAATTACTATCACAATCAAATTGATAGAACAGAAGAATAGGTACGAAAAACCCACCATCCGCTTTTGATTGAGATCGTTACTGTATTCTTCAGCAAGATCTGTATAGAGAAAGTTCTTTTGTATTTTTTTCATTATCGAAGACACTACGTCACCAACTAGAACAACTAAAAATATAAAGGCACAATTAATTAAAACAGACCTGACTAACGACCAATTTTACAAAAAATACCAGCAACTGACTACACAAAACACTTACCATAGACTACAAAACAATCCTCATAGTTCACACACATTACTGTTTAACCCTAATAAAGCAAAAATATATTGGGGCAATATATACTCATTAAAAATCGACTTTCCCATAAAGACAAAGATGTTAAAATTTCGTATCCTACGCCCCCATTCAAAACTGGCTTCTTAAGGGCCTTGGCATGAATATTGATAGGTTTTAAAGCAACCTATACAAGATCAACCCTATATAGAGAGATAAAAATGGCTAAGCCCCACATCAAGCTTAACCAAGTGGTCAAATATATAAAAACCTCTGCCTCACCCTATCGTGACAAGAGAAAATCAAACCTAACGCTCCATTACAGTGCAAAAAAATGTTGTTGTAACGTATTTTCACCTACTGGATAAGAAAATCTCTCAGTAAATAAACTAAAACGTCCTCATTTTAGGACCTATATAGTAGAGACATGAAACGGTGCCAGACTCATTGGAAAAACACATATCGATAGCTCGTCTTGAACTAGCAAATATCACCAAACAATACCCTGGCTGCCTTGCAAACGATAAGGTAAGCCTGACCTTATTACCTGGAGAAATTCATGCCCTGCTAGGTGAGAATGGCGCTGGGAAAAGTACGCTAGTAAAAACCATTTATGGTGTAGTCGCACCAGATAAGGGCGATATTTTATGGAATGGTAAGGAAGTAAGCATAAAATCTCCTTCTATCGCTCGTGATTTGGGCATAGGCATGGTATTTCAGCACTTTTCATTATTTGAAACTCTAACAGTCAGCCAAAATATAGAGCTTTGCTTAAGCAAATTACAACTGAAAAACATTGGCGACCTAGCGCAACGAATTTCCAAACTATCCGCTGATTACGGCTTAGACGTTGATCCTCATCGCTACGTACATTCTTTGTCTATTGGCGAAAGACAAAGAGTCGAAATAATGCGTTGTCTTGTGCAATCCGTAAAACTACTCATCCTTGACGAACCCACTTCGGTTCTCACACCACAGGAAGTCTCTGGTTTATTTGGTGTTTTACGTACTCTATCCGAGCAAGGCTGTAGTATTTTATTTATTAGCCATAAGCTTCACGAAGTCACTGAAATCTGCCATAAAGCAACCATCTTACGAGGAGGCAAGGTCGTTGATACTTGCGTTCCAAGCGAAGAAACACCTGCGACTATTGCCAAGATGATGGTCGGTGACCTAGCTGAACAGGACGCAGGCTACTCGAAACAAGAGGGTGGCCACATTGTTTTCAACATACATGATCTTTCTCTTACCACTAAGCAACCTTTCGGAACGGCGTTAAAAAACATCAATTTGTCACTAAAAGCGGGGGAAATACTTGGTATCGCAGGTGTCGCAGGCAATGGCCAAGACGAGTTAATGGCAATCATCAGTGGTGAAGAGGAACGCCATGTCAAAGCCTCACTTGAGCTCAATGGAACACCAATAGGCCACTTAAACGCTGGAGAAAGACGCAAGCTGGGTATGGCCTATGTTCCAGAAGAACGCCTTGGCCGTGGTGCCGTTCCTGACATGAGCCTGACTGAAAACACCTTGCTCACACACAGCGAAGGCTTTGTTAAAAATGGCCTTGTGCAATGGAACGTCTTAAAAGACTACGCCAACACCTTGATCGACAAATACAAAGTAAAGTGTCACGGTGAATTCTCTGAAGCAAAAAGTTTAAGCGGCGGTAACCTACAAAAATTCATCATGGGACGAGAAATTGGGCAAAACCCTAAACTACTCATCTGCGCTCACCCTACATGGGGTGTAGATGTCGGAGCAGCTCTTGCGATTCATCAAGCACTGTTAGAACTGCGTAACCAAGGCGCGGCTATTTTACTTGTTTCTGAGGATATAGATGAACTCTTTCTGCTAGCCGACCGAATGGCTGCCGTATGTGACGGTTACCTTTCTCCCCTAGTAAAAACCGAACAAACCAACATAGATCAAATTGGACAATGGATGGCTGGTACCTTTATTAATAACACCGCTCCTATTAACAGCGACACCGTAGAGCAAGGAACCAAAGCATGATGCACATACAAGCTCGTACAGAGCCAAGCTCTTTGATGAAAGTCGTTTCACCTTTACTGGCTATTGCCTTAACCTTATTTTTCGGCAGCATCCTTTTTAGTGTACTTGGCAAAGACCCTCTACAAGCATTACATGTATTATTAATTGCTCCTCTTGCAGACAGTTACAACATAGGGGAAATGCTAGTCAAAATGGGACCGTTACTCTTATGCGGTGTTGGCTTATCCCTCTGCTATAAAGCCAATATGTGGAACATAGGGGCAGAAGGTCAATTATTAGCAGGTGCTTTAGGCGGTTCAGCCATGGCGCTGTATTTTCTTAATTCAGAATCCGCTTTTGCGCTTCCCATTACCTTATTAGCAGGCATAGCTTCAGGCATGATATGGGCTGCTATTCCCACCTACCTGAAATTGAAATTCAACTCGAACCTGATTTTGACCACCATCATGTTCAATTACATTGCCCTATACCTCCTCATTTGGGCTGTTCACGGCCCTCTACGGGACCCAGAAGGCTTTGGCTTTCCTGAATCCGCTCTCTTTTCTGACACCACCCTTCTACCAACATTGTTTGAAGGCAGCCGAATTCATTTAGGCATCTTGTTTGCTCTAATTTCCGGCTTTATCGCTTGGTTCATTTTGTCAAAAACCCATTTAGGTTTTCAAATTAGAGTCTTTGGCGCCGATGAACCCGCAGCCAAATACGCTGGATTCAATAGTAAAAAGCTCAGCTGGTTTGTTATGCTCTTTGCAGGCGCTTTAGCAGGCTTAGCAGGCGTCAGTGAAACCACTGGCCCGATTGGGCAATTGGTTCCCAATGTCTCTCCCGGTTATGGCTATTCAGCCATCATCGTCGCCTATTTAGGGCGATTACATCCGCTCGGTGCCATCATTGCTTCCGTTTTCCTCGCCGTGCTTTACATGGGTGGTGATCTCGCGCAAATCGAGATGGGTATACCTATTGCCGTTGTCGGCATGTTCCAAGGTGTTTTACTGTTTTTCTTACTAGCCTGTGATTTTTTTATTCGTAACAGCCTAACTTTCACCAACAAAGCGACAAACTAGGAGCTCACCTTGGACGCAGATTTAATAGTACAGATCTTATTTGCCGCCATTAAAACAGGCACACCTTTACTCTTCATCGCCCTTGGAGAAGTGATTTGTGAAAAGTCTGGCATACTGAATTTAGGTCAAGAAGGCATGATGCTAATGGGCGCTGTGGTGGGCTTTCTTGCCGCCTATGGTACTGGCAACGCAGGATTAGGTGTCATTGCAGCAATGGCGATGGGCGCTATTATGAGCTTAATCTTCGCGGTATTGGTTCTGCAACTTGGGGCCAACCAGGTTGCAACTGGATTAGCCCTCACCATCTTCGGCACTGGCTTAAGCGCCTTTGTCGGCTCTGGCGTCGTCGGTCAAACCATTCAGGGCTTTCAGCCAGTTATGATTCCATTGCTGTCCGACATCCCCCTAATTGGCCGCATACTCTTTAGCCACGATATATTGGTCTATTTATCTTTTGTAATGGCTTTCATACTCTTTTTTGTGATTAACAAAACGCGCATGGGCCTAACCTTAAAAGCAGTAGGAGAAAACCCCCATGCCGCCAACGCTATCGGAATAAAAGTACTCCGCGTACGTTATTTAGCCATTATGTTTGGTGGGGCTATGGCGGGCATCTCAGGGGCCTATATGTCTCTGGTTTATACACCAATGTGGGTAGAAAATATGACAGCTGGCCGCGGCTGGATCGCCTTAGCACTGGTCGTATTCGCTTCTTGGCGAGTGGGCAGAATCGTGATTGGCGCCTACTTATTCGGTGTGGCTAGTATTATGCATCTCGTTTTACAAGGCATGGGCTGGTCTATTTCACCCAACCTATTAGCTATGTTGCCTTATGTGGCAACCGTTATCGTCATGGTCATCATTAGCGCAGACCATTTCAAAGAAAAACTACTGGCCCCTCGATCTTTGGGAAAAACCTTTGACCCAAGAGAAATGGCCTAAAGCACATTGCGAGTTTTCACCTTCACATTAAAAAGAAACGCCTTCGGGCACGAAAGGAGCTAAAAATGAAACTAAAGAGTTTATTCGTTGGTCTGGGGCTTTTAGCTAGCGTTAGCGCAGCTCAAGCCGAAGAACCATTTAAAGTGGGTTTTGTCTATGTTGGCCCTGTGGGTGACCTTGGTTGGAGCTATGAGCATGACCGTGGACGCCAAGAGCTAGACAGCTACTTTGGCGACAAAGTAAAAACGACTTATGTAGAAAATGTACCTGAAGGTGCCGATGCAGAGCGTGTTATTACGCAATTAGCAAAAGCTGGCAATGATCTGATTTTTACTACCTCTTTCGGTTTTATGAACCCGACCCTTAAAGTGGCAAAGCGCTTCCCAAAAGTGACTTTTGAACACGCAACAGGTTACAAGCGCTCTAAAAACTTAGGAACCTATGTGCTTCGCACTTACGAGGGACGTTATGTTTCTGGTGTCACGGCAGGCTTGATGACAAAAACCAATACCATTGGTTACATTGGTTCCTTCCCAATCCCTGAAGTTATCCGTGATATCGATGCGACTTTCATGGCGGCAAAAAGCGTTAACCCTAACGTAAAAATGAAAATTGTTTGGGTAAACTCTTGGTATGATCCAGGTAAAGAAACCGATGCAGCGAATGCTTTAATCGACCAAGGCGTTGATGTTTTGATGCAACATACTGACAGCCCTGCGCCACTTATTGCCGCAGAAAAACGTGGCATCCGTGCCATTGGTCAAGCGTCTGACCAAAGTAAATTTGCGCCTAACGCACACATCTTCTCTGTGCGTGATGATTGGGCTCCTTATTACATCAAAACCACTAAATCGGTTATGGACGGTACTTGGAAGCCAGCTGATTTCTGGGGTGGTTTTGATGAAGACATGCTTTCTCTAGCCTCTATTAACCCAAATCTTCCAGCTGCGGTTCGTGCAAAAATAGACGAAACCTACACAGCAATTAAATCCGGTGAATTCAAACCATTTACTGGCCCAATTAAGGACAACAAGGGCAACATTGTTGTCGCTGAAGGCCATACATTAACAGACCAAGAGCTTGCTCAAGTAAACTGGTATGTTGAAGGTATTACTGACGAAGTGCCTCGCTAAGCACTCTTGGCAGCCAGTCTAACTGGCTGCCAATTCCTTTAAAAATACTCCCTTCACTCATAACCTACTATTCCACCTTTAGTTTTATCGCTATATTCATCCATTATCCTTATAGCCATTAAGCACTAGAAGTCTATTTGTACTACAAAGAGGTACCTCATGAACGTCACTGATACGCTAATCACACTAGCCAAGCAAATGCCAAAAACCGAGCTTCATTTGCATATTGAGGGCACTTTCGAACCAGAACAAATGTTTGCTATCGCCCAAAGAAATAAGGTTGAGCTGACATACCAAACCGTCGAAGCACTTAAAGCGGCCTATCAGTTCAACAATCTACAGGACTTTCTCGATCTCTATTATCAAGGCATGTCAGTACTGCTGCACGAAGTCGATTTTTACGATCTAACCATGGCTTACCTAGAAAAGGTAAACGACGAAAACGTCGTGCATGTGGAAATATTTTTCGACCCACAAGGACATACAGAACGCGGCGTGCCATTCGACACACAAATCAAAGGCATTTATCGCGCTCTACAAGATGCCGAAAAGAAATGGGGCATGACTACACGACTCATTATGTCTTTTCTCAGACACCTAAGTGAAGAAAGTGCCTTCGAAACATTAGCCGCCGCCAAACCTTATCTTGATTGGATTGACGGCATTGGTTTGGATAGCTCAGAACTAGGCCACCCGCCAGAGAAGTTTCTTCGCGTTTTCCAAGCTTGCAAAGATTTAGGTTTAAAAGTTACAGCACATGCAGGAGAAGAAGGTCCACCAGAATACGTCTGGCAGGCAATAGAACAAATCCATGTCGACCGTATAGATCATGGCAACAGAGCACTGGAGGACGAAAAACTTGTCGAAACCATTAGACAAAAAAATCTCACTCTTACCGTATGCCCTCTTTCAAATTTAAAGCTCTGTGTTGTCAATGACATGACGCATCACCCAATTAAACGCATGCTAGCCCTTGGACTTAACGCCACGGTCAACTCAGACGACCCAGCCTATTTTGGGGGTTACATGAATGATAATTACAGCGCCCTCATCAAGGGCACAGGCATCAACAAAGCAGAGCTTTATCAGTTAGCCCAAAATGGCATTACAGGGAGCTGGATGAATAAAGAGCAACAACAAAATCATCTAAAAACGTTAGAGGATTTATTTCACTAACCTTCGCTAAACTTAATAAAAGTAAGCCAAACACAAAAACGACGGCATGTCGTTTTCGTGCCTTACTGTTAATAGCTGCATTTTTCCTTTCAGCGGTAACAACCTATTGTTACCAATATGATAAGATGCCCTTTTTCATATTCTAGGCAAAAGCAATGACCAACAACCTCCCTTTAAATGACACCTTTTTTCGCTTAACCAGTGCCGAGCGTTATGATCAAGTCATCAAACTCATCAAGAAAGGCCAATCTATCTGGACATTAGCCGATGCAGAAGGGTGTCTTATTATTGACCTAGGTAGTGACAAGGTACTGCCTGTCTGGCCAGTTGAAGCACTTGCACTAGATTGGGGAAAGAAAGATTACGAAGGCTTTACTGGACTGGAAGTCTCAGCAAAAGATTGGGCGAATAAATGGCTAGAGGGTATGAGCAAAGATGGATTCTCAGTCGGTGTCGCACCTAACCTTGCTGGTGAATGCATAGTATCCTCAGCGGCAGAACACGCTGCTGATATTAAGCCTTAATGTCAGGTCAAATCCTCCCATAAAGTCATCCACAAAACGACAAGATAAAGACAGTGCACCTGCAACTAAAGAGGCCTTATAACACATTAACGCAGCTCGCTGTGTTTGTGTGTTTATTTGCAGTGCTCATTATTTATTTCGCACCACTGTTTTCTCAAGTCAGTAATGCACTAACCCCCCATACCCAGCCAGCGTCTTTTCTTAAAAAAGCAAACGTCAAAAACGTTCATATTAAAGGCTCAGGGCTGGAAAGCATGACCATGGCTGGGTATGACCATACAAAAATGCTTCACCATGAACACAGTGAAGCCAACCAAAATACTCAGATAGCATCATGGGACAGTCATCAAGGTCATCACATTGAAGGCGAAAGCATTAATGTCATGGAAGCCTGCGGCTACTGCAGCTTACTTTTCCATCTCAACTGGCTTGATGTGAAAAGTTTTGAAATTATCCCTATTACACTAGGTCGCTATCCTAATGTCGTAACCACCACCATTACGCGTAAATGTTGCTTTCCGCTCACCTCAGCTACCCCCAGAGCCCCACCAATAGAAGCAACATAACCCATTCACTTTTAAGCAATACGAACTTTACTACTCTGGCTAATACTAGCTAGATATTGTCTCGTGCACTTTTATGACTTTAGAAAAGTGGTGCTCGCTATTTTTCTAATATGAGAAATTATTTTTATGCTTACAAAATCAAATACTAAGACGACCGAGTCGTCATCGAATGCCATGCTGTTACTCATCACGCGACTGCATTTCTACATTGGCCTGTTTGTTGGCCCATTTATCTTTATTGCTGCGCTAACGGGAACACTTTATGTACTCTCCCCTCAGATCGAACAAGCCATCTATAAAGAAGCGCTAACAACACAGAGTGTTGGTGAGAATAAACCACTCGCTGAGCAAATAGCGGCAGCACGATCTCACCTAACCAGCGACCTTAAGCTCTTTGCCGTTCGACCTGCACCTAAGCAAGGGGATACCAGTCGCATTATGTTCCTAGATTCCAGCGCAGCACTGTCAGGCGCACGCGCTTTATTCATCGACCCCATCACCCTAGAGCTCAGGGGTAACCTCCCTGTCTATGGCACCAGTGGTGTCTTACCTCTTGGTATGACAATCGACTTTATTCACCGCCAATTACTGCTCGGGGAAGTTGGTCGCTACTACAGCGAGCTAGCGGCTTCTTGGTTATGGATTGCCGCTCTTGGTGGTTTGTTTCTGTGGTACAGGGGGGGTAAGAAAAACAAAGCGGAGTTTGCCGCTCGTACAGAACGATTACGCAAACGTCGTCGTCATTACCAACTGGGCCTCTGCATACTACTGGGTCTGGTATTCTTTTCCGCGACTGGACTCACATGGTCAAAATGGGCAGGCGGTAACATAGGGGCTCTACGCGCTAATATCGGCTGGGTAACGCCTTCCGTTTCTTTGGATCTATCAAAGACAACAGCAGTAACAACAACGGATGAGCATGCCGACCACAGGAATCATCAAACACCGAACCAACAAGCCAAAGCGACGACTATCACCAACTCAGATCTGCTCTTTGATGGCGTGTTAAAAGCCGCTCGTGATGCGGGTATTAATGCCAATAAGGTAGAAATCAAACCCTCTAAGGGGGAAGGCAAAGCTTGGTTTGTTCGTGAAATAGACCGTTCATGGCCAACCCAAGTAGACAGTGTCGCCGTCGACGCCAACACCATGACAGTGACCAGTCGTGCAGACTTCGCCACCTTCCCCATCATCGCCAAACTAATTCGCTGGGGAATTGATGCCCACATGGGGGTATTATTTGGTGTGATTAACCAAATCGTATTGGCTATATTTGGTATTTCTCTGTGCTTGATGATTGTTTGGGGGTATCGCATGTGGTGGTTACGTCGACCAGCGGCAGGTGCAACATCTAAACCCTTACTTCAAGCTTGGGGTAAACTGTCTTCAATGCAGAAAACCCTCACCCTACTCGTTGCTCTGATTACCGGATGGTGCTTACCAGTAATGGGCGCTAGTTTGTTAATCTTCCTATTAATTGATATATGGCGCTGGAAGCGTCAGTAAAAATACAATCACTTCGCGAGTCTAAGGATGGACTCGCTTCTCTCCCATCATTTGCATTGGCCTGATCGGCAACAATCAGTAGAATAGCCAATCTCCGCTGTTTAACCTCAACTATTATTCGTGAATTTTCTATGGATATATCCGCTCTACCTCTTCTTTCAGAAAAAATATTGCATTCCCTCGCCACACCACCAGAAGGTGTAAAGCGAATCTTCCATGGACGAGGAAAATGCTTCCCCGGGTTGGAACAGATCACTGTCGACTGGTTAGAAGGTCAAATTTTGGTCTCTATTTTCAAAGAAACCAGTGAAAACTTCTTAGATAAATTAAATAAAGAATTTACACAATGGACAAATCATCCCCATTGGAAAGGCTGCAATGCCACGTCATTACTGCTACAGCACAGGAATCGTGATAAAAGTCCAACGGAATGCATTTGGGGGGCTTATCAAGAGCAACAAGTTGTTAATGAGCAGGGACTGCTTTTCCAATTAGACCTAGGTAAAAATCAAAACTCTGGTCTTTTCCTCGATATGAGCAATGGCCGCCACTGGGTAAAAGACAATAGCCAAGGCAAACGTGTATTAAATTTATTTGCCTACACCTGCGGCTTTTCGGTTGCAGCCATCTCTGGGGGCGCAGATTTTGTGATGAATCTAGATATGGCAAAAGCGGTGTTAAACCGTGGCAGAGAAAACCACAGGCTCAATCAACATGACTTAAATAATGTGAAATTTTTCGCCCATGATATTTTTAAATCATGGGGCAAGATAAAAAAATACGGACAATACGATCTGATTATCATTGATCCACCCACTTTCCAGAAAGGCAGTTTTGCACTCAGCAAAGACTACCAAAGAATTTTACGACGCTTACCAGAGCTTCTTAGTGACAATGGCCAAGTACTCGCCTGCGTTAATGACCCAACATTGCCAGCCAAATTCTTGATTGACGGAATGCGCGAAGAAGCCCCAGAATTAGCCTTTCTATTGCGCTTAGATAACCCACCAGAATTTCAAGACATAGAGATCGAAAGCGGCCTCAAAGCCCTCGTTTTTCAAAAAAACTCTTAATCATCATAAGGAAACCACAATGTCTAAAACCACAGTGACATTTGAATACGAAAAAGAAACCAAAAATAGTGTGCGTTATCAGGAAAAACCAGAGGAAGGTAAAGCGCCTATTATGGGCACGCTTTATGTACAGAAATGGTATGCAGGCAGCTCTAAAACCTTAGAGATAACCATAGACAAAAAAGACTAAACAAATAAAAAGTACTAAGGCTTATCTACAGGACAGTGCGCCATTGTTGCTGCCCTGTAGCAGGATCACTTTTCCAATAAAGGCCGTTTAATCGGTAATACATTGCCCACTACCGTTCCAGCACAAATGCACACCAAAGCGATAACAAGCCCAGTTGTGACATGCTCACCAAATAAAGGAACAGCAAGCACACTGGCTAACAATGGAACTAACGCCATAAGCGCCCCCATTTTTGTAGCGCCTAAAATATGCACCGCTTTACCATAGCAAACAAACTGTACAGCAATCGCCATAACCGCCTGATAGAAAGCTTGTAATGCAATCATGCTATAAGGAACGCCCTGAAAGGCATGACCCAATTGAGTTAAATAATAAGGTGTAAAAATCAGCGTGGTTACCGTAATAACGCCCAATGTGGCATGCCATGGGGCAAACTTCCAACGCCTTAACAGCACAGTAAAGATCCCCCAAAATAAACACGCCACGACAAAGCTAATATCTCCCAGCCAATAAGACACACCTGACAGCAAAGTTTCTAGCAACAAAGCTAGAATGCCTAAACTACTTACTCCTATTCCTATCCAAGCAAATCGAGAGTGCCTTTCCCCTGCCATAAAATACGCCAATACAGCAATCATGATAGGCATCAAGCCGGGCAATAATAAGGCCGCATGGGTCGCAGGGGCCGATTGAAAGCCATTAAAAACAGACAAGGAGTAAGCCAAACCTCCGATAGCGCCAACGACCATCATGCGCCATTGAAAAATGGCTTTACGATGAAGCCAAATAAAGGGGAAGAACAAGATAAACGCCGTGCCGAATCGGACCATCATCATGTCAGGCAAAGATAAAGAGGCCAGTGCTCCTGCCCGCGATATTAAGATAAACCCCGTCCAAATAATGACCGCGGTTAAAGCAAAGGCATAACCCTTCATCACTAGCTTACTGTCGAACTGTGACTGATCTTCCATACTTCAGAGTTCTCGGCGTCCAAAAAAGGAAAGGTAGTATATCCATCATTGCCACTTGGCAATAGTTAAAACAGCACACTTTTACTTTTTCCAACCGGAAAGACATGTTTCTTTAATATGCCTAGTGACACAAAAAAATGCCTAAAAGCAACTCATGATTGTGCCTCAGTATTCCTTTGGTAAGTTAAAATCTGCCCTTTAAATGGGGCTGATAAATAGTGAGTGTTCTCAGGCTTAGACTGGGTGTGGGAGTACCCTAATGTCACCATTTTTTTGCTAAAAGGTGCATGGTGGCCTCGACCAGGGTCCACCAGCAACACCTTACAATTTTCAGCAGCATGCTTCTCAATAAAAGCCGATAGCAAATTCACATGAAAACGTTCATATAAAATATCGCTGCCGATAATACAATCAAATTTGCCCAACCCAGATGAATCATCCTCCCAATTCGTTCTCACAAAAGGAATAGGCTTATCACCATTGAGCTCAGTATTCTCTAGAAGAAAGCCTCCTGCCTCTGGATGGTAATCAGTGGCCGTAATATTGGCTAATCTATGGTTCAACACCAAGCTTGCTAAGCCAATACCACAACCTACTTCTAGGATTCTTAAGCCATCAATATTATGTTCAAACATATGATGGGCAAGCACTTCACCTGAAGGCCAAATGACACCAAATAAAGGCCAAACGGCAGATGAAATGCCCAAATTTAAAGCAACATCATCATCATCTGAAAATTCTTGTTTATCACGGAGAGTACGTACATGAATATCGGTCTTATCAAACTCCAAAGTCTGATAACGAACGCGAAAATGCGACATAGAAGCCCTAATTGTTGCTCTATATGGCGAAAGCCATTGAGCTGAAGGAACATCCTAATCTTATTTTGCATATATAACCAATCTGAGTGGCCTCTCTTCAATTTAGAAATGAGTGATTCCTTTACTTAATCCACAATAGGGCCATACTGATTTGGCATCGTATAAAACACCATACGCAGCCACACCCTTCGGTTAGCTTAAGCTGACCATAGGTCAATGATAACAAACGAATGGTAACTATCATGAGCAAGGGTCAAGACAATAAAAAAGATTCCAAGAAAAAGCCGCTACTAACTGCAAAAGAAAAGAAAGCGGCAAAAGTGGCTAAGAAAAACTCAACCAATGTATTAGGCAATTAAATTCAAAAGGCCATGACTTTACCGTGATGGCCTTTCATTACCTTTCAATCACTCCTATTTAAATCACTATTCTTTGAAATTTTTTCAAAATAAACTTCCCTTCCCTGAAAACCCTGCTTACTCAAAATAGATAAACGCCACAGAAAATTTCGTAATTGAAGCCCTTGTGTAAAAAGCCAATCATCCATAAGGAGATAAAAACAATAAATTATTAGGAGTTCCAAATGAGCGAGTGCTTCGAAAATGTCCCCTTTATAAAATACGAAGGGCCAGAATCAAACAATCCTTTTGCCTTCAAACATTATGATGCCGACAAGGTTTTAATGGGCAAAACCATGGCAGAACACCTAAGAATGGCGGCCTGTTATTGGCACAATTTCTGTTGGCACGGCAGCGATGTATTTGGGACTAATACCTTTGATCGCCCATGGAGCAAACCAGCATCAGAAATGACCGCAGCAAAAATGAAGGCCGATGCCGCCTTTGAGTTCTTTTCAAAACTGGGCATTTCCTACTACAGTTTTCACGACATAGATGTCAGCCCAGAAGGCAATTCCCTAAAAGAATACACCAACAACTTCGCAGAGATGGTCGATGTATTGCAAGCGAAGCAAGAAGAAACTGGCTTAAAGCTCCTATGGGGGACCGCAAACGTCTTTTCTCACCCAAGATTCATGTCTGGTGCGGCATCCAATCCCAACCCTGAGATATTCACTTACGCAGCGACTCAGGTATTTCACGCAATGAATGCCACTAAGGCATTAAAAGGCGAAAACTATGTGTTATGGGGCGGACGTGAAGGTTATGAAACCCTGCTCAACACCGACCTAAAACGCGAGCGCACCCAGCTCGGTCGCTTTATGCAAATGGTCGTTGAGCATAAACACAAAATTGGTTTCACAGGCGCCCTATTAATAGAGCCTAAGCCTGCCGAGCCAACCAAACATCAATACGACTATGATACGGCCACCGTCTATGGCTTTTTGAAAGAGTTTGGTCTAGAAAAAGAAATCAAGGTCAATATCGAAGCCAATCACGCCACCCTTGCTGGACATAGTTTTCACCATGAAATTGCCACCGCATGCTCACTTGGCATCCTTGGTTCAGTCGATGCTAACCAAGGGGATGCGCAGCTCGGCTGGGATACGGATCAATACCCAACCAGTGTAGAAGAATACACTCTAGTCACTTACGAAATTCTAAAGTCCGGCGGCTTCCAAAATGGCGGCTATATGTTTGATACCAAACTACGTCGCCAATCAACCGAACTTGACGACTTATTCCATGGCCATATTGGTGCCATGGACACACTTGCTTTGTCACTTGAAAAAGCCGTCAAAATGATTAAAGCGGACACCTTATCGACCTTTGTTGATCAGCGTTATGCTAAGTGGAACGATACACTCGGCAGTGATATCCTCAGTGGTAAATATTCACTGCAAGACCTCGCTAATTACGCCGTCAACAACAACCTAGACCCTAAGCCCGTCTCTGGTCGTCAGGAAATGCTAGAAAACATCGTCAATGGCTATATTTATCGCTAATGTGATGCTTAACGGCTATGCGACAAGCAGTAAAAAAGCGCCAATGGCGCTTTTTTATCATTGAACATAAGGATTTAAATAGTGTTAGTGCTCTCTGTCCTGCTCTTTTGTAAGACGAGACGATACTCTATATTCTCTCGGTGTCATGCCTAGATTCTTCCGTGTCACCGTATACATGTATTGCACAGAAGGATAACCGCAGGTTCGGGCAATTTCATCAAACGGCAAGTCAGTCGAGGTGATCAACTCACAGGCGCGATAAAACTTCGTCATATGCAACTGTTCATGCATGGAGCAACCAATTTCTTCAATAAAGCGGGTTTCCAAGTTAGTCCGAGAAATGCCCACATAATCCACCACTTGCGCTACCTTCACTCCCCGACAAGCATTGTGACGAATATAATGCATGGCTTGCATCACATAAGGATCATTTAAGGCTCGAAAATCCGAAGACTGGCGCGCTTCAATACCCACTGGATCCACCACCACTAGGGAATTTTCGGCAGCATATCCCAACAGGGCACGATGTAACATTTTAGCAGCCTCATAACCCATCTGTTTACAGCCCTGCTCCACCGACGACAAAGCCGTACGATTCAGATACCTTGCCATATTTTCATTATCGATACCGACAATTGCCACTTCTTCTGGCACCAAAATATTAAGGTGGTCACAAGCTTGTAGTAAGTGACGAGCACGGGAATCGGTCACCGCGATAATGCCAATCGGTTTAGGTAAATTAACCAGCCAGTCTTCTAAATCCTGCTGGGCGGTTTGCCAAAGTTCAGCCGAAGTACACAAACCTTGATTCACATGGGGCTCGTAGCCATCGGCACTGACTTGTTCAATAAAGGCATGCTCTCGCTCATTCGACCAGCGAGTGTAAGAACTACTTGGTACCCCATAAAAAGCAAACTGTGGTAAACCTTTACGCTTCAAGTGATTGTAAGCAAGCTTTACCAACGCGGCGTTATCCGTCGCCACATAAGGAAATCTAGGGTAATCATTTTTATGATGATAGGAGCCACCAATCGCCACCGTAGGAATAGTCGTGTCTTTAAGTAACGCTTCAACTTCAGGATTATCAAAATCGGCAATGATGCCGTCCCCTTGCCAGTTTTTTAGACCATCCAAACGACAGCGAAAATCATCCTCGAAATACACGTCCCAATCACACTGAGCCGCCTGTAAATACTCGCCAATCCCTTCTATTATCTGTCGGTCATAGACCTTATTGGCATTGAACACCAAATTCAGTCGATAGCGTTTTTCAAACATAGACCATCTCTTATTGTTGTTATTTTATAAAGTCTTCCCAAGCGCAATAATCAAGTCGTGTCACAGTCCCATTAAAGCAGCCCTTTTACCCCTTGATACAAGGACTGGTAGCGAGCCCGTTTCTCAGTATATTGCTCAGCGCCCTGGGGGCGCGGCTCATAACATTTTATTAATTTTGGCGTAAAACAAATATCAGCCATTGCCGCTCGACCATGAACCCCCATCGCCGCCAAACGCGCGGCTCCCAGAGAAGGTCCGATCTCACCTCCTTCTCGGTAATGCATCGGTACGGTAAATATATCCGCAAGCAGCTGCAACCAATAGCGGCTTTTTGCTCCACCACCAATCACATCGATACTATCACTAATCTCTTGCGCTGAACGCACCGCATCCAAACCATCTAGCAAAGCAAAGCTGACACCTTCCAACACGCCATTAATTAAATCCACAGGCGTGGTTTCATGGGTAAGCCCCCAAAAAACACCTTTCGCATTAGGGTCATTATGGGGGGTTCGTTCACCGCTTAAATAGGGCAAGAAGGTAACAGGGTTAAATGGCCCCTGATGATTTTCTACCGCTTGAAGTGCGACTGCCACACTATCAAATCGAGTCAGTCTAGCCACCCAATCCAAACAACTTGCCGCACTTAAAATCACCGACATGGTATGCCAAGTGTTTGGCACAGCATGACCAAAACTGTGTAACGCCGCAGCAGGATTCGCCGTAAAGCCATCACTCACAGCAAAAATCACCCCAGACGTTCCTAAAGACAACATGGTCTGACCTTCAGAAATCACCCCCATGCCAACAGCGCCAGCAGCATTATCGCCACCACCGGCCACGACAGGAACAACGGGCAAAGACCAACGCTTGGCCAATGATTTATCCAGTTCTCCTGTAATATCAGAGCCTTCAAATACCATCGGCATCTGCTCAAGATTAAGCCCAGTCGCAGCAAGCATGTGCTCGCTCCACTTGCGCTGTTCCATGTCTAACCAAAGCGTACCTGATGCGTCAGAGACATCCGTGGCAAACTCCCCCGTCATGCGCAAACGTAAATAGTCTTTCGGTAATAACACCTTCGCTATTTGACTATAAATCTCAGGCTCATGTTGTTTTACCCACAATAACTTAGGCGCGGTAAAGCCCGGCATCACCAAATTACCGGTAATCGCCTGTACTTCTGGACATTGCCTTTGCAAGTCTAGACATGCTTCGTGAGAACGCCCATCATTCCAAAGTATCGCAGGCCTTAGCGCTTTATTGTGTCTATCTAACAAGGTCGCACCATGCATTTGTCCTGATAAACCAATGGACTTAACCGCCTTTAAGTCAAACTCTTTCGACAAAGCTAACATGGCGCTGTCTGTCGCCTGCCACCAGGCTTCTGGATCTTGCTCAGACCACAAATTATGGGGGCGAGAAACACTTAATGGTGAAGAACTACTGGCCTTAACTTGGCCATCTTCTGTCATCAGAATGACTTTAACGCCCGATGTGCCGAGATCAATTCCTAAATACATAATGTTTGTCTCTTATTGATCACTATAAAACGTGCCGATTACTGAGCTTTCTTGGTTTTCACATCCAGCCAAACAGCCAATAATAAAATCGCCCCTTTAACAATCAACTGCCAAAAGGTCGGTACATCTAACATGCTCATGCCATTATCTAAGCTGGCCATAATAAGGGCGCCCATGATGGCGCCAAATACACTGCCTATACCGCCCGCCAAGCTGGTTCCACCAATCACACAGGCAGCAATGGCATCTAACTCAGCCATATTGCCCGCTGCTGGTGACCCAGCACCTAATCGAGCGGTAAGTATCAGAGCTGCGACAGCGACCATCATGCCATTCAAACCAAACACCAGCATTTTGGTACGTTCAACGTTCACGCCAGACATCCGAGTGGCTTCAATATTACCGCCAATCGCATACACTCGACGGCCAAAAGACGTACGCTTCGCCACATAAGTGGCAATTAATATCAAACCGCCCATCACTAAAATGGGAGTTGGAATGCCACGATAACTGTCCAAAATAAGCAGCATACCTAACAAAGCCAATACAGCAACAAGCGCTTTTGCATACTCAAATTTCGCGGTCTGGTTCACCACACCATGCTTATGTCTCGCTTGACGACGAGAATACACTCTTGCGACCAACCCCAGACACAAAAGCCCGACCGCACTTACCCCCCACCCCGAAGGGATATAACTTTGCCCTACCACAGCCAATGCGCTAGACGTAGGTGCAACGGTCACGCCGTCCGTCAAGCCAACTAGAATACCGCGAAACGCCAGCATTCCAGCCAAGGTAACAATGAAAGACGGCACTCGTTGATAGGCAACCCACCAGCCATTAAACAATCCCAGTATCAAGCCGGCCACCACAGTCACCAAAATCGTTAAACCAATAGGAAAGTGATACCAAACGTCTAAAATGGCTGCGATGCCTCCGAGCAAGCCCATCATAGAACCCACTGACAAATCTATTTCCGCACTAACAATAACAAACACCATACCAATGGCGAGCACGCCAACAATCGCGGTTTGACGTAATAGGTTGGAAATATTGCGCGGGGAAATAAACGCCCCTTCCGTGGCAATGGAGAAAAACACCACAATAAATAGCATAGCCGCAACCATCGCCAGCAATTGCAACTGACTCGTTTTTATTCTTTTAAACATTCTATGCACCCTCTTTGATAGCGCAGTTCATGATGATTTCTTGTGTCAAACCCCGATAACCGAAATCGCCTTTTAATTTGCCTTCGTGCATGACCAAAACACGGTCGCTGATGCCAATCACTTCCGGCAACTCAGAGGACACCATGATGATGGATACCCCTTCTTTCACTAAGGCAAACATCAGCTTATAAATTTCATATTTCGCACCCACATCAATACCTCGGGTGGGTTCATCTAGAATCAGAATTTTGGGATGGGTTAACAGACACTTAGCAATGATGGCTTTTTGTTGATTACCACCACTGAGGTTTTTAATCGCCAAATCCGCGGACGCCGTTTTCACTTTTAAACGAGCAATATAATCATCAATATCTTGGGATTCTTTGTCTTCGTCGATAGCGCCAAACAAAGCTTTATAATTATCTAACACAGAAAGGGTAATATTTCGCCCTACCGACATAATGGGAACAATACCGTGGCGTTTTCTATCTTCTGGCACCATGGCAATACCGGCTTGCAGAGCAGTACGCTGGGAACGAATGGCTTTCTCTTTACCTTCCAGCTCAATATTGACGCTGTATTGGCCGTCATAACAGCCGTACAAACATTGCATCAACTCAGTTCGGCCTGAACCAATCAAGCCTGCAATGCCAAGAATTTCACCTTGATGCAGTTTAAAACTCACATCATCCACCTGTGGACGCGAAGCCCCAGCTTGCATCGCCGTGGCGTGACTCACTCGAAGAATTACCTCACCTATATCATGGACTTCACGGGGGAATAACTCATCTAGTTGACGTCCCACCATCATGCCAATGATGTCATTTTGCGTTAGATCGGCGGCGGCTTTCGTGGCGATATGCTCGCCATCACGGATCACCGCGACCCAATCAGACAAAGACAGCACTTCGTCTAATTTATGGGATATGTAAATACAGGCGATGCCTTGGGCTTTTAGCTCGCTCACAATATTCAATAGAATTTCAATTTCGGTACTGGTCAGAGATGACGTTGGCTCATCCAGAATAAGCAACTTAACGTTTTTATTCAGCGCCTTGGCGATTTCTACTAGCTGTTGCTGACCCACGCCCAAGTCACGCACCAGAGTATCGGGTAATACATCCAACTTAACCCGAGCTAATAACTCACTGGTGCGACGATACATGGCTTCGTCATCCAACCGAGCGAATGACCCTAGCTCATTCCCCAGAAAGATATTTTCCAATACTGACAACTCTTTCACCAACGCCAATTCTTGGTGAATAATAACAATGCCCAGCACTTCTGTATCGCGAATGCTGGAAGCCTTTACTTGGCTGCCTTCAAAGAAGATTTCACCCTCGTAGGAAGCAAACGGCCAAACACCACTCAGCACCTTCATCAGGGTCGATTTGCCTGAACCATTTTCACCACAAACCGACAGTACTTCGCCCTTTTCCAACTGAATACTGACACCATTCAAAGCGCGAACGCCGGAAAAGCTTTTCACAATCCCACGCATATCTAATAGGGGTTGCTTCATATTTACACCTCTATGAACAACAAATGGCACCCTGTTGAGTGCCATTCATAGGAATAAACTAAGGATTGTAAACAGAGTTACGAGAGTGGTAGCCGTCAGCAATGACCGTTGAGTCTAGATTGCTTTTATTGACAGAGATAGGCGTAAGCAGAATAGCATCAACGCCTTTTTTGCCGTTGTTAACAAAACCGTCAGCTTTAATTTTTTCACCACGGGCCAGCTTAACCGCCATTTCAGCACTGGCTTTCGCCAACTTAGAAATAGGTTTATAAACCGTCATGGTTTGAGTACCCGCCACAATACGACGCATTGCGGCTAAATCGGCATCCTGACCAGAGATAACCACCTTACCACTCAGGCCTTGAGCAGCCAGCGCTTGCACTGCTCCACCAGCAGTCGAGTCATTCGACGCAACGACCGCATCAATCTTGTTAGCATTCGCTGTTAAGCCGTTTTCCATAATGTTCAAAGCCGATTCAGCAGACCAACCTATCGCCCATTGGTCGCCAACAATGTTAATTTTCTTCGCATCAATCGCAGGCTGAAGCACATTCATTTGACCTTCACGGAACATCTTTGCGTTATTATCGGTAGGTGAACCGCCAATCAAAAAGTAGTTACCTGTTGGCTTACGTTGTATCAAGGCTTGCGCTTGCATTTCGCCCACACGGATATTGTCGAAAGACACATACAAGTCGATATCTGCAAACTTAATTAAACGGTCATAGGCCAATACTTTAATGCCTTCTGACTTAGCTTCTGCCAATACATTACTCAGCACTTCGCCATTTTCGGGCACGATAACCAGCACATCAACACCACGGGAAATCATATTTTCTATTTGGGAAATTTGCGCATTCGCATCGCCATTAGCGGACTGGGTATACACCTTTGCGCCCATCGATTCCGCTGCAGCAGTAAATAAGTCACGGTCTTTCTGCCAACGCTCTAAACGTAAATCAGACATCAGCAGGCCTATCTTCTCACCGGCAGCCATCACAGGTATAGACGCCGCCATACAAGCGGCAATCAAACTCATAGAAAGGATCTTTTTCATCTTCTTCATTCCTTTTATTTTTATTAAGTGAAGGATCTCCAAGATGGAGTAAGAAGAATGTAAATCTATGCTATAGGGAAGGGGTATTATCTTTTTTTGTTTCTGTTTAGCGTTTTTACAAAAATACCTCAGGGGTTACCTTAGTAGGAGTGTGATAACAACGTCTACTTTTTAGAAAAGCAGACGTTTAAGCCCATCAATTTAAGATTCTTGTTCTGTCTGATTAATAAACATCAGTACCAAGAATAGCACCACAACAAAGCGAAAAGCGGAAGCCTGTCCATTCCAAATTTGGGATTGCCACATTAAAAACCATTCCGCCCCAATCGTCATAAAACCAGTAAACCAAAGTAAAACGCCAAGTGTTAATCCTAGATTCGCCAGTGTTTTAGCCGTATTAAACGCTTTGCTATCAGCCCTTCTTTTTCGCCACATATTCCAGGCGCCTAACGCACACAAAACACCGACCAATACTTCACTTAAAATAATGAGCCAATAAAAGGCATGATGTAAAAATGAACCATGTATGGCCCGATACTTCAGTTGGTTACCTTCAAAAGTCGTATCCATGGTCAGTACATGCTCAACAAAAGCATAATTGGAACCGTAATCCACGACATTGTTAAAAGCGACTAAAGCCGCAAATAGCGCAACACAGGCAACCAAAACAATTTTTATCATCCTTAAATGACTCATTAATTTCTCTCCTTTTTATGATAGTAATTTCTTACAGAGTATCTTCCATTACTCGATCATTTTAAGTTGTCACAGCTGTTGTAAGCAATGAATATACAAGACTAATTGTCGTAGGTATTTTGGTGTTATTGGTTTACTGACCCATTCTTTAACAATCACTATTATTTTGAAAAAGTCGGCAGAGCTCATCATCCACAATTTGTTGGTTCGCATAGCTGAATGTGCCTTTTTCTAGCATCTCTTTTGCAGCGCTACGAACCAGTCCAAA
Organism: Marinomonas transparens; assembly: GCF_016463975.1. Lineage (GTDB taxonomy): Bacteria > Pseudomonadota > Gammaproteobacteria > Pseudomonadales > Marinomonadaceae > Marinomonas > Marinomonas transparens. Next base: position 1,450 of record NZ_JAEMNX010000008.1, on the reverse strand, counting down.
TGTGGCTCTAGCCAAGGAACCACCAATACTAATGCGTGCGACGCCAGCGTCCTTAAGCTCTGCCAAGGAAATGTTCGCGCCAGATAGCCCCATCACTACGCTGATCGGGCCTTTTACTTCCTTGACTAATTCTCTAATCATCTCAATGCTACTAATTCCGGGGGCAAAGAGGCAGTCGGCCCCCGCATCTCGATATCGATTGAGTCGATTAACCGCCTCATCGAAAGGGTTATCGTGTCCGGTAAGAAAACATTCCGCTCTAGCGGTAAGAGTAAATGGATATTCAAGGTTTGCTACCGCAGCTTTCGCAGAGCGGATACGCTGTTCAGCGACATCAACAGGATAAAGCGAGCTATTTTTATTTTCAGAGTGGTCTTCTATACTTGCGCCCACTACACCTGTTTCGGCGATTCTTTTCATATTGTTAAATACAGACTCAGCCGAATCACCATAACCATTTTCAGCGTCCATACTGACAGGGACTTTCACTGCTTGTACAATTCGACAAGTTTCTAACAAGGCTTCATCAAAGGACAGTGCACCCTCATAATCAGGCAATGCATGACTATAGGCAATACCTGCACTGGTGGTGCCAATAGCATCAAAGCCAGCCTCTGCCAACATGACAGCACTGCCTGCATTCCAAGCGTTCGCCATAATGAATGTATCCCCAGATAAATGGAGGTTTTGAAATTCAATCGCTTTTTTGTACATTAGTCCTCCTCAAATCAACACTATATTAAGAAACGATTAAAAGCCCGAATTTGGATGCTTTAAAAACTCCATTTCTTCATCAGTAGAAGCTCTCTCTAAAATCAAATTTCGATGGGGGTATCGGCCAAATTGAGCAATGATGTCTCTGTGTTTGATTTCAAAATCTAACGTGGCTTGAACACCATTATCTTTAAACAGAACTACGGCAACATCATGGATCTTCAAAGATTCGCTATGCATAAACGGCATATAAAGGAAGCTTCGCTCTGTTTCATTTAGCTCATGATGCTTACCAAGCGAAATGGCTTCTTGCGATAAGGCGAGCGCCAATGGATCCGATGCAAATGCTTTTGGGGTATCTCTGAATATATTTCGCGAAAGCTGATCTAATACGATGATCTCAGCCAAGCGCCCTTGCGCAGACGCTCTCCATTCAAATAACTCACACCGATTAGCTTGCTCATGCAAGGCTAAAAACCTATCTTCAATCAGACGATCAAAGTTAGCGTCTTTCACCCACCAATTAGATGGCTCGATTTCGTTAAACCAAAAAGATAAAACATCATCGTAGTTCATAGAGTTTCCTTAAATAGGACTAACATTAGGCACGAGTTTTATACAATGCCGCTCCAAAAGGTGTCGTCAAGCGCAGGAGATTTCCCACTCGACACATCATAGCCCAGCCTTCAATAGCGATTCAATCTGGGTAAGAAACTGAATTTGCTATTAGGGAAGA
>NZ_JAEMNX010000079.1 GCF_016463975.1 Marinomonas transparens | reverse complement strand
TAACACTTAGTACAATCGCCGAAGCGCAAAAGAAGGGATATACCTGTGCGTTCATCGATGCTGAGCATGCTCTTGATCCCTCTTATGCCGAAAAGCTTGGTGTAAACGTTGATGAACTGCTTCTGTCTCAACCTGATACTGGCGAACAAGCGCTTGAAATTGTTGATATGTTGGTTCGCTCAAATGCTGTAAATTTAATTGTTGTAGACTCAGTAGCAGCATTAACACCTAAAGCAGAAATAGAAGGCGAAATGGGAGATTCCCATATGGGATTACAGGCTCGTTTAATGTCTCAAGCACTGCGAAAACTGACTGGTGGCGCTAAAAATGCCAATTGTATGATCATATTCATAAACCAGATTCGAATGAAAATAGGGGTTATGTTTGGCTCACCAGAGACAACAACAGGTGGTAATGCCCTTAAGTTCTATTCTTCTGTGCGCCTTGATATTCGTCGTATAGGGTCAGTGAAACAAGGTGACGAAGTTGTTGGTAATGAAACTCGTGTCAAAGTCGTTAAAAACAAAGTTGCTCCTCCTTTCAGACAAGCTGAATTCCAAATCATGTATGGTGAAGGCATTTATCACATGGGAGAGATTATAGATCTAGGTGTTAAGCAAGGCCTAGTTGATAAAGCCGGAGCTTGGTACGCTTATAAAGGTACTAAAATTGGACAAGGTAAAGCGAATGCGGCAAGATATCTTGAAGAAAATCTAGATATTGCGAATGAAATTGAAGCTGAAATTCGTAACCAACTTATTCAAACTCCTACACAGAAAGAGTCCGCTGTGATTGAAGAGGCGGATAGTCAAGAAGAAATTTAAAAGTTGTTTCTTTGTAACTTAATTGGATGGGGGCTAGTAACAGCCCCCATTTTTTTATGGAAGTAAAAGTAAACTCTACCACGATTAGATC
>NZ_JAEMNX010000078.1 GCF_016463975.1 Marinomonas transparens | reverse complement strand
GCTAAGGTGAATTGCTTCCCCTACATCTTCGGCGGTAAATGCGTCTTCCCCTAAGTTTTTCAGATAACCTGTTAGTTTCTTTAATGTTTTTCATCCATTCCCTTTGGGGTTCCGACAATCAAAACATAGCGGCAGTCGAGTAAACTGACGTTGTACAAATAGTTTGATCTTATTATATTGAGCAAACAGCTTAAACAGATTATAGTCGTATTATTAACTGTTTTAGGAGTCGTTGATATGTTCAATAGTAGCAATATTCACACTGTCACTGAGTTTAGCCGTAAACCTGCGGATCATATTAAGCGCCTACGGGAGAGTAAAAGTCCTGAGCTTCTGACTGTTAATGGCAAGGCCGCCGTGGTGGTACAGGATGCACAAAGTTATGAGCGGATGGCTGCCTTAGCGGACTACGCTGATAGCATTCTGACGATCCGTAAAGCGTTGGATGAAGACGGCCAGTCTCTTAAGAGTTTCACTGACAAATTTGAAGCTAAGCATGGCATTAAACGGTGAAAAGTTATCATGTCATGATCAAACCGACAGCGGTGCGTGATCTGGCGTTGCGTTTTCAGCAAATAACAGAAGATTCACCAGACAATGCCATTACTTGGTATTTAGGGGTGATAAAAGCCATTGAAAAGCTGGATGTGTTGGCTGAACGTTGCCCACTTGCGCCAGAAGACGCCGATATTCAGCAGGGTATTAGGCACCTTATTATCGGTAGTTACCGGGTGCTGTATCGTATTAATGGAAAGGATGTGGATGTTTTACATGTCCGCCATAGTGTTCATGATAGAGTGCTGTGATTTAGGCATTTTTTGAAGGTAAGTGAGATGCTAGCTCCTGTCCATTCATTGGCAATTACACAGAATCTGTTACAGAGCCAGGTCTGAGCTAGTACAGGTAAAGCTAACTTTGCTTAGTGTAACGTTGCTTTGGTCTGCCGCCAGTTTTGTAATCCAGTTTCATACAGACGTGACCTTGG
>NZ_JAEMNX010000076.1 GCF_016463975.1 Marinomonas transparens | reverse complement strand
GCCCTTGTATCTTTCTCAGTGAATTGCTTAGCTAGTAATTCACTCTAGTCTGGTAAGTATGTTCCTTGCCCAAGCGCTTTGATGCTGTAGGGGAGATTATTCTACCAGACTAATCCTTTAATATTGGATGGTATCCAAGCGCCTGTTTTCACAGTGATGCTGTATGTACAAGGGAAATTAGGATAAATGATTTATATTGGAATTGATGTCGGAAAAAATAAGTTGGATTGTCTTTGGTTAAAGGATATTCAATCAGAAAAAGTAAAAACGAAAGTCTTTAAAAACAATCAAGAAAGCTTCGATAGTATCTCACAGTGGTTAATCAAAGTGACTTCAGCGCAGCCAGAACAGCTTCATATCACGCTTGAAGCAACGGGGATTTATCACGAAGGGGTTGCTACCCATTTGTTTAATCAAGGGTTTCATGTCTATGTCGTTAATCCTGCTAGGCCTAAAGAGTTCGCCAAGGCGCTTGGAGTCACTCACAAAACAGATAAAGCAGACAGTTTGCTTTTAGCCAAATTCGGGTATCAAATGAACCCAAGACGATGGACTCCCGAAGCGCCAGAAGTCCGCAAGCTGAAAGCATTGATCAGACGTATAGAGTCTATAGAGAAAGACATACAGCGAGAACTGAATAGAAAAGAACAAGCTGAAATCGCTGATAATTCCTCTGTCGTTATTGAATCTATCGACAAGATCGTGTCTGTATTATTAAAAGAAAAAGAAAGACTCACTGAGGAGCTAGATACTCATATTGATAATCACCCAACATTAAAAACGAATAGACGCCTTTTAGAGAGTATTCCGGGCGTTGGCCCTGTTGTATCAAGGCTCATGTTGTCTGTGTTGTCCTCAAATCTGTTTGAAAAAGCTGGTAGTTTATCGGCCTACTTAGGTCTTATTCCGAGAATTAGAGAGTCTGGAACATTAAAAGGCCGCTCAACGTTATCAAAAGTAGGGCCTCCTAATATCAGAGCCAAAATCTATATGGCTGCTGTTGTTGCAAAACAACATAACCCTGATGTTAAAGCACTTTATGAACGTTTGAAAAATAATGGGAAAACTCATATGCAAGCACTCGGAGCAGCAATGAGAAAGCTTGTACAAATTTGTTTTGGTGTTTTCAAACATCAAAGTGAATACAAGCCTCAAATAGTCTAAATGACTAAAAAGGCTTGATTAGAAAGATGGTATCTCCCCTT
>NZ_JAEMNX010000075.1 GCF_016463975.1 Marinomonas transparens | reverse complement strand
ATCTTGAGCTAAGATCTTCCCTGAGTTCGTCAGCTTTTGGCTGTTGAGGGTGGTGTTGGTGACCGATTCTATGGTGGCGTTGCTGTTGACTAGGTCACCATTAGTACTGGTGAGAGCGAGCGCTTTATCCGCATGAATAAGCGCATTGTCCTTGTTGGTGACCTTACCCTCAACGATAAGGTCTAGGGTGTCCGTCGAGTAGAGTTTACCGCTCTCTGTGCTGTTCTCTAATACATCCGCGGTAATGGTCAGCCCCTTACCCTGAAGCGTCCCTTGATTATCGACTTTTCCTGTCCCTTCCTCACCATTCCCTATGGTTAAACGACCGTCTTGTACGATTAGTGTGCCGGTATTCGTCACGTTTTGCGCATTCACTGTCGTGGCGCCGATCGCCTCTATCTTGGCATTCGTATTAAAAAAGTCCCCATTGGTGCTGGTTAAAACAAGGGTGTTATCAGCATGAATCAAGGCGCTGTCTTTATTGGTGATAGTGCCATCGATAGTAAGGTCTAGGGTATCCGTCGAGTAGAGTTCGCCGAGCTCGGTACGGTTTTCTAATGAATCGGCGGTGATGGTGAGTCCATGGCTTTGAATAGACCCTTGGTTCTCAATGTCCGTGGCATTGATGGTTAGACTGTCGTCTTGAGTTAATAGCGTGCCCGTGTTGGTGAGCTTATTGCTCTTCAGCGTCGCTTTCGTCACCGATTCAATAATGGCATCCGTGTTAATAAGGTCGCCATTAGTACTGGTTAGGGTGAGAAGTTGATCGGCGTGTATCAGGGCCTTGTTTTTATTGGTAATGGTGCCATCAACAGTA
>NZ_JAEMNX010000074.1 GCF_016463975.1 Marinomonas transparens | reverse complement strand
CGAGGCGAGCGTCGCACTGCTGTTGGTAATGTTGCCATCGGCATCAATAATGAGCTGGTTGTCCGATTGTATTAAGGCGTTGTCGGTGTTGTTCAATTGTCCCGTCAGAGTTAGGTCGACCTTGTCGATCCCATAGATACTGGCGTTGGCTGTGCGGTTATCCAGTTGTGCAGCAAGGATAGTAAGCTGGTTGGCAGCGAGGATGCTTTGGTTGGTGACCCTATTGGCCTCTATCGTTAATTGCCCATGGGTGGATTCCGAAGACGTTTGGATCTTAGCGCCGTCTTTGTTAACGAGATCCCCTTGCAGTGTGATGACTAGGCTGTCTTTGGCTTGGATGTTACCTTTACTGCCCGTATTGTTTAAAGCCGTCGCGGTTAGGGTGATATTATCGGCCTTTAATTCCCCC
>NZ_JAEMNX010000073.1 GCF_016463975.1 Marinomonas transparens | reverse complement strand
CTGAGGGATCCCCACGAATTTAATATAAATAACAATTAGTTAGAATAAAAAAGGAACGTTCATGGCTTTTGGTGATCAATAATTTCGCCAAAAACAACTAAACACGTAGAGCCATGAACGCGACGACTATTCTGAACAAAATTATCCCCATTGTCAGCCCTAATATGCATAAAACTCGACGTAACGCCTTGATTGCTTGCCTTCAAAGCCTTACTCAAGGCAATCTATGCACCGTGACTAATATTGGTCGTGGTATTCGATCTAATGCCTATGAGAAGCACCGAATCAAACGTTCTGATCGATTATTATCAAACCCAAATCTTCAGCGTGAATCACTCTCTATTTATGCTTACATGTGCCATCTGTTTACGGCAAGTAAGAGCCCTATAATTAGTGTCGATTGGTCTGACTTAGACGCAAGAAAACAACACTTCCTAATCAGAGCAACGGTGTCATTTGATGGTCGTCCGTTAACCCTTTATGAAGAAGTTCACAATATAAAAACAAAAGAAAAGCGATCTACACACAAGCAGTTTTTATCAACACTTAAAGCGTTATTACCTAAACACTCCAAGCCGATCATTGTGACTGATGCAGGCTTTAAAACACCATGGATTGATCTAGTGAAAGAAATGAAGTGGGATTATGTTGGGCGTGTTCGTCGACCTCGTAAGTTTTACAATGACCAAACCCAGTCATGGCAATGTATCTCGACGTTATTTCCTCAGGCGAGTAACAAACCAAAGGCGCTGACATTAGTATTAAGGCAATCTGACCCTCAGTTAAGTAGGCTGGTCTTATACAAAGGAAAACCAAGAGGTCGACACTCGTTAAATCGAAACGGTTCAACTAAGTTATCTAAAACATCTTTAACTGCAGCCAATGGTGCAAAAGAGCCGTGGTTATTAATTTCGTCATTACCAAAAGGTCGTTCGTTTACTAAAAAGAGCGTTCAGGTTTATCAAACTAGAATGCAGATTGAAGAAAGTTTTAGAGACATGAAAAGTACAAAATTTGGAATGGGATTTGAACATAACCACACGTATAAATTAAAACGTATGAGCCTTTTAGTCATGATGACAACATTGGCGGAAATGGCATTAGTTTTGTTAGGAAAAGTGGTAGAGCAAGCAGGTCTATCACATCGATTTCAGAGTAATAGTATTCGACATAAGCGAGTTTTATCCTTTTCATATTTAGGAAAACGAGCCATATCAGTAGGATTAAAATTCACAGCGAAGCAATGGCGAGAAGGAATCACACAGTGCACAAAAACACTGCGTGAAGCATCGAGTATTTTGACGTGAAATTCGTGGGGATCCCTCAGGG
>NZ_JAEMNX010000072.1 GCF_016463975.1 Marinomonas transparens | reverse complement strand
TCATTTACCAACTACTTATTCCGTAAACGGCTTTCCATTCCACTGGATATCAGGTAACGCCATCAAAGCGCGCCCCCCAACGCAAACCTCTCCATCAACAAGAGATCCACGGCAGACAAAGATGGCCCTACTGGCTATCTTTGTGGTGGTGATATTGGCGAAAATGCTGATGGTGAATATTCGTAAAAAACGGCTTTAAGTGAGTTTTAACCAAAAAACGGATAAGAACAATGCGCTTTACTCAAGTAGTACTATTTACTCAAGGAGAGAAGCGCATTTGGGTCAGATAAAAACCGTGTCGTTTTTCATCTGACCCCAAATTCCCATTATATAGTTTTCATTGGGCTTTGTTGTTAACAAGTGTTATTTAATATGCTGTGTAATTTCTTTCCATATCATCTACTATTCCATCATTTTCACCTGTACCACCTACTGTTTCATTACCTTTACCCGTACCACCTACTGTTTCATTACCTTTCCCCGTACCACCTACTGTTTCATTAGCTTTA
>NZ_JAEMNX010000071.1 GCF_016463975.1 Marinomonas transparens | reverse complement strand
CCGTACCACCTACTGTTTCATTAGCTTTACCCGTACCACCTACTGTTTCATTACCTTTACCTGTACTACCTACTGTTTCATTACCTTTACCCGTATCACCTACTGTTTCATTACCTTTACCATTATCTACTGGTTTATCCTCATTGATACTCTTGAAGTAAGGCTGTTTCTGTGGCTGTTCTTGCATTGCAATTGACACCCCTGTAGCGCCAAATAACGTAACTGTCAAGAGTCCTATTTTTAGAGAGGATTCCGTAAGTAGTTGCCCCCATCCCTTAGTATAACCTCTGAAGGTGCCTGCGATAGCTGCCGAAAAGAGAGCTGATCCTAAAAAGCCACCCTCTGACTCCCCTCTCCAAAAAGCTTTATTGACACCTCGAAGCGCACCTTCAACCATTCCTAGTATAAAGTTCTTGCCCCCTGTTAAGTTGAAGCCTAAACGTCCGGCTATAAAGCCAATCAAAAAGCCTATCCCCGCAGCCGCCCAAGCTTTTCCACTCCAATTCCCTGGATTCATACTGTCACTGACAGCCCAGCCAGCCATATAGCCTGAAACGAGTCCGGAAAGCATCAGAATAGCGAAAGTTAAGAAAGCAAACTCCCCATTCGGGTCCACCATGGTTAACGGGTCATCCGCCCCATACAGGTAAGGGCTGTGGTATTGTGCCGCCGGATCTGGGGAGATAAAGCGGCCGATATCCGCGTCATAATAACGGTGGCCGAAGTAGCTTAGACCAGTGCCGCTGTCTCTTTCTTTACCGGCAAATTTGGCACGGTAATTGTCTGTGCCTGTGCTCTGGTTTTCTACCATCTTGCCAAACGGTGTGTATTCCA
>NZ_JAEMNX010000070.1 GCF_016463975.1 Marinomonas transparens | reverse complement strand
GATGCCATCAATGATGATCACAGCGACACAATAGACACTGGCTGTTACCGGTTTACCTACCAGTATGAAGAAGCCACAGTGGATCTTGATCGTGATTTACAAGGTTTTAAGCGTCTGGTGATCACGGATGAACAGCACGATACTGAGACGACACAAACGTACTCTGTTGATTACCCTCTGACCGGTCGTTTGATCAATAAAACCATCAAAGACGCCGATACCCAACGTCTGATGGGCATAGAAGAGTATGTTTACCATAGCTGCCAGCGTGGTGTCACTGGGGCCTATGATGGCCATTGTGAGAATCTGCCCAATGGCGCGCATCGCGTATTTTTGGATGATAAGTTGCTGCACCATTACACCATGGGTACAGCAAATTATACGCTCATGACCCGTAATGGTTATTCTCAACCTCACCTCAGTAATGGTCAGCCGATTACCGTAACCTATGATGGCGATGCCCAGCGTGCCGCCGGTGATGGCGCCTATACTCGCTGTTATCTATATGTTGCCCATGTGCCAGAAGATCAGTGGTGGAAGCGTTCCTATGCTACCCATGTCAAGCAGACCCACTGGCAACCCGGTAATTGTCTTACTGCGGCTAATGATTGGGATGCAACCAATGACCTGAACATGCAGGCATTTGGCTTTGATGACCGGATGAACGTTATCGCAAAAGATGTGTATTTGGACAAAACCTCTTCCGGTGATCTGGGTGGTCATTGGCTTGGTACCGATTTCACTTACGATGATTACGGTAACCTGCTGACACAAACCCAGCCGACCGGGTTAGTGACTGAATTTTCGTATGACGCCAGCCATACCTTTGTGACGGAACAAAGCTCAATAGGGGCGGGATTAACTCTAACTTCACGCTTTGCCTATGATGCGGGAACCGGGCA
>NZ_JAEMNX010000007.1 GCF_016463975.1 Marinomonas transparens | reverse complement strand
CTCGACACATCATAGCCCAGCCTTCAATAGCGATTCAATCTGGGTAAGAAACTGAATTTGCTATTAGGGAAGATCTGAACAAGTCCTCTTGTCTCAGCATGTGGATAAAAGCCTGTTATTCAAGGCGAGTACCGAATGTGAATAGTTGCCCTATTGTCGAGGTGCTCAACAAAGAATTCAGGCTTTTAGACCATGCCCTGCGGGTCTTTCATAGAAACCGCCACACTGCGTTGCGCCTCTTTGAAAGGTACTTACATTACATCAGAGTCGCGCCTTATTTGACGATTTCTCTGAAAGACTGAGTCTTAGTAGACTTATTCAGACCTTCCCTAGATAAGGAGATATATTTCGCACCATTGCTTCGACATAGGCCTCTTTTTCACCAACTGGCGCAAAGTAATGCATTTGCTCTTTGGCTTCTTCGAGACCTTCAGCTCTAGCAATGACCCAGCAGGCTAAATACAATGACGCCAAACAACCACCAGATGAAGCAATATTTTGTTCTGCATAAAAGGCCTGATCTAAAACCTTAACCCCCGTTTCTTTCACCCAAGGTGCGGTGGTCAAATCTGTACAAACTGGCATTTTTTTTAATAACCCCAGTTTTTCTAAAATAAGTGCACCAGAGCATTGTGCACCGATCAACTGACGAGTTGGATCAAGCTTAAGCTGAGCCATGAGCAATTCATCCGCAACAACCTCTCTTGTTTTCAAACCACTACCAATCAATACCACATCGTCATCTGCTATATCAGATAAGGTCTTTGTTGCTTCTAATACCAAACCATTCATAGAGCAAACCTGTGATGTCGGGCTGGTAATAGAAACCTGCCAATCAGGCTTTTTAACACGACTCAAAATACCAAACGCAATTAAAGAATCGAGTTCATTAAAACCCTCAAATGTGAGAATAGATATCTTCATTCATGTTTTCCCTTAAAGTAATTTGATGGAAAAACAGTAACCCCGTAATCTAATACAATCAAAAAATTGTCATAGGTACATTTCGACATGGCTAAAGCTAGCTATAAAAACATTGTCGATGTCTTTGCATCAGACATTCGATCAGGAAAATTAACACCGGGCGTTCAATTACCTACCCATAGACAACTAGCTAAACAGTATGGCATTGCCTTAGCAACCGCTTCAAAAGTTTACCGAGAGCTAATTAGAATGGGGTTAGTAGCTGGCGAAACGGGGCGAGGCTCTTTTGTAAGAGAAGTGTCATTGCCAAAAGGCTGGGGAACAGACCAACAGCCTATGATTGACGATATCATTGACCTCAACTTTAATTATCCATCACTGCCTCAACAATCCGATCAGTTACGGCTTGCTCTACGACAACTCGCATTATCAGGAGATCTAGAAAGTTTATTACGTTATCAGCCACATGCAGGTCGAGATCATGAACGCGTCATTGTTACCAACCACCTGCGCAGTCGAGGCTTAATAACAGATGCGAAAAACACTCTGATCGTTGGAGGAGCTCAACATGGTTTAATCTCCACCGCCATGGCACTTCTAAAAGCGGGTGATGTAATGGCCGTTGATGCATTGACTTATTCGGGAATAAAAGCACTGGCGCAAGCATTAGGAATAGAATTGCTTCCTATTCCTAATCGACAACAGTGTCTTGATATAAACTACCTAACAGAGATTTGTACGCAACGAAAAGTAAAGGCCTTATACCTTCAACCTACTGTGCACAATCCTCTCGGTTGGGTCATGAGTGAATCACAACGTCACGATATTGTGGAAATCGCTCGTCGCCATGACCTAGTCATTATTGAAGACGCGCCCTATGCTTTTTTGGAACTAAATGCACCGCAACCTATTGCTATGCTTGCACCTGAGCGAACCGTCTATGTTTCGAGCCTTTCCAAAAATGTCGCGACTGGATTACGTTTTGGATTTATCACAGCGCCGAATAAATGGGTTTCCTTATTGGAACGTGCAATTCGTGCCTCCACATGGAATACACCCGCTATTATCACCGCATTGGCTTGCAATTGGATAGAGGACGGCACGGTTGCACAGCTAGAACAAGAAAAGCGTATCGATGCCGCTAAAAGACAAACCTTATTCGTTGAAGTTTTTACAGGCTATCAGTATCAAAACCACCCACACTCATATTTTGCGTGGCTGCCTTTACTAGAAGAAGGCCGATCGGATCAAGTAGTAAAAGTACTGCTTGAACAGGGAATATCAGCCTCTACCGCAGAGCCTTTCTCCACCTCCCCCATTGTCCCCCATGCCATTCGCTTAGCATTAGGCTCTGTGGATATGGATACATTACAAAACGCACTAGAAACCGTAAGAGACGTCATTGAAAACCATAGATACAAAAAACCGTAACAAGCTTTAGCTTTTTTAGACTCATTTTTTAACCATCAAATCTTCTAGTTTTAAACCGGTTGCTTTATTAATGCTGCGCCATAGGTAATAAAATATAGCCATCATCATCACCATAGAAGGAAGCGCAATCATTGGATAACTGTATAACGTCATTTGGCCAAGCTCTTCATTAAAGGCTTCTGTTCCAGCAGGACTGGTAACAATCCACTTGGCTAATACGTAATTCATTACCGCTGAAAAGGCAAAAGAGCCAGCCACAAAATACGTTGCCCGCATCATCTTTTTTTCAAATGCCACAGTACTTCTGTTTTCTTCCAGTTTTTGCTTAATCATGTCCACATCCATGACCGATGCATTAAACAATAAGGCCCTAACAAGCGGATAAGGTGTAAAAGAAGATACCAATACAGCAATGCCTATTATGGCTGGTATCGCCGCTTCTTTAATCGCTAACCATTTATTATCAAGCTCGAACAAACCTATGCTACCTGTCAGCAAAACACTCACCAGCCCTAACAAAGCAATAAAGTTAAACTTCTTATGCTTTATTAATTCAAAAACGCCCCACCCAAGCGGAAAAGCAAGAGCAAGGATCAAGCCCCCACTGACCCCCAACTCATCCTCACCACTTAATTTCATTAAAATAAAAGACGGCAATACAACGCTAACAATCAGATCAACCATGGGACGTGGCTTATGTGTCGAAGAACGATTCATTTAATTTTCCAATTTAAGTTTAAATACTTATCATCACTGAATAAGAACGAGTTAATTTTGTTGATCAGACCAAAACATCATAGCTTTGTTCCGCTTTTCAACTGAAATGAAACATAAAATGAAAGAATCTCTTTTAAAATCACAATGCTTAATGTTTATGCTTCCCTAGTATATAGGGCTTACACTAAGTCATTATTTTTATTGCGAAATACGGAACAATATTAAAAACGACAATAATGATTTTATACATGCTCATATAGTGAAAATAGAGCTGGGGAAGTTCGCTGGGTTTAACCCCCATTAAACCACTGTGAATGTTGATAACTAAGTTCCTAAATACAGAAATAAATAAAAACGAAAATATCAAAACACCAACATTAATTATTGAGCACCAGCCCAAAAAAATCGTAAGAAAATTTATATCAAGCATAATTTAATCCACCCTAACTTGAGTTTCTACCACGCCTTGCTGAAGGGCGAAGAATAGCTAGCTAAACTAGGGAAGGTAAGCAGAGCCAGCGGCTATAAGGTCTTTTGAGCCACTTAATTATGATCCTTTTTTACAATATCAGTCTTGATTTAAGCCAAGCTCTTTTTGTTTTTTCTTAGTGAGCCCTAATGACACTAGACGATAGGATTCACTCAAGTAATAACGCAACGCCTCATCTTGCTCTTGTTTGTTTGTATATTGCTGTATCCACAACATACCACGGCTAGCTAAATAGGGAGCAGGTCGATAGCCGTCACTTTCTCTTAAAAAAGCAAAGTTCAATTCTGATGTTTTAAATGTAAATGCAGGCGTTTTATCTTTTGCCCACCCTCCAACAGCAAACACTTTACCTCCGACTTTCCAGACATGTGAACCGCCCCACTGAACAACATAGGTCGTTGCAGAAAAAGAGCCACAAAAAGCATTAAACTCATCGTAATTCATCTGTACCTTTCTTTATACTTTAGGGGCATTGACATATTTCTGCCAGTTATGCTGTTCTTTAAAGCCAAGCACATCACGAATTTTACGGTTCGAAAATAGTGCTTCATGCTCGCCCAGTTCACGGGTAATCGGCACGCCAGAGAAAAAGCGTTCAGCTAACTCTTTACTGGGGATAATGGCCCCATTATGATCGTTTCCAGCATTAAAAACCTGATAACCAAGACCGTCTTTTTTCAAGCAAAGATCAACAATCTGCCCTAAGTCCCGTGCATCAATATAGCAAAACGCATTTCTACGACGTACTTCAGGATTTTTAAAATAATCAGGAAACAATTCTGCATACTCATGTGGCTCAACCACATTGCCAATGCGAAGCGCGTAAATATCGGCCCCTGAACGGCGCTGAAAACTACGCGCTGTTTTTTCATTCACTACTTTAGATAAACCGTAGCTGTCCATGGGATCAACATCATAGTCCTCATCCAGCGGTAACGACTGAGGATTCGTCTCGCCATCGGAAAAACAGATGCCATAGGTCGTCTCTGACGAAGCAATGATCACCTTCTTAATACCGAACTTAACCGCCGCTTCAATCACGTTATAAGTGCCCATGGTATTCACTCGAAAGGTTTCATTATCAGGGTTAATTAAGATTCTAGGCACAGCAGCAAAATGCACCACAGCATCGAATGCTGGTACACCAGTACCGGGCTCCATTTCGTCAAAGCCAGCATAAGAGCTCATGGCATTAAACATCTGCCCAGAATCTGTAATATCAGCAATTAAGTTATCTACTCCGGGGTGATCCAACGGGACTAGGTCGACGTTCATTACTCGATGTCCTTGCTCTAGTAAATACGCTACGACGTGCTTGCCAGCTTTGCCCGACCCACCTGTAAATAATATTCTTTTTCTTGTCATATATTCACCTCAATTAATTCGCCCTATTCTAACTTTTGTATAAGACCTAACGGCTTAGACTAGCCGAGCAACGGTACTCAAACAACGAACAAACCATAGTTTTTTTTACAATCTTAGACAAACTCCACGACAACTTTTACGCTATACTGCCTGTCACTCTCCTGATGACAACCTGTCGAGCCTCTATGCCATTTTCAAAATTGGGGTTATCTAACCCTCTTGTACAAGCGACTAAAGAACTGGGCTACACCACTCCTACGGCAATCCAAAAACAAGCCATTCCTATTATTTTATCGGGCAAAGACCTGATCGCTACCGCGCAAACAGGAACCGGTAAAACAGCGGCTTTTGTTCTACCCATATTAGAAAGATTCAAGAAGACAGGTACATTAAGAGGTAAACGCATACGGGCACTTATTTTAGTACCCACCCGTGAATTGGCGGTTCAAGTAGAGGCCAGTATTGCCCAGTACAGCAAACACCTTAAACTAAGTTCTATGGCAGTTTATGGTGGTGTAGATTCCGAACCACAAAAACAGCGTTTAATCGAAGGCATCGATATCCTAGTTGCTACACCGGGCCGACTACTTGATCTAGCTCATCAACGCGCCCTGCATTTTGATGAACTTGAAGTTCTGGTATTAGATGAAGCAGATAGAATGGTGGATATGGGGTTTGTTGGCGATATCAATAAAATCATCGATCGCTTACCCAGCGACAGACAAAACCTGTTGTTTTCGGCCACCATGACCGACGACGTGCATGCCCTCGCCTACGGTTTTTCTGATGACAAAATGAGCAAACCTGCTACAGAAATCTCTATTTCTCCCAAGACCAAAGCGGCAGCCAATATAAAGCAGTGGTTAATCACCGTAGATAAAGACACAAAATCGGCACTACTAAGTCACTTAATTAACGAGCAAAAGTGGGATCAGGCGCTTATTTTTATCGAGAAAAAGCACGGTGCTGCCAAGCTGGTCTCCCAGTTAGCAAAACGTGGCATTGAAGCCGATTCCATCCATGGCGATAGAAGCCAAACCATGCGTGAAAAGATTTTGACCGACTTCAAATCCGGCAAACTCAAATACTTAGTTGCCACTGGCGTTGCCGCCCGCGGTTTGGATATTGGCGAATTGAGTCGCGTGGTGAATTACGACCTCCCCTTTAAACCGGAAGAATACATACATCGTATTGGCCGAACCGGTCGTGCTGGTGCCACAGGGGAAGCCATCTCTTTTGTTGCCATGGGCGACTTTAAAAACCTGTGCGCCATCGAGAGCCGTTTAAAACACATCATTAAACGCAAAGAAATAGAAGGCTTTTCGGTAAGAAAAGTGGTACCTGTTTCAATCTTAAATTATGTTCGCAAAGCGAATCGTTAGGCGCCAGATCTCTTTTAAATGGTCCCCATAAAATGCCCTATGAACGTAAGAAAAAGTCGTCATCGTAGGGCGTAATGTCAATCAAGCCAATTGGTGATACTAAGTAAAGGCGAACACCACCCTGATACTTGAGTGAAAGTTATAATTATGTAAAAAGGAATTCTCGAATATACAAAAGTATACAAAATCAGATAGTATGCTCTCTCTAAACAGTAAATTATGATGTTGGTAAGAAACTAAAGCGATGAAAGATCATGTAACAGTATCCGTCTCTTCGATTCATGGAACCAAGCACATTAGCTTTGGCAAGAAAATGCGTCATGCATTAAAATTCATCGCTTACATGACATTTATTAGTATCGTGGTATCAGCCGTCGCCATTTACTACCTAGTAAACAACGCAGAATTTTCTAAGCTCAAGCTGCTTGAACTAGAACATAAATCAACGTCTTTAAGTAAAGAGATCACATCACTCACAGCATTAAAAATAAGCTTAGAGCATGATTTATCAGAACGGGAAGAGCGCATGCAAATCGTCTCTGATCGATTAGGAGATTTAGAAAACCTTTTAGACATGGATAACCATAAGGGTGACGAGCTTGAGTCCCGTTTAGATACGGCAGCAATCACTTCATCAATACGGGTAGCAATGTTGACGCAAATCCCAAGTGGTCCGCCAGTAAAAAATGCACGGACATCTTCTGGTTATGGGAAACGAAAACATCCTGTCACAGGGATAATGAAATTTCACCGTGGGCAAGACTTCGCGGTTAATACAGGCACTCCTGTTTATGCGCCAGCGGATGGGACAGTAGAAGTAACACGCCCGAGTAAAAAAGGCTCTGGCAACTATCTTCGAATCCTGCATGGCTATGGATTTTCAAGTTCTTATTCTCATTTGAGTAAGTTCGTTGCTAAAAAAGGAGATTTCGTAAAAAAAGGCGATTTAATCGCTTATTCAGGAAACAGTGGGTTATCTTCTGGGCCACACCTTCATTATGAGGTAAGGTTTATTGGACGACCATTAAATCCAAAACAGTTTTTGGATTGGAATGTTGACAACTTTGATGCAATTTTTAAAAGTGTAAGAGGTGTACGATGGGAATCTTTGGTGGAAAAAATAGAGTTAAGAGTCAGTCGTCAGCTACAACTCTCATCGCAGAAGGCTGCGCAATTAACGGACATATCAAAGTAGAAAATCGCCTACAAATTGATGGGCTCGTTGAAGGTAAAGTTGAAGTAACTAATCAAATTAAAATCAGCGAATCAGGTAACATGCAGGGAGAAATTACCACAGAGCATTTAATTGTTAATGGTTATTTTGAAGGCACTTGTCATGCTACCTATATCCAGATTTTAAGTTCTGGTTGCGTTAACGGCACCGTCTATAGTGATAACTTGATCATTGAATCTGGTGGTAAATTTACCGGCATCACAAAGCCATCCGAAAAAAAAGATGCCAAACAAGAAGACGATAACATTACTTTGATAACCAATGATACACATTCCACGTTAACAGAATCAGATCTCTTAACAAAAGGAGCATCAGCCAGTCTAAGCACCTAATTTTTGTACCTTTGATGATAGAGAACCCAGCATAGGTAGCAATAAAGGCATAAGAAAAGCGTCTAAACGGCAGGTGCTCCCGCAAAATAAGCAGATATTTCGAATAAAATAGGCATAGTTCTCGATAAAAACATGCTGACTAGATCATGCTTTTACCGGGAGCTATCGGCGTTTCATTCGGACCATGCTAATTGATTCGAGCGGTATGATTTTTTCTTCACTTCCCTAGTTCTTTATATAGCTTCCTAGGTCCCGTCACATTGTGTCTTTTCTATAAAAACCCACTCATACACGCCGTTCAATTATTTACCCCGCAAGCAACGAAAAATTCAACCAGAAGAGATTAATTTAGCGACGAGAAAGCCTTCAACAGCTCGGCGTTGGTTGGGTAGGCTTCTAGTAACTCAACCAATTTCGTAGCGCCCTCCACCGCTTTAAGGTGGGTAAGAGACCTTCGTAATGCTCTGACCTTCACAATATCTTTGCTATCAATAAGCAGCTCTTCACGGCGCGTACTGCTTTTCGCAATATCCAGCGCAGGAAAAACCCGATGGCTCGCGGCCTCCCGTGATAATACGATTTCCATATTACCTGTGCCTTTAAATTCTTCAAAAATCACCTGATCCATCCGACTTCCCGTATCTACTAGAATGGTCGCTAGAATCGTCAGCGACCCGCCGTTTTCGATATTTCTGGCCGCCCCGAATAACTTACGAGGTATTTCCAAGGCTCTAGTATCAAGCCCACCGGACATGGTTCGTCCGCTACTTTTACGGTCTGCATTGTGTACACGCGAAAGCCTTGTAAGGGAATCAATTACAATCATTACATCATGACCTTCGCCCGCTTGCGCACGGGCCTTGTCGAGCAAATCATCGGCCACACGCACATGTTGGGTATAGCTTTCATCCGAAGATGATGCATGGACTTCTGCCGACACACTGCGCTTAAAATCCGTCACTTCTTCAGGTCGCTCATCGATCAACAAGGCATAGAGCTTTATATCTGGATAAGCTTCTGCCACCGCCTGACAAATATGCTTTAGCATGGTGGTTTTTCCAGAACCTGGAGGCGCCACAATTAAACCCCGCTGCCCCATGCCAATTGGCGAGATCAAATCCATCGCACGCATAGAAAGTTGCTGAGAACCCGATGACAAGCAAATACAGGGAGCAGGATGAATGGCAACACCATTTAAAAAACGCTTTTGTGGGTCATTAGGAAACAAATCCTCAACCACCTCATCAACAGGTTCAGCGTCTTTCGCTCTTTTTCCCTTCAAACTTAAGATTTTTCTCGTCATGATGTCGGTTTATCGCCTTGTATGATTAAGTGTTTTGATGGGTTTATTGTTATTTGACGAAGCATGGTTAGAGCATCTTCCTCGCGGCTTCGAAACTGTGATCTAGCGTCCTTGAGAAGAACAGCTTACCAGATTGCTTACGGATTCCGGCACGCTTGAGCTTTAATATCATCTGCGGCGATAAATTACCTATCACCAAGCCAATGTTTTTATTTTGCAAATCAGCAACAATCGACTCCATAACGACAATAGCACTCATATCCAGCAGAGTGACATCCGACATATCCAGTATCACTACTCGTAAATCGGATCTCACTGCAGCAATGGTGGTCAGCGCTTTTTGAGCAGAGCCAAAAAACAAGGGGCCATTAATATCATATACAACAATGCTATTAGGCAGATCATACTTAGCATGATCCACCTCAACCATTGAAACTTGGCTAAGACTAATACTTCTTCGAATAAACAGCATGGCCGCTAACCCTATTCCCACCGCAACAGCCACTGTCATATCAAACAAAACAGTCAGTAGAAAACACAGTATCAAGACAAGTACATCGTCCCTAGGCGCGACTTTTATGGTGCGAACAAAATGTTTAGCCTCACTCATATTCCAAGCCACTATTAACAACAATGCCGCCATTGAAGCCATAGGTATATATGACAATAGTGGCGCCAGCAGTAAGATACTCACGACGATAAACACACTATGAATAACAGATGATAAAGGCAAACTACCGCCCAATTTAATATTCGCCGCCGTTCGGGCAATCGCCGCCGTCGCGGGTATGCCACCAAACAATGGCGCAATGATATTACCGATTCCCTGACCGATAAGCTCATCATTTGGATTATGTTTTTTCCCAGACATACCATCGGCGACCACCGCACATAACAGAGACTCCAAAGAGCCCAAAATAGCAATAGTAATCGCGGATGGTAGAAGCAACCGGACAAGTTCAAAACTGATGCCAATAGCAGTGCCGTCCGTACCGGGTAAATTCCATGGCCAATCAAAGGTCGGCAAAACAGAGGGAATCCCGTTCCCCGTTAGTCCGTTTATATCGAATGAAAAACGACTGCCAATAGTGGCAACAGAAAAATCGGAAATATAAAAACCAAGCCCCCAAACAAAAAGACTCCCCACAAACAAGGCAACAAGATGGGCGGGGATTCTAGAGCGGAATCTTGGCCAAACGAGTAACACTGCCATGGTTAAGACGCCAATTAAGGCTTCTTTCCAATCAATAGAGGGTAATGCATAAAAAAGAGCTGACAATTTATCTAGGTAATTACCGTCTAGGGATTCAATACTCAGACCTAGAAAATCTTTTATTTGAAAAGTAGCAATAACAACACCGATGCCTGCGGTAAACCCAACAATTACCGGATACGGAACAATTTCGATCAACTTACCAAGCTTACCTATCCCCATGAAAATAAGAATAAACCCCGCCATAAACCCACTGACTAACAAGCCACCTAAGCCGAATTGCTGAACAATTGGCAGCAGAATGACAACAAATGCAGCGGTCGGCCCAGAAATATTAACCCTAGAGCCACCAGTTAGAGCAATAACAATGCCCGCCACAATCGCCGTATACAGACCATGCTGTGGTGGCACACCACTGGCAATGGCTAACGCCATTGAGAGCGGAAGCGCAATCACACCCACCGTTAAGCCTGACAGTACATTAGCCTGAATCGCTTGATAAGAGGGCTTGCGTTGTAGAGATAGCTTGAGTGCTGAAAACATCTTAATCTCAACTCTTGTTGTGCTCTAACGCCGTGTTAATGGGCCGTAATGTCAGCGCAAAGTGCCAGAACGGAGGAAAATCAACAAATCATTGACCTGCGTTATCAAGCAACCCCAATAGGCGCAGCCATGTGTTCAATTATTATTCATTGATACTAAACGCTTTTCCATTTACTACCAGCAATTAATTTATCGCTATTAAGCATTCAATTATTCCTATTCTTTCAAATTAAAAAAACAGAAAGCAAAAAGCCTTGACCTTAAACCATACTCTAAGGTTTATCATAAAGGTATTAAATGAGCAGTAGGTGTTTTTATGAAGATCGGCGATTTAGAAAAACAGTCCGGCATTAGTGCCCACACATTACGATATTATGAAAAATCAGGCTTGTTAAAACCGTCAAAACGGGGCGATAACAACTATCGTCACTATTCGAACGAGGACTTAATCACCGCGAAATTTATCAAAAGAAGCAAAGCCTGTGGTTTTAGCTTGGCGGAAACATCCTCTTTACTCGCCATTAAAACCGACAAAAGTCAGCATGTCTGTGCGGAAGCAAAAGCCATTACACACAACAAGCTGCAAGAAATTGAAGAGCAAATCCAACGATTAGAACAGATGAAGGAAACACTTTCTAAACTTCATCATTACTGCTGTGGTGGACAAGAAAGTGCCGAGTTTTGCTCTATTATTAGCGCATTAGAAGAAGGAGAATAACGTGGATTTTATAACCAATTTTATTATGCTTTTTACTGAATCCGCCCCTTTTCTTTTAGCTGGGATGTTCATTGCTGGCGCAATTAATCAACTTGTACCTAAAAAGTGGATTGAATCGACCCTAGGAAAAAGCAACAGCGTGGTCACCGCAGCCTTCATTGGTGCGCCTTTACCACTGTGTTCCTGTTCGGTGATCCCTGTCGCAATGGGTATTAGAAGAAGTGGTGCAAGCAAAGCAAGTACCGCCAGCTTTTTGGTGTCTACTCCTGAAACAGGTGTAGACTCTATTGGCGTCACTTATGCTCTAATGGGGCCTCTAATGGCCATCGCCAGACCCATTTCCGCCATTCTCTCTGCCATTATGGCAGGCAGTTTGATCGCTCTATTTGGCAGCAAAATAAACAAAAACCAAATAAACAACTCAAAAAGCGCTGATACACAAAACAACGACACAAGCGAAAAAGCTATTTCAAGCTGTTGCCATAAAAAAACGGCTAAACCAAAGAGCCTATTCGACAAAGTCAAAGCTTCTTTTGTGTTTGGTTATGGGCAATTATTACGCGACTTTATGGTCTGGTTTCTGATCGGCATCTTCTTTGCGGCCGTGGTAACCACCTTCGTTCCTGAAAACTTTCTCACTCAGTACGGACAAGGTGTGTTTGCCATGTTGGTCATCGTTTTAATTTCAGTGCCCATGTACATTTGTGCAACAGCCTCCACCCCATTAGCGGTTGGCTTACTATTGTCCGGCATAACCCCCGGCGCAGCATTGGTCTTTATGCTAACAGGTCCCGCAACCAACATCGCCACCTTGATGGTAATCAAAAATGAACTCGGCAAACGCGAACTCGCCTTATATTTAATCGCCGTCGTCGTCAGCGCCGTAAGCTGTGGTTTGTTATTGGACTATCTATTCGATGTGTTTCAGTGGAAATTACAACTTACCCATGGAGATCATTCCGACATGGTGGGAGCTTTATATCAAGCCAGTGCCATTATTTTAGCGGGGTTGATCTTGTTTCAACTGCAAAAGCGTTATCTTAAGATACCCTATAAGTCGACTCATTAAATGAAATCAAAGGTGGATGTGGATAAATCCACCTTTGATTTAAAACTTTTTCATTAAGACTTATTTTTCAGCGGCTATCACTGAAATCTCAACAAGTAGTGAATCACGTGCCATGCTAGCCTCTACACAAGCTCGAGCAGGTGCAAAACCCTCTGGAACCCAGCTATCCCAAACACTATTCATGTCCGCGAAATATTGCATGGACTTTATATAAATGGTTGCAGAAAGAATATGCTCTCTATCGCTACCAGCATCCTGTAATAATTTGTCTACTTTATCCAACATAGTTGCTGTTTGTTCTTTTATGCCTTGAGTTGCATCCTCACATACCTGTCCACATAAATAAATCGTTCCATTATGTTTAACAATACGGCTCATACGAGCCTTGGTTTCCATTCTTTCTATCATGGTTTTTCCTATAAATTAGAGGTAAATAATCGTATCGATAACACTTCGAGATTATGGTTTAAGACTATCATTAGAAAAACGATTAATACTAAAAGCGTCTATGGACAGTTCGCTTTTACCATCAATAATCAATTCACTGAGAATTTTTCCAGCAATGGGAGACATCTGAAAACCATGGGCAGAATACCCAAAGCTATGAAAAGCCCCATCAATGTTACTTTTACTAATAACAGGGATATTGTCAGGTAAATACCCTTCAATACCGGCCCATGATCGAACGATCTTCGCGTGACGTATTTGAGGAAAAAGAGTCATAGCAATATTCGCGTTGATGGCGAGCCCTTCATATTTAAGAAGTGTTTCATTAGTATCTGGATTTGCCTTTCCTACATGCCCTCCTCCTATCAAAACAGTTCCATTAACAAACTGTTTAAATGATAGAGGTCTACCTTGAACACCAACCACAGAGTCTATGAAAGGAGGAATACGGCTGGTAATCATCAACATCGGAGCCCGAGTATCAATGGGAACCGACTCGCCTAGCATTTCAGCCATTTTTCCGCCCCATGCACCAGCACAATTTACCAAATTAGGCGATTCGAACTTTCCCATACTGGTATGGATATGCCACACACCTTCTTTTTTTTCAAAGCGGCTTACCACTGTATTTTCTTTAAGCTGCACACCAAGACTCTCACACTGTCGCCTAAATGCCTGACTCGTTCGAAATGGGTTCGCGGACCCATCTCCTTCAACGATTAACCCCCCTACACAATGATCCGATATAGCAGGTAATTTCTCACGAAGCTCTTTTTGATCAATCATTTTCTCATGATCAAAACCAAGCGCTTTGACTTGTTGTACACGGTTCTGAAGTTGAACCATGTGTTCTTCCGTTTCCGCCACTTTGATTTGACGTGATGCAACAAAACCACAGTCATCACCAACAAGCGATTCAATGTCATGCCACATTTTTGCCGATTCAACAGAAAGCGGAACCTCTGCAAGGTCTCGCCCTAATCGTCGGACTCCCCCTGCGTTGACGCCAGACGCATGCCTACCCACATAATCTTTTTCGATGATGATGACCGACATACCACGCATTGCCAATTGCAGTGCCGTCGAGCAACCATGTAGCCCGCCTCCAATGATAATGGCATCGGCAGTGCGAGAAGCGGATGTTATCGCGTTAGTTATCACAAGCTATCTCCCTTTGTTATTTTCAGGTTAGCCAACTCTTGTAATAGCAAAGGCTTAACGGGGGGACGTAAGCGATAGTAACCTACAGCGCTTACTGGTTTTTTCAAGGTTTCTGATATGAGCTCAGACACAGTGAGACCACAAAAACGCCCCTGACAAGGGCCCATTCCACAGCGACTAAAACTTTTTAACTGATTAGGTCCCGCACACCCCATACCAACTACCTGACGAACTTGCCCCACAGTCACTTCTTCACAGCGGCAAACAATGGTGTTGTCATGTTGAGGGATTCGAAAAGTGTCAGACGGTTTAAATAAAGCATCGAGAAAAGGTCGAACTCGCATTTCTGCTGCTAATGCTGCTTTATACGGCGCTGCTAAATGGTCACCTTCCGTTGCCGTTATTTTTTCAAGCTGAACTAAAGCTCCTACGGCGGCAATACGACCACGCTGCTCTGCCGCCAAAGCGCCACCTATTGAGGCGCCATCTCCCGTTACCCTGACGCCTTTAACGCTCGATTGAAACCAATCATCCACATTAATTCTCCAGCAAGCTTGGTCTTCATTCCAACTGCTTTTACAACCTGCTGCCAAACTAATATTCACATTTGGAACAACACCTTGATGAAGAAGAATATGGCTAGCGTCTAACGTCTTCCATGTCGAACCTTGTTTGTATGAAATACCCGTTACACCCTCCTCTCCGAGAATTTTCAAATCGCTCACATCTGAAAAATAGGGTACGTTCGATTTGATTATTTCTCTCTTCCATTTCCACCCTTCATATATTTTGGGCAAAGCGGGTAACGCACTAAATAAGTGAGGAAGCGCCTTTAAATAATTCCCCTTCGGAGTCAAATCAATAACTGCCTTAATAGGAATACCAGCCGTTAAATATTGATGGATAACCAAATAGAAAAGCGGTCCACACCCTGCAAAAACCGCATCTTCTATGGCCAATTCAGATTCTTTTAATAAGATCTGAGCCGCGCCCATGGTCATCACACCGGATAATGTCCAACCGGGAATAGGAAAAGGACGTTCTTGGGCACCAGTTGCGATAATCACTTGCTTGCCTATGACAATATGCGCAGTGCCATCAAAGGAATAACCCACCTCCCCACCTTGTGATACTTGCCACACAGAAGCTTTGGGGATGTATTGAACATGACTGTCACGGAATGCGTTAACAAGCGTTAATCCCGCATGATAAGAGTCGCCAAGCTCGACTCTATTTCGATTCGCCATTATTTCAACAGCCCGATAGATTTGCCCACCAGGTCTTGCCTGCTCATCAAGTATGAGTATGCTAGCGCCATGTTTTGCAGCAAGCTCCGCCGCTGCCATACCAGCAGGACCAGCACCGATAATGATTAGGTCAAAAGTATCCGTCATTTTAGAGTCCTTGTTCTGCAGAAGCATTAAATTCGATGGTTGCCATGCCCAATTGACGCTCGATTTTCATTCCCTCTGCTACTTCGATCATGCAGGATTGCTGGTTATGCATACCGTCAATAATAAGGAGACAATCAAAGCAAACCCCCATCATGCAAAATGGCGTTCGTGCTTGTCCTGATACTGGTGTTTCGCGAAATTGCTTAACTCCAGCCTCTAACAAAGCCGCGGCAACGTTAAGGCCTTTACGCACTACTAACGTTTCACCTTCAAATTGAATTGTGATGGTTTGAACTTCACCAGAAGTCACTTTAGTGAACATAAAATCTCCTTTCACTGAATTTTTCTAGGGAAAAAGGTAATTCTCCTTCTCTAATAAAGCTTGCAAAATCAAGAGCATGAGCAGCTGAAAGCGTCACGCCACTATGACAAGTTGCCGTAAACGCCCCGGGGTATTGAGTCGATTGATCGTAAATAGGCAAGCCGTCTGGACTCATGATGCGTAATGCTCCCCAAGCCCTAACGATGCGTAATTTTTCTAAGTAAGGGAAAATATCGCAGGCACGTTGCGCAATATCATGCATAACACCGGAACTTGTCCCAGTATCAAAACCAACATCTTCATGAGAGTCTCCTAGGAGCACACTGCCATCACCTGTTTGCCGTATTAATGACGTCGGATAATCCAAGAAAGGGGCGGTTTTTTCGGTGACTAATATTTGCCCTCGTTGCGGATAAAGAGGCGTCGTTAAACCCAGTTTAGGAGCCAGTTTTTCACTCCCCAAACCTGCAGCTAATACCACTTGAGTAGCGGTTTTCACATACGACGTTGAACTTACCGTAAAGACGGAATCATCAAATGTAATATCAAGAACGGACTCAACCAACAAATCCCCTCCTTTGCTTTTGAAAGCAACATGCAGAGCACGTAGTAGAAGCAAAGGGTTAACATGTCCATCGAGCGGACTATAAGACGCGCCTTTTACCTCTGGGCCGATAGCCGGTAAGCGTTCTAATAACGAATGTCGATCTAACATTTCATAGCTAAAATCCCCCTCACTTTCTTCCGCGAGTTGGGACATTTGCGAAGTACGAGACTCAAGTTCTTCATCACTAAGACAAAAATGGAAACCGCCTGATCGGGAATAAGCTATGTCTATACCGCTTTGTTCTTGCAGTTCTTTTCCATACTGCTCCCAAAGTTCTGCTGAACGCCTTGTCCAATCGGCATACTCTGGGCTTCCAATGCCTTTTCCTTGCACCCACACTAAACCAAAGTTGCCTACCGCTGCTCGGATCGCATCATCGCCTTGATCAAACACAGCCGTTTTTTTACCCAACCGCTCAAGACCATAAGCAATGGACATACCTACAGTCCCGCCTCCCACCACGATGACATCATAATCAGGCATGGCTTACTTACCTTTCCCGACAAGAATTTTGTCCAAACCATAAAAGCGATCCAGCAAGAACATGACTGCCATCGTAATAAAGATCATCAGGGCAGAAAGAGAGGCAATTAAAGGATCAATGGTTTCGGTAATGTGCGCGTACATCTTGACGGGAAGCGTTGTGGTGCTTGGTGAGGCGACAAAAACACTCATGGTGACTTCATCAAAACTGGTGATAAAAGAAAGCACCCACCCACCAACAACACCGGGGAGAATCATAGGCAAGGTAACATGACGAAACACAACCCAGTTTGATGCCCCTAGAGAAACAGCCGCTTTCTCAGCCCTCTGATCTAGACCTACAACCGAGGATAAAACCAACCTTAGCGCATAAGGCATCACAATAATGACATGAGAAAGCACTATCCCTATAAATGTGCCGTACCAGCCGATAGTGGTTAAAAAACTCAGAAAAGCGACGCCCAGAACAATATGAGGCACCATCATTGGTGATAGAAAAAGTGCCATAAATACGCTCCGCCCTTTAAAATCATAACGAGCAAAAGCAAGCGCGGCAGGAACCGCAATGAGTATCGCGATAGTCGCCGAAACAACCCCTAATTTGATACTCAAATAAAAGGCATCAACAAATTGAGAGTCCTCAAAAATGGCTCTAAACCAGCGCAATGAAAAACCATTCGTTGGCAGAGAAATATAGCCATTTGAGGTAAAGGCAACCAAGCAAATAATAACCAGTGGTGCCAACATAAATGTCAAAAAGACGATATTGAATAATAGCGCGAGAGGTGAATTCTTATTCATTTGAATGCCTGCGAATATTTGCGTTCTATAAACTTGTTGTAGGTTGTGATGATGATGACATTAGCCACCAATAACAGTACGGCGATGGCAGCACCTAATGGCCAATTCAACGTACCTAGGTACTCATCATAAGCAGTTGTAGCAACCACCTTTAACCGACGACCACCGAGAATAGAAGGCGTCGCAAAAGCACTCGCTGTCAACGCGAACACAATCAGACTTCCCGATAAAATACCCGGCATGATTTGTGGAACAACAATTTGACGGAGCACAATAAAAGGGGAAGCCCCTAAAGATAAGCCGGCGTTCTCAATCATAGGGTCAAGCTTTTGTAACGAGGCCCATACCGAGAGAACCATAAAAGGAACCAAAACATGCACAAGGGCAATGATGACGCCAGTATTGGTGAACATCAGCTTTATAGGAGTATCAATGACACCTATGGCCAGTAAGCTCTCATTTATAACGCCTTTACTACCAAACAAAATAGCCCAGCCAAGCGTACGCACCACAACCGAAACCAATAAAGGACCAAGAATAGCCAGCATGCAAATCGAC
The DNA here is from genome assembly GCF_016463975.1 of Marinomonas transparens. Taxonomy (GTDB): domain Bacteria; phylum Pseudomonadota; class Gammaproteobacteria; order Pseudomonadales; family Marinomonadaceae; genus Marinomonas; species Marinomonas transparens. The sequence goes on along the minus strand of NZ_JAEMNX010000007.1, from coordinate 32,154 downwards.
TTCCAACGACCACTCATACGATGGAGAATATAAGCCTCTGGTGTACCTAATAAGACACACAGCACGGTCACAGCAATAGACAATGCAAAAGTACGAAAGAAAATGCCGTGAAAATATGAATCACTTAATACTTCGACATAATTCGTGAAGGAAAACTCAGCAACAACACCGCCCCTATCTACATCGTAGCTGTAAAAGCTCAGCATAAGCGTCATGATCAAAGGAATCATGAAAAGCCCTATGTACAATAACAAAGCGGGTGAACTCAAGAGATAAGGTCGAACCTGATTAACAGGGTTTGATAGAGTATTCATTAGGCGACTTCCCTAGTCAGTAACCTTACTTCACTTGGTGTCCAGTCAAGCCCCACCACACTGCCTTGATCGATATCTATATGGCTAGTATTCAAGCTCACGACAGAGAATTCTCCGATGCTTGTTTCCACCTGAAAAACCCACTGATTGCCAAGAAAAATTCGACTACTGATGGTGCCATCAATAACGCCTTTCCCTTGTGCTACAAATCTAATTTTCTCCGGCCGAATTGAAAAGTCGACCGCCTGCCCGATGGTATGATCTGTATTATTAGCAAGCAGGTTTAGTCCAGAAACATCAATGGATGAAAGCCCATCATTGGCATCCTTGATGCTGCCCTCAAATACATTCGATTTGCCTAGAAACTCCGTCACAAAGCTATCGCGAGGGTGTTCGTACAAAGCAAAAGGTTTATCTATTTGTGCCAATCGGGCTTTATTCATCACCGCCACACGATCACTGAGCGCCATCGCCTCAGACTGATCATGGGTAACAAGAATGGTCGTTGTCCCCAGAGTACGTTGAATAGAACGCAACTCTGTCTGCATATCCTCACGAATTTTGGCATCCAACGCAGACAGCGGCTCATCAAGTAACAAAACTTCGGGACGAATCACCATGGCTCTGGCTAACGCAACACGCTGCTGCTGCCCACCCGATAACTCACGTGGGTAACGATGAGCAAAATCTTTTAAATGCACCAAGGAAAGAATTTCACGGACACGTTCATCAGATTCTACTTTATCAATTTTTCGCATTTTCAAACCAAATGCCACATTGTCAAAAATGGTCATATGATGAAATAAAGCATAGCTTTGGAACACAATACCTAAATTTCGTTTACTCGGTTTAAGGTGAGTAACATCTTGATTATTGATCAAGATCCGCCCTTGTGTAGGAGTAACAAATCCAGCAATCATTTGTAACGTGGTCGTCTTGCCACAACCTGAAGGGCCCAATAAAGAAACAAACTCTCCTTTCTCTACATTTAAGTTCATACCCTCAACGGCAACAAAATCGTCAAACCTTTTAACCAAACCTTCAAGACGTAAAAACGACATATCAAACACCTGATAACTTTATAAAAAAAACAATGATTTAAAAAATTCGTTAAAAACAACTGGATATTAATACACGCAAAAATATTGCGCGCGAGGCTAAAGTCTCTATCGCGTTTTCTCTACCCAAATAAATAAAAATCGACAAAAACCCATTAAAAAAATCGAGTGAGGTAACGAACTCATTACCCCACCCGCTTAAGTGGGAGGATTTCTAAAAGACGCTATTTTTCAACTTGACGGGACCATTGCTTGGTCCACTTTGCTCGAACTGGGTTTATCACGGTCCAATCTACTGTTTGAAGCGCATTGATTTTTTCTGGACCATAGGGAATGGAATCGCCTAGCTCTTTAGGAAGAACTGTTTTCATATTGGTTGGTCCCCAACCTTTTACTTCGGCAATTTGTTTCTGTACGTCAGCCGTCAGTAGATATTGAATCAAGCTTTGCGCAAGCTCTGGCACATCACTATTAACAACCGGACAAGTTGCTATCATTAGCGCCACGCCACCTTCTTTAGGATAGACAAAACCACCAGGAAACCCTGTATCGGAAAGCGACTTCATCCGACCACTTCCCCATGAGGCAAGTGCCACTTCTTTCGTTTGAAATAATTCAGATAACTTGCCTGAAGACGGTTCAAACACCAAAACATTCGATGCAATCTTGTCGATCATTTGGTCAAAACCAGGCTGAATATTGGTTTCACTACCGCCATTAAGACGTGCTGTCATGACAAGCGCATGGAGGCCATAGGTATTAGAAACAGGAGGAACAACAAGCTTCCCTTTGTATTTAGGGTCCGCTAAATCAGCCCATGAAGTAGGTGCATCCCAGCCTTTTGCTTTGAATACTTGCTTGTCATACGCTAAACCCGTTACGACAAAGCCCAAACCAACGGCTTTTTCTGTCTTCATTTTGGCAATATCGTAGACATCATTAAATATAGAAGCATCTTTAATGTCGGCGCAAAAACCTAAAGAGATGGCTTTATACATAGGGCCATCATCAAGGAACACCACATCAAGTTCTTGGTTGCTTTTTTGTGCCTGAAGCTTAGCCAACGTTTTAGTTGAATTGCCCGGCACATAAACAACTTTGGCATTGTTAGCTTTTTCCCACACTGGAAGAATTTTTTCCATCATGAGTTTTTCGGTTGAGCCACCGTAGGCTCCTAAATAAAGCGTTTTCGTTTCTGCCATAGCTGGTGTAGATAACAATGCTGCCGCGACAAGACCACTAGCACATATAGATAGCTTCATATTGAAATTCCTCTAGTTTCGTAGGGTTATTTAGGGTGCTATTCCATACTACGCAAAGAAAGGTATTAAGCAATTATCAATTATCTATCACTGTATGTTTAAATGTTATAAGGTTTTAACTACATTTTTGCGAGGAAACCACTATGTTAACCTTTAGAATGATCGAGGCCTTTCGTGCAGTCATCATTAATGGCAGCATTAGCGAAGCCGCAAATTATATGTGCATATCGCAACCCGCCGTCAGTCGATTAATCAAAGACCTTGAAGATCAAATAGGCTTTAAATTATTTGATCGGCGCCATGGTAGGCTATTTGCAAACGACGATGGTCTCGCATTTTATGAAGAAGTTCTAAGATCCTATATAGGCTTAAATAGAATTGAGAAAACCGCTGAGTACATTCGAAAACGAGAAATTGGTGAACTCAAGATCGCCAGTTTATCTACGGCTGGTTTGAACGTCATGCCACAAGCCATCGCGCAATTTTTACAGTTATACCCTGGTATTAAAATAAGAACTCAAACCCTAAACTCCAGCATCATCATTAAGCAATTAACCTCATCACAGATTGATATTGGCTTTGTAGAGTCATCCCATTCTGGTGTTTCACTTCAAAAAGGCCCTGAATACCATTTAGATTCAGTCTGTATTCTTCCACCCGGACACAGACTCGCCACAGAAACCATTATCAAACCAGAGCATCTAATGAATGAGCCTTTTATCTCATTGGGAATAAATTCTAAATATCGTTTTAAAATAGACACCATTTTTGAGACTGCGGAAATTAAGCGAGTATTACAAATAGAAGCCCCTGAAAGTAAGATGATAGGCTCATTAGTATTGGAAGGCTGTGGCGTTTCTATTGTGGACCCAATGACAGCAGCGACGTTGAATAAACAAGGCCTTATAGTAAAGCCTTTTTCACCAACCGTGCCTTTTTCATTCAAAGCACTCTCATCATCGCAATCCTCTAGAAATACATTAGTGAATGCATTCTATGAGGTTTTCAGCAAAGTACTTTCAGAAAAAATTAAATTAATAAAATGAGGCCTAATAACAATATTGGTAACAGATAATAAAAAATCGCTAAAAAGATAATTACACCTGAATTTAGACATTTCAGGTGAGTGCATTCATTTTAGGAATGCGGAATTAAACACATTTTCTAAAAGGATGCCTTAATTTTTATCCGTTTTAATGCCGCTCTTCCTTAAGCAAACGCCCTCTTGGCGCGTCACCCTCTTTTAGCACAATATCAGAATGCAAAAATTCTGCGGCCTCTGCGGAGCCTTCTACCTTAATGGCACTGCGCTCTAACATCTCTTCTTCGTATTGCGCTAATACACTTTTCCTAATGCCCTCTTCCCGCCAGTTTGATAAAGCCCAACAACCTTTTGTGATACTACGAGCCAATGCTAAAGCATCCAACAGCGCCTGATTCGCCCCTTGTCCTTTGAATGGACTCATAGGGTGAGCCGCATCACCAATCAGCGTCACGTTACCCGCTTTTTCTAATAACTCAGACCTTAGCAATTCACGATCATAAACAGGGTACCCAGACACCAACTCAGCCTGAGTTGCCATTAAAATCTGAGGGATTGGATCATGCCACTGAGTTCGTAGGCAAGCTTCTTCTTTCAGCGCTTTCGCCCCCAAAGCACTCAAGGCTTTCGCCTCTTCTTCCGCCATAGGAAAACTCAGCTGCCACATCACAGAATCTTTATCATAGGGCATGATGTAAATACGCTCATTGCCATTCGCCGTTTGAAACACCGTCGCCGAATCCAACAAATCACTTTCAAGACCATCAAGGTTAGACAAAGGGCAAATACCCAAAATCACAATACAACCAAGATAGCGCAATGGCGTGGTTTCATCACCAATGACATGCTCACGCACCACGCTGCGAATGCCATCGGCCCCGACCAAAAGATCGGCCTTAACCTGCTTCCTCTCCCCCTCTACCTGCCCCTTCACTAAAAAGGTCAGATCAACGCCATCGTCACATTCTTTAAAGCCTAACAGCTGGTGACCCCACTGCACCCCATCATGCCCGCCAAGCTGTTCAAGCAAGGCTAAGCGCAAAGATTGGCGCGCAATATGAATATTCGTTCTTTTCGGAGAAGCCTTCTTTACAGACAATTGCTCAGCGGACTCAATCCATTTCCTCATACCCCATTCACCCACTACTTTTCCTTCGGGGGTATGCACTAGGTGCCTTGTGGAAACCACGCCTTTTTCTAACGAGAAAATACCAAAACCTTCAATAGCTTTACTGGCTTGCTGTAATGTCAGCCCATAGCCTTGAGAACGAACATCAAAACCGCTGTCTCGTTCATAAAGGGTAAAAGGAATACCACGATGCAAACAGGCCACAGCTAACGCAACGCCACCTATGCCACCGCCAACAATGGCAACATGAGGATACTCTTCTGTATTTTCGAGAGGAGGCTTAAGCGCAGAAATCAAACCTGAACCCGCACAATTCAAACACAGTTCAAGGTGCCCCTTAGGACGAACAGGTGCAATACCTTCACCATTAGAGGCTTCAAATTCAGCCAGCGCTCTCTGATAGCTAAGCCGCACCTTCTTACGCAGGCTTCGACTTCTTTTGCCACGTCCCTGACACTTAGGACAAACCGCCCAACTAGCCTCTTCATTTTTCACTTTATTCGCTTCTTCTTGATTCAACTTGATCTTAATTTCCCCTTCATAAGAGAAAGGTCATCGACGGCATCTGACTATAGTAAAATTAAGCTCAGAGTATATTCTATTCTGCGCTCAATACAGCGTAACCCCATATTTAAGAAGCTCGTCCTTTTTCAGTATATTTACCTGTAAAGCGGTTTAACTCAGTAATCGAGCGAATAACATACACAGACTTCTGCTCTGATATTCTTTCTAATTTTTGTCTGAAATCATGGTTCCAAAATGTTGGGCTCAGCCTTAGCATTTTATAGCTTTGCACCGTCCCCTTTAAAACGGAGCTGCCATCTGGCCAACCTTCAGGTTTAACCAGCAAGCCTTTTACCAGCCGCTTTGTCACTAACCAATAGCTTGTGATATAAGGCAAGTCTATATAAACCAGTGTATCAGCAGCCTCCAATCGCTTATTGAATGAGCCAAGCGGCCCAAAGCCATCAATGATCCAGCTATCCGAGGATAATAATTTTTCATGCTCCTCATTGAACGTCTCTCTGTCTACCAGATCGCCATTCTTTTGATAAACAATAGAATCTAACGCATGCAATGTTATGCCTGTCGCTGATGCCAAATTCTTACACAAGGTGGACTTACCGCTACCAGGTTTACCGAACACAGCTATTTTATTCATATTCGCTCCATTAGTTTTCATTAACCTCATGAGACAGGAACAAAAAACCCGCCTCTTGGGCGGGTTTGACAAATTATAAGCACATCAAAAACCCACCATTCCTATGGAATGATGATAATTCGAGCTATTTTTTTCGTCGGATTTATATTCATAAATACATATTGATTGGATAGAAATTTAATGTCAACGGCCAAGTGAGTGGAAAATATTTCTGAAAAATACCGCTCCTTATTTAGCAATTTATCTAATGCAATACTTTGTTAGATTGCTCTTCCAAAACACGATCAACCAGTTCAGGGTATTCCCTCATAAACTTTATAAATTCTATCTCTACATTCTTAGTGGCTACTCTCTTCCCTTGAAGAGCTTGAATGTAGCGCCCTTGCTGAGGGTTAATAGGCATTATGACCCCTTTAGCTAACAAAACAATATACTTCCCTGCATAGCGAATTAAATGCTGGCTGAAAGGGCTATAATCATCTGTTAATTCCACATCGAAGCCACCATTAACCAGTAATGTCATGTGTGATTCTGGAAAAATATTTTTCACACCGGCCATACTTTCCAATAGCTGAAGAATCATTTCTTTATTTTCTAAAATACCAATATGACTACTGTTAAAACCAAACTGATTATGAGATTGCCTTTGCGCTTCTGGACGTAATTGACTAGATAGCGGTACAACACCATCGCTGTTTTCACCTAGTTTAAGCATACTCGAATTGCCATAGGCGTAGAATAATTGGTGATTAACAATTTCAGGTAGTGGTTGCCTGTAAAGTTCTTTTATAAACTGACTAGTTGGATTTAAATCTTTCCATGATGGCAATACAATCAAGCCATGTTTCTCACCTAAAGCGGCCGAAGGGTGACCGCCGAGTGGACTTGCTAAGCTAACGAACAATTCAACTTTATTTTCTTTTCCCTCCCTTTGGTATTTATTAAAAGCTTCGCGAACGATAAGTCCACCCATACTATGAGCGACCACAATCATAGGCATATCTCGCTTGGGAATCACGATCCCCGAGAGAAAAATATTATAAAAAAAATCCGCTAACTGATCTAAATCACCACCAGAAGGGTAATAGAAAAACCAAGCTTGGTAACGGTCTTTATCCATACTTTCAATAATGGGTTTAAATGATCTCGGGCTACCGCCAATTCCGTGTACAAAAATAACAGGAATTTTATGCGCAACGTCTTCTTGTAAAGCATAGAACATGGTGGGTGCATGCTCTAGAAATGAAGCAGGATCATACATACCCATCGTTGAAATATTTTCATCAAATATTGGGTCATCAAGGTTACGGATGGTGCCTGTTGGATAATACAGAGATTGCTCCGTCTCAATAATGTCAGGCATGGCAATAGATTCAGCCCAAATAACTTTAGAACTTGCCGTTATTTCTATGTCTACATCTTTGACTGTTTTTTCCGGATATTTAGCAATATCTAGAACAAGTTCTCTCATACCTACTATTTCAGATTGATGAAACACCCTGTCTCTATTGATATCTGCATAAATCAGTAAAGTGTAAGCACCTTCTGGAAGGTTCAAACCGTAATGTGTTCCAGTCCCCTTAAAGAACATTGTGCCGACTCGTTCATGCTGTTTGTATTTACTGGAGTAAGCCGCGACAGCCATAGATACGTTTGAATAGTTATCTGATTTGGCAATAGATTTTCCCCAAATAAAAAACGTTTGCTGATCTAGCATGTGTTTTAAATTGACTTGACTGGGGTCAGCATTTTGAATTTTTGTATATTCTTTCTGAATGCCTGAATATTTCAGATAGCTGCATGACATCAGCATAAAAGCAAAACAAATAGTGATAATGTTTTTAATCAAACCATATACTCTAAATAATTTGTCTCTGGCATCAACGACAATATAATGTAGATAGCATTAAAATCTAACAATGCACGTTTAGACGTTACTTAACAGCATCACAGCACCTTACCTTTTTAAAGTCTCGAAGCTGAAAAATATTATTCATCGATACTAAAACGCCTTTTCATTTTTCACCAGTATAAAGTTGAATTAAGAGAAAAGCAGCCTCAAAAGCCTCCATCCACCTCGTTGAAGATAATAAAAGACGCATCGGGCAGTGATACCATAATCCATGTATAATCCTCGCCCTTATCCCTTTTAGGACACACCAAACATGTCATTTTTGTTTGAAGAAATTGATAGCCAAGATTCCCCTTTAGGTGAAATTTCCCTGCGCAGACGACGCATACCGGCGTTTGGCGACAGAGACATCTATGAAGTCAAACTGGGCGAAGAGTTTCTCATGTCGAGCATGTTTGTGGATGCAGAAGAAGCCTTATCCACCCTTGGCTTAGCGCAAGTACAAGGCGAAAACCTAAGTGTTGTAGTCGGTGGACTCGGTTTAGGTTACACCGCCGTAGCCGCTTTAAAAGATGAGAGAATTTCAGAACAACTGGTGGTGGATGCGTTAGAAACCGTTATAAGCTGGCACCAAAATGAACTCGTGCCTTTAGGAAAAGAGCTTAATGCAGACAAACGCAACCGCTATGTATTGGGCAGTTTTTTTGACTTAGCCATCGACCCAAGCACAGGTTTTGACCCTGAACACGCAGGTAAAAAGTTCGATGCCATTTTGCTAGACATAGACCACTCCCCTACCGAATTCCTCAACCCAGCCAACGCCGACTTCTACACCACCGAAAACCTATCGCGCATGGCGGCACAACTTAAATCGAAAGGCGTATTCGCCATGTGGTCGCAGAACCCACCGGAAGACAATTTTATCGCCTTACTAAACACCGTATTTGAACGAGTCGAATCACATCTAGTCACCTTCGATAATCCATTCCAAGGCGGAAAATCAACCAACTCCGTCTATGTTTGTGTGAAAGCATGACTGACTACAGAAGATAAGAGGGCTTGTTCGCACCTAGCCTAGATTACTTGGTCGACCGAACCACAGAAACAATATCTCGACTCACCATTTCATGCAGTAAGTCTCGATAACCAGTACGCCCAGAGGGTAAATTTTCCTGAGAGGTAATGGCGATAGTTAACTCTAATTCTGGCAATACATAAATCATTTGCCCGCCATACCCCCAGCCGTAATAGCCTTGTACACCAGAAAAAGGCTGTATAAACCATCCGTAACCATATTGTCCGCGATGGAAACGAGATTGCGCCCTTGGTGTCCAGCTTGCCTTAATCCATTCTGCTGAAATAAGACGTTGACCTGTTTTTGTAACGCCACCTCGGCGATACAACTCGCCAAAAGCTAATAAAGAAGCAGGTGTCATACCCACTTGGTTGCCGCCCATAGGAATACCTTGTGGATCTGTCTCCCAACTTTTCAGCCGAACTCCAGACCCTTGCAACCAAGTGTTGGCCAGCTGATAAGTATGTTGCCCACTTTGCTGCATAATAATGGCAGACAACAAATGCGTATTACCTGTTGAATATTGCATCTTGCCACCAACTTCCTCTACAAAAGGCCATGAAAGGGCGGTTTTCACCCAATTATCACTGACTACCCAACGGCCATAGTTACGCCCAGAAGTACGTTCTAATCCAGCCTGCATAGAAAGCAAATGGGCAATCCTAATATCCTTTAAACGAGGGTCTGGATTATCAGGAAGCTGATCTGGCAATAAGGCGGAAATTTGCTGATCCACGCTATCAATAACACCACGCTCAATAGCAATACCAACAATGGCAGACATGATAGATTTTGATACCGACTTAATATTAGTTACCGCTGTAATATCAGCCTGGTTATAAGCTTTTGACCAAATAAGGTTACCCTTATGGGCAATTTGTATTGTTCTAATATTAGAAAAGCCTTGAGCTGTTTTGTCCATCGCACTCAAATCAATGACGCCAGCCTGAACCGCCTGTGCACTGATAAAAATAAATAAAGATAATGAGCAGAGAAAGAGTGTGCGAAGAAATGGCATGCAGAAAAGTGATAGCCGTAAAAATACTGAACACACCATCAAATTGAACCTCTTAAACACATATGTATTTGCATTAAATCAGCAGTATTTTTGATCAGCAAAGCTCAATCAAGGCTTACGTATATAACGACTAGAATAATATTATTAACATTTTCTCATAAGAATAGAAAACGCCTTCATAACAGCTACCTTAATTACTCTTCTTTTTTGAAATTTAAAACCTTTCTTAATAGGACTTCGAGTAAAATCAAATCTACACTCCCCTATTTTTTAGCGATTTCAAAAAACAAACAACACGCTCTGTTTCCATGAACCCTAAGCGTTTATGCATGGCGATACTCTTCCCATTATCAATAGTGGTATCACTCGCCAACTCAGAATATCCCAGAGAGACCGCCCATTGCTCCGCCTGTCGCATCAAGTGCCTTCCGTATCCCTGATTTTGATATTTAGGCTTTATATACCAGGCTTCAACATAAGGCACATTTCGCTTACGACTTCCTTCTGCGAAATTTCTAATATTCAGCTCAAGGAAACCTATGATATCGTCCTCTAACTCGGCCACATAGGCTTTTTCAATATCAATCGAAGTACCTGCAAAATATTCTTCTATTTCCGCACGATGCCCGTCTTTAGTATCAGGCCACAAAGCCGTTCGCATCTGAGACCATTCTTCAGTATCCACTTTTATTACTTGTCGGATTTTCATAACTCTCTACGTCTAAAAACGCCATCAACTACGAGTAAAATAACTTAACTAGTGTTCATAATGTAACGCATTGATAAAATACTGAAAATGCTTTTTAAATCGTTTTTTGATGGGCAAGCTTGCCCATCCACTGATGAAAACCTGTCCCACATGGCAGAACAACTTAAGCCAAACGGCGTATTCGCCATGTGGTCGCAGAACCCACCGGAAGACGATTTTATCGCCTTACTAAACACCGTATTTGAAGGAGTCGAATCACATCTAGTCACCTTCGATAATCCATTCCAAGGCGGAAAATCAACCAACTCAGTCCATGTTTGCGTGAAAGCTTAATAAACAGAAAGCTGTGCTATTTATACGCCATATGCACGTTTAGCACTTTCGATCTGGCTTTCTTCTGTTGCTCCTTCTACTAAATAGTAACCGGGAGCAATAATTCTTTCAGCACTAGAAACGTCAATAAGAATAACGCCTTTAATCGGAAAGGCTGTTCCAGCAATCGACTTAAGCAAGTCAAGTTGCTCTTTGTAAGAAGCATCAGTTGAATCAGCATAAATAGCTCGTCCTTTGAGCTTAAAACCTTTTTGCTTCAATACATGAACAAAGCTAATACAAACATTGGAATGGGTTTCAATGTTACTGACACTGTTCGGGGAGGCTATATTGGCAATGATCAGTTGTGTATCGCCAAAATAAGTAAATATTTCTTTTGGCGAACAGTTAGGCGAGCCATCCGCATCAACGGTCGCTAACCAACAAAGTACACTCTCATCAATAGATTGTTTTATTTCAGCAGTCAGCATTAAGACCTCATCCAATTCAACATTGAGTTCAATTTATCACTACCTTATTACGCCCACTTTCCTTTGCTTCATAAAGCGCATTGTCTGCTCTTTTGATTAGGGTCTCTATGGTATCGCCACCGTCAAATGAGGTTAAGCCAAAACTAGCGGTTTTATGCTCGATGCCTACAAAATCGTACTGGGCAATTTTCAGTCGTAAATCTTCTGTTATCGCTTTAACAGCATCAATATTGGACTCAGGGAAAATGATAATAAATTCTTCACCGCCATAACGCCCTACGTAGTCTGCTGCTCTTAAATTGTCTCTTAGAATATTCGCAATCTCGATGAGGACGCTATCGCCTCTTTGGTGACCATAGTTGTCATTTACTGTTTTAAAGTGGTCAATGTCTAATATCGATAGGCAAAAGCCATTATTAGTCTGACGACTTTTATTAATCTCATCTTGAATAAGCTCTTCTAACTTTCTTCGGTTAAACAAAGAAGTAAGGTTATCTGTCAATGCCAGCCTATTCAGCTCTCTATTTTTCTCTTCAATGTCTTTTTGAGCTTGTTTTAATAGGTTATTGGCTTTAATGATTTTTCTATTCCAGTACATTATGAGCGATAGTAGCACCAATACCCCAATGGCGACCTCCCAGACTATTTTATAGTCAATGCCTTGCTCGTATCGTATCGGAATCCATTTCGTTAAGATTTTCCGGTGACGCTCATTACTAATGTTATTCACCGCTTTTTGAAGAATTTTTAACAGTAGCTCATCATCTTTTCTGACGGCAATAGACAGTTTCAAGTTCTCAGAAATTTTGCCCGCTATTTTCAATTCACCAAAATAATTCGCTTGGAATTCGTACCCTATGCTGGCTAAGGTATCAATATAAGCAAAGAGCTGACCGCTTTTTACCTTGTCTAGGCCTTCAGTAATATCATCGACTTCGATTATGGTTAAAGAGGGATATTTCTGACGAAGTATTTTTACGAAGGCATCCCCTCGAATTAGGCCAATTTTCTCACCTTCTAAATCCAGTATGTGGTTAATAAAGGGGACATTCACTTTGGTTGCCACAACCAAAGGGACATCTAGATAGTGACTGGTGAAATTAAGGTATTTTTTCCTTTCTGGGGTCTCCATTCCTAACGCTAGCATGTCGCATTGTCTTTGCTTTATAAATTCTACAGATTGGTTCCAGCTGCTGGTTTTTACTAGCTCAAATTTAGCAGAAAGCATCTGCTCAAAAAGGCGGTAGTAATCGGAACTCATACCAATATGCTCACCTTTCTCATTAAGACCTTCGAAAGGTAAACCTGCTGGGTTAATACAGTACTTAATGCTATTTGTGTTGATGTACGCTTTTTCAGCCTCGTTTAGCTTAATGTGACCGCCGGGGTATTCTTTAATAGAACCAATCCATTTTTCACTTATCGCTTCCATTTCTTTCTTAGAAATTGAACTAAGCGCCTTTTGTAAAATGGAACTTAACACCCTATTTTCAGGCTGCATCCCAAAGCGCAAATCTTCTTTTTTTGTATTAGGTAACGTCAGTTCACTGGCTAAAACGATATTGTTATAAAGATGTTTTTTTATTAGGTGATTTATATTGGTCAGGTTCTGAATCAACGCATCTATTTTCCCAAATACCAGATCTTTCGTAAGCTCTTCATAGGTATCATAAAAAACTAAATTCATTCCCCCTATATTTTCAAGTTCTTTAATATAAAAAACGTCTTTTAATACACCCACTTTTTTACCTTTTAAGCTCTTCAGTCCCTTATATTCGCCAAAGTTATCTTTAACAAAAATCATGATAGGAATGTCGTAATAGGCGCTGGTAAATTTGGTAAAAGGCTCTCTGTATTTTTTGTAGGAAATACTGCTTATCACGTCTAGCTTTTTGTCTTTGAACGCGTTGTAAATATTGGTCCATTTATCAATATGCTTTTCAAATTTCAGGCCTGTTTTCTGAGAAATAAGGTCTAAAAGATCATGTTCAAAGCCAACCACTTGATCATTAATGTAATAAGAGAAAGGCGTGAAGTCAGGCATCATGCCAATTTTTACTTTAGGAGTATTTTGAACAAAGGTTTGCTCTTTGTCGGTTAACACTAAAGGATGTGCAAAAGACTCAACGGAAAAGACGAACAAAAACAACAAGGGTAATAATATTTTCTTCATATCTAGCTCAAAAATGGAAAGTAAAAGGTAGAGCATTAAAAAATAACACCAAAAAGTGACATTTATAGGTACGAAGTGGAACCGACTTCCATATCATCTGCAATACAAAATTTGTCACGAAATGCACTTGGCGTGGTTTTATATTTTTCTCTAAAGTGGTGCCTAAATGCGGTGGTGCTTTCAAATCCCACTTTTTCTGTGATCGATTCAACACTCAAGCGAGTTGTTTCAAGCAATTGCAAAGCCAGTAACATTCTTTCATTAATCACCCAAGCCTTAGGTGTTTGGCCAGTAGCGGATTTAAATTTTCGGATAAAAGTACGTTCACTCATATTGGCAATGTTTGCCATGTCTTCTACAGAATAAGAGATCCGAACATCTTGCCGAACAAGATCTAACACCGGAGCAATAGAAGAACCACTTCGTACCGCAACAGGTTGTGCAATAAATTGCGCTTGGTTACCTTCTCGTACAGGAGGAATCACCAAACGCCGAGCCACCACATTCGCGATTTTGCTGCCGTAATCTTTGCGAATTAAATGCAAACAGACGTCCAACCCCGCCGCACTGCCCGCCGAGGTAATAATATCGCCACAATCCACATACAGCTTGTCAGCATAAACCTCGACATCAGGAAATTGTTCAATAAAGCCCTCAACATATCGCCAATGGGTAGCCAAACCTCGACCATCCAACAAACCAGCACTGGCAACAGGATAAGCACCAGAGCAAATGGTAACGATACGCCCCCCCCTCCCGTTAAAGTCTCGTAAAAAGTCCAAAAAATCATCATCGACAGGGGCTTTAACACTATGCCAACCGGGTATCAAAAGCGTATCGCTAGGACGAATATCGCTTATCGACAAAGAAGGTGACATGACACCACCAAACTGAGTTTTAACAGGCTGATTGTCCAATGACACAGTTTCAAAGTCGTAGATTTTATGGGGTAATTCTGGCCGTTCTAGACCAAAAATTTCAGCGACACAAGAAAACTCAAACAAACATAAGTTTTCATATAGGAAAGTAACAATGCGTATTGGCTCAGGTGATTTTGGCATTTTATTTACTATGATTGGCAAAGATGCCAATCATAGTCTTAATTTAGCTCTGTCACAATAAACACATCAACCAACCAAACAAGGAGCAACACAATGCAAAATCCCGTGACAGCCATTCCAGCCGCATCATCAGAAGAAGCCATCGCACATTTCGGTAAAGAGTTCGAATTCGAAACAGATTGCTGGGATACCCATGAAGGCTTAAGCCTGTCTCCTAAAGCCTTTGTTTTACTCGATGTTCGTAGCAAAGAAATGTACGACAAAGGCCACGTCCCCGGCGCCATATCATTACCTCATGGCAAGATCATCGAATCGAAATTAAAGCAATGGCCAGAAGATACTTTATTTGTCACTTATTGCGCAGGCCCTCACTGCAACGGTGCGGCTAAAGGCGCTTTAAAACTGGCGAAACTAGGCAGAAAAGTAAAACTCATGGCTGGCGGCATAACAGGCTGGATTGACGAAGGGTTTGAACTGGCGAAAGAGCAATAAGACACACATCCTAATTGATTTTACTAAGTCTATTAGGGTGTGCGCCTCTTTGAATCTAATTTTACTACGACCCCGCCTATTTATTCTCACCCCAAGAGTTTTCATTAATTGGACTAATTGACATAACAGAATCTCCGAGAAACATAACATCCCATTAAGTGCTTGTTAGGTTTTGGCTAAAAATGAACGACTTAGCCCATACACAGCATGATCAACGACTCGACCGTTTAGATTTTCAGCACGAGTTATGACGCCCTCTAGTTTAAACCCTAACCGCTCACAAACACTACGGCTCACTTGGTTATCTACTGCTGCCGATATTTGAACTTTTTGCATATTCAATTCAGTGAAAGCATAGCTGATCAGCTTCGATAGTGACTTGCTGACGATACCTTTGCCTTGCAAATCACGACGCAACCAATAACCAATTTCGACTTTTTGTAAGTCGTGATTAATAGTATTGAAGCTAATATTACCTGCCACTTCATTCTGGTACATCATCGCACAAACTAGTGACTTTCCGTCTGCATAGTCATGTAATGACTTTTTGATAAAACTCAAGAAAAACTCTTCATTTTCAGCATGAGGAGGCCAAACTAACCATTCACCTAGATAGTCTCGCTGATTTGAGACAATTTCGAGATATTTAGACGCAAATTTAGGCTCAACAAGCGCGAGTTCTAAACCCTCTTCTACTTCAATTGTAAACATGATTTTCCTCTTAGAAACCTAACGCCTGCCGCAGCCGCCGATAAAATGGGCGCTTGTTTTGCGGTTTTTTCAAAAAAGTGACCATTTCGGCAGTCGGTTGTCAGCACTTGTTATGCATTACTTTTAACCTTTGCAATTATCTCTGCATGCTCAGGCTTGATTGGCATTGGCTTAACTGGACTAACATTACTACCACCAGTATTTCCAATTGGGACGCCTTTTATTGATGTTAAAGCAGCAGCCCCAATTATACGTATGAATTGGCCAAATACTTCTTTCACATCCTTGTGCCTAATTCCCCATAAGAACATAAGATAATGTACCTTTACATGCCAATAAGTAGATTCTTGCCCTAAAACATGAGCATTTTCTAGATGAGCAAAAGAATCATCATAACACCCTGACTTTTCCTTATCTTTTGACTTTGAGATTTCAGCTTCAACATAAGGAGCGATATTTTTTCTAAAATTACTCACTGAACTCTCCAGTATGCATAACGAGGCTGTAGAATTACTCGAACTGCCAAATTTAGCTAAAAACGATTCCCTGAGATCCATCCTAAGAGGTTTTAAGGTATTAGGTAATGCATTTCTTAGATCTCAACAATAACCGACACACTTGGTATAGATAAGAGAGTCAGTTGCCTATAGGCTTCGAGTTCTCACACAATCCACCAAGGTCGTCAAAAATGAACAACCAATATAAGCAACTGACACTTAAAGAACGATACCAAATTGAAGGCCTAAATAAACTAGGGTTTTCGGCAAGAACCATCGCTACAAAGATGGGGTGAAGCAATAAAACGATTGCTCGTGAGCTTGGACGATGCCCCAATACGGAATATTGCGCTAAGACTGCTCACACTCATGTCACTACGATCAGAACACAGGCTCGCAAGTTTACGAAACGAAGTCAGGAACAGGTCGATAAAGTGGAAAGCTTACTCGAACTGAGTTTCAGTCCAGAGCAAGTAGCCGGGCGATTAGCCAGAGAAATGCCTATGTTAAAAGCCTGTTGCAATACGGTCTACAGCAATGTAGCTTCTGCGTTGGACTTGGGCTGCACCCCATTTTTTCTGCGTATAAATCGCTATTTGTTTTAAATCCGCACGTGCCGATTTTGATAGAGTAAACACGCTCATTTACCCAGTTCGTCATCCAATTCTTTCATTAATCCATCATAACTGTATTCCGATGTACCGCTGGCGATGCCTTCTTGAATAAGGCCTTGAAGCGCTTTCAGTTTTTGCTCTTCGTCTTCCAGTTTCCGTAAACCTGCGCGGATAACTTCACTCGCCGAAGCATAACGACCTTCGGCAACTTGCTGCACGATAAACTGATCAAAATGACTGCCTAAACTAATGCTTGTATTTTTAGCCATGAAAACCTCCAAGTACCAATATTTAGTACATTTTTGTATAGGCAATAAAACATGTCAAAGAAGCCTGTGTTTAGCCTAAAAAAAACAACAGAACCAAAAGACATAACCCCTCCCTCGCCCTCCCCTTCAAAGACACAAGGGGAGGGAAAAGGATAGTTTTGTAGTGTGAAGATTGGTCATTTTGGCCAAAGTTTTTGGGGGTTTACTGACTATCGATCCAGACTAACTCCGTTCGACGCCCTTTTTAATATAAGAAAGTGATTGCGCGACCTTATGGTGTTTCCGAGTCATTCGATTACTGACTTATTTATATTTAAAAAACTGCATCAGCACCTTACGTATTACATCGTTGTGCCAAAAATCGTGTAAAACAAAGCCAATGACACGTTTTGGGCTGAAAGTCCGACAAGAGCCCTTTTGGTTACTTTTGTGCTTTCCTGAATTTAATAGCGGCAAAAGTTACCCGCTCAGCAGGGCGGAATAAAACTCATGGCTCAAAGCGTTTGGATGGAACTTGGATCAGCTGATGACAGCCGGGGTCAAAGCCCTTTTCTATAAAAGCTCATCAGAAAACTTGAAATCCACCAGCTCGAAAAGGTGTTCGACCCCTAGGGTCTTTAAATGGAACTTGGATTAACTGATAAGAATGAAGGGCAAGGGCAAAGCCCAAAAAAAACCACTTCTCTATTCCTAGAAAAGTGGTTTGCGTTTTCCCTTACTTTTTATCTTACCAACACATTACGACAACGATGCTAAATACGCTCGCCAGCCTTTTAACTGTGTAATCTCTACCGCGCCTTCTATACCATAAGGTTCGCAGATGAATCCGGCCACGGAGCTGCCATCAATAAGTTGGACTTTGCCGATGCCGAGCGGTGCGGGTATGCCGGCGACGAAGCTGCCAAAGTTTTCACTCGGCATTGACCAGATTTCGACTTCGATGGCTTCGCCATTTTCTTCATCCCCTAAGCCAGTATTTAAAACCAATCCCGGACGCAGTGGCGGGCCGCCTGCTAAGGCGTACATGCGATAAACTGGCGCGGTGGTGGTTTTGGTTTTTAAGGTGGCGCCACGTTCGGTGAGTTGCCAGTTAAGGGGTTGGCCTGCTAAATGGGCGCCGCACACCATGACGTCGATGGTTTGGTTGTTGCCCACTGGGGTTGTGTTGCTGGGGTTTGCTATTACGTCCAACGCGCCTTTTTTCAAGGGTAAGGCTTGCTGAATTCGGTTAGCAATCGACATGAGCATACGGTCACTTAAAGTCGGTCCAACCAGTGTGATACCAAATGGCATGTCGTTCTCGGTCATCACTGTCGGTACGGCAATAGACGCAAGGTCGATGAGGTTCATGAAGTTGGTGTAGTAGCCCAATTCACTGTTGTGTTTGATCGGTTCAGCGAGCATTTCGGCAACGGTAAAGTGACGGCCTGCGGTGGGGGTGAGTAAGCAATCCACCTGCGCCATTTGCGCGAGGCAGATTTGCTTTAAGTCATTAATACGATATTGCGCTTTGAACAAGGCCGTTGCTGGCGGTTTGCCACCGGGGGCGATGATTTCACGCACTACGGGGAAGATGGCCTCTGGGTTGTCTTCGATTAACGGCTGGGTCGCCACGTAACGTTCTGAGACCCAAGGGCCTTCGTACAGTAATTGGGCGATTTCATCGAAGGGGGCGTAGTCGATCTCTTGGAATTCGAAGCCCTGCGCTTTTAATAAGTCTAAGGTCTCTAAGTAGGCTTTTTGGTAAGAGTCATCACCAAAGAATTTCAGCTGATGAGCAGGAATGATGCCCACTTTTAATGGCCCTGTACGCAAACCATAATGGCGTGCTTGGTTATCAAATGGGTTCGCTCGGCTGTAGCCGTCTGTGGCATCAAAGCCTTCTGCCGCGGCTAAGGCGATGTTGGCATCGTCTGTGTTGTAGGCAAAAATCGTTATACAGTCCAAACTACGACAAGCAGGTAACATGCCTGTCGCCGATAGTAATCCTATGCTGGGTTTTACACCCACGAGGTTGTTAAAGCAGGCCGGAATACGACCTGACCCTGCGGTGTCTGTGCCTAAACTGAAGCTGGCTAACCCCAGCGCCACAGAAACCGCTGACCCTGAGCTTGAGCCACCACTGATGAAGTCGTAGTTGAACGAGTTATGGCATGCTCCCATAGGAGAACGTGTGCCGTTTAAGCCGGTTGCAAACTGGTCTAGGTTGGTTTTGCCGACGGGAATCGCCCCTGCGTCAATCAGTTGTTGCACGACCTTGGCCGACTGAGTTGGCGTAAAAGCAAACTCTGGGCAGCCGGCGGTAGTGGGAATGCCTTCTAGGTCAATGTTGTCTTTTATGGCAAATGGAATGCCCCATAACGGGTGGGATGCGAGGTCTTTGTCTTTTAACTTGTTCAACCAAAAGGCTTGTTCGGCTTCGGTTAATAGGTGAATCCAAATATTGTGATCTTGGTAGTCTGCTGCACGTTCACGAATGCCGGCCATCACGCTTTCTGGTGTCGCGGAACCGTCTTGGTAGGCCTTACGTAGTGCGCTAAAGCCCATGTCTAATCCGTTTTCTGTTTCTAATTGCATACTCATATTTTTTGCTCCTTAAGCTCTGCTCTATGCTTCAATCTTTTCTTCTAGGACGACAATCGCTTGCCCAGCGTTCACACGGCTACCGTCTTTTAATAGCACATCCGACACCACACCTTCGGACGGTGCGTAGATAGGAATTTCCATCTTCATGGATTCCAAAATCACCAATAACTGCCCTGCTTGAACTTGCTCGCCTTCGGTGACTTGGGTTTGCCACACACTGCCAGACACGGGGCTGTCGACGACAACCGCGTCTTCACTCCAAGTGATTTCCGAGGTAACCGATTGGGCTTCGTCCATGTCAAAGTGGAATTGTCCGTTGGCGTGCCAGCGTGCCAGTTCGGCTTCAAAGGCTTGGTTACGACCTTGCTTGAATTCATCAATGCTGTCGCTGTTGTCATCGATAAAACCTTGGTATTCCGACAGGGAGAAAGTGCTTTCTTCGATGCGGATGCCATAGTTGTCGTGAGGAAAATCTTTGCGGATTTGGTCCAGTTCTTCATGGCTCACTTCGTAAAAGCGAATCTGGTCGAAGAAGCGCAGTAACCAAGGTTTGGTAAACGCGCTGGTTTGGCGGTATCGATTCCACATTTGCAGGGTGCGACCGACAAACTGATACCCTCCGGGGCCTTCCATGCCGTACACGCAGAGGTAAGAGCCACCGATTCCCACGGAGTTTTCCGCTGTCCAAGTACGCGCTGGGTTGTATTTGGTGGTCACAAGACGGTGGCGCGGGTCGACCGGTGTTGCCACGGGCGCACCTAGGTAAACATCTCCCAATCCCATCACCAAATAGCTGGCATTGAACAGGATGTCTTTTACATCCTCTATGCTGTCTAGGCCGTTAATGCGACGAATGAATTCTAGGTTACTTGGGCACCAAGGGGCATTAGAGCGTACCGATTGCGCGTATTTATCAATGGCTTCTTGGCAGGCTTTATCGTCCCAAGACAAAGGTAAATAAACCGTACGAGACGGCACTGTCAGTTCATCCAGTTGTGTACTTAATGCTTGCTCAGCAGATTCCAAGTGAGCCAACAAATCTTTGTAGCTCAGTTGTTGACTGTCGTAATGGATTTGCAAGGAACGAATGCCCGGTGTGAGTTCACGCATGCCTGCCAGTGGGTTTTTCTCTAGCCACTGCATGAGCGCGTGAGCTCGAAAACGCAGACGAATATCCAGCATTTGCTCGCCGTATTCCACCAACAAAAAGTGGTCGCCCGCCGCGCGATACACGATCTGATCACCAAATCGATCCGCGGATAAGGTTTTCAAAATTGGGGTATCGATGGCACAAGCAGGTAACTCTCGATGAATTGGCGTTAAGTCTTGCAAGCTTTGATTTTGCGCCGCCTCTAAAGCCACGGCGTCTTCTAAGGTAACAGGCACAAAGCGAATTTTATCCCCTGCGCGAAGCTGGCCGAGTTTCCATAAGTCGGCGGTAATCACAGTAGCTGGACAAACAAAGCCACCGAGGGATGGGCCATCTGGCCCAAGAATCACGGGCATGTCACCGGTAAAGTCCACGCTGCCAAAGGCGTACGCATTGTCGTGGATGTTAGACGGATGCAAACCCGCTTCGCCGCCATCGAGTCTTGCCCATTTGGGTTTTGGACCGATCAGGCGCACGCCCGTACGGCTAGAGTTATAGTGAATTTCCCACGCGGTGCCGAAGAACATATCGATGTCTTCTGGGGTGAAAAAATCGGGAGAACCGTGTGGGCCATAGATCACACGTAATTCGTGTTCGCAGCTTAACTCTGGCAATAATTCGGTAGGCAAAGCACTTATCGCCGATGCTTCTTGAGAGCCCAGAAGATGCAATACATCACCGGTTTGAATGGCGCGACCATTGTGTCCACCAAATTGCCCAAGGGTGAAGGTGGATTTAGAACCCAAATAATCTGGGCAATCAAAACCACCCGCCACGGCCAAATACGCCCGAGCGCCATTGGTTTGAATGCGCCCCAATGACAAGGTTTGCCCTGCGCCAATGTGAACGATTTGGTTTAATGCTATGGCTTGGCCGTCGACCTTGGCGTCAATCTCGGCACCAGAAATCACCACATGGGTGGCAAAGCTAAAGTTTAAGGTTGGCCCTTGTAGGGTTATCTCCATCGCTGCTGCGTCTAAGCCGTTGCCGACTAATCGGTTCGCCAAACGAAAATGGTAATTGTCGAACGGGCCAGACGGTGGCACGCCCACATTCCAATGGTGCTGGCGGCCGGGGAAATCTTGTAAGGTGGTTTGTGTTCCGCCACTTAACACATCAATGCGCTTTGGCTGATAGCGAAATTCGTTTAGATAACGGGTACTGACTTCCCCCTTTAATAGAACCGGGTCAATAACAAGGGTCTTCAGGTAATCTAGGTTAGTTTCTGTACCGTATAACACACATTCATCCAGTGTGTTTTTTAATGCCGCAAACGCCGCTTCTCGGTTTTCTTGGTGCACGATCACTTTGGCGATCATAGGGTCAAAATACGGTGATACTTGAATCCCCGTTTCTACCCAGTGATCAATACGAACGCCTTTGTTGTCGATGTCGGGAAAGAAAACCTGACTCAGTAAACCGGGGCAAGGTTGGAAATCTTTATAGGGGTCTTCGGCGTAAATACGCACCTGTACTGCGTGGCCTTTGGCTTTTAAATGGTGACGCTTGTCTTCTAGTGCTAGGTCTTCCCCTGCGGCAAGGCGCACCATCCATTCAACCAAGTCTACACCGTATACTTCTTCGGTCACACCATGTTCCACTTGTAAACGGGTGTTCACTTCTAAGAAGTAGAATTTCTCTGTGTCCATGTCATAAATGAACTCCACGGTACCCGCATTGCGATACTGTACCGAGGACAAAAGCGACTCCGCCGTTTGGTGAAGCTGCTTGCGCACATCTTCCGCTAGGTTTGGCGCTGGGCATTCTTCCACCACTTTCTGGTTGCGGCGCTGGCTAGAACAATCCCGCTCACCTAAGGCGAGGGCTTTGCCTTTGCCATCGGCGAAAATTTGCACTTCGATGTGGCGGGCTCGGCCAATGAATTTCTCCAAAAACACGCCATCGTCGGCAAAGTTATTGGCACCTAAACGACGCACAGATTCGAAACTGTCTTGCAAGTCTTGTTCGTTATGGCACAAATGCATACCGATGCCACCACCGCCTGCGGTACTTTTTAGCATCACAGGGTAGCCAATGTTATGGGCGGTTTGGCAGGCTTCTTCTAGCGAGGTTAGCAACTCGGAACCAGACAACAGAGGCACCTTGGCGTTTTGTGCCAGTTCACGTGCTCGGTGCTTTAATCCAAATTCGATCATCTGTTCTGCGGTGGGGCCAATGAAGGCGATGCCCGCTTCTTCACAACGGCGTACAAAGGTCGAATTTTCACTTAAAAAACCATAACCCGGATGAATGGCATCCGCGCCTGCTTGTTTGGCAATGGCGAAAATTTTGTCCATATCAAGGTAGGTTTCGCTGGCGCTGCCTTCCCCTAATGAGAAGGCTTCATCAGCGCGTTTAACATGCAGACTTTTTGCATCGGATTCGGCATATACGGCAACCGAGCCCACTTGCATTTTATTAAGCGTACGAATAATACGAGTGGCAATCGCGCCACGGTTGGCGATTAGAACTTTATTGAACATGGCTCAACCTTTATCGGGCCGTCCCGAAGTGATAAACAGAGGCTTGAGTGGTCGTCCACCAAGCGGATTCAAAATGCTCTGGGCGTTATGCCAAACCGTTAATTCCAAACCAATAGATCAACGGGTGTTGGGTTGTAGCCATTACAGGGGTTGTTTAATTGTGGGCAATTGGAAATCAGGATAATGATGTCCATTTTGGCGACCATTTCTACATATTTCCCTGCGCCAGAAATGCCATCTTCAAAGGTTAATCCGCCCGCTTCTGTCACAGGTACATTCATGAAGAAGTTAATGTTATGGCTGATATCTCGCTTAGACAGGCCATATTCTGGGTTTTCAGCAATGGCAAGCATCCAGCTATCACGGCAGGCGTGCATGCAGCGCTTTTCTAGGTCGTAACGCACCGTATTACTTTCCGTGGCACAGGCGCCGCCTAAGGTGTCATGGCGGCCACAGGTGTCTGCCACTATCTCTATCATCACATTGTTTTGATTGGTACGAAGTTCCGATCCTGCACTCAAATACACATTGCCTTGTTCACGGATGGTATCGGTGGCGCTGTAACGTTCAGCCGGGTCGTTGGCGTTATAAAACAAGGTATCAGCGGCTTGGTTGCCTTCTAAATCGACAATGCGAAAAGTACTGCCTGCGGGAATGTTACGAATGAAGTAATCCCCCGAATCGATATTAAACACTTGGCTTGCGTCTGCGGCGTTTAGGGTACTTTCTTTAATCATGGTTTAGGCCTCCGCTGTTGTTTCTAAATGCGTGCCGCTGGCACCAAAATAGTACAATTCGTTATTCATAAAGCCTCGCTGATTTTCTGGGCGAGACATTTTGCAAAAATCATCTTCGGCCACTGGTGCGGCTTTTTCTAACAAAATAGAAATAGGTTTTTTAGGGTAAGAAGCCGCCCCGTTTAATGGGTGTGGGCAAGTGTGTAGGATCACTAGGGTGTCCATTTCGAAACGTAAGGTAACGCTAGAGCCTGCGGGGCTGTTGCCATCAACCAAAGACATATTGCCCTCAGCATCGGTGCCGACACGGCTAAAGAGGTTCAAGTTCGCCGTGATATCCGCTTTCGTTAAGCCGTATTTCGCCATTTCCACCAGCATGGCATCGTGGCCGTTTTGCATCCAACCATTACGGTCGTTTTGATAATCGCGCTGCCCCCATTGTTTTTCAATATGAGAAGCGTGGCTGTTGCCGCTGACCGTTTCGTGCCAGCCAACCGTGTCTTCAATGATGGACGCAAAAATGCGCCCCATATCAGAATACAAACAATGGCCTTTGGTCAGTTTAAAAGTATGCTGGCCTTTTAAGGTGTCGGGTGCGTTGTAGCGTTCTAATAAATTTTCTGGATTATAAAACACCATACCGACATTGGCGTTGCCTTCTATGTCGGTCAAGGTCATTTGCGTGCCACGGCGTACGCGCAGCGACCAATGGCTTGCCGCTGGAATAATGGTTTGATATTGATTCATGATAAGTTCTCCGGTGTCGCGGACTGCGCATCGATACTGATGTCTGGAATGGGTCGAATGCGGTTGTCTATTTCTTCATAAAGCGGTGCTGAGGTTTGGCCTACTGGCAAGTCGTAGGTAATGGATGCCCCATAGGCGTTTGGTGAATGAGGATCGTGACGAACCTTATCGAATACCCAAAGACGCGAGCCAAGATAAAAGCCTTCTTTTAAGTCATGGGTCACCATAAAGACGGTGAGCTTATGCTTGCGCCAAAGATCTAAAACAAGGGCGTGCATATCCGCACGAATACCCGGATCAAGTGCACCGAACGGTTCGTCTAGTAGCAAAATTCTTGGTTTGCAAATCAGTGCCTGAGCAATGGCAAGGCGTTGTTTCATGCCGCCAGACAGTTCGTGTGGGTAACGGCCTAATGCGTGGCCTAACCCCACTTGCTCTAACATGTCGGAGGCTTCAGCTTTAGCGACTTTTCTTTCTTTGCCAAACAAATACCCAGTAATGGAGGATTTCTGAAAGCCTTTCGCGGCGATCACATTTTCCAACACTGTCATGTGAGGGAAAACAGAGTATTGCTGGAACACAATGCCGCGATCTGACCCCGGCTCGTCTGGAATGGTTTTGCCATCGAGCAACAACTCGCCATCGGTGGCGGTTTCTATGCCTAAAATCATTTTCAAGAAGGTACTTTTACCGCAACCGGACGCGCCCACTAGAGTGATGAATTCGCCCTCTTCCACGTTCACATTGACTCTTTCTAAGATCACATCATTGCCGTAACGTTTGCCAATGTTTTTCGCTTGAATCATGCTCTGTGTTTTTTGAAGGCTCATGAGTTCACCTCCGCATTCCAAGGGAAGAGTCGCTGATTGGCTTTCCTCAACAGATAGTCCACTAAGAAAGCCAATAAGGTTATCCACGCCACATACGGCAAGATCACATCCATGGACAAATAACGGCGTACTAAGAAGATTCGATAGCCCAACCCATCGGTCGAAGCAATGGCTTCCGCAGCGATCAAGAACAACCAGCCAGCCCCCAATGACAAACGCACCGCGTCAATCAATTTCGGCATAATTTGCGGCAAGATCACACGGATCAAAATTTGGCTGGTACTCGCGCCTAAGGTTTGTGCTTTCACCAATTGTTCAGACGGAATCTCTTTGGTTCGCCCCTGAATATCCCGTGCAATAAAGGGCGTGATACCAATGGCAATAAGCGCAATTTTGGACACTTCCCCCAAGCCCACGACGATAAATAAAATCGGCAATAATGCCAAAGGCGGCACAAGTGAAATAACCGTGAGTAACGGAGAAAAAGAGGCGGAAATATAAGGTAAAGAACCGGTTAACGTGCCAATCAGTAAGCCAATACACGCGGCGATCAATACCCCTGCGCCAAGCCTTGTTAAGCTGCTCAGGGTATCCTGCCAAAATAAGTAGTCCCCTGTACGTCGACTCGGCTCAAACGCCATGCGCATCATGGATTCCCCCATGTGGCTAAAAGACGGCAACAACTTATCGCTAGGGTTAATGGCCAAACGGGCATCCGAACCAATCATATAAACCAAGATCAGCAAGGCAAAAGGCAAAAGACCGAGTAAGATAGTGGCCGTTCGATTAGGCTTAGCATTTATGAATTTTTTCATACTTACACTCCATGTGGGTGGTTTCTTTCCCGCCTAAAACTAGGGAGAAAGAAGCACCACCATTTATGTGGATGACGTTATAGTGTGCCGTCAGCCGCCATTTGCATGTAAGTTGGGTTAAAACGAAGTTTGATATTGCCTTTATCACCGTAAACACCCGCTGGCATTTCAATACCAATCGCGCCAGCATCTGGAGCGCCGTCGCCTAAGATACCGTGATCAAAAGAAAACTCAGCCACGTTCTTCATAGTAGAGAACAGCTCTTTGCTATTGGTTAGATCCAAAGCAGATTTTGGTGTGTAGAACATTTCTGTGCTGGCAAGCTGAGCATCATAACCTTCAAGATCGGTTTCAGACGCTTCGGCCATAGCAGAACGTGCATCCATCGCCGCTTGATCGGTACCACTCATCAATCCCATGATCTCATACCAAGCACCTACCAAGGCTTTACCCAGTTTCGGGTTGTCTTTTAGGGTGTCAGTATTCACAATAAGTAGATCGATGATTTCACCTGGAATGTCTGAAGAATCAAACACATTGTAGCTTTTCGGCATAGAAAGGATTTCGCTAAGCAGCGGGTTCCATGTGACAACAGACGTCACATCTTTTGTGCCATAAATAGACACCATGTCCGCATCCGATGTGTTAACGACTTTCACATCCGATTCGCTTAAACCCACTGTGTCTAGCGCACGGGCCAACAGGTAATGAGAAACACTCAGCTCAACAAGGTTAACGTCTTGGCCTTTAATATCAGCCAAGTTATCTGTGCCTTTTAATACAATAGCATCATTACCGCTAGAGAAATCACCCACAATTAATGCTGTGCTGTCCACACCACCCGCTGCAGGGATCGTCAAGGCATCCATATTCGTCATGGTACAAGCGTCGAATTGGCCTGCTGTGTATTGGTTCATGGATTCAACATAGTCATTGATTTGTACCACATCGATATCGATACCGTATTTATCGCCCCATTTTTTGACTATGCCTTCTTGAGCACCATAAGCCCAAGGCATCCAGCCCACATAAATAGACCAACACACACTAAAATTGTCTTTCGCCATGACATTGACGGACATAAGAAGAGAAAACAGTAGAACGGTTACTTTTTTTGCGGAGTTTTTCATGGGAAGTTACCTTTTCAGTTTGTTTAATTACACGTGGAGCACCCTTGGCAAAATCGCCATTTGGTCTCCCGGGCTTTTATCCCGCCGTGTAACCTTAAACTTCAAGGTCGAAAGCTCTCGGACCAGCCATCAGATGTTTTACGTCTAATCGGAACCCTAGCTCTCTATTGGTAATCTAAATTGTAATGCTCGACTTTCCAAGGGTACGAACAGTCTTATTAAAGCAGATACTATGCCAAAAACTAAAACCTTATATTTATCAAAAAGTTAAATTGTTCCATTAGATATAAATGTAAAAAAAACCATAAAAAAGAACAATAAAGGTGCACAAATTAAAAACCAACGCACTATGAAAAACAGTGTTAGCAACACAATCAAACAGCCCTTAAACAAAGGAGGGTTATTCTTAAGCCTACACGAGGCACTTCAAGAAGAAAGAACACAACCTGAAGCTCACATTACAGGACGCTTTCTACCCGCTCTGAGCGGTAGTAACCTTTCCTTTAATGATGGCTTTATTTTTTCCCAAATGGAGGCCATCGGCTTTAGCCACATGAGGCACCAATATATTGATACCCCCATAGGGCAACTACGTTTAGATATCGGTGTATTTGAGGGTTAAAAACGAGTTCAGTCCAACCTTGTACGAGAGGTTTAAGAAGAAGCGAAAGTGGATCAGTAAGAACCATTAGGAACCCAAGAGTCTGTTTACAAGAAGGGAATAACCAATTGTGTAAAAAGACTTATTTTAAAGTGTTACAAAACTTTCAAAACGTTTTTATAGTTTCATTAAACAGCGTATGACTTCCGCTAGGAATGAAGATTGGTAGACTGCTGCGCACATTAAAAACAAGCAGAAAAAGAGAGTCCACAATGTTTACTAACGACACTATGTCGGTGCAAGACCAACGCACTGGCAAAATCATTTTGGCTATTGCCGCTTCCATTATCCTATTCGCTACGTTTGAAAATAAAATGCCGGGTGGCATGATTGGTGCGCTAGGTGCCATGGCAATTGTTGGTTTTATTTTGAACTATGTTGGTGACAGGACGCCTATCATTAACCAATTTTTTGGTGGCGGTGCCATTGTTGTTATTTTTGGCTCTTCGTATCTTTTTCATAGCAATATCTTCCCTTCCAGTACGGCTGACCAAATCACCACCTTTATGAAAGGCGGCGGTTTTCTGGCTTTTTATGTTGCCAGCCTAGTAACAGGCTCTATTCTAGGGATGAGCACACAAACCCTTAAAAAGGCGGCGTTAAAATACATTCCAGTCATTTTCGGTGCTGTTTTTGTCGCCTGTGGCTTAGCGGCTATTGTTGGCTTTATTGTCGGCAAAAACTACTTTGATTCTGTAATGCTAATAGCTTTGCCTATTATGGGCGGTGGCATGGGTGCAGGCGCTGTGCCACTTGTCGAAATCATGTCGGGTAAAACAGGCATGAATGCAGAAAGCTTAATGTCTCAGATGGTACCAGCGCTCGCTATTGGTAATGCCATTGCTATTGTTATTGCAGGTTTACTACACAAGTTAGGACAAATAGCTCCAAGCCTAACGGGTAATGGTCAATTGATTCGCGCAAATAATGAAGAACAAGAAACCGAGCAAACAAACGACTCGCTCGATGTAAAAATCTTGGGAATTGGCGCATTGTTAGCCATTAGCATGTTCTTTATTGGCACCTTGCTTTCCAGTGTGATTAACATGCATACCTATGCATTAATGATCATCTCTATCGCGATCATCAAGGTATCTGGCTTAATGCCTAAAGCTTTAGAACATGCCGCACATTCTTGGTATAAATTTGTGGTTAATAACTTAACCCCAGCGCTTTTAGTTGGCATTGGTGTGGCTTACACGAATTTAGATCAGATCATTTCCGCCTTGTCTCCAATGTACTTTTTATTGGTATTCATTACTGTTTTGGGTGCTGTGATTGGTGCTGGTTTAGTTGGCTGGCTAATGGGCTTCTACCCTATCGAAGCAGCTATCACAGGTGGGCTTTGTATGGCGAACATGGGGGGCACTGGCGATGTGGCGGTTCTTGCTGCCAGTAAGCGTATGGAGCTAATGCCTTTCGCTCAGATTTCATCACGTATTGGCGGGGCTTTCATGCTGATTTTGGCGACCCTTGCTGTCCAAGCGTTTTCTTAAGAGCTCATTGACTATTTATAATAGAGGGAAAGCTTCGCTTCTCTCTATTATTTAGCCCTTGCTTTCCTATGCTGTATAATCGTGCCTCTTCTATTACTCATAATGAACCGCGCATGACGCTTAAATCCTATCTGGCTCTTATTACGGTATCGACCATCACTCTTATTGTGATCGCTGTCGGATTGGTATTTGGCTACACATTAAAAAACTCATACCTTGATGGCATAAGTAATCGAGGGCTAGAGCTTGCTCGTGTGGTCGCCCATGATGAAAAAGTCATTCATGCTGTTCAGCAAAGTAATAAGAATCAGACATTTCCTATTGATGATTATATTGAAAACCTAAGAAACAAAACCGATGCTTCTTATATTGTGGTTGTTAATAAAGATACGATCCGATTAAGCCACCCTAATCCGACTCGGATTGGACAAACTTTTATTGGTGACGACATTTATCCAGCACTAAATGAAGGTAAAGATTTCACTAGTGTTGCCAATGGCTCGCTGGGTAAAGCCATTCGTCACTTCGCACCAATTACCGATAAAACAGGGGTTATCGGTGCCGTCAGCGTCGGGTATTTGTCTCAAACGGCCAGCGAGCTTATTGCGCAACATCTAAAAGAAGCCGGACTGTTGGTCATCTTTGTTTATCTACTGGGTATCATTATCGCAGTGGTACTAATCGCGAAGTTAAAGCGCACCTTTCTTTCTTTAGAACCTGAAGAAATTGTCCAAAAGTTCAAAGAGCATGAATTGATTCTAGACAGTATTCGAGATGGTATTATTGCCATTGATCATGAACAAAAAGTCACTGCCATCAATAGCATGGCGATTGAATGGCTAACGATGAATACCACCAGTCGCTCAGAAGCGATAAAAAAGCCTCTTAGTACGTTATCTCAAAGTCTTTCACATTGTGCTTTAGACGCGAATGAACAGATCACTCAGCAAAACTTTGACCTTGGAAACCGGCCGTTCAATGCGAACCTTTATCCGATCCAGATAAGCAAAGGCAACATTGGCTATGTCATTGTGTTTTTTCCTAATCAGGGTGATAAAGCTCTAGAACAAGAACTAACAGCCACCAAAAACTATGCAGATCTGTTGCGCGCTAAAACACACGAATACTCAAATCGCCTTAATGTTCTCTCTGGGATGTTACAGGTGGAACGATATACAGACGCCATTGATTACCTCCAACAAGAGAGCGATGGGGACCAACAGGTTTTACGCCGCATCATTCAAACAATGGAAAACAGTGCCGTTGCTGGGCTGATTTTTGCTAAGCACAATAAGGCCAAAGATTTAAAAGTCGACATGACGATGGATGATGACTGTCAATTAGGACGATACTCATCGAATACGAACGACGCTTTAGTCACTTTAGTTGGCAATCTAATTGATAATGCCTTGCTTGCAGCTTGGTCTAACCGACACTTAGCAGCGCCTTATGTAACCCTCTATATTAGTGATCGAAGTTCTCATATTCTCATTCAAATAGAAGACAGTGGCGCCGGTGTCGATAAAGAACTCGAAAAACGAATATTAGATTTTGGGGTCAGTAGCAAGCATCATGCAGAACAACATGGCATTGGTTTATACCTAGTGAAAAAAATTGTTGATCAATATCAAGGTAGCCTTGATTGGGAACGAAGTGATAAAGAAACAACCGTCTTTAGCATCTATTTAGAAAAACGAGCGCTAGCAGAATGAAACAAATTTCAGTCATGATCGTAGAAGATGATTTGCGTGCGAGTTATGTATTAGAAAGCACCATCAACCAACACAAACAGTTTGAGGTGGTTGCTGCATGCGAGAGCCTATTAGAAGCAGAGCTAAAAGCAGAAGCCTTTACACCTGAACTCATCATGTTGGATTTAACCCTACCTGACGGAAACGGTATTGATTTAATACAGTCATTAAAAAGCAAAGGGTTCAAAGGCGCTTTTATGATGACAACCGCAGAACGTGAAACCACGACTATAGAGAAATCAATTCAGTTGGGGGTTATGGATTATTTAGTAAAGCCCATCCGTATGTCTCGAGTACTTCAAGCCTTAGATGATTACCTAGATTTTAAACAGCGCTTAAACAAGCATGATAAAATTGACCAACAAGATATCGATGCTTTGTTTAGGAAAAGAGACTTAATCAATTCCAGCAGAAAAACCCCAAAGGGCATTGATGAAAAAACATTAGAGAAACTAACAGATTATCTGAAAAACTTAGGGGAAGACCCATTTACCGCCGAAGATGTAGGGGAAGCAATTCACCTTAGC
>NZ_JAEMNX010000069.1 GCF_016463975.1 Marinomonas transparens | reverse complement strand
ATGGCGACCATGACCTATCAGAAATCACCCACACAAACTGACCGAATTGAGGTGATAACGCGCCATCGTAAAGATTGGAATAATGACGTGGTGAGCAGCTGGCCTGCTAGCACAAAATTGTACGATGGCATGGGCACCGCATTTGAAGCCTATCAGCCTGGTGAAGGAAGCCAAAATACCATCACAGACCATAAAACCTATAACCACAAGGGGCAGGTCAACAAGTCCTATTTTTCTTACCTTGGAAACAGTACTGGTGATAAGGGAGCCCACAAGCAATATACCTATGATGAACATGGCCGCCTAACCCGTGTAGAGTCGTCATTTGATGGCCAAGCGACAGAATATGACTACAACTTGCATGATGACCGAGCCATTATTAAAAAAATGGAATCGTCCACTGGCGGTGGTCAGGTGACCTATAAAGCGCAGCACAATACTCGTGGCAAAGTCATTGCTCAGACTGGACCATCAGGTGGCAT
>NZ_JAEMNX010000068.1 GCF_016463975.1 Marinomonas transparens | reverse complement strand
TTATGACGCGGATATCGGCCGCTTTATCTCCCCAGATCCGGTGGTGCAATACCACAGCCCTTACCTATATGGTATGGACGACCCATTGACCATGGTGGATCCGGATGGCGAGTGGTCATTAAAAACATTTGCTATTGGTGCTCATATAGCGGGCAATGGAGTCGAGGGCTCCTCAGCATCGTCCATTACTGTTTCATCTAGACATCTAAGAAGGCCATCAAGGTCAGTATCTATATTGCAGCAGGATCAAGGGCCTAATATAGATAGTGTTGTCGATAGTTTTAGGACAGAGTCTATACTGACTCCCGAGCAAATAAATCTGCTGTGGTATGATAGTAAGTCAAAAGCGGATGATTATATGGTGGGGTTGAGCAAGACACTATCCACTATGTCTATATTAAGGTCAGTAGGTAGTGATGTTGAATCGTCAATATATGATGAATATTTTGGACATTACCTCTCCGGTTCCACTATATACAGACACATCGAACCCAACGTTAGAAAGGGATATGGGAAATTATCTGATATAGGGTTCCAAATAATGCCATTGCCGGGGGGGAGGCTGTACGAGTCATCTTTCGAGGATGATGGTAATAAGGGGATCATTACATTTTCTCCTGAGTATTTTAAATATCTCAATTTTAAAGATAAAAATATGGAATTAACATCGCTAATCATTGGTCTTGCAATGGATATGGCACTATCTAGCGTGGTATCTGAAGAGGGTAAAGCTTATAAAGATACAAAGCCTTATGTATGTTCTGCGTTACACGCGACAAAACAAAGATATGTTTGTAACGATTTTGATGCTCATCAGGGTAATGATAACAACTAAAACTATTCTGGTTTTATTTCTTTTCAAATGCGCTTCTCTCCTTGAGTAAATGGTACTACTTGAGTGAAGCGCATTGTTCCTATCCGTTTTTGGGTTAAAACTCGCTTAAAGCCGTTTTTTACGAATATTCACTACCAGTATTTCTGCCAATATCACCACGAAGATGGCGAGCAGGATCATCTTTGTCTGCTGCGGATTTCTTGTTGATGGAGAAGTTCGCGTTGGGGGGCGCTTTGATGGCGTTATCCAGTGGTATGGAAAGCCGTTTACGGAATAAATAGTTGTCAAATGACGGGGTTAAGCGTCGTCGCTTG
>NZ_JAEMNX010000067.1 GCF_016463975.1 Marinomonas transparens | reverse complement strand
GAATAACGGGAATCCACGTAGGCGCGTTTGAGTCGTTGGAAGCTGCGTTTCTGGAAGCGTTGTGTTTGGGCGATGCCATCGAGGGAGAATTGCTCGATGAAGCGCGGGTCTTGACGTATGCAGTAGGAGCGTAAGAGTTCGATGTTGTGGGTTTTGGGTAGGTAGTTGGTGGTGACCAATAGGGTGCAGGAATAGAAGCGTTCGACGGCTTGGTGTAATTGAAAAGCTGCGATTTTAAGTTCTTCATCTTTTATCGCGTATGTATATTGTTTAAGAAACCCCTTTGCACTTTTGAACCATTGCTCATAATGTTTTTGTGCGATGGTTTTTTGCTCGTCTTGGGTTAAATTACCGGGGCGGGG
>NZ_JAEMNX010000066.1 GCF_016463975.1 Marinomonas transparens | reverse complement strand
GCCACCGGGGACCTTACCCTCAACGCCACCCAAGGTGATGTCAACAATACCAGTGGTGCCAAAATAAGTGCCAATAATACTCTGACGATTAATACCGTCGCCGACCTAATTAATACCGGTGCGAGCATAGAATCGGCCAACGACATCGTTATATCTAGTCGCGACTTAACCAACACAAGTAATGGCCTAATACGTGCTAACGACAGCCTGACTTTGCATTGGGCTAGAGCACTAAAAAACACGACTTCTAAAATTGCAGCAAAAAACGATATCAAAACATCACAACGTAGTGGCAGCTTAACCAACCATGCCTCAGGAATCATTACCGCACAAAATGGCACCCTTGATTTAACCATGGGCAGTTTGACTAACTACGGTGGCATTGGTGCAAACCGTGTGGAACTCGATACCAGTGGCGTCTCTAATAGTGGCGGTAGCGGCCTAATTATGGCCAATAGTTATTTAGATGTGCGTTCTACAGGCAACATGTACAACCTAGATGGCGGTTCGTTATTCAGCTTGGGAGGAGGGTATTTACAGGCCAAGGGCACGATAACTAACAGTTCGGCAGATATTGAAACACGGGGTGGGGATTTAACTATTGATGCGAATCGTTTGGTCAATAAAATTTCTTCCATTGAAGTTGCATATAGAAATGAAGGTAACGGTCAACATACAGAAAATTTTGGGGAATTGCTTGTTTCTGAAAATGAGAATTATCTAGCTTACAAAAAAATAATGGATGACCTTTATTATATTGGTGATAGTGATGATGAACCGCCTAGCGAATCTTATGCAAAATATGTAACAGAGAAGGCTGAAAAAGATTACCCTTTATCGTGGTATTACGAGAAGGTGATTTCTTATACTCAATCTACCTCTATTCCCTATGTTTTAAAAAGAAGTGCGCAAGGGAGGATTTTATCTGCAAATAATATTGTTATTACAGGAAATATTGAGAATGAAGCCTCAATTATTAGTGCTGTTGGAGGTCTGAATCATTATGGGGAAGTAAATACCCCAAGCTCTATTGCTCAACAAGTTACTACTAAGTCTGGTACGGAGTTCGTTAGACAGAGCAGAAGTGGAGTGTGTACTGGAACTGATTCTGCTGACAGAGAGGGGGCAGGCGAGCGTTGTGTTAGTCGGGCAACTGAATATTATTATGAAAATGCAGGAAGTTATTCAGATATACAAAGTACGCCAGTTACCCTAATTAACAGCACTTTTACGGGTAACAATAGAGTCACAGGTAAAGGTGGCAGTTTTAGCAGTGTTGGCACTTCGGATACGATTGCAAGCCTAGCAGCGCAGGAAAAGGCTTCTGAGACATTGGGCTCTGCGACTGATATTGATTTTTCAGATCCTACACAAGCCCCTCAAGCGTTTAATGATGCGCAGATTAAATCTCGCCGTGATGCTATTTTTGATGATGTGTTTAAAAACTTAGTCAGCAGTGCTTTATTCAATGGCGCTAGTCCGAACCCTAACTACCTTGTCGAAACCAATCCTTTACTGACCAGTTATGAAAATTTCATTTCGTCTGATTACCTCTTAAATAAACTCACCTCCGATTCGGTAGGGCGTGATGGCAAAGCCGCCGTACGCTTAGGCGATGGTTTTTTAGAGCAACAGTTGGTACGTGATCAAATTTTGGCTTTTACCGGTTTTCAGACAATACCCGATAGCATTAGCATTGAAGATACCTACGCGACCTTGATGAACAACGCGGTGAATTCCTACGAAGATTTGGAATTACGTTCAGGCATCGCGTTAAGCGCGGCACAAATTGCCCAACTGCAAAAACCGATCGTGTGGAT
>NZ_JAEMNX010000065.1 GCF_016463975.1 Marinomonas transparens | reverse complement strand
GCCACCGGGGACCTTACCCTCAACGCCACCCAAGGTGATGTGAACAACCAAAACGGCGCAGAAATCCGTGCTAATGACACCCTAACGATCAATGCAAAACAAGACCTTATCAACACGGGGAGTAGTATTGAATCGGCCAACGACATCGTTATATCTAGTCGCGACCTAACCAATACAAGTAATGGACTAATACGAGCGAATAACAATATCACGGTTGACTGGTCGGGTATTTTAAGCAACACAAGCTCTAAGCTGGTTGCCAAAAATACCATTCAAACAACGCAAAATACGGACGGTTTACCAAATGTACGTTCGGGTAGCTTAACAAACGCAAGTACAGGTTTGATTACTGCTCAAAACGGCACCCTTGATTTAACCATGGGCAGTTTGACTAACTACGGTGGCATTGGTGCAAACCGTGTGGAACTCGATACCAGTGGCGTCTCTAATAGTGGCGGTAGCGGCCTAATTATGGCCAAGAGCTACTTAGATGTGCGTTCTACAGGCAAGATAGATAACCTAGATGGCGGTTCGTTATTCAGCTTGGGAGGAGGGTATTTACAGGCCAAGGGTACGATAACTAATAGCTCGGCAGAGATTGAGACACGGGGTGGGGATTTAACCATTACGGCGAATCGTTTAATTAACACTAGAACGGTCATGGAATACAAGTATGGGGCGCCTGTTGTAGGGTCTACTAAGGTTGAAAACTTTGGTGAAGCTCTTGTGTCAGAAAATAAAAATTACTTTGATCTAAAGGAAATCCTTGATGAGCTTACTCCTCATGGTGATCGTGATGACGTTTCTCGTGAGATGTCAGAAGATGAGAGGCAAAAAAGAATAGAACAGGCCAAGAAAAACTATCCATTGGATATGTTTTATGAAAAAACTGTTTCTTATTCCCTATCTGCTTCTATTCCTTATGTTTCAAATATTAGCGCAGAAGGTAAAATTTTATCTTCTGGTAATTTAACGATTACCAGTGATGTTGAGAACTATGCTTCTACTATCACTGCAGTCAAACATTTAGAGCACACTGGAGATAAAATAGATGAAGCGTTTAAGGCGGACAAAAAAACGATAAAATCCGGATCAGAGCAGGTTAGGGAGAGTAGGAAAGGAAGGTGTACTAGAATGGATTCTGCTGACAGGGAGGGGGCAAGCGATCATTGTGTTAGTTGGGCAACAGAATACTATTATGGAGACCCTGAGACCTTTACAGATCCCGTTGTTTTAATCCCAGTGTCATTGGAGAACAGTACTTTTACGGGTAGGCTATCTATCACCGGAAAAGGTGGCACATTTACCAACTCAGGCACATCGGATACCGTTGCAAGCCTAGCAGCGCAGGAAAAGGCTTCTGAGACATTGGGCTCTGCGACTGATATTGATTTTTCAGATCCTACACAAGCCCCTCAAGCGTTTAATAATGCGCAGATTAAATCTCGCCGTGATGCTATTTTTGATGATGTGTTTAAAAACTTAGTCAGCAGTGCCTTATTCAATGGCTCAAGTCCGAACCCTAATTACCTTATCGAAACCAATCCTTTACTGACCAGTTATGAAAATTTCATTTCGTCTGATTACCTCTTAAATAAACTTACTTCTGATTCGGTAGGGCGTGATGGCAAAGCCGCTGTACGCTTAGGCGATGGTTTTTTAGAGCAACAGCTGGTACGCGATCAGATTTTGGCTTTTACCGGTTTCCAGACAATACCCGATAGCATTAGCATTGAAGACACCTACGCCACCTTGATGAATAACGCGGTGAATTCTTACGAAGATTTGGGATTAAGTTCAGGCATCGCATTAAGTGCGGCACAAATTGCCCAACTGCAAAAACCGATCGTGT
Organism: Marinomonas transparens; assembly: GCF_016463975.1. Taxonomy (GTDB): domain Bacteria; phylum Pseudomonadota; class Gammaproteobacteria; order Pseudomonadales; family Marinomonadaceae; genus Marinomonas; species Marinomonas transparens. Next base: position 4 of record NZ_JAEMNX010000065.1, on the reverse strand, counting down.
GGAT
>NZ_JAEMNX010000064.1 GCF_016463975.1 Marinomonas transparens | reverse complement strand
TGAGTGCGGCCTTGACCTAGCCGGAGCATCCATATATGTCCTGTTAAGTTTATCTCATGCGATATGTCATTGTTGGTGTAGGTGGCTCAGGTTCAATATTCAAAGACTGAGATAAAACATCAACATTTTCAAAAGGAATCATATTGACACTACCGTCATCGGCGACATTCAAAATAAAGCCACCGCAGCCATCAGTAGTAGATCCAGTAGCCGATTCTATAAATGACAGGTATTCTTTTAGTTCATCATAATTTAGTCCAAGATCAAACTGCCCCCCTATAATAGCTGAACAAAACTTATCCAACATGTAATATCTATCAATTTCATTGTGGATGGTGCTGTATGGTACAAATCCTAAAGTGTTTTCTAATCCAAAACCTAGGAAATGTGACTTATTACTCAAGATTAATACTTTTTCATTTACTGATGAGTTTAGACTTTCATTAAGATTTTTTTTTGCTTCTTTCTCAAGCTCTGTACCAATTTTTTCTTTATCTCTTTTAAACTCAAAAATGAAACTCTTCCCTGACCAATTTACAAATAAATCATTGAGTTTTTGCTCATCAGGTGTTTGTTGAACAAGTTGAACGGACTTATCACTTAAGCCTTTATTTGTTTGCGCAGCTTGAAAACCAAGAGCAAAAATAAAATTACCAATATATACATTCTCGTACGGCTGTTTCACGGAGTCTCCCTGTGTATCCCTAAAATTTTAATAATGCGTTACACGTTATCATATATCTTCATTAGAGAATGACTTACATCTAACCCAAACTAAACCTATCCCTTTACTCCATGAAAAACAACAACTAAAGCCCACGTCGTTGGGCTTTGGTTTTGTTGCTTGAAAAGTTATCGCTTAGAAGTCGGCGAAGGTGCGTTGTGTGGCTTTTTTGAGTTGGTCGATGCTGTCGTTGGCCCAGTCGGCTTACTTGAATTAAAAGGCTGAGTTGGGCGATTTGTTGTTATCGGACGGCTTTGATGAGGCGGACGAGTTCGATGTTGGGGTCGGCGGGGAAATAGCAGAGCAACCACCAAAACCCTTGGTATGACTGGGCTTGATAGGTGGTTATCCTGTTAAGCGTTAAATAAGAAAACAAAAAAATCACCCTAAAAAGAGTGATTCGATTGAGTGCGGCCTTGACCTAGCCGGAGCATCCATATATGGCCTGTTAAGGTTAACTTTTTGTTCGTGTTTTCGTGAACAGGCACCTTCAAATTTTTCATCATCTACGCTCTGCTCAATCGCAAGAATATCTATACCAGAAATTGAAAAGAATTTTGTAGTAGAGACTATAAATGGAACACCTGTAAAATTTTCAGAAGAAAGCCTTTCATAAATTTTATTATCGGCTAACCTTATTTCTTTTTCCAATTTTTCTTCTTTAATCTTATCCCAAACTGGAGAGCTCTTATTTTCACGGCGAATCAAGTCTCCTTGAGTCAAATAATAAAAAGTCAATTTGTTCCCTTCTAGCTCCCATGAGCCTGTTACAGGACGACTATAAAAGAAAAGTGAATGCTCTGGGATGACCGAAAAAGGATAAACTGTAGTTGATATACCGCTAAAAGAACCATCACTTTTATAATCTAATTCATCTCCATATCCAATGGAATGACCTGCAAGCAAGAGCATACAATCCCACTTCCCAATAAACTGATCTCTCGTTATATGCTGAGATTCTTCAACTTTAGTAATCGTTTGTTGATTCGTCGTCGAACACCCTGAGATCAAAGCTACTACGACAAACAAAAATACAGCACTTCTCATGCTTTCCTCCGTGAAAATAAGTTTTGATCATCTTATCTAAAACCTATCTCTTTACCCCATGAAAAACAATAACTAAAGCCCACCGGATTGGGTGGGCTTTGTTTTTGTTGCTTGAAGCGTTGTCGCTTAGAAGTCGGCGAAGGTGCGTTGTGTGGC
>NZ_JAEMNX010000063.1 GCF_016463975.1 Marinomonas transparens | reverse complement strand
TGAGTGCGGCCTTGACCTAGCCGGAGCATCCATATATGTCCCGTTAAACAGTCTAGAAGCCGTTAAAACTGCTTAATTACTGAGAAGCGAACGTTTTGCGAAACAAAACTTGAGTCATAATGAATGTCGTCAGTAGCACCATCCTTATCTATATCCCCATCCCCGTCGAGAATATCTGAGTAATCACTGTAGATATAATCACCACGAACCATCCAGCTATCGGAAATAGCGTAGTCAGCACCAATACTGACAGAAAGTCCTACTGAAGTTTGTTCATCTGTAAATAGATAATCTATACCAGATACGTGGGTGTCAGTATAACGATGTCTTGTTTTGAAGCGTCCTATTGTTGGGCCAGCAGAGGCATAAAGTAAGAAATCGCCATTTATGTAACCGATTTTAGGTCGAATACTCAAAGAAAAGTCTGTTTCGACCGTTGTTTTCGTTGTGAACCTCGAGCCTGGCTGAGTATCGTAGGTTACATTGGAAGCTGTTTCTGACATTGCAGACGTTGGGCCTGTAAGATCCGCCTCAACACCATAAACAAGATTACCTGACCGAATGTTATATCCCAGCAATAATGAACCAACTATGCTGCTGTCTTTTATTTTTCGCTGCAAAATAGGGTTAATCTGTTCTTTATCTGAACCAGATGATTCCTCTGAAAAATACCCAGCATGCTCAATTGCTGTATCAGGGCTAGCTGAACCAGACAAGTTACCTAAAGACAAACCAGCATAGAAACCTTCCCAGTTTGATTCAGAACTGTTATCGGATTCCGCGAAAACCACTGTATTGCCACATCCAATGACAACCATACTAACGATAGAACGCCTTAAAATAGTATTCATACTGCTACTTAGCCCTTTAATTCTTTAATCATGTGTCACTTCATTTATTGTTAAATACTAAACAAAACTGGCATTTTTTTCTATACGCCAAAAGTCTGTACCATACCTAGACTTTAGTCTGTACCGTTCATTTAATCTACTGAATCAAAAAGACTTTTTTATTTACTACCCGTACACAAACAACCAAAGCCCACCGGATTAGGTGGGCTTTGGTTTTGTTGCTTGAAGCGTTACCGCTTAGAAATCGGCGAAGATGCGTTGTGTGGCTTTTTTGAGGTTGTCGATGCTGCCGTTGACCCAGTCGGCTTGCCTGAATTAGAGAGCTAGTTGGGCGATTTGGTGTTATCGGATGGCTTTGATGAGGCGGACGAGTTCGATGTTGGGGGTGGCGGGGAAATAGCAGAGCAACCACCAAAACCCCTGATATGACTGGGTTTTAGAGATGGTTGTTAGGTAGCTTTAATCGTCACTGCCATCTGAGCCACCAAAATCAGAGGGAGTAGAATCTTTAGCTAAACTATCAGACGAATTTTTACTTACCAAAAACGCTAAGAATAAATAACTTAACAATCTGGTTTTGGTTTTATCTATTGATGGTTTAAAACCAGTCCTATCTATTTGTGTGATAGAGAACACTAAAACCAATATCGCACCAAAAAATGGAACAAGAAAAACAAAGAAAGATTGAGCAATTAACTGCTGCTTTGAAAACATATCTGATTCAACAGCATAATATATTGCAGATGAATTCAAATATAATAATATGACTATCGTTATACTGAGCAATTCCATTGGCGACCTAATAGCTTAATAGCGCGCAAGCGCGTTTAAAGGTTCATTGATACTAAAAGACTTTGTCGTTTCCTACCAGCCCAAACAATAACTAAAGCCCACTTATGCAGGCTTGCTTTTATTGGCAGGTAAGGCTTGTCGCTTAGAAGTCGGCGAAGGTGCGTTGTGTGGCTTTTTTGAAGTTGTTGATACTGTCGTTGACCCAGTCGGCTTGCCTGAATTAAAAGGCTAGGTGGGCGATTTTTTGTTGTCGTTGGATGGCTTTGATCATGCGGACGAGTTCGAGGTTGAAGGCGGCGGAGAATGAACAGAGCAACCACCAAAACCCTTGGTATTACTGGGTTTTAAAGGTGGGTGATGAGATGGACGCTCCTCATTACGGCGTCAAT
>NZ_JAEMNX010000062.1 GCF_016463975.1 Marinomonas transparens | reverse complement strand
CTCAGTTCAGACGCATTGATGACGATGCCGTTACCCGCCAACGCGCCTTGGTTATCCAGCTTGGCGGTGTCTATGGTTAGGCTGCTGTCTTGAGCCAAGATGGTGCCAGAACTGGTGACATTTTCCGCGTTGACCTTCGTAGCATTAATCGCTTCAATCGTGGAATCGGTGTTGGTGAGATTGCCGTCCGCATCCAGCGTCACATCCGTATCCGCATGCACCAAGGCGCCGTCTGAGTTAGTCACATCTCCGGTGACCGTTAGTGCCACCTTATCAGTGGAAAACATCTTGCCGTTTACTGTGCTGTTATTGAGCTCAGTGGCATTAATCTCAATGCCCTTGCCTTCCAGAACACCTTGGTTATCAACTTTATTGACCAACTGCCCTTGCGTTCCGAATGTCAACGCACCATTTTGCGCGAGGATGGTGCCGCTGCTACTGACATTTTGTGCATCAATGTTAGTGGCATTAATGGCCTCAATCGTGGCATTAGTATTTGTTAGATTCCCTTCAGCATCCAACGTCACATCGGTGTTCGCATGCACCAAGGCGCCATCGATGTTGGTAACGTCTCCCTTGATATTCAAATCCACGTTATCGGTGGAGAAGATCTTGCCGTTCGCTGTGCTGTTGTTCAACTCTGAGGCATTGATGACGATGCCATTACCCGATAGTCCACCTTGGTTATCCAGTGTAGCGGTGTCTATGGTTAATTCGCTGTCTTGTGCGAGGATAGTGCCGCTGCTACTGACATTTTGTGCTTCGACCTTGGTACTATTGAGCGCTTCGATGGTAGCTAATGTGTTGGTGAGATTGCCTTCCGCATCGATCACCACATTCGAGTCGGCATGTATTAGGGCACTATTGCTGTTTTGGATGCTTCCTAGAATGGTTAAGTCGATGCTGTCGGTTGAGTAAAGCTGACCGTTGGCCGTGCTGTTGTTCAATTCTGCCGCGTTGATAACAAGTCCATTAGCCACCATTGTCCCTTGGTTATCCAGCGTGCCGGTGTCTATGGTTAATGCGCTGTCTTGGGCGAGGATGGTGCCTGAGCTCGTCAGGTTTTGAGTGGTGATCTTGGTGCTATCAACGGCTTGAATCGTCCCATTGGTGTTGATCAAATCGCCATGAGTGCTGGTTACATTTAGGGCGTTCCCCGCATGAATGAGGGCACTGTCTTGATTGATGATGTTCGCTTCAGTGGTGAGAATAAGGTCTTGTGTCGAAACCAGTTTACCGCTTGTTGTTTGGTTGCTCAGTGCGTTCGCGGTGATGATCAACCCTTCACCTTGAATACGACCTTGGTTGTCTATATTTTGGGTAGCTTCTAGGACAAGTTGACCATTTTGTGCCTGAACTTTCCCTGAGTTAATGAGGTTTTGGGCTTTGATAGTAGCCGAGCCAATCGACGCTAGGGTCGCGTTACTGTTGGTAATGTCCCCATTGGCATTGATGATAAATTGGTTATCCGATTGGATTAAGGCGTTGTCGCTGTTGTTCAATTGGCCCGTCAGGGTGAGGTCCACGTTATCGGTACCGTAAATCGTGCCACTTTCTGTCTGGTTGTTTAATTGTGCCGCGCGGATACTCAGTTGGTTCGCCGCCATCGTACTTTGGTTGGTGATGGTGTTGGCGTTGATGGCGAGCAGACCATCAGGCGTTTGGATCTTAGCGCCGCTTTGGTTGATTAGGTCGCCTTGTAAATCGATGTTTATCGTATCGGTGGCTTGGATATTACCCTTGCTGCCGGTGTTGGTTAAATCGGTGGCCGCTAAACTGATGTTGTCGCCTAATAGCTCGCCTGTGTTATTGATGTTCTTTGCAGAAACAGTGAGTTGTTTACCACTCAGAGAGCCTTTGTTAACCAGATTGCCTTGGCTGTCCAATACCATGGACTCTGTGGCAGAGATCACACCGTTGAGGTTCACCCCTAGACCTTTTTCGGTACCGATCAAACGAATGCGGTTGGCGTACATGCCACCAATGGCGGCAACATCGAGTGAGAAACCCTCTTTTTCACCCGTAGAACGCGCCGTTACGGACTTGTCTTGGTAATCAATGAGGTTGTCACCGGTAATGATGGTCGCTTGGTTGGCCCACATTTCGGCGTTTAGACTGACACTGCGAGCCAGTATGTCTACTTCATCGGTGTCGGTGTCATTAAAGCCCAAGCCCGTGATGTCCACATCCCCCCGGGACACGTCAAAACCACTTAGGTTACCAAAGGCATCAAACACCGATGCGCCAGT
>NZ_JAEMNX010000061.1 GCF_016463975.1 Marinomonas transparens | reverse complement strand
GCCCATCGGTGATGGCGATTATCTGGTCTTGATCCGCTTGGCGATTAAATTGCCAATTTGTGGCGCCAGTGTATCCCCCTCCTTTGTTATACAACTCAACAATTTCAGCCACACCATCGCCATTGGTGTCCATAGGCAGGTAGCGGCGGGCGTTTGCCCCGTTGGTGTTTGACCAACCACCGATATAAAGACGTGCCCCTTGAATAAAACCATCATTTGAGCCGTACCACATTTCGGCGTGCGTCTGTGTAGAAGTGCCATTGTACAATTTAACAAAATCCGCCTTGCCATCTCCATTAACATCCATCGGCAAATAACGATGAGCATGGGGGTCTGAACCGTCAGTATTTTTCCAACTGCCAAGACTAGAGTCGACGCTGTTTTTTACAAATTGTGTTCCGGTATTCCAAAATATGCTCGCGCCGGTATCATCACCGTTTCCTTGGAAGGTTTTGACTAGATCTGGTAGCCCATCGCCATTGACGTCCATCGGATAAAACTGATGACCATTGGCGGCACCAAGATCGACCCAATCACCTAAAGTGTTATTGCTGCCACCGGTGAATCCAGCCCCATTGCTTAACCAGCTGGATACCCGCGTTTCATTATTACCTGCATAGTATATCTCCAGTATGTCCGTCATGCCGTCGCCATTGACGTCAACCGTAAGGTAGCGCCTTGATTTGGCGCTGCCAACATCCGTCCAACCACCGATTGGATGCGATCCTACATGGTTTTCGAAGCCATTGCCCTGTTGATTTAGCCAAGCTTTTGCACTTGTTGTGTCAGAGCCAGATTTCCATATCTCAATAATGTCTGTCCAACCATCCTTGTTGGCATCAAATACCAAATAGCGACGCTGATCTGCAGAGCCTATATCTGCCCAACCGCCAATTGTTGAAATCGAGCCAGACTCAAAGCCTGACCCTGAATTGCGCCAGACATGCGACTTCGTCGATCCGTTGCCACCCTTGTACACTTCAATGATATCGGTGCGGCCATCGCGGTCGTGATCCATTGCAAGGTAACGACGCTGATCACTGCTACCCGGCCCTGTCCAGCCTCCCATATAAGACACTGGACCTTGTTCAAAGCCCGTATCCCCTTTTAACCAAACAGTAGAGTAAGCGTCGTCATTCTCAGTCTTTTTATAGATTTGGATAAGGTCAGTGCGGCCATCGAGGTCATAGTCAAATGGTATGTACTGATGCTGTAAGGAACTCCCGACATCAGACCAACCACCAATAGCATTGTTAAATGTGTGCGCTAATGCGCTTGAAGCACTGTCTTTGTAGTCGAATACTGTGGCAGGCAGACAATCATTAGTTCCGCAGCGTTGTATCGAGGTCATACGACTGCGGTTGGTCGTTGGACTGGTGTCGTAGCTTAATTGATAGCTTTGAATCAGCTGTGCTGCCGCAAAAGTAGTAATGGAGGTTAAGCGTTGAGTGCTTTTATATAATTGGCCGTCCATATAGTGTTTGGAAATATCCGGACGAGTTGCATAGTTAAAAACCACCTCACGTTGACTGATGTTGCCCAAATCCCAACGATGGTTATAACGGATCCCTTTCAACAGGGTTTCACCATCGGCTAAACGCTGGTAGTCATAAATGATGACATTACCATTGCGATCTTCCGTGCTGGTGAGTGGAAAATGAAGGCGCTCATCACGCCCGATAGCATTAAATGGACTGTTCGTACTGCCACTACCAAAGCCATGCTTTGTGCCTTGAGCGTCCGTCACATAAAACGCACAGGGGCCATTACCGCAAGTGCCAACAGACTGCACCTTTACCCATTTGTCGGTTTCGGTCACATAGGTGGTGCCATTGGCGCCATAAGTACCGTCGGTAATCAGCCTTTCACCGTTTAAGCAATACCTATCATCATTGGTAAAGTGAATGCCCGGCGTGAAATCATCTCCCTCAAGGAGTTTGCTTTGACCACAGCGAGAAATGGATTGTAGGCCGCCATAACTCCACCCCATGCCTAAGGGGCCACTTTTAGATTGGCTGTTGTATTCTAGCGATAATATTGGCTCCAAACCGCCAATCCCTGGCGGGACAGCAATGCCTATTGAGTAGGTGGCAGCGCCATGACCATTAACCGAAAACTTCCCTTGCAAGCTCCCTGCTAGCGTAGCCGCCAGCGAGGCAGAGCTAATAAACAAGCAACATAAACTGACGGGGAACAGGTATTTTTTAATATGGTGGGATCTAAAATAAGATAATGATTGGCGCAACCTAATAATAGGGAGGAATATCAAAGCTAGAAATATATTAAACATTTTTT
>NZ_JAEMNX010000060.1 GCF_016463975.1 Marinomonas transparens | reverse complement strand
AAAACCACTTTGGTGTTATATGGTCAAGCCTCACGAGCAATTAGTATTGGTTAGCTCAATGCCTCACAGCACTTACACACCCAACCTATCAACGTCCTAGTCTCGAACGGCTCTTTAGGGGACTTATGTCCCAGTGAGATCTTATCTTGAGGGAGGCTTCCCGCTTAGATGCTTTCAGCGGTTATCCCGTCCGAACGTAGCTACCCGGCAATGCCACTGGCGTGACAACCGGAACACCAGAGGTTCGTCCACTCCGGTCCTCTCGTACTAGGAGCAGCTCCTCTCAAATCTCAAACGTCCACGGCAGATAGGGACCGAACTGTCTCACGACGTTCTAAACCCAGCTCGCGTACCACTTTAAATGGCGAACAGCCATACCCTTGGGACCGGCTTCAGCCCCAGGATGTGATGAGCCGACATCGAGGTGCCAAACACCGCCGTCGATGTGAACTCTTGGGCGGTATCAGCCTGTTATCCCCGGAGTACCTTTTATCCGTTGAGCGATGGCCCTTCCATACAGAACCACCGGATCACTAAGACCTACTTTCGTACCTGCTCGACGTGTCTGTCTCGCAGTTAAGCGTGCTTTTGCCTTTACACTCTATGCATGATTTCCGACCATGCTGAGCACACCTTCGTGCTCCTCCGTTACTCTTTGGGAGGAGACCGCCCCAGTCAAACTACCCACCACACAGTGTCCTCGATCCCGATAAGGGACCAGAGTTAGAACCTCAAACATACCAGGGTGGTATTTCAAGATTGGCTCCAATAAGACTAGCGTCCTATCTTCAAAGCCTCCCACCTATCCTACACAAGTAGGTTCAAAGTTCACTGTGAAGCTATAGTAAAGGTTCACGGGGTCTTTCCGTCTAGCCGCGGATACACAGCATCTTCACTGCGATTTCAATTTCACTGAGTCTCGGGTGGAGACAGTGTGGCCATCGTTACGCCATTCGTGCAGGTCGGAACTTACCCGACAAGGAATTTCGCTACCTTAGGACCGTTATAGTTACGGCCGCCGTTTACTTGGGCTTCGATCAAGAGCTTCGCTTACGCTAACCCCATCAATTAACCTTCAAGCACCGGGCAGGCGTCACACCCTATACGTCCACTTTCGTGTTTGCAGAGTGCTGTGTTTTTAATAAACAGTCGCAGCCACCTGGTATCTTCGACCGACTAGTGCTTACGGAGCAAGTCCTTCACACCGGCCGGCGTACCTTCTCCCGAAGTTACGGTACCATTTTGCCTAGTTCCTTCACCCGAGTTCTCTCAAGCGCCTTGGTATTCTCTACCTGACCACCTGTGTCGGTTTGGGGTACGGTTCGATCATATCTGAAGCTTAGAAGTTTTTCCTGGAAGCATGGCATCAACCACTTCACCCAAAAGAGGGCTCGTCGTCAGTTCTCGGTCTTAAGAGGAACCGGATTTGCCTAATTCCTCAACCTACCGCCTTAAACACAGACAACCATCGCTGTGCTGGCCTAGCCTTCTCCGTCTCTCCATCGCAATATGTACGAGTACAGGAATATTAACCTGTTTCCCATCGACTACGCATTTCTGCCTCGCCTTAGGGGCCGACTCACCCTGCCCTGATTAACATGGGACAGGAAACCTTGGTCTTCCGGCGGGGGAGTTTTTCACTCCCCTTATCGTTACTCATGTCAACATTCGCACTTCTGATACCTCCAGCCTGCCTTACAGCTTGACCTTCAACGGCTTACAGAACGCTCCTCTACCATGCAAGAACTTCCTTAAACTTACTCTCTCATTCGATCCGCTTCTTATAACCCCGCCCTACTCAACGTTCAGGGGGCTTATATTCTCGCTTCGCTCAAATAAGCTTAAGTGAAGTTCTTGCATCCGTAGCTTCGGTGGCCAGTTTGAGCCCCGTTATATCTTCCGCGCAGGCCGACTCGACTAGTGAGCTATTACGCTTTCTTTAAAGGATGGCTGCTTCTAAGCCAACCTCCTAGCTGTCTGAGCCTTCCCACATCGTTTCCCACTTAACTGGCACTTTGGGACCTTAGCTGACGGTCTGGGTTGTTTCCCTTTCCACGACGGACGTTAGCACCCGCCGTGTGTCTCCCGTAATTGCACTCATTGGTATTCGGAGTTTGCATGGGGTTGGTAAGTCGGGATGACCCCCTAGCCCAAACAGTGCTCTACCCCCAATGGTGAGATACGAGGCGCTACCTAAATAGCTTTCGAGGAGAACCAGCTATCTCCGGGCTTGATTAGCCTTTCACTCCTATCCACAAGTCATCCCCGAACTTTTCAACGGTCGTGGGTTCGGTCCTCCAGTTAGTGTTACCCAACCTTCAACCTGCTCATGGATAGATCGCCCGGTTTCGGGTCTATTCCCAGCAACTAAACGCCCTATTAAGACTCGGTTTCCCTACGGCTCCACTACATGCTTAACCTTGCTACTGAAAATAAGTCGTTGACCCATTATACAAAAGGTACGCAGTCACGGAACTAGTCCGCTCCCACTGCTTGTACGTACACGGTTTCAGGATCTATTTCACTCCCCTCACAGGGGTTCTTTTCGCCTTTCCCTCACGGTACTGGTTCACTATCGGTCAGTCAGGAGTATTTAGCCTTGGAGGATGGTCCCCCCATATTCAGACAGGATATCACGTGTCCCGTCCTACTCGTTTTCATTGATAAGGCATTTTCGTATACGGGGCTATCACCCTCTACGGCGGCCCTTTCCAGAGCCTTCTACTAACACCAAATCAACTTAAGGGCTAATCCCCTTTCGCTCGCCGCTACTTAGGGAATCTCGGTTGATTTCTTTTCCTCCGGGTACTTAGATGTTTCAGTTCCCCGGGTTCGCCTCGTATGGCTATGTATTCACCATACGATACCCGCAAGCGGGTGGGTTTCCCCATTCGGACATGTTCGGATCAAAGCTTGTTTATCAACTCCCCGAACCTTTTCGCAGATTACCACGTCCTTCATCGCCTCTGACTGCCAAGGCATCCACCGTGCACGCTTGGTCACTTGACCATATAACCCAAAGTAGTTTCTTACGAAACCTTTAGATCACATACCAAAGGGCTTTTGTACCCCTCTGGATTTACGATAATAGAAG
>NZ_JAEMNX010000006.1 GCF_016463975.1 Marinomonas transparens | reverse complement strand
TGATACTTAATAAAATGCCTCTAGAAAAGAGCTCAATCCCAGTAAAATCAAAGGATACAGTCGATAGACGCTTCTCTGTTGCACCCATGATGGATTGGACGACGAGCGATTACCGTGTATTTGCTCGCACTTTAACGAAACAAACTCTGCTTTATACCGAGATGGTGACGTCTGGCGCTTTATTACAAGGTAAGAATCCTGAACGTTTCTTAAGGTACGACGAATGCGAGCACCCTATCGCCCTACAACTTGGCGGTTCCGATGCCATCGCGTTAGGCAAATGCGCGAAGATGGCAGAGCAAGCGGGTTTTGATGAGGTGAATTTAAACGTCGGTTGTCCAAGTGACAGAGTGCAAAACAGTTTAATCGGCGCCTGTTTAATGGCTCACCCAGACAAGGTGAAAGACGCCATGCGCGCCATGCAAGACGCTTGCAGTATTCCCGTTACTATTAAGCATCGCATTGGTTTAGACGATCAAGAAGACTACAGCGTGGTACGAGATTTTGTTGGTGATGTGGCGACAACAGGCGTTACCACTTTTATCGTTCACGCACGCAATGCGATTCTCCAAGGTTTAAGCCCAAAAGAGAACCGCGAAGTGCCACCGTTGAAATACCATTATGTGCATCAGTTAAAGGAAGATTTTCCAGACCTTGAAATCATTCTAAACGGCGGCATTAAAACTTTAGCAGAATGCCAACAACAGTTAACTAAAGTCGATGGCGTCATGGTCGGTCGCGAGGCCTACCACAACCCCTGGTTACTTAGCCAAGTGGATGAACAGCTATTTGGCAAACAGGCTCTAGTGAGCAGCCGTTATGAAGCGCTGGAAGCCTTCGTTCCCTATGTGGAACGCAAGCTGGATAAAGGTGAACGATTATTGCATCTCACTCGACATATTTTGGGTATTTTTCAGGGTGAAGCAGGCGGCAAACAGTTCCGCCGTTATCTTTCTGAAAACGGTCATAAAGCCGACGCAAAAATACAGGTATTATTAGAGGCCATTGATTTGGTCAAACATCATCAACACAAAGGATAAGAGCAATGAGCAACAAGTTATCTCAATTGAAAGCCTTCACGACCATTGTGGCCGATACCGGTGATATCACGGCAATCAAAGACTTTTTACCAGAAGACGCGACGACTAACCCGTCTTTGATGCTAAAAGCCGCGCAAATCCCTGAATACGCTCCTTTCCTTGATCAAGCGGTGGCATGGGCGAAAACCCAGAGCAACGACAAAGAGCAGCAAATCTTAGACGCTGGCGATAAGCTAGCGGTGATCGTCGGCACCGAAATTTTGAAATACGTCCCAGGTCGTATCTCTACTGAAGTAGACGCTCGTTTGTCTTTCGATAAAGACGCCACCTTGGCGAAAGCACGTAAATTGATCGCCCTATACGAAGAAGCAGGTGTGTCCCGTGACCGCGTATTGATTAAAGCCGCGTCGACTTGGGAAGGTATTAAAGCCGCTGAAGAGCTAGAAAAAGAAGGCATCAATTGTAACCTGACCTTACTTTTCTCTTTCGCACAAGCACAAGCCTGTGCCGAAGCCGGTGTTTATCTGATCTCTCCTTTCGTGGGTCGTATTCTTGATTGGTACAAAAAATCCACTGGCGAGACTTACACGGCAGAAACCGATCCGGGTGTGGTGTCTGTGACCGAGATCTACAACTACTACAAGCAACACGGCTACAGAACTGTTGTGATGGGTGCAAGCTTCCGTAACATCGGCGAGATCGAACAACTCGCGGGTTGTGACCGCTTGACCATTAGTCCTGCCCTGCTTGAAGAATTGAAGCAAGACGAAGGCCAACTTGAGCGTAAATTGATTCCAACCACAGACGTGAAGCCGGCACCAGCCGCCATCACCGAAGCGGCGTTCCGCTGGGCAATGAACGAAGATGCCATGGCGACAGAAAAATTGTCTGAAGGCATTCGTAATTTCGCAGCGGATCAAAGGAAGTTGGAAGTTACCCTAGCGTCTATGCTCTAATATCTTCAAACGAAGCATTATTAAAAACGCGACCTAGGTCGCGTTTTTTGTGTCTTTCTATTTTAGGCTTTTATTAATGCCAGCATGATAATGAGTAACCAAGATGACTGAATTTGAAAAAATGATCCGTGGTGAAGCCTTTAATGCTATCGATGTGGACCTTCGTCTACGCAGGGAAGCGGCTCGTATTGCTTGCGCTAAGTTCAACGCACATCCAAGCAAAGGCAATTTACGCCATGTGACACGCTTATTTTCCGCCTTTGATAGTGCGGTAATTGAGCCGGGGTTCCAGTGCGACTATGGCTCACAGATTCACCTTGGCAAGAATGTTTTTATCAATTTCCACTGTGTCTTTTTAGACGCTGCACCTATCCATATTGGCGACGATGTGTTGATTGGCCCAGCCGTGCATCTTTATACCGTGGATCACCCAAGAGACGCGACACAGCGAGCGTCTGGTGAATGCCATGCAAAGCCGATTGTCATTGGTAATAAGGTGTGGATTGGTGGCGGTGCCAAGATATTACCGGGAATAACGGTTGGTGATAATGCCATTATTGCCGCCAATGCGGTGGTAACCAGAAACGTTGCCCCTAATGAACGTTACTTCGGTTAACTGTCTTGATATAGGTAAAAAGCTAATGATTTAGGCGCTAACATCCTTTTATTAACCATGATTTTCAATACTTTCTCCTTACTCGGCAAGAATAGGAAATTGTCAAGGAAACCCCTTTCGACTGAGCAAGTTTTAGGCTACTTTCTATATACTCGTCATCACTTCTTGGGAGAAACGCACATGAAAAAATGGCTACTATTCTTATCTACTCTGATGACCTTTAGCGCTTATGCCTCAAATACTGACATGCTAAAAATAGATCAAGTCTCTCAACTTAATGGTATTCCATGGGGCATCAGCCTGATCAATGACCAAGAAGCCATTGTTACCATCAAACAAGGTAAAGCTTACAGAGTTAACTTAAACAGCGGAAAGCAACAAGCCTTAACTGGTCTGCCAAAAGTCGATAGTAGAGGTCAAGGTGGTTTGCTGGATGTGGCAAAGTCTCCTCACTTCAAACAAGATAGCTGGCTGTATTTCACCTATGCAAAACCCACCAACAAAGGCTCAGCCACCACCCTTGCTCGCGCTAAGTTAGCACACAATGTACTAAGCCAATGGCAAGACCTTTTGGTCACAGACTCGGCAAGTTCACAAACCAAACATTATGGTAGCCGTATCGCCTTTGACGATCAGGATCATGTATTTTTCTCAGTGGGCGAACGTGGCACCAGAAAAAACGCTCAGGATCTCACCAACCATGCGGGCAGCATCATTCGCTTAAATCTGGATGGTAGTGTGCCTGCCGATAATCCATTTGTTGGTCATGGCAATGTGAAAAACGAGATTTGGAGCTACGGACATCGTAACCCTCAAGGCCTATTTTACGATCTAAAAACCCATACTCTTTGGGCAAACGAGCATGGCCCAAGAGGTGGAGACGAAATTAATCTCATACGCCCCAGCGCCAATTACGGCTGGCCGATTGTTTCCCATGGTAAAGAATATTGGGGACCAATTAGTGTCGGAGATGGGCAGGAAAAAGAAGGTATAGATAACCCGATTAAGGTCTATACCCCATCTATCGCACCAAGCAGCATGATTCGCTATCGCGGTGAGTTATTTTCCAATTGGCAAGGAGACTTTCTGTCTACCGCGTTAGCATTACGCCATTTGAATAGAATTAGAATTGAGCAAGATGGTAAAACAACGGAAAGCCGCTACTTGGAAGATTTGAACGAAAGGCTGCGCTCTATCGCTCAGGATTCAGCAGGTGTGCTTTATATTGGCACAGATACAGGCAAGTTATTAAAGGTCTCACTGATACAAGACTAAAGCGGGTACTTCCTGACAACATCAGATAAAGACGCCGCTTTAGTCAACAGAATAGAATAAAGCTTGGGTTACTCTGCCCAGCTAGATTCTCCGGCCTCGTCGTCGCGACTGTCATCGCCCCAGCTGTCTTCATCTCCCCAGCTATCGTCTTCCGATTCTTCTCCCCAACTGTCATCGTCAGTGTTCGAAGCGGCTTTTCGTTGCGGAGGGTTACCATCATGTACATCATTGATACGTGTTTGAAAATAAATATCTCTAATGAAGCTATAACGGTCACCAATGATCAGCGATTCTGCCGCCAGCAAACGAGCACGAGTGTCAACCACATCTAACGCCCTTGAGCCCCAGCGTTGATCCCGATTGGTATCGATCAACTCCATCGCATCATAGTTAGTATAATCAACCACCATACCCGTGCTATCTCGGACGGTAGAAGGTCCCAAAAACGGCAACACTAAATAAGGCCCAGACGACACTCCCCAATAACCCAAGGTTTGGCCAAAATCCTCTTTATAACGCTTTAAGCCAAGCTCGCTCGCCACATCAAAAATACCAAACCAACCCGCTGTGCTATTAATAATAAACCGCCAAGTAGATGACGCCGTTTCATCCCATTTTCCTTGCAAGAGATTATTGGTGATATTGCTAATTTCTCCTAGATTAGAAAAAAAA
The DNA here is from genome assembly GCF_016463975.1 of Marinomonas transparens. Taxonomy (GTDB): domain Bacteria; phylum Pseudomonadota; class Gammaproteobacteria; order Pseudomonadales; family Marinomonadaceae; genus Marinomonas; species Marinomonas transparens. The sequence goes on along the minus strand of NZ_JAEMNX010000006.1, from coordinate 181,383 downwards.
TTGCTCACGCCTTTTTGCACAGGGTGCGGTGTGATGTCTTTATACGTTGTTGCTACTGGCTTTAATACAGCGCCGTCAATCGCGTCGTTAAAGCTAAACATAGCGCGATTAAAGCCTTCCCATGGGTCCTCTTCTGTTTCTGCCATGACGGGCTGAGAGAAGATCATCAGCAAACTCAATAATAAAGAACCCATTGTATTTACCATTTTGCGGTTCATCCTTAGCCTTCCTAAAAGTAGTCGTTTTAACCTAAACCAGTTTTTTTACTTCCTGCCACTGCTTAGTAAGTCGTTTCTCCGAAATAGGTTCTAAGGTACCGACCGACTGAGCAAACAGCGAAATACGGTACTCTTCTAACATCCAACGGTATCTTACCAATTCTGGATCATAAAGCGCTTTATCTTCATGGGCTTTTTTCTGTCGAGCATAGGTTTGCCATAAACCTTCTAATTGGGTCACATAGGCATTTTCTTTATTCAAATGATTTTGAAAGCGCTCCAACCTCACCTCAATGCCTTTAAAATAGCGCGGCAATTGCCCTAACCAAATTAGCGGTGTATTGCCAATAAAACCTGGGTAGATAAGCTGTTCAAGCTGCACTTTAATGTCACCGTAAACCCGTGTCCAAGGCAATGGTATGCTACCTTTCATCTTTTTCGCTACCCCCTGATAAGAAGAGAGTACGCGATATAACTGTTCTGCCATTTCATTCGCTGTATTTACTAGGTTGGGCTTATGCTCAGCAATGCATTGCTCGAATTCAGCCTTACGGCGCGGCAAAGGCCGACCATCTAAAAACACCTTATCCAAGATCGCATTTAGCAAGTCTTCCAGCAGCACTTCTTTTTTCCCCAAGGGCGAGAAGATCAGCAGAGATTCACGCAAATGCGGTAAGTTCTTCTGCAAATAGCGCATGTCTTTATGCAAAGTCAGCTTAAGTAAGGTGATCACACCTTTGCGGTGGTTTTCTATCGCTGTGTACTGGTCATCAAACATCTTCAATGACACACTGTCGCCCTGCGCTACCAAGGCTGGAAAAGCCGTTACCTTAATGCCTGCCTGTTTGATTTCCTGACGCTCAGGAATGTCTTGATCCGGCCAAAGTGTTAGACCTTCTTGCTCATGTTGCTTAGTGCCAAATTTCGCAAAGCTCTCTTCCACCATGGCACCAAATTGAGCTTGCAACTGACCCAGATCCTTCCCCACCCCCAAAACTTTACCGCGCTCATCGACCACCTCTAGGTTCAAAGTAAGATGAGAGTCGAGTTTTTCGGCATTCCATTCATTAAGCGGAATATCAATCAGAGTTTCGCGTTTAATCTGCAAGCTAAGTTGCTCTAGCAGGTCGCCCTTGTCTTTCGATAAGTTTGGATAAACGCGATCAACAAATTGCGGAATCGGCACAAAGCGACGGCGCAGTACCTTTGGCAAAGCCCTTAACAAGGCTTCGCAACGTTCCTTGATAAAGCCAGGTACTGCCCAACCTAGGTCTTCCAAGCTAAGTTGGCGTAGCAAACCCACGGGCACTTTTAAGGTCGCCCCATCGGTTTCTTTACCCGGATCAAATTGATAATCAATGGGCAAAGCTACACCATTCAAACCAAAGGAATCAGGAAACGCCACCTCATCCACCTGCACCTCTTGATTGACCAAGTCGTCACGGGTCATCAACAGCGTATCTGGCGTATTTTTAACAAAATATTCTAGGCTTTTCAGGTTACGCACATCTGCAGGCAAGCGCTTATCGTAAAAGGCAAACACCACTTCATCATCGACTAAAATATCGCGGGTACGTAATTTGGCTTCCTGAGTTTCCAATGTTTCGATCAGGGCTTTATTATGACGGAAAAACGCCTGTTTGGTGCGTAACTCCCCTTCGACCAAGCCCGCTCGAATGAAAATTTCCCGTGCCTCTTCGGGGTTCACATGGCCGTAATCAATGCGTCGTTTAGCGACGATCACCAAACCATACAAAGACACTTGCTCTTGGGCCATAACCCGGCCTTGGCTGCGCTCAAAGTGCGGATCAAAATACTGTCGCTTCACGAAAGGCTCGGCGTATTCTTCTATCCATGCGGGGTCGATTCTCGCCACCACGCGAGCATACAGCTTGCTGGTTTCCACCAGTTCAGCAGCCATCACCCATTGAGGGGGTTTCTTAAATAACATGGAACCGGGAAAAACCGACAATTTACGCGAACGACAACCAAGCATTTCCTTGCTGTCTTCCATCTTATTCGCCACATGGGTAAACAAACCCGCCAATAATGAGCGGTGGATGGCTTCATAATTGCGCTCGGCATGAGTTACTTCTTTAAAGCCCAGTTGTTTACAAGCAATCATGATTTGACGATGGATGTCACGCCACTCGCGCATACGCATAAAATTGATAAATTGCTTACGGCAATACTGGCGCAATTGATTTTGTGACAATTCTTGACGTTGGGTGTCAAAACGCTCCCATAAGTTCAAGAACACCGCAAAGTCGGAATCTTCGTCTTTATCCTGTGCGTGAGCTTGGTCTGACTGGGTTTTCTTATCCTGGGGACGCTCACGCGGATCAGGAATCGATAAGGCACTCACAATAATGGCGATTTCTTTGAGCACGTTATGCTGTTGCGCCGCAATCAAGATTCGCCCCAATTTCGGGTCGATGGGTAATTTAGCCAACTGACGACCAATCGGCGTGAGCTTGTCACGCTTTAATGCCCCCAGCTCCGTCAAGGCTCGATACCCGTCATTGATCATGCGTTTTTCAGGCATTTCCACGAAAGGAAATTTTTCTACCGCGCCTAATTTGAGATTCGCCATCTGCAAAATAACCGAAGCGAGATTGGTACGAAATATCTCTGGATCAGTAAACTCGGCGCGATTATCGAAGTCCGCTTCATCATAGAGACGAATACAAATACCATCGGCCACACGACCACAACGCCCTGCCCTTTGGTTAGCACTGGCTTGGCTGATTTTCTCGATAGGTAATTGCTGAACTTTGGAACGCACACTGTAGCGACTGATGCGAGCTAAACCCGGATCGATCACATAACGAATACCCGGCACCGTTAGTGAGGTTTCAGCCACATTGGTGGACAAGACAATGCGGCGCCCAGAGTGAGACTTAAAAATACGTTGCTGCTCGCTGACGCTAAGTCGAGCGTATAAGGGTAAGACCTCTGTGCCACGCAATTCAGCACGCCGTAAAATCTCTGCGGTTTCACGAATTTCTCGCTCCCCCGGTAAAAAGACCAAGATATCTCCTGCACCGCGATAGCCTGACTGCCTTTCTTCAGCAATGAGCAATTCCACCGCATCGAGAACACCCTGTTCCATGCTTTGATCTTCGTCTAATTCTTCCGAATCCGACTTGCTCAACAATGGCTGATAACGCACCTCTACTGGGTAGGTTCGACCTGAAACTTCTATGATAGGAGCATTGTTAAAATGCTCAGAGAAGCGCTCTACATCGATCGTCGCGGAAGTAACAATCACTTTTAAATCAGGACGTGCCGCCAGTACTTGCTTTAGATAGCCCAGCAGAAAATCGATATTAAGACTGCGTTCGTGAGCTTCGTCTATGATGATGGTGTCGTATTTATAGAGCAGTTTATCTTGTTGGATTTCCGCCAACAAAATACCGTCTGTCATCAGCTTGATCAGGGTTTCTTCGGTACTTTCATCGCTAAAACGTACTTGAAAACCCACTTGTTCACCGAGCTTAACCTGCATTTCATCACTAATACGTTCCGCCACACTGCGCGCCGCGATTCGTCTTGGCTGAGTATGGCCAATTATACCCGCGATGCCACGCCCCGCTTGCAAACACATTTTGGGTAATTGGGTGGTTTTACCTGAACCGGTTTCCCCCGCAATAATGATGACTTGATTGTCTTGAATCGCCTTAATAATTTCATCCGCTCGGGCGGCAACAGGCAAACTCTCGTCGTAGGTAATGTTAGGCAAACGGGACAAGCGAGCTTGGTACAAGGCGCTCGATTTTTCCTTCATCGCCGACAGCTCATTGGCCATACGGTCACTGGGTAAGCCATCTCTTTGACGCTTCACTAACTGTGCTTGTTTACGGGCAATATGATGACGATCCAGTGTCATCACTGCGTGATTTTCATTGGTATCCAAACGGGTATCCTAATTTGATTGGTGCTGAGGCCACTTGATGTTTAGTAAGGCGCACCGTTTTATAACGATATAGTCGCAAATTCTAACACCAATCCCAACGAAGAGGTTATAGTGAAGACAATAAGCTGCGCTATTATATGAGTGCGATAACCTTCCATAGATTAACAATAAAAGGAAATGGTATGTCTCAAGTCTTTGAAGATAACTCCCTTACCATTGGCAATACGCCACTGGTACGTTTAAACCGCATAGGCAACGGTAATATTTGGGCGAAACTCGAATCACGTAACCCTGCGTTCTCAGTAAAATGCCGTATCGGCGCGAACATGGTGTGGGATGCGGAGAAAAAGGGCCTCTTGAGCAAAGGCAAATCCATTGTTGAGCCTTCCAGTGGTAACACGGGGATAGCCCTCTGTTTTGTCGCCGCTTCTCGTGGTTACCCGATTACCATCACCATGCCATCCAGCATGAGTATTGAACGCCGCCAAGTGATGAAAGCCCTTGGTGCCACAATTGTACTCACGGAACCAGCGAAAGGCATGAAGGGTGCGATTGCAAAAGCCGAAGAAATCGCTCAAGCGGACGACTTTGTCTTACTGCAACAGTTCGAAAACCCGGCTAACCCAGAAATTCATGAGCAAACTACGGGCCCAGAAATCTGGCAGGACACCAATGGTGAAGTCGATGTGTTGGTGGCTGGCGTTGGCACTGGCGGCACCATTACGGGTGTCAGCCGTTACATTAAGAACACTCAAGGCAAAGCCATCATCAGTGTTGCTGTAGAACCCACCAGCTCGCCGGTGATCACACAAACCATGAACGGTGAAACACCGACACCTTCGCCACACAAAATCCAAGGCATAGGCGCGGGCTTTGTACCGAAAAACCTCGACCTTTCAATTGTTGACCGTGTTGAGCAAGTCTCTAACGAGGACGCGATTGATATGGCGAAACGCCTCATGCGTGAAGAAGGTATCTTATGTGGTATCTCTTGTGGTGCAGCGGTCATTGCGGCTGAACGCTTGAATCAACTGCCTGAATTTGCAGATAAGAAAATCGTGGTGGTATTACCTGACTCAGGCGAGCGTTACCTATCGACTGCATTATTCGAAGGCGAGTTCACCGATAACGAATTGGTGCAATAACGTCCCATCACGCTCAGCAAGAAAGTCCCAATAAAAAACCAACGCTCGTTATCTAGGGTTGGTTTTTTTGCGCATAAATAGCGTTTTAAAATGAGAGTGAGAGGATCACAATAAAAAGAGCCTATTACGCAGTTTTCTTATCGCGTTCGATTATCCATTCATGGTCTTTGTCGTTGTGGAAGATCCAATTACGTGACGGCCCAGCCATCACATTAAGATAGTAGGATTGATAACCATGGGGTACCCCCACAGGGTGATAACCTTCTGGCACCATGACCACATCGCCATCTTCCACAGCCATGGTTTCATCTAGGCTTCTATCGTCTGTGTAAACACGCTGTAAGACAAATCCTTGAGGCGGATCAATACGGTGGTAGTAGGTTTCTTCTAACTGGGTTTCCGCAGGAGCCGCATCTTGGTCATGCTTATGAGGCGGATAGCTAGACCAATTACCACTAGGCGTGATGACTTCACACACTAATAGACTGTCTGCCGCCAAATTACCAAACAACACGTTACACACATGGCGCACATTACTGCCTACTCCACGGGTTTCAAATTGACAATCTTCAGGACGAATCAAACGCGCTGGATAATTCGTTTTACCGGGCGCTTTACAAACCGCCAACTCAATATCCATCAAAGCTTTATAGGTGATTTGATCCCCTGCTGGCGCATACACAGCAAAAGGCGCTTTTTGATCAAACACTGAAGCTCGATCACCAATATTCGACCAAGTGTTGTCCTTGGTTGATGCATCTGCATGGCCGTATAACAAGACCACACAAATCTCGTTGCTGCCAGCCTCTACCGTTAACGACTCCCCTTTCTTAAGAATATGGGCTTCAAAGCCCACATATTGCCAGTTCGCACTTTCAGGTGTGATGTTTTGTGTCATGGTGCTGTTTTCAGACAGTTTCTTTTTAGACAATAAGTGCGACATTTTTTAACCTCGTTAATTTCTTATTTTATTGCTGGTTGCCATTACCCATAACCATAAACCAACATAAATTCCAAAACAATAAAAATGGAATATATATTTCAAATCGTACTTGTTATAAAAATATATCATAAAAAAACTCGACCACATGCCATCACATGAATCGAGTTTTTTTGGGAAAGCGCTTTGCTAAACCATCCTTAATGAGCCGTTTTTCGTCAACAAATTTTTTATTTAGTTTACCCTTGCTTGCTGCTCTTCTACTTGCTCTGTCGGTAAAATCTGTGAAACAACCTCACCGCCTTCGAACACACAAAGCTCGCCTTCCTGCATCTGTTGCCACACTTCATCTTGCGTTAACGGTTGCGTGGCAATGACCGTCACCACATCTTTGTCTGTCGTCACTTCTTTAAAATCGATCACCACATCTTCGTCTGACAAAGAGGCTTTTTTAAAAGGGGCTCGACGCGTAATCCAATGCAGTTTCGTGGTACAAAAACAATACAAGCGTATTCCGTCAGACAGCATCATGTTAAACACACCACGCTGCTTCAATTGCAAGGCTAATTCAGATAAGGCATTGGACAATGCCTCCAGACTCGGTTCCACCTCACCAAAGCGTTGCGAAAGCTGTTCAACAATCCAACAAAACGCTCTTTCAGAATCGGTATTACCCAACGGGTGATAATGATTTATCGGTAAGGAAAAGGCATCGTCTAATTGACCATTATGAGCATAGGTCCAGGTTTTCCCCCACAATAAACGACTAAATGGGTGGGTATTTAGTAAGCTCACCGCCCCCACATTGGCCTGACGAATATGGCTGATAACGATGTCGCACTTAAGTGAGGTATGACTGATAATTTCCGCCATGTCAGAATCCGCACTGGGTCTTGGGTCATGAACTGCCCACACATCACCATCACGGTACATGGCCATTCCCCAACCATCTTTATGGGGACCAGTCCGACCACCACGGGCCCGTAAACCCGAAAAACTGAAGCAGATGTCCGTTGGCACATTAGCACTCATGCCTAGTAACTCACACATGATTTAGGTCTTATCCTTCTAAGTCTTTTTTGTTTTTCATTCGGCGATAAAGCAGAACACCAATGGCTAATAGCAACACGCCGCCTACATTTAGTACGCCATACAAAATCCATTCCTGTGTAGACAAACCCGCTATGCTCTCAGTCGTTTCGTCTAAATCTATGTCATTAATAACAGGCGGTTCTTCAACAAGGCTTTCCTCGTCTTGACTCTCGACCACTACAACCGAAGGCGGTACAAACACCGGCGCCACACCAGCACTCGGTGAAGGTTGCACGTTAAATACCACACTCGGAACGACGCTGCCAGTAAGCATCACCAATGGCGCAGCAATTCCGCTTCGCGTTACATCCCACATAGGTGTCCAATATTCAAAACGCACCCCAGCTTGAGTAAAACCAATAAGTTGCGCTCTGACTTTCATTGACTCATCAGGAGAAACAGGTATCACCCTTTCCCAATACCCCTGCCCGATTAAGGTCATTTCTTCCGTATTAACCGTGCCATCTTTATCTGTGAGCTCTAACGTCACCTTAGAACGCATTACATTCAGCCTCAGGTTCGACGGCTTAGCAGAAAACGCCACCAAATTCTCACTAGATTGTTCACCTTTGAACTCAATCCCAGGATGCACAGTGAAATACTGCCCAAGCTCTCGGGAGAAGGTTTGACCATCCAGATGACTGACTAACTCATAATTTCCCGGCTCAGCTATTTGCTTAATATCATGCTGAAATTGGTTGCTCACTTGTTCCATATCTTGGGAATATATGGCTTCTTTGTGTTCACCATTTAGGCGTATCAAAGTCTGCTTTACTGACACCATATTAAGAATATTTTGGTCACCAATAATCTCACCTTTTTGAAATACCCCAACATTTGAATTGATGGATTCATTTATAAAGATAATAGGGGGTATTTTGGTTACTCTGGCACTGAGATCAGTAATAACACGAACACTACTACGTTCAAGATTGACATTATTTACCTGCCAATCTCCCACTTCTGGATTCTTCACCGTAACAAGAGTGTAATGGTCAGACAAAGCCACTGAGATATTATCTTGTGTAGCTATCGGCAATATGGAGCCAGAGGGTGTAACGATTTCCGGCCCCTCATTTGGCTCATGAAAAACAATCAAAGTCAGCTCATGTATAAACTTATCAACCGTGAATGTATTGCCTTTGAATGGCAGTCTTTCTTCTGGGTCTACCTGTGAAAAAATACGCTCAAAGGTATCCAGTAAATCTTCCGGTATCGCGACTTCAGTATGGGTCGAGTTTGTCTTTAACGATAAGGTCTGTAATAGATCTTTGTCGGTGTACCCCGTCATAGATACGGTATGTAAATGAATACCCCTGTCTTCTAGCTGTTGACTAAGATCATTTAAAATACGCTCTCTAGATGCCCTATTCACCTCATCTTCTAAACTAATATCGACCATACCATCGGTCACTAATATCCAATGACGCTCGAAACCTACAGCGAGATCTTCCGAGTCTGGGGTTTCCAACAACAAGGCAATAATGGCTTCTAGATCCGTTTTAACATCTTGGGTCACATAACTATTTAAATAGCTGGCAAGCTTGGCTTTATTGGCTTTATTGATCGGGCCTTCAGGTAAGAGCACCCGTGGCGCTTCACCAAACAACCAAATGCCAAGGGTGGTTTTTTCTTCTGGAGCAAGATCAGAAATAAGACGAAGGGCTTCGGCAGTTAACTTATCAGGGTCACTGATGATCATACTGCCAGAAGCATCAACAATAACGCGAAATTGAGTATCCGCCTGACTTAAAGGAGCCCAGCATGACAACACGGCAATGAACAACACAGTATTTATTTTCAACCACTTCACGTTTGCGAACTCCTTGAACTACTTGTTGAATATTAGCCTGCGATCACAATCAGGTTAGATCATAAGGCTCCGGCATACCATGTACCCATCTGATAATATGGGTATCCCAATCTTCTTCCGCCACGGTATTTTCATTCACTGCGTAATGCCGGACATTTAATCCTTGGCGCAGCATTTCTTTATTATTCCCCACCAGCAGAGGATGCCAGTCAGGTAGGTCACCAGTTTCATGCAACACACGATAACTGCAAGTGTCCGGTAACCAATGAAAAGCTTCAATCTGATCTAGTGTCAAGGTGATGCAGGTCTCCACCTTGGTTTTCCGTGTCTCGTAGACCTTACACCGACACGCCGAAATATCCAGTTGATGGCAAGCAAGATCCGTATAGAAGACCTCGTCAGTTTCCTCATCTTGCAATTTTTGTAGGCAACATTTACCACAGCCATCACAAAGCGATTCCCACTCAAGCGCGGACATCTTATCCAGTGCCGTGGTTTTCCAAAAAGGTTCATGACGCTTAGCAATCATGACTAATAAACCGCCTGTGTTGGCGTTTTATAAAGATCGAGCAAATACTCTTCTTTCGCCGGAGGTAACTGCAAGTAGAAACCTTTTTCATGAATGCCTTCAATCACTTTTTCAGGGTTGGATCGAGCTAACTTACTTTCTTTGGTTAACAGCATGGTCATTGCACTGATACCCTTGCCAAATCGAGTCATTAGCTCTTCTGGTATGTCTTTCAGGCCAACACTCTTCTTGACGTACAAATACATACCGTCATGCTTTGAAGAGCGAAAAACTTCTACTATTAAATGCTGTTTCATAATCTTCTCTGGGCTACTCGAGATGAGCGGCTTAATATTTAATTCGTGTATTAATTAGGAGCTTTGAATTTTTCTAGCACAGGTTCGACAATGGCATCACGACGCCAGCCAGTCATCGCTGGATTCTGCCAATCCACTTCCGTACCCTCATATAAATGTCTAACAATAGGATCAAGCAACTTACGCTTCATCATGGCTTCTGGGGCAACCCCTAAGGCTTCAGAGCGCTCACGCACAAAGGCTTTAATAGCTTTTGTTAGATCTCCGGCCTGTGAAGACAAAGGCATTTCTAATGGCAACTGATATTCATCTGCCGATAATTCTTTCACTAGGGCCACATTCTGCAAAATTACATCACCATACAAGCGGTGCTGACGACCTGTTAGTTCTTCAGCCTCAGAAATTGCTTTATTGTGTTCAGGTAAGATTTTTCCTAATGACCACAAGGTACGATCTTTGAGAATTTGCCCTTTCGGCACATTTTCTTTACGAGCTTGCTCATCACGCCATATATACAACAAACGTAACAAGGTTAAGCCAGCAGGAGAAAGGCGCCAAGCCGCTTTTAAACCCGCCCAATTCTGCTCTGGATCGGCGTTCATTTGATACTGCCATTTGAGTGATTCACAATCCTCCATGACCCACTCAAGCATATTTTTCTCTTGTAACTTAGCAATCTGCATGGGGTACATTTTAGCCAAATACACCACATCTAAAGCCGCATAGCGCTTTTGTGCATCGGTCAATGGACGCTGCAACCAATCGGAGCGGGTTTCGTCTTTCGCTACTTCAATATTCAAATAAGCAGCGATCAATTTCACATAGCTCAATGACCATTGCGCGCCAGCATAGGCTTCGCCAATTTGTGTATCGTAAAAAGGCGTGGGCAACACGCCTAATAAATTATCAAAGACATCCAAATCTTCCGAGCAAGCGTGAAACACCTTCATCACCGAAGGGTTGACCATAAGATCGCGCAAAGGTTGCCATGCATCTATGCCTAAAGGGTCAATAAGCACGGCTTTGTCCCCTTCACTGATTTGAATTAAACCCGTAATAGGAAAATAGGTGGTACGACGAATAAACTCCGTATCAACAGCAATCACAGGTAATTGCGCCCAGTAATCACACCAACTGGCGAGCGAGTCGTTATCCGCAACCCAAATAATATTCAGTGCTTGCTCTTGATCATTCATACTAGAGTGTCTTCCGTCCCTCTAGCGCCAACGCCAGAGTGTTACCATCCACGTATTCCAGTTCACCACCCATAGGTACGCCATGGGCAATGCGACTGACGTTGATGTTCAATGTTTTTAGTTTCTCGGCGATATAGTGACTGGTCGCTTCACCCTCTACCGTCGAGTTGGTAGCGATAATAGCCTCTTCCACTTCATTATGTTGAACCAAGGCTTCTAACCTGTCTAAACCCAACTCTTCTGGGCCTATGCCATCAATTGGTGACAAATGCCCTAGCAACACAAAATAGCGGCCTGTAAAGGTACCTGCCGATTCAATCGCAATCACATCCGCTGGTGTTTCAACAATACACAAATGCTTCGCATCACGCTCAGGATCTTGGCACAACTGACATTCCGTCTCTTCGGTCAGTGTCCGACAACTAGCACAACGCCCGACCTTGTCGAGCGCTTCACGCAATGCATTCGCTAGCCTGTCTGCCCCTTGATGCTCTCGTTCCAAAAGATATAGCGCCATCTTTTGCGCAGACTTTGGCCCCACGCCGGGCAAACAGCGCAATGACTCAATGAGCTCTTTAATTAAGGGACTAAACAAGATCGACTCCTAGAAAGGCATTTTAAAGCCAGGTGGTAAAGACATGCCTGCCGTTGCAGCGTCCATTTTTGCTTTCTGATCCACTTCAATTTTACGCACCGCATCGTTAACCGCAGCAGCAATTAGGTCTTCTAACATTTCTTTGTCATCAGAAAACAAGGAATCATCAATAGAAACCCGTTTCACATCATGGCGTCCGGTCATGACAATTTTAACCAAGCCAGCACCGGATTGGCCTTCTACTTCCATGTTAGCGACTTCTTCCTGCGCCTTTTGCATGTTTTCTTGCATCTGCTGCGCTTGGCGCATCATGTTACCCATACCACCTTTAAACATAACTCTCTCCCATTTAGGCTTTTACTTTAACGCTATCGTAAACCAGCTGTGCGCCCATCGTTGCCGACAACGCCTGCACAACCGGATGTGAATTCAAATGATCTATCGCCACCTGTAAGGCTTCAGCCCGTTTACTGGCAGCAAATTCTTCTGCTGTTACACCACTGGTGTCTTCCACTGTATCAATAATCAAGGGCACGGGCATGGTGAAAAAATCACTCAACGCCCCTTGTATTTGCTCGTAGCGTGTTTGGTTGAGCATGTGCCCATATTCTAACGGCACTTCTAACCTAAGCCCTTGCTCACTGGCATCCACCAGACTTGAGTTCATCAGAATATTTTGCACCAAACCCGTTAATGGCAAACGCGGTGCCACCAACCACCACAGCTTCATGGTTAACTCATTAAAATGATTAAGCTCTGGCAGCGGCATGGCTAACGCAGGTTGCGCTATGGTATCTGGTGCTTTCGGTGTGGTAACTGTGTCTGTTTCTTGGACTTGTTCCACTTCTTCGTCGTCAGATTCAGCACTTAACGCGCTGACCAAATCTGCTGCTGGATTAAATGGATCCATCACATCTGTGATAGCTCGCTCTTCCGCCTCTTCTTCATCTTCATCTTGAGGCTCTTCTGGAAACTCAGGCTCAGCAGCAACAAACGCGGCATGGACTTCTGCAGGCCCTACCTCTTCAATCGCACTGTCTTCAACTGTGTCTGGCTCAGTGCTTTCAACCAATTCCTGTGTTGTTTCAATATTAGCAGCGGCCTGTTCAACCACCTCTCTCTCAGTCACTTTCTTTTCGACCTGTTGCTCAGCCACTTCTGTTATTGGATTTTCTTCGGTAGATGGCTCAGAGGATAACTCAACGGAAGACTCTACCGACGTCGTTTGTGCTTCTTCCCACGGTGGACGTTCAGCGTCAGACAAGGCTAGCGGAGCGACTTCTTCAAGACTTGATGCTTGTTCTTTTTCAATAGCCCGCTGTTCTTTTGTACTCACTGCCTCTTCTAACGGCTTAATGGCTGCAGATTCCGTAACCTCAACTATTGGTGTTTTTTTTTCTGTCGATGCGTCTAACGGCGAGCTTTCATCGGCTTCGACATAGCTCTGGGTATTCGTTTCACTGGCGGCAATAGTCGGCGGAGCATCGTAGCTCACTGTCATTGGCGGTGTCGGACGAAAGGCAATCAGCCTAAGCATCAACATTTCAAAACCTGAACGGGCGGAATGGGCCAGAGGCAAGTCACGGCGACCAATCAACAAACTTTGATACATGAGTTGAATTTCTTCTGCGCTGACATTCGCAGCAATGGCTTGAATCCGCGCCAAATCACCCAATTGATCCGTTAAAGCCCCCGGTACCTGTTGCTCTATCGCGATGCGATGCAAGGTGTCCAATAAGCTACCGCAAATCGCAGTAAAGTCTGGCTGATAATCCGCTAAGCTTTCAATTTTACTAAGGACTTGGGCGGCATGTTTAGCCGCAACACATTCTAATAAATCCAAAACCTGTGCTTGATTCACCAAGCCCAACATGGAAGTTACGCCAGTTTCCGAAATCGTACCATTGCCAAAAGCAATCGCCTGATCCGTCAAACTTAAGGCATCACGCATACTGCCATTAGCCGCTTGACCAATTTGCCAAAGGGCTGGCTGATCAAAACTCACTTGTTCGCTGGTTAATACGGTTTGCAAATAGTCCACGACCCGCTGCGGCGACATATTTTTCAGATTGAATTGCAAACAACGAGATAAAACCGTGACGGGTAACTTTTGCGGGTCCGTGGTTGCCAATAAAAATTTAACGTGGGCTGGTGGTTCTTCAAGGGTTTTTAACAGAGCATTAAACGAGTGCGTGGACAACATGTGCACCTCGTCTATCAAGTACACTTTAAAGCGGCCACGAGTTGGTGCATATTGCACATTTTCCAATAATTCGCGGGTGTCTTCGACCTTGGTACGAGACGCCGCATCCACTTCAATCAAATCAACAAAGCGACCTTCAGCAATTTCTCGGCAACTGTCACAACGACCGCAAGGCTCAGGAGAAATACCATTGGTTTCACAGTTTAAGCACTTAGCAAAGATACGCGCTATGGTGGTTTTACCGACACCACGCGTTCCTGTGAACAAATAAGCATGATGCAAACGTTGTTGGCGTAGCGCATTGACGAGCGCTTGTAAGACATGGTCTTGCCCAGCCATTTCAAGGAACGTCTGTGGGCGCCATTTACGTGCTAAAACTTGATAACTCATGATGGATACTGGCTAATAAAAAGCGATTTTTTATTGTACGGTAGTCCGAACCATTTCGAAACCACTCTTAGTAAACTCAGGGAAGGATAAGCAGATGAAATAGCAAAAAACTTCACTATAAAGATCAATAGCTTGGATTTCGCTCAACCGCAGGCCAAGCGAAATCCCGCAGGTTTAATTTGCGCGTGCTTCACGAATTTTACGTTGACGCTCTTTTTCCAGTGCTTTTTCTAAACGGTGCTTCTCTACCGCGTCTAATACTTCCGCGCCAATATGCTCTTCGCCACGGGAGCGAGCCAGCTGAACCTGACGCTCACGTTCAATAAAACGCTGACGCTGTTCGTCGGTAAACTTATCGAAGCAATGCACACAACTCACACCTTGAACATAGCGCTCATCTTGCTTTTCTTGTTCTGTAATCGGCATACGACAAGCATGACATTGGTCGTATTCGCCTTTTTCTAAATCGTGGTTTACTGAGACACGATTATCAAAAACAAAACACTCACCTTCCCACAGGGTTTCTTCTTTTGGCACTTCTTCCAAGTACTTCAAGATACCGCCTTCAAGGTGGTAAACCTCGTCGAAGCCCTGCTCCAACATATAGGCAGTGGATTTTTCACAACGAATGCCGCCCGTACAAAACATAGCGACTTTTTTATGCTTCGCTGGGTCCATATTTTCTTTTACATAAGCGGGAAATTCACGGAAAGTATCGGTTTTAGGGTTGACCGCATTTTTGAAAGTACCGATTTGCACTTCGTAATCATTACGCGTATCCACCAAAATAACATCCGGATCAGAAATCAAATCATTCCATTCGTTCGGCTTAACATAAGTGCCCACCACACGCTTTGGATCGATTCCTTCCACCCCCATGGTGACAATTTCTTTTTTCAATTTGACCTTGGTGCGATAGAAGGGCATATCGTCGTCATAAGACTCTTTAGAAACAATATTGTCTAAACCAGGCTGTTTATCCAGCCATGCTAATAAAGCATCAATACCTTCACGAGACCCAGCAACGGTGCCGTTAATTCCTTCGCTTGCGAGCAAGAGGGTACCGCGAATTCCATTCTCTTCTAAGGTCTTTTGCAGTGGCTCTCGGATGGATTCAAAGTGAGGCAGTTCAACAAATTTATACAGGGCACACACAACAACTTTTGACATTTCTATCTCCTATGCGATCTGGAACGTAAAACCAGAGCAATTAAACAAGGCGCGCATTATAGAGAATATAGGAAGCATTTTCGAGGCCATTCCAACAAAAACCACACAAAAAATACAGGATTAACTTAAGGAAGGTGTTAACAAACCCTCTTGCCTCAACAATTACTCCTGCATTGCCTTAATAGCCTATATCCATGTAGGCATTCGGGCCTTCCTTAACATCCAGTCTATTGATCAGGATCGAGACTTTTGCCTGTCGTACTATTCATCCTGAACCAGCCAGCAATACTATGCCGCGTTCGATGTGCAACTTTGACTTCATGATAAAAACATTCACTCAAAAACACCGCCAACCGCCCTTTTTTAGGGAGGAAACGCCCTATCTCGATGTCTGGATTAAGCTCATCATAAATCACCAGTTCACCGCCATCGCCGTCTTGCCAATCTTCATTCAGATACAAAATCGTCGATAAAATACGACTCCCTTGCCCTTTAAAAGCATCGATATGCTTGTCGTAAAACGCCCCTTCATCATAGCGTGCAAAATGAGACTCATAATCAAACAAACCCAAAAATAAGCGGCGATTCAAAGCCACCCGTAAATCCTCCATGGCGTTCAGAAAGTCCTTCCGAATCGCAGCATCGTCCGGATCAATCCATTGGATATGATCGCGACGTACATCTAAAAGCACACGATGATCTTGCTTACGCCCTACACCAGCTTGCAACATATAATCAGTTTGGATGCGTGCGGCCTCTATCATGAGCTCCGTTGTAAAATCCTCAGAGAAAAAGTTATCCTGAACACTCCAGCCTTTCACTTGCAAATCCTCTAACAATTGAGAGAAAGGCTCTCTGTGACGAAAAGCAGGAACAGAATTTTCAATATAGGAATCGCGAGTAGATGGACTTTCGGCAGACATAGATAGATTAATCACGTGTAACAAGGCAAAATTACCAAGCACTATCATACGATAGCGAGATCACCAACACACCAAGATTTAAACACCCATGAGCCAACCTTTCATTTTACGCGACTATCAAAGCCAAGCCGTCGACGCTTCCCTTGAACACTTTCGCAACTCGGATAACCCAGCACTTATCGTATTGCCAACCGGCGCAGGGAAAAGTCTGGTGATTGCCGAATTAAGTCGTTTGGCCAAAGGTAGAGTGATTTGCTTGGCCCACGTCAAAGAACTGGTTGAGCAAAACCATGCCAAATTTCTCGCGACGGGGTCACAGGCAGGTATCTTCTCGGCAGGACTCAAACAAAAAACCAGCTCGGCAAAAATCACCTTTGCGAGCATTCAATCGATTTCCGCTAATCTAGACGCTTTTAATGAGCCAGCTAGCCTAATCATTATCGACGAATGTCACCGAGTCGGCATGGAAGAAAGCGGTCAATACCAACAAACCATCGACCATTTTCGATCCCTTAACCCTAAGGTAAAAATCCTAGGTTTAACCGCAACCCCCTATCGATTAGGCAGCGGATGGATTTATCAGCATCATTATCACGGCTATACTCGCCAATGCGAAAACCCTTTCTTTAAGAAATGCATTTTTGAATTACCATTGCAGCACATGGTGAAAAATGGCTACCTCACACCGCCGATCCATTACGACGCTGCCATCGCTCATTATGATTTTAGCTTGCTAAGCGAAAGCCTAGATGGCGAACAAGATACCGACGACATAGCGCTCAACGAACTGATCCACCAACACCCTCGCGTTACCCAAGCGGTAACAGAGCAAATACTGCAATTAAGCCAAGACCGACAAGGCGTCATGATCTTTGCCGCCACCATTGACCATGCCAAAGAAATCGTCAGCTATTTGCCAACCGACAAAACAGCGTTAATCACAGGGACAACCAAGCTCAAGCAGCGCGACGCGCTCATCTCTGCTTTCAAAGCAAAGCAAATAAAATACTTAGTCAATGTCTCTGTATTAACCACAGGCTTCGACGCCCCCCATGTGGACGTCATCGCCATCTTGCGCCCGACCCAATCCATCAGCCTATTCCAACAAATCGTTGGCCGTGGGCTGCGCTTAAGTCCGGACAAGAAAGACTGCCTCGTGTTGGATTACACCAACAATGGCTACAACATTTTCCAACCTGAAATCGGTGAGAAGAAGCCCACAAAAGATTCTGTCGCGGTGCAAATACACTGTCCTGAGTGCGACTTTGCCAATACCTTCTGGGGAAGAAAAGACGCCGAAGGCAATGTCATTGAGCACTTTGGCAGACGTTGCCATGGTTTACTTGAAACACCAGGCGGAGAACAGCAATGTTCATTTCGCTTTCGCTTTAAACGCTGCCCTGTTTGTCATGAAGAAAATGATATAGCCGCAAGACAATGCCAGCATTGCGCAGCAAAACTGATCGACCCAGATGATCAGCTCAGAGGTGCCCTAAACCTAAAAAACAACAAGGTATTGCGCTGTTCGGGCATGACACCTGTCATCTCAAAAACAGATAAATCCTTAAAGATCACCTATCACGATGAAGACGGAGTGACGCTCACAGAAACCTTCCGTTTTAGCTATAAAAAATCTCGGCAAAGCTTCAATGAGGACTTTGGTCGGCGCATCGCTAACGGCAGTCACCCTATAGAATTTGATGGATTAGACGAAGTGGAAAAATTTCTGTTATACCTCCCCGCCCCAGACTTTGTCATTGCGAAAAAGCAAAAACAACACTGGCAGGTCACAGCAAAGCTATTTGATTATCAAGGCCCCTACCGCAAAGCCAATCAATTAAACTAATAGGCAGTACACTTACGCCCTATTTTTGGGGGCATTTTTATAAGACATTTCAAAGGGCAAGTTAAGCCGTGTTAGGTGACGAATCGCAGTTTGGCCCAATACACCGTTAGGGATACTCTCTAATAGCACAAACCAAAAATTTGCCACCATGTTCTCCGCGAAAATATGGGACGTTTTGTCATCCACCCCCACCTGCTTAAAACGACTTACCACACCATCAGAAAGCACCGCCACTTGCTTAGTATGAAACCCTCCTTTCGCCAAGCTATCGAATAAAACCTGCCGTGCAAATTCAGCATACTCGTCATAAAAATCAAATAAGACCTGCGCCATTTGCAAAAGATAGTCCGTAGGAGAAACACAGGCTTGCTGAGCAGAAGCCGCAGAACGTAGAGCGGTATCCATCTCATCAAAGAAAATATCTTTTACTAAGGACAATTTATCAGGGAAGTGAACAAACAAGGTACCAACCGCAATACCCGCTTGATCGCTCAAATATCGGGTGCTCGTTGCCTCAATCCCTTGTTCTAAAAAAGCACGCTTAGCAATGCTTTTAATTTTGGCTCGAGTATTGGCTTTTTGTTGCTGACGAAGGCTCACCAGAACATCCTCTAATGGTATTTATAGAGATTCTAGCCTTTCAGGATTTTGATGACGAGGAGTATTTAATAAATAGATTTGGCATTTAATTGTCGCTGCGGCGCTAGGGCTTTAGACAATTCGCTCATAAAAGTCTCAATTCGCTTTGCATTCGTTCCAAAATCACCACGACCAATTCGAGAACAAGAACGCATATCGACGCGTATTTCACCTTCAATCGTCGTGCTAATACGAATCACCACATCATCACGAAAACCAAAAATAGGTGTTCTCGCCGTCGCTTCAACAACCCCTACTTCGGGATATTGAGCCACCATGTCCCAACCATTATCTCTGATTAATGAAACAACTGCAGAATAAACAACCACCTTAGTTTCCGTAGAAAAGAGTGGTTTAACATCAGGATAATATTTTTGCTGAATCGATGCCCAAGCTGGATTATAGCTCAGGCTGTTATCACTGGAACTTCGAATAAAACCAACATTAAGATATACAGGAGGGGTAATGGTATCCGTGGTAATATCGTTAATCTCTGGAAGACCTGATTTTTGTAGGTAAAACACAACCCACATAGCGCCATACACCAAGGAAACAACCAGCACCAAGCTAAAAAACCGTTTCCCTGCGGCATTCGTTTCTTTTCGGCATATACATAAAGATAAAGCGGCCAGTATAGAAAGAACCAAGGAGGCAATCACACTCAAGGTTAAGGTAAAAAATCCAGTCAATGGTTCAAAAACACCAACACGGACACCCGCAATGGAAATAAACGCCACACATCCAACTAACATTAAAAGAACATATAACACTGGAGAGATATAACGACTCATATATTACCTATGCCACACAACAATATCTGTCACCTTAGCGCGACTCAGTAACAACTAATAGAAATATAAAGAAGGTTGGCCTTTGATTCCTTTGTATTTGCATACTTTCTGTAAAGATCCTGTCAAAACCACGGATAGAAACGTTTTTAACACATAGAAGCAACGAAAACATCACATCCAAGCCAAATTTTTATCACCTAGACATTCAATCTAAAAACACGATAATAAGCCCACCTAAAACCAAAGTCAGAAATAAAATGACAACACGCGCGCCCCATTGCGTCGATTTATTACGCAATACCTGTAAAGAAGCTTCAAGAAGACCCTTTACAGCAAGAGGCTCAAACGCCAAACGCTGTGAATTTTGTCTGATGGCAGAGTTCGCTTGTTTCTGCCACTTACGTACTCCGCAAACCTCACCAATAGAATTTATCTTACTTTTCCACCGTGACGAAATACACAAGCCCACCAATAGTGGAAGACTCATTGCCGACCTCTTCCCTAACGACACACTTGCTTACCTATGGAGTAGAACAGAACCCTCGCAAGCCCTACTTGATCACCTAAACAGAAAACAAGGCAACTGCACGCTACTTTTCCCCAATACAGAAACAGCCCAAATACAACAAAGGCCCCTAAGAGCCATACCACCAAACACACATAAACAAGGCGAAAAACACACCTTCATCATATTGGATGGCACTTGGAAACAAGCAAGTAAGATGTTTCACCAAAGCGAATGGCTAAAAGACATCCCTCACTTTGAAATAAACAACGCTGCACAACGGTCTTTTCTTGTTCGTCATTCCAGCCACGATATGCAATTCGCCACGGCAGAAGTCACCGCTTTACTGCTAGACACACTACAACACCAAGAAGAAAGCCAACATTTACTCTGTTATTACCAAACCTTCAACCAACACTGCCTCGCAAGTCGTAAGAGAGGTGGCTCTCAACAAAAGAGTTAAAAAAGAAACAAAACAACAAATTAACCCGTTCTTAATAGAAGGTTTGCCAAACCATTAGAATGAAACTGCGCGGCTTGCTTTTTCTTTTTACCCACTAAAATAGGCCCGTTATCTAAAAACAAAAAGGCTTTCCAACTGCGCTTAAAAACGCCCCAAGGCAACTCAAAAACCAATTCATTATGGCAACAAAAAAACACCGTCGTATCTTCACCCCATGCTGAAAAATGTTCAGCAAGCTCTCCGGGTAACGACATATCTTCACCATCCCAGGCTTTTTCCCAAGACACCTTAGAAATCAATAAATCAGGCTTCTTCAGCCAATCGTAATCAGAAAAATGATCCGGATGCAGATGCTCAGAACTAATATAATCACGCCATATTTGCTCCGCTCTTTGTTCGCTTAGCAAACGTATTTTCTGTAAGTCTTCTGGCTCAACCTTAGGGTCATTCCGTTTAAAAACCCAACTCTTTGAAAAACTCTCTAACGATTGGTACAAGGCAACTTCCTAAGCAAAGGTTTAATGGTGAAAAAAACTAAACTAACAAGTGAAAAAGGATCGTTTGTTCAATCGATCAGGAATCACTAGTATTTTAATTGTTGTAATAAAACAACATTTCTTAAAGCAAACAGGAGAATACTATGGACTCTCAACAACAATACGAAGCACTACTAGCAAGCTGGGGCTACGCCGATACAACGGTTGAAGATTATGCTCGCCGCCAAAAACGCGCTCGCCGTGTTGCAGCTGTTGTAGCCTTTTTCAAAAACACAGTAAAAGCGATCAAAAAAGCCAGCGCTCGTCCGCAGCAACTTGGTCAAACAAGCTAAAATCTTAGAAAAGCACAGCACTAAAAATAAAGCACAGAAAGAGCAAAGCCCACACTCATTAATGGGCATTAGTATATCGTAAATATTTTGTTGTAAGGGGAGAAAAACAATAAAACCCCCTCCCTTCCTTTCCCCTACTTAATTTCGTTATTATCCTTCCCACACCCATAACCAAAATGCCATTTTATGTTTAACTCCTATAAAGCCATTATTTTTGATTGCGATGGCGTCATCGTTGATACAGAAAACCTTGCTAACGACATAATGAAAACCATGCTCGCCAAACAAGGGTTATTCCTAGATGAGCAAACCATGCACGAAAAATTTAGCGGCTACACTTCGGAACATGGTATCAAGGCCGCTAGCCAAATGCTGGGTAAACCTTTACCCACCAGCTTCTTGGAAGAATATCGAACAGCTTTTCAAACCAAAATAGACGAACAACTCGAGCCAATTGACGGCGTGCTCAGTTTATTAGAAAAGATTAAAATCCCTATCGCTATGGCAACCAATGCTAATCGCCAAGAAATGCACTTCAAACTAAAAAAAATTGGCCTAGATGAACGCTTCTCGACTCGCTTTTGCGTTGAAGATGTCGCCCAAGGAAAACCTGCGCCAGACCTATACTTAAAAGCCGCCGCGGCATTAAAAACAAAACCACAAGACTGTTTGGTGATTGAAGATTCTATTGCAGGGATTAAAGCTGGGGTTGCCGCTGGCATGACAGTATTGGCCTACAGCGACACTATGGACCCAGCCAAACAAACTGCTGCGGGTGCCGCCGTTTGTTTTCAGTCAATGGAAAAGCTCGCCACTCTTATTAATTTAAATTAAGAACATAAATTAATAACTTGAGACCTATGCACGAAATCACGAGCGAAGCCAAAAAGAGGCAAAAACAGACGAAAAAACGGAGTTTATGGGTTATAAATGAGTATTTTAAGTCTGTTTTTAACAAAGTGTTGACGAGCACAGTAGTCGTGCAAAGGTCTCAGCTTGAATTAATTAGAGTTAGACTGCAGCTGCTTAAGTAGACTCTTTGGCAAATCCTTGATCACCAAGGTGCCAGAGTCGGCATCAAATACCACAGACTCACCAAGCAAATCACTATCAAAGCTCAAGGTTAATGCACGAGAACTGCCGGACAAGCGCGTCAACTTTTTAAGCGCCGCTTTCTCAACAAAAATCTCTTTTTCCATCTGAAAGCTGTCTGAATCGGCTATTTCTAAAAACTTATTGGCCTGTTCAACAGAAAACCGTGACTCCACTTCCGAGGCCAACGCCTTCATTTCCAATGGCTCACGCTCTTCGGCTTTCTCTTTACAATGATCAGAAATCACTTTCTTAAATTCATTCGCTTGCTTAGATGGTAAACGTTCAGACTGACAAAACGCCGAAGTCAAATCTACCAATTTACGTGTTTCTTTCGCCGCTATTTTTGGCTCGTCACAACCAATAAATTGAGTGAAATATTCGCTTTCAAACTTAGGTGCACGACCAAAACGAAACGCAATATAACGACCTTCATCTTCGGCCTGCCATGCAGTTAAGTTAATGCGCAACGCCATGTGTAACTTTTCCATCTCAATTTGCTCAACCTGAGACAAACTAAGATCTGCGCCCAAACCTATGCCCTGTTTGCGCTTTAACATCACTATATATAAAAAATGTGTATCGTGAAGCTCATAATGGTTAAACCATAGCAAGCCCCCTTGGACTTCATCGACTTGCTCCATGTAGCGCAAATACTCTGCGGCACAGTCTTTCGAAAAAGCCGCAAAGTCTGCGAAAGCATCATCTTTAAAATGCTTATGCAACAAAGCCGGGAACTGAGACCCTTCCTCACTGCCTTTTGGGTTAGAGAAACGGCCTGTATTCATACCTGAGCGGTTGAACAAATTGGTCACCTGAGCAGAAAGCGCCTCAGCCTGTCCATCCACAGGGTTCTCATTAGGACGAGCAATCAATATCGCTTTGCGCTCGCCTTCCTGTTTTTGAATCTCATGCACAATTAAGTTGCTAATAGACACCAGCTACCTCTTACGTTTATTATGGATAAAGTTTGACCGCATTCTGAGTCACGCCCTTGAGTAGAGTTAACCCCAAATAAATACCATGATAAAACCAAAAACCACCAAAAGAGACACACGAAAAGAACTTGAGTCTTTGGTAGATCAATTCATCAGGGAAAAAGGGGAAATTCAACATATTGATATGGGTGAATCCGGCTTAATTGACGGCAAGTATAACACGAGCCACATAGGCTTTGGTGAACCCAAACAAGACCGCACACCATTAAATCATGTTGTCGCCGCCATTCAGCAAAGAAAAAAACCAACACCGCCTCCTCGTCCAGCACCACGTAGACCAAAAAAGAAAATCATTTACGATGATTTTGGCGACCCTCTAAGATGGGTGTGGGAAGAGTAATAAAAGCACCCAATCGCTTCAAGTAATAGCCAACAACGAAATTCTTTTTGATACTAGAATATATATTATTTATGGTATATCTGTAAGAATAGTGGAGGCTCAATACTAGGTTGTAAGTCACCAAAAATGCTACCATCACACCCCGCTCGACAACAACATATTAGGGAAAAATTATGTCTATTCGATACCTACACGCCATGATCAGAACAGATAAACCAGAAGCAAGCCATCAGTTCTACACACAAGGATTAGACTTGATTCAAACAAGACGCATGGACAGCGAAAAAGGTCAGTTCTCTCTTATTTACTACGCCAGCGAAAAAGGTGCCCCAGAAGTAGAGCTAACTCACAACTGGGGAGACCGCAGCTATACAGGCGGAGACCAATTTGGCCACCTTGCTTTTGCCGTCGACAACATCTACACAACCTGTGAAAAGCTGCAATCCATGGGAGTCACCATATTGCGTCCACCCCGTGACGGACACATGGCCTTTGTAAAAGACCCAAACAATATCTCCATAGAATTACTGCAAACTGGAGAGTCATTGGAACCACAAGAACCTTGGGCGTCCATGGAAAATACAGGAAGCTGGTAACAGGCAATAACACAAGACCCCGGCCAGTTACATAAGATTACGATATAGCCAGTTTTCCCTCGAAAAGCTACAAAAAGCTGCTGGTTAACTTGCCCAATAAACTCTAACCTTATAAGCATTAGTTAATATAGATAAAAGGTGTTCAATAAGATTATGAACTTCATCATCAAATCCATCAGTTTATGCGCAGCGCTGCTTTTGATAAGCATGACTGCCACTGCGGAGAGCCTGTATGCCAGCAACATACAATCTCGCCTTGCTGATACAGATAAAGATGGTGTCATTGATGCTCGTGATCTTTGTAGCGATACTAAGCCAGGCGCAGCCGTTAATCATAAAGGCTGCCCGGATGAATCAACCAAACTATTATCGGTTGAACTCAATATCCTTTTTGACACGGGTAAAGCAGAAGTAAAATCCAGCTTTTACCCTGAAGTTAGAAAACTCGCTGTACTCTTAAAAGAGCATCCAAACTCATCAGCTGTGATTGAAGGTCACACAGACGACAGAGGTTCGGTTGCTGCGAACCGTTTGCTCTCACAAAAACGCGCGACCGCTATTAAAGACATTTTAGTTGATAGCTTTAGAATCAAAGCAAACCGTATAAAAAGCATAGGCTACGGTGAAGCAAGACCCATCGCTAGTAACGACACGTCTGAAGGTAGAAAAACAAACCGTCGTGTTGTTGCCGACGTCTTCGCCCAAAGTGTAACCGAGAAAAAACGTTGGACCATTTATAGCGTCGACCAAAGTCGAAACACAGCTTTGTACTCTACTAGGTAACTGCCCCCCTTTATCAGATTACTGCGTAGGAAAAAGTACAAAAAATAAAGCCAGCCACCCATAAAGTGACTGGCTTTTTTGTATAAAAGCCTTAAACATAAGAAGCGACAAGATGAATAATCACATACCCACGAAACAAGGATGAAAATTATGAAAAAGCTATCCCTTAGCATAATCTCGTTATTACTGTTTTTATCTGCTGGCTGCTCTCTTTTCACCAGTACCTCCGACAATCAAAAAACAGCAGGAAACATTGCAGGACTCAGTGTTGAAGAAATTGACAAAAGATTAAGTGAATTACCGCCTTTTCTTACCATGGGAGACTTATTTAATACCACAGTGCTTGAGCCAACACAGCTGTTTGATAATGTCTATTTTGTTGGTTATGTCAGTGTCGGTAGTTTCATTATTAAAACCACCGATGGCCTTATTTTAATTGATGCCATGTGGACACCAAATGATGCCGAAGCCGTCATCATTCCCGGCATGAAGGCATTGGGCTTAAACCCAGCAGACATTAAATACGTGGTAATCACCCACGGCCATGCCGACCACTATGGGGCCGCTAAGTATCTTGAAGAAAAATACGCCGCAAAAATATTAATCAGCAAAGCCGACTGGGACTTTATCCATAGTCCAGATGCCCCTGTACTAACAGACCCTTTTGGTAACTACTCCACCGAAATTCCATTACCTAACTCTTATATTGAAGTGAAAGATGGTCAGCAAATCCAATTAGGCAATACCAGTATTACCGCTCTACTTACTCCCGGCCATACACCAGGCAGTGTCTCATTAGTGATTCCGGTGACGGACAATGGCGTGGCTCATAACGTAGCACTCTGGGGAGGAACCGGTCTTCCAGGAACCCGTAAGAGCAATGAAGCCTACTTAGAATCGTTAAACCGCTTTGAAGAAGTAGCCAATATCGGTGGTGTTGACGCCAACATATCAACTCACCCGTTTGCGCATAATCTCATCAGCCAAATGGAAGCCTTAAAAAAGCGTCAACCGAATGAAGCTAACCCTATTATTACGGGTAACGCCGCATTCAGAGAATACGTAGATTCCGTACTAAGAAAAAATGTCACAGACAAACTCGCCACATTTTAAATTTGTTTAGAAGTGAGACGGGGAAGAGCTCAGCCCTCTTTCCTGTCTTTCACACTCTTCATGACATTGTCTAAAAAGGCATCAACAATACAATGACTCCCGCAAAATCAAACCTTTGCCTTTGTATAACGAGCCCAAGTATGAAGCTCAATCCTTCAACAGCATGGCGATGCAATAGTATTCGATAATGGACCCAGCTCAATTCTAGACGCATAGCTTCTCGAATTGGAAAAGTCCGATACATGCGACGTAAATCAAACATATTGCCCCGCACAATAGCCACTCGCCCATGCCCATTGAAAGTTGTAGCCACCTAGCCAGCCGGTGACATCCAGTACTTCACCTATAAAGTACAAGCCTTTTTGTTTTTGTGATTCAAAGGTTTTAGATGACACTTCGCTGGTATTGACGCCACCTAGGGTCACTTCCGCTGTGCGGTAGCCTTCTGTGCCGTTCGGGGCGATGTCGAAGTTCGATAGGTATTGATACAAGGCGTCGATTTGATCGTTTGAGGTTTGAGCCGATCTGTCATTCAGCCAAGGAAATTCCGTTTTCACCAGCTCCACTAATCGCTTTGGTAATAGGTTGGACAAGAAGCCTTCGAAGCTTTTCTTCGGGGTGTTTTGGCGTACGGTGGTTAGGTCGTCTGAGGACAAGGTGGGCACAAGGTTAATGTTGAGTGCTTCACCCGGTTGCCAGAAATTGGTGATTTGCAGGATAGATGGGCCGCTGACGCCCCTATGGGTAAAGAGCATAGGCTCTTGAAAGCAGGTGCCATTGGCGGTGGCAGCAATGTCGCAGGCGATGCCTGACAGTTCAGCCAGTTGCGCCTTGCGGTCTGGTTGTACCGTAATAGGTACTAGGCTGGCTCGGGTGGGCAATATGTCGTGTCCCACTTGTTTGGCGATGTCGTAACCAAAACCGGTCGCGCCCATAGTCGGGATAGACAAGCCGCCTGTGGCGATTACCAACGATTCGCAGGTCACATCACCTTGGCTGGTTTTCACTATAGTCTGTTTATCTTGAAAGTCGATGCTGTGGATTTTGGTATTGAGTTTGAGTTCAGCCCCAGACCATTCCACTTCTGTCATTAAGATGTCGAGTAAGTCTTTCGCTGAGTGTTCGCAGAATAGCTGACCGGGCGTTTTTTCAACATAGTCCAGACCATGGCGATCCACTAGGTCAACAAAATCCTGCGAAGAAAAACGACGTAAGGCAGAGATACAAAAGTGAGGGTTGTCCGATAAGAAGTGTTTGGGGGCCGCATCCATGTTGGTAAAGTTGCAACGCCCTCCTCCTGACATAAGGATTTTCTTTCCAGCTTTGTTGGCATGGTCAATTATGAGAACACGCTTACCCCGATAGGCGGCTGTCGCAGCACACATTAATCCCGACGCTCCGGCGCCAACTACCACCACATCAACTTTATCCACAACCCACCTCACAGCTTATAAGAGGCTGCATTATAAGGTTTGGCTCTTTTATTGCCATCGAATCTGTCTAATTTTCAGAGAAGTTGGGCATATTTTTTCATACAAAATGTTCTCCACAGAAACCGTTAAGAAGGTTGTGGAGATCATTTAAAAAGCCTTTTAATTCAGTCAACTAGATAAAATCAAATACTTTTTTTATATTTTTTTAAATTAATTCTCTAAGCCTGATGATTAAAATTTTTCAGAAAAAAGCAAACTCTTTTCAAAAATAATCTATACAGATAAACTGTTTTTATATACAGTACTGTATAAGTAAACAGTTGTTTTATATTTTTTGAGGATGTGGACATGATGCGATTAATAAACCCTGTTCGTAATATCAATAAATTCGTACTTTGTGGTGTGCTGGCTTTGGCCTTATACGCCCCAGCAAAAGACGTACTAACATTGGCGAATAACTACTTCGCCAAGCAAACGATTCAAATTGTTGATGCGTCTTTCGGCACTCGCATGCCATGGCAAACAGCCAATACCGACACAGCTAACTTTGTGAAAGTGAGCCAAACCGCTCAAACCAGTTTGTCTCGCTCACAAATTATTTATACCAAGCTGCGTTTTGATAATCCGACTTCACAGCCACAGACGTATCGCAAAGTGTGGCTAAACTTTGATCATGAAAATGGTGATCAGGAATACACTACGGATTACACCCTATATAACGCAGAAACACGCCAACGGCTTATTGGCGAGTCGGTGCAAGTTGGTCCAAACACTTCTGTCGAGGTTGTTGCAGCTTACCGCTTTATTCCAAGCTATAAAAATAGATTTCCGGTCAGCATGAGCGTTTCTTGGGAAGGAAAAGACTTTTTAAGGGAGGAAGCTTGTAAATACAATCTTAAAACGTCTTCAGGTAACTACTTTGCACATCAATGCGCAAACTAACCACTTTATTATGAGTCTACAAAATATGTAACTAGCTTTATTGATAATCGTTTTCACCTGACCTATCATGTTCCCATAACATTAATAATGGAGCGTATAAAGATGAAACGATTATTAACCCCTGCAGCAATACTCGTTGCAGGCGCTTTACTAACCGCTTGCGGACCAACAGTTAAAAACCAATCAACGACTGTTACTGCTAATGCTGTTGTTGTTCATTATGCTGATATTGCTGAAGCTGTTTTTGCTGACTCTCTAACAACAGCGAAAACATTACGCACTGCTATTACTACTTTTTTGTCTGAGCCTACTGAAGCAAATCTAGAGTTGGCACGTACCGCTTGGAAAGCATCTCGCGTTCCTTATCAACAAAGTGAAGCTTTCCGTTTTGGTAACTCCATTGTTGATGACTGGGAAGGCAAGGTGAATGCTTGGCCTCTAGACGAAGGTCTAATCGATTACGTTGCGACTGACAGCTACGGTTCAGAATCTGATGTAAACCCACTTTATACTGCTAACGTTATTGCCTCTAAAACCTTAGTTATTGATGGTGAAACCGTTGATGCCACTCATATCACACCTGATTTGATCTCCAATAAACTTCAAGAAGCTGATGGCGTTGAAGCCAACGTTGCTGCTGGTTACCATGCCATTGAGTTTCTACTTTGGGGTCAGGATTTACATGGCACTAACCCTGGTACAGGCGAACGTCCTGCGACTGATTATGACTTAGAAAATTGCACCAACGGTAACTGTGACCGTCGTCGTGATTATTTGCTAGCCGCTACAGACCTACTTATTTCTGATCTAGAAGAAATGGCCAATAACTGGAAAGCGAATGGTGCAGCACGTACCGCGTTATTCGACAAAAGTACTGATGCTGGTCTTTCTACTATCTTAACCGGTATGGGTAGCTTGGCTTACGGTGAGCTAGCTGGGGAAAGAACACAATTAGGTTTGATGTTACACGACCCAGAAGAAGAGCATGACTGTTTTTCTGACAACACTCATTGGTCTCATTACTATGATGCTAAGGGCATTCAAAATGTTTACCTAGGTGAGTATCAGCGCATTGATGGCAGCATGATGAAAGGCGCTTCTTTATCTTCATTACTTATTCAACAAGGCAGTGATCTTGATAAGAAAATGAAGGCAAAACTACAGAACACTGAAATGGCTGCCCAAGCTATGGTCGATGCTGCCGAGCAAGGGCAAACTTTTGATGTTCTGATCGCCATGCATAATACAAGCGGCAATGAGTTAGTACAAAATTTTGTAAATGCTTTGATCGATGGAACTCAAACAACAGAGGAGATCATTCAATATCTAGATCTACAAAATATTGAGTTGGCAGGGTCTGACAGTTTAGACAACCCAAGCGCCGTATTTGAATAATACGGTTGCTTTTTATATCAAAAAATTGATAAATAGGTTTCGAAAAGTGTGTTATTCATTCAGTTAATGGTATTAATCAATTTATGACAGCGAACTTTCGCAACGTATTTTTAATTATAGCTGGCGCTAGCGCCAGCTTTTTTTATGCTCAAAATTCTGCTTTTGCGGCTAACTATTCCACGCCTTATGCCGGTATCGCAGCAAAAGATAAATTGGATTTTCAAATCGGCAAAAATATCTTTCAAAAGTTTTGGGTGCCCTCTCCTTCTTCTACAACGGCAAGTGATGGCTTAGGACCATTATTCAATACTCGATCATGCAACAGTTGCCATGTGAATAGTGGTAGAGGCCATGCCCCAAAAGCCAATGTGAACGGAGCATCAGTCCCTTCATTTCTGGTTCGTTTTGGTAAGTCTTACCCTGATGCAAATATCGTCAAACCTGATTATATTTATCCCAACCAAGGCGATAAGAACTATGGTAATCAGCTGCAAGGCAACAGTTCACAAAATATTGCTGCGGAAGGTGACTTCACGCTTTCTTATCAGACCCACATTGAAACCCTAGCCGATGGTACTCAGGTTGAACTTCGTAAACCCAATATTCATTGGACTCAGCTCAATTACGGAGCATTCGAGGAAACCACTCGCTCTACTCTGTTGGTAACACCCGCTCTAGTCGGCATGGGCTTATTAAGCACAATCGCAAATGATACTATTCTGGCCAATGCCGATCCGAGTGATGAAAATCAGGATGGTATTAGTGGTAGGGTAAATTGGATTCCGAGTGCGGATGGCACGGGTAAAGTAATAGGACGTTTTGGCTATAAGGCGACAACACCCAGTGTTAGTGCGCAAAATCAGTTAGCCTTCAATACGGATCTGGGTCTTTCGACACCCAGACACCCTGTTGCCTCCGGTGACTGCACCCAGCGCCAAACCGATTGTCTAAATAGTCCAAACGGTAACAGCCCACATTTAGGTAATTTGGAAGTGGATGCACAGCAGGCAAGGTTGGTCGATTTGTTCGTTTCTTTGTCGGCACCGCCAGCCATGCGTAATCTGACAGAGAAACATTTTTTGCAAGGCAAAGCGCTTTTTGAACAAGGCGGTTGCGCGGGTTGCCATATACCTAAGATGACAACAGGTGATCAATCAAGCTTTGCTGTACTAAACAATCGTACTTTTTACCCTTTTACCGATATGCTTTTACACGATATGGGTGCAGAATTAGCAAGCGGCTTCCCAACGGCCAGTGCAACACCAAGAGAGTGGCGTACTGCTCCATTATGGGGAATAGGCTTATCTGAAAGCGTTTCCGGTCGTGCTGGCTTTTTGCATGACGGCAGAGCAAGAAACATTGAAGAAGCTATTCTTTGGCATGGTGGCGAAGCTCAGGCTAGCCAACGTTATTATAAAAATTTAAATCAAGAACACAGAAAGACGCTTATTTACTTTTTGGAGTCACTTTAATGAAGAATGTTTCAAGACTGATAGCCTTGGTTATTGGTTCTTCCCTCCCTTTACTGTCCACAGCAGGCCAATGGGAAGGTCCACTTAATGGCATTGTGGATAAGGCCATTGTTCAGGAATATAAATCTTATACGGCTTCCGCGCTTACCCTAAAAGAAAGTGTCGATTCTCTTTGTAAAGCCCCCTCTCAAAATACATTAAACACAGCCCAAAATGCTTTTAAGGCTAACGCATTAGATTGGCAAGAAGTTCAATGGCTCAATTTCGGTCCCGTTACCTATTTCATGCGCTATTTTGCTTTTGAGTATTGGCCAGATAAAAAAGGCATTACCCAACGGCAGCTACGGACTCTGGCAAACGGCAACCCAGCGGTAATGGATGCACCCAAGTTTTGGACATCGGCCAGTATTGCGGTACGCGGTTTAACAGCCTTAGAAAGCTTGCTTTATCATCCTGATTTTCAACCCCTTACTTCTGCAACGCATTGCGACCTGCTGATACGAGTAGCAGCCCATCACTTCGATAGTGCTCAAGCCGTTGCTGAACAATGGCACTCCAGCAGCGCACAAGACTGGGTATTCAACGAAGAAGGCTCTGATTTCGACCCGGAATATGTGGCGTTTGAGCAATTTCTACAGCAATGGCTTGAACATATGTCTGCGGTAAAAGACGCTAAGCTGGAAACCCCTATTGGTTATAATAGTCGAGTAAATTTAAAGCTCGCTGAGTTTCATCGCAGTAGCCTTTCTTTAGAGTCCATCCAAACTAATTTGAAGTCTTACCGTACTATTTACCATGCGGGCTCACCGTCTCTCTATGAGATCGCCAAGAAAAAAGAACCAGCTTTGGCTGAGAAGTTTAATCAACAGCTCGAACAAAATGTGGATATTGTTTCGCAACTCCCACGCAATTTCTTCCATCGTGATTTGAACAAAGATGAACGCATCGCTCTCGCAAAGCCCCTTGTCGAATCTATTTCAAAGAGCCAATCCGAACTCACTAATTTGGTGACGCGCCTTGGCTTTCAAATTGGCTTTAACAGTCGAGATGGAGATTAATCGTGCTAACAAGGCGGTCTTTTTTAGCCTTAGGTGGAATGGTTGCAACGGCTCCCTCTTGGGGAGCCTTGCTCAGTACAAACACAGATAACCAAGTTTACGGGTCAGCCTTTTCAAAATCCAAGCAAGAACATTTTTTCGGGCTATTCAATGAACAAGGCGACATACTCTGGACCATGCCTTTAGCCGCCAGAGCGCACGCTCCTGTGGTTCATCCCCATGATGCTATTGTCGGGATAGTCGCTCGTCGTCCAGGTTTTTTTATCGATTTCTTTGATGCCTCAAGTCACCAACTGATCAAGCAAATTAAACCTACCAAAGAACATCATTTTTATGGACATGCTCTTTTTACTCAGGATGGTGCTCATTTAATTACTCAAGAAAACCATTACCCAAGTGGCCAAGGTAAAATCTTTGTTCGCCAATGGCCTAGCGGTGAAGTGCTTCACGTTTTTAACAGTAATGGTATTGGCCCCCATGAGTCAGTCTTTTTAAATGATCAGGTGTTGGTTATTGCCAATGGCGGCCTAATGACACGCCCAGATGCCGATAGGAAAATCCTCAACCTAGATACCATGCAGCCAAATGTCACCTATCTATCCTTGGTTGATGGCCATGTTATCCATTCAGTTAAACATGATGATGCATTACACCAGCTGAGTATTCGCCATTTGGATGTGAACCCTCAAGGTGTTGTTGCGTTAGGTTTTCAATATCAAGGTGAGTTATGGGAACAAGTACCTCTTATCGGACTGTCTAGCATCCACAATGACAGCATCGACTATTTGACCATGCCGGAAGCGATCAGAACTCGTTTTAAGCAATATTGCGGCAGTGTTTGCTTTGATTCATCAGGAGAAATACTCGCCATCAGCACCCCGAGAGGCGGCTTAGTTGCCTATTGGCATATCGCTTCCAAGCAGTTTTTAGGCGTAGACAATTGTCGAGATGTTTGTGGCCTTGTTGCTACCGGCAGAGCCCATGAATTTTTTGTCACCAACGGTCTAGGCGCTCAGTTAAAAACTAACCCTGTACAGAACACCATAGCGCTAGTAAAAACTCATGCGGGCTATCATTGGGACAATCATTTTCGCGTGGTGAACTCATAATTTACATATAAATCATAAACTAACATGGCAAAACACTTTGTTTTTAGGTAATGTTTCTTAAAGTCGCCACTGAGGCGACTTTTCTTTTTATTTGATTGTGAAGTTAATTAATGCTGTTTAGCTTTTTGAAAAAAACGCCCTCGGCTGCTGCGAACCCATTCAGCAGACAGGATGAAAAAACATTTCAACAAAGCACCCTTAGGGTTCTTCTCATACTAACTTTGTCTATTTTTGTCGGTATTGAAATAGACTATGTACTGAGCGCACTACAGTCGCCGGAATACCATAACGCCCTTTTTATTAATACCGCTTTCCTTACTCTCTTATGTGGCTTTTTATTTTTTAGCAAAAGCCACACTAAGTTTATTGCTGGACTCTATATTCTCAGCCTAGTCGCCATAGGCGCCTCATTGCTATTATTCAGCACTAGTGTCCATGCAGAAAAGTACGCCATCGTTGCTCTCTACTCGGTACCGCTCGTCACTCGACTGCTATTCAGTATTAAAGCCGCGGTTTTTGCTATTGCCATCAATTTCATCCCCTTATACTTCATTGCTACAGGCACTATTAAACTGGAAAACCTAGCCGCTCCTAACCTATATTTTAAGCTGCTAACTTTTGCCATCGTTAATATTGGCTTTCCCATTGGCGTATCTAGAATGCTGAAAATGCTCGAAGCCAATACCACTCAGATGAAGCTACTTTATCGCAAGCTAAACGAAAACTATGCCTTGCATGAAGAGTTTTTTGAAAATACTAGCACACCAACATTACTATGCGATAAGCGCGGTAAAATCATTAAAGCCAATCAAATGGCCCTCGACTTTCTATCTTGTTCAAGCGCTTCAGAAATAAAAAATACCAAGGTAATAGACTGGCTAAAGCCAAGCAGTGAGTCGGGTAAGTTTTCTTGGCAAGAAAACGTAGCAGAATGCTCACTCAAGCATAAAAAGAATACACAAATCCAGCTACATAGAGCCACACTCAAGCAAGGTCGCTATGTATTACATTTTCAAAACATGACGCATCTACGCGCCATGCAACAAAAACTAGAGAGCACACAAGAAACCAACAGTCGTCTAGTTAACTTTGATACCTTAACCCGCCTCGCCAACCATCCCTATTTTTGCAATCAAGTTAACCAATTTATAGAGACACAAGATAAACACCTTACTGGCACCATGTTTATTATTCATATCAGCCAGTTCAAATTATTTAATAAGCAATACGGTAAGGACAACGCCAATAAAGTCATTATTAACTTTGCTAAGATACTAAAAGAAAAATTATCAGACCAAGCGATTATCGGTCGCTTACGAGGAGTGAAGTTTGCTTGCTTTGTTCCACTAGGAAACACCTATCTTATTGAAAAGAATTTATCCGCTCTCATTAGCTCAACCTTACCGAGTCAACTTAAAATTGACGGCAATCTGCTAAATATGAACTACCAAGTGGGTATCGCCTATTACCAAACAGATGGAAAGAATGCGGAAGAACTTCTAGAGCGCTGTGAAATGGCGCTGGAATACTCAACCATTGCCAATCGCTTTTCTTATTACAGCCACCCTCTAGAAACCAAATTAATTAAAGAACATAAACTCGGCATAAAATTAAGCTCTGCCATCAAGCGCAAAGAAATCGACCTTTGGCTACAACCCCAAGTGTCTCCCAATGGCACCATTTGCTCGTTCGAAGCCCTAGCAAGATGGAAGCTTGATGATGGAAGCTATGTCCCACCCGATGTATTCATCAAAATCGCTGAAGAATTAGGCCTGTTGCCTGTACTGGCTGAAAACCTAATACGCCAGCTTGTTAGCACTCTTTCTAAATGGCACAAGGAACACATCCATACTCCTATTGCCTTTAATTTGGCTGGCCAAGAGCTGATGAATGACGGCTTTTTCGCACTCCTAATGACACTGGTCATCGACCACCCTTGGCTAAAAGACATGCTGGAACTAGAAATTACAGAAACCAGCCCTGTCATGACCCATGCGCTTATACACAAACGCTTAAGAGCCCTATCTGAGTACGGCTTTTCTATTGCGATAGACGATTTCGGAACGGGTCAGGCTTCTCTAGGGCAATTAATCGATATCCCAGCCAACATTCTAAAAATTGACCGCCGCTTTGTATCGCCTTTACCAGAAGACTTACGCCATTTAGATATTGTGAAGTCCACCATCCAACTCGCCAACTCGCTAGACATGAAAGTAATAGCGGAAGGGATAGAAACCAAAGAGCAAGCCAGTTTACTCATCTCCCTTGGCTGTCACACGCTACAAGGCTATTACTATGGCAAGCCTTCGCCTATGACCGACTGGACCGCAAACCAGAACCAGAAGGCCAAAGAGCTACGCATGGTCTACTGACCAAAGAAATATTCCTCTTTCGATATTAAAGCGTTTTCCTTTCCAGACCACTAAGAGCTTTTATTGCTCACTGTCTCTAAACAGCCAAATTCTTTTTGAAGCTCCATTGAGCAACCATCTTAAAGATGACTGCTTTATATAAGCAAGGTAAATTAGAAAGTTTTTGATACAAAAAAAGCCCGAATTCTTCAAAGAATTCAGGCCTTCAAGCTTAAACATTTAGCGTACTTAAGTTTAGAATACCATGTTTACAGCTAGGGAAATCACATCCGCAGAAGATTTATAATCTGCATTTAAAGTACCTCTAGCACCGTCTTCTGCTTTTGTACCATCACGGTTAACAGTCACATCTTCAATCGTTACATGGGTATAAGCGAAGGTCGCTGATGTCATGTCATTCAGGTCGTAAGTGCCGCCAAAAGAAATCCATTTACGATCACCATCTGGCGTACGTGCTGAACGATCTTTATCCGTAACAGGCGAATTGTCCATCGCCACACCAGTACGTAAAGTTAACTTATCTGAGTATTCATAAGTTAAACCCGCTGAATACATCCACTGATCTTCAAAGTCAAAGCTCAGTACAGAGTTAGCTTGCGAACTATCAAAATCTATATTAAGACCATCCATTGAGCTCCAGCCCGTTCTAATCGCGCTTAGCCCCAACACCATTTTAGGAGACAACTCTTGCTCAGCACTCAAAGTTAAAACCGACGGAAGCGTAATCGAATCAGTAATAGTCGTATCATCTAAACCAGAATTAAATGGAGCACCATTTAAAGCAGTTACGTTGGTATATTTAACATCGCCTTTAAAATCAAAGTCTACCTCACTGCGATAACCCAAACCGAGCCTAGTACCTTTTCTAGGCTCTAGCGCAACACCAAAACTGTAACCATAGCCAGTCGCATCAGCCTCGATATCACCATTACCTTCAGTTGATGACGCCAACGCAACCCCCACTTGAGAGCCTAAAGTAACATCTGCTTGGTGAAATTGAACACTTGCTCCAACGGAAACCATATCATTAACACGATGCGCAAGAGCAAAGCTCAACGCAATATCTTGTAGAGCGGTTTCTGTCGCATGAAAACGTCCTGCCCACTTATCACCATAGTCGCCCGACAAACCAAACGGTACGTTTAATGAAATACCTGCCACTGTTTTATCAGATATAGGCTTAGCAAAGTAAAATGATGGAATAAGCGCATTATCCACAGAGTCTGAGGAAGTAGTCGGAGAGGATGCTGCTAAATCACGACCTTGAGCATCTTTTGCCGAATTAATTGTCACATCCATGCTTGGCACCACATACGCACCAGAAGCATAGAGAGTGGTTTTATCTGCATTAGCAAACAAGGCTGGGTTCCAGAAACTGAAAGAGATATCAGCATTAGAAGCCGCGGCTCCAGCTAATGCCGTACCCGATGCTGTTGCACTATGATCATTCAACGCAAAGCCTGAAGAGAAAGCTGAGGACGCCGCAGCGACGGACACAGCCACAACACTTGCTTTGAATAACACACGATTCGGTTTAGAGAAAATAGTCATAAGTAAGCTCCATTGTTATTTTTATTAGGAAATATAGTGTTTAATAACATCCCTTATACGTTTAAAGCATATAAGACCCTAACATGATATTACCAGTAAGTATTTCTACTTCAACACTATATTTACAAAATTGATGATAAAACGGAAAAAAGCACAAAAAACAAAGCCACTGAGTACAAATAACAAAGTTTATTTGCCATTTTGATAAGTATACATGCTTTATGAGCTTTAAAAGACTGAGAGGAAGGTAATTAGTAACATTTTTGAAGAATACATAAATGGTGGGTGTGGAGAGGTTCGAACTCCCGACATTCGCCTTGTAAGGGCGACGCTCTCCCAACTGAGCTACACACCCGTTTTAAGTGCTACATCTTTCGATATGGGCGTTCTTGAACGCTCAGATTATAAAGCAACCAGACTAAGCTATAGACCCGCAGCGCTATTTTCTTTGCCTTGTCTACCTTAAATCTAGTTAAGAAAGAAATTGGCGGAATGGACGGGACTCGAACCCGCGACCCCCTGCGTGACAGGCAGGTATTCTAACCAACTGAACTACCACTCCAACACATTGTGTTTAATGTCTCATCAGACAAAGTCTTTACATCGGCTTAGATGGTGGGTGTGGAGAGGTTCGAACTCCCGACATTCGCCTTGTAAGGGCGACGCTCTCCCAACTGAGCTACACACCCGTTTTAAGTGCTACATCTTTCGATATGGGCGTTCTTGAACGCTCAGATTATAAAGCAACCAGACTAAGCTATAGACCCGCAGCGCTATTTTCTTTGCCTTGTCTACCTTAAATCTAGTTAAGAAAGAAATTGGCGGAATGGACGGGACTCGAACCCGCGACCCCCTGCGTGACAGGCAGGTATTCTAACCAACTGAACTACCACTCCAACACATTGTGTTTAATGTCTCATCAGACAAAGTCTTTACATCGGCTTAGATGGTGGGTGTGGAGAGGTTCGAACTCCCGACATTCGCCTTGTAAGGGCGACGCTCTCCCAACTGAGCTACACACCCGCAACGCTTGCCTTTATAAGGGCAAAACTATCAACTGCATTACACAGCCACAGTGCGGTTTTCTTTGCCTTTTCTTTCTTAAAGCGAATTAAGAAAAAATTGGCGGAATGGACGGGACTCGAACCCGCGACCCCCTGCGTGACAGGCAGGTATTCTAACCAACTGAACTACCACTCCAACACATTTGTGTTTAATGTCCCATCAGACAAAGTCTTTACATCGACTTAGATGGTGGGTGTGGAGAGGTTCGAACTCCCGACATTCGCCTTGTAAGGGCGACGCTCTCCCAACTGAGCTACACACCCGTTGATAAGTTTTACATCCTACGATGTTAGTGTTCATTAACTCCCGGCACTACGCGCCTTTGAAGGGCAACGTATTTCCAACTGAGCTACACACCCGTTTATAAGTTTTACAGCCTACGATGTTAGTGTTCTTTAACTCCCGGCACTACGCGCCTTTGAAGGGCAACGTATTTCCAACTGAGCTACACACCCGTTTATTAGTTTTACATCTTCTGGGAAGAAGATGGCGGAATGGACGGGACTCGAACCCGCGACCCCCTGCGTGACAGGCAGGTATTCTAACCAACTGAACTACCACTCCAACACTTTTGTGTTTAGCGTCCCATCGGACGTACCTTTTACATCGGTAAGATGGTGGGTGTGGAGAGGTTCGAACTCCCGACATTCGCCTTGTAAGGGCGACGCTCTCCCAACTGAGCTACACACCCTCTCGTTAGTTTTACATCCTACGATGTTAATATTCTTTAACTCCCGGTACTACGCGCCTTTTAAGAGCAACGTATTTCCAACTGAGCTACACACCCGTTTATAAGTTTTACATCCTACGATGTTAGTGTTCTTTAACTCCCGGCACTACGCGCCTTTTAAGGGCAACGTATTTCCAACAGAGCTACACATCCGCTCATTAGTTTTACATCTTCTGGGAAGAAGATGGCGGAATGGACGGGACTCGAACCCGCGACCCCCTTCGTGACAGGCATTTATTCTAACCTACTGAACTACCACTCCAACACATTTGTGTTTAGCGTCCCATCGGACGTACCTTGTACATCGGGAAGATGGTGGGTGTGGAGAGGGTCGAACTCCCGACATTCGCCTTGTAAGGGCGACGCTCTCCCAACTGAGCTACACACCCACAACGTTTGCCTTATTAAGGACAAAAACTTTCTAAATGAGCGACACGCCCATTCATTATTTACCGTTACACCCTCTACTAAAAAGTGGTGCCGCCACCAAGAGTCGAACTCGGGACCCTCTGATTACAAGTCAGATGCTCTACCAACTGAGCTATAGCGGCTTAACGCTAAACCAAAACTTTAATTACCGCCCGAAGGAAGTAATGGTGCCGCCACCAAGAGTCGAACTCGGGACCCTCTGATTACAAGTCAGATGCTCTACCCACTGAGCTATAGCGGCTTCACGCTAAACCAAAACTTTAAGTACCGCCCGAAGGAAGTACTGGTGCCGCCACCAAGAGACGAACTCGGGACCCTCTGAATACAAGTCAGATGCTCTACCAACTGAGCTATAGCGGCATTTACGCAGTTTACTTTTATGGCCAATTCTTAGTGAGAAGTGGTGCCGCCACCAAGAGTCGAACTCGGGACCCTCTGATTACCAGTCAGATGCTCTACCAACTGAGCTATAGCGGCAATTACGCAGTTTACTTTTATGGCCAAGTCTTAGTGAGAAGTGGCGCCGCCACCAAGAGTCGAACACGGGACCCTCTGATTACAAGTCAGATGCTCTACCAACTGAGCTATAGCGGCAATAAAAGTAAAAATCATTTTTATCCTATATAAGGACTAGACCAAAAAATGGTGCCGCCACCAAGAGTCGAACTCGGGACCCTCTGATTACAAGTCAGATGCTCTACCAACTGAGCTATAGCGGCATTTCTCAAAATTTGGTCGGGACGGCAGGATTTGAACCTGCGACCACTAGCACCCCATGCTAGTGCGCTACCAGGCTGCGCTACGCCCCGATGCAAACAACAACACTGTCGTTGTCAGCGGGGGCGTATATTACTATAACGAGTTGAAAAGGGAAGAGTTTTATCAACTTTTTTTCATTTTTGTAGAGCTCATAAAGTTTCTAAGATTAATTGCTTAACCATTGATCTAAATATCATTCTAGAACATTACAATAAGGCAAAAGCTCAACACTTAACACCGACTCAAAAAGCAACCTTTTAAAGTAATTAGGCAGATGACAAACACAAAAAAGCCACCTCATTAGGTGGCTTTTTAGAGAAAGCAAAACACTTACTCTTGCATATAGTCTTCGACTTTAGACTTAAGCTTTTGCCCCGGTCTAAAAGTCACTACCGTGCGAGCCGTGATAGGTATCTCCTCCCCTGTCTTCGGGTTTCGACCTGGTCGCTGACTTTTTTCACGGACTTCAAAATTACCAAAGCCTGAAAGCTTTACCTGCTGTCTTTCAACAAGTGAATTACGAATCACATCAAAAAAACCTTCAACTAGGTCTTTTGCATCTTTTTTACTTAAATCAATCGAATCTACTAAGTTTTCAGCAAGGTCTGCTTTTGTCAACGATCCCATAAATCTACCCCCTTACAACGGCTCCCAACTGCTCAGCCAAAGCCTGAACAGTTTGCTCGACAGAGTTGCTCACTTCTTCATCACTAAGAGTGTGTGAAGGATGCTGCCACGTCAAGCCCAAAGCGACACTTTTTTTCGTCTCATCAATACCTTGGCCCTGATAAACATCGAAAACCAAGACATTTTTAAGCGCATCACCCGCCGATACTAGAATCACTTTCTCCAACTCACTAACCGGAACAGCACGATCAACCAGCAAAGCTAAATCACGGCGCACTTCAGGAAATTTAGAAATCGCCTTATATTCAGGCAAGGCTGCATGCAGCACGGCAGACAAGGCAATATCAAAGATATACAAGGGCTGATTGACCCCTAACTCTTTAGAAAGCTGCGGATGTAACTCACCCATTATGCCAACAAAATTCCCATCAACAAAAATATCTGCAGAACGTCCTGGGTGAAGAAATACACAGCTTGATGGTTCATAGTTAGGTTTGCCGCCTTCATTCAAAGCAAACATTGCTTCTACATGGGCCTTTAAGTCATAAAAATCGACCATTTCACCATTATGATACCAAGCCTCAGAATCACGAGCCCCTGCGATCAACCCAGAAATTTGCTGTTGCTGATCCAACTCATCCAAAGCTTCAACAGAACCAATAAAACGACGACCCGTCTCAAACAAACGCACACGAGACTGTTGACGATTTTGATTATGAAGATAGGCCTTTACCAAGCCGGGCACTAAACTAGGACGCATCACCCCCATATCGACAGAAATTGGGTTCGCCAATGGTACAGGCTCAATATCCGGTAAAAACTGCTTACTTAAAACAGGATCAATAAAACTGTAGGTCACCGCCTCTTGATAACCTTGAGACACCAAGATAGAACGCAACACTTGGACCTGAGTTTTACTTTCAGACAAAGGCGTGAAATTTACTGCTGCCTGAGGCATAGAAGAAGGAAGATTGTCGTAACCATAGATACGAGCCACCTCTTCAATCAAATCTGCCTCAATCGCAATATCAAAGCGGTGAGATGGCGCTTTTGTCACCCAAACCTCATCCGTTACTTCGATCATTTCCAAACCAAGACGAGTCAAAATATCCGTCACAAGGTCTTTATCGATCGACATTGCCAAATATTGGTCCAACTTCTTGCGACGTAATGCCACTACGGCCGCTTCAGGTAAAGACGCTTCACTCACAGCATGAGTAATTGGACCGACTTCACCGCCAGCAATGTCCAACACCAAAGCCGTTGCGCGCTCAATCGCTTTTTCTTGCAAGGTCGCATCCACACCACGCTCGAAACGATGGGATGAATCCGTATGTAAACCGTATGAACGAGCTTTACCAGCTAATGCCAAAGGCGTGAAGAAAGCACTTTCTAAAAAGATATCTTTGGTTTCCGTATTAACACCGGAGCCTTGTCCACCCATAACACCCGCAATAGCCAACGGCGCTTTTTCATCCGCAATGACCATAGTATCTTCACGCAGCGTAATTTCTTGGCCGTCAAGCAAGACAATTTTTTCGTCTTTAGTCGCCATCCGCACAACCACAGAACCGGATAAATTCGCCAAGTCAAAAGCGTGCATCGGCTGACCCAACTCAAGCATGACATAGTTGGTAATATCAACAATCGGATCAATAGAACGAATACCACTACGACGCAGCTTCTCAACCATCCAAAGTGGTGTTTGCGCAGCGACATTCACACCACGCACAATACGACCTAAATAACGAGGGCAAGCCTCTGTCGCATCAACACGTACAGGAAAGCTGTCATCAATAGAGACATCCGCGGCAACGACTTCAATAGGCGTTAAATTCGTTTTATTTAACACCCCGACTTCTCGAGCTAACCCCGCTACACTTAAGCAATCACTGCGGTTTGGCGTTAGGTCGACATCAATAATTTGATCATCTAAACCCAAGAAAGCACGAAAATCATCACCCGCTTTAGCAACAGCAGGCAATTCCATAATACCGTCATTATCATCACTCACACCCAATTCAGATGCAGAGCACAACATACCAAAAGACTCAACTTGGCGAAGCTTAGCTTTCTTGATTTTAAAATCCGCGCCTAATACAGCACCAATTTTAGCAAAGGGAATCTTGATACCTGGGCGCGCATTTGGCGCACCACAAACCACTTGAAATTCTTCTACGCCATCCGATACCCGGCAAACTTGAAGCTTGTCCGCATTTGGATGGGACTCTGCACTGATAATCTCACCCACCACTACGCCAGAAAACTCAGCCGCAACAGGAAGCACCTCATCCACTTCAAGGCCCGCTAGGGTAATTTGAGCCACCAAATCATCGCTACTGATGTTTGGATTGACCCACTCTCTTAGCCAATTCTCACTAACTTTCATAAAAACATCCTAGATCGATGGGTTACTTGAACTGCTTAAGGAAACGTAAATCGTTCTCGAAGAACATACGCAGGTCATCCACTTTGTAACGCAGCATTGCAAAACGCTCTACGCCCATACCAAAAGCAAACCCTGTGTATTTTTCTGAGTCAATACCTGACATTTCAAGCACTCTCGGGTGAACCATGCCACAGCCCAACACTTCCAACCAAGACTCTTCACCTTTGCTGTTAGTGCGCATGATATCTACTTCAATAGAAGGCTCTGTAAAGGGGAAGTAGCTGGGACGGAAGCGCACTTTAAGGTCATCTTCAAAGAAGACATTCAAAAACTGCTGTAAAATGCCTTTAAGATCTGCGAAAGAAATATTTTCATCGATCAATAACCCTTCTACCTGATGAAACATCGGCGTATGAGTTTGAT
This sequence comes from Marinomonas transparens, assembly GCF_016463975.1. Lineage (GTDB taxonomy): Bacteria > Pseudomonadota > Gammaproteobacteria > Pseudomonadales > Marinomonadaceae > Marinomonas > Marinomonas transparens. The sequence continues at coordinate 137,208 of NZ_JAEMNX010000006.1, read as the reverse complement.
CCGAGTCACAGCGATAAACACGCCCCGGACAAATAATACGAATCGGCGGCTGTGAGGTTTCCATCGTACGCACTTGAACCGGTGATGTATGGGTTCTTAATACGGTCGTTGGATTAAAATAGAAGGTATCCTGCATTGCTCGTGCTGGATGATGAGCCGGAATATTCAAGGCTTCAAAGTTGTGGTAATCATCTTCGATTTCTGGCCCTGCCGCCACATCAAAGCCAATACCACGAAAAAAGGTTTCGATACGCTCCATGGTACGAGTCACAGGATGAAGGCCACCCACCTCTTGACCTTTACCAGATAAAGAAATATCGATTGTTTCTATTGCCAATTTAGCATCTAACGCCGCTTTTGCCAGCGCCGCTTTACGTTCAGAAATTTTCTCCTGAACTTGACCTTTCGCTTCGTTTACCAATTGACCAAATTTAGGTCTATCTTCTGCAGAAACATTACCTAGCTGTTTCAGCAAAGCGGTTAGAGCCCCCTTCTTACCCAAATAATGCACACGTACATCATCTAAGGCGGACTCACTCTCAGACGCAGCCACTGCGCTAAGCGCATCAGCGAGAATCTGCTTTAGGTTCTCCATTTACATACTCCAAAATAAAAATAGGGGAAGAGCGTTGGCTCTTCCCCTATTAAAGACTGCATTGAGTCATTCGCTCTATCCAGATGTAATCTACCAAGACCGAACCACTCTAAGGCTACGTCAGAAATTAAGCCAAGCTTGCTTTCGCTTTTTCAACGATTGCAGCAAAAACTTCTTTCTCGTACACAGCTAAATCAGCCAGTACTTTACGGTCAATTTCAATAGCTGCTTTTTTCAAGCCAGCGATGAAACGGCTATAAGAAACACCGTTGATACGTGCCGCAGCGTTAATACGAGCAATCCACAAAGCGCGGAATTGACGTTTACGTTGACGACGGTCACGGTATTGATACTGACCAGCTTTGATAACAGCTTGTTTTGCTACACGAAATACACGACTACGTGCACCATAGTAACCTTTAGCTTGCTTTAAAATCTTCTTGTGACGGCGACGAGCCTGAACACCACGTTTTACGCGAGGCATAATATAAACCCTTTACTAATAAAATTAATGAACTAAAAAAATCTAAACTTAGATGTATGGCAACATGCGTACGATTAACGCTTTGTCGCTTTGCGCAACTTGGTTCATAGAACGAAGATGACGCTTACGCTTAGTCGATTTTTTAGTCAAGATATGACTAGTATGAGACTGCTTATGCTTAAAACCATTCGCGGTACGTTTGAAGCGCTTAGATGCGCCACTGTGTGACTTAATTTTGGACATGATAAAACCACTCTCGCATTCGTTGATGTTAATGTAGCTTCTTAATAACTAACGTTATTTAAAACTACTTCTTCTTTTTGGGGCCTAGCACCATAGTCAATTGACGACCTTCCATTTTCGCAGCTTGCTCTACTGCACCATATTCCTCTAAGTCTAAAGCGACTCGATTCATAAGTTGCATACCAAGCTCCTGATGGGCCATTTCACGACCACGGTATCGAAGTGATACCTTGGCCTTATCCCCGCCTTCAAGGAAACGTATCAGGTTGCGGAGTTTTACCTGATAATCCCCTTCCTCCGTCCCTGGACGGAATTTCATTTCTTTAACTTGAATCTGCTTCGCATTTTTCTTTTGGGCCGCTTTCGCTTTTTTCGCCTCAAAAATATGCTTACCGTAGTCCATGATTTTGCAAACAATCGGATCTGAATCAGCAATTTGCACTAAATCTAAAGTCGCTTCTTGCGCCGCTTTTAGTGCCTCTTCAAGCGAGACAACGCCAACTTGTTCACCATCAGCTGCGATTAAACGCACTTCAGTTGCTCGAATGTTTTCATTAATTTGAGGGCGCTGCTTACTAGCGTTACGTCCACGATTCATATTACCTTTTATAGCGCTATCTCCACTTCTTGTTTACGGCTACGGCGAGCAACTTCTTTTTGAAGCAGATCTTCAAAATCAGTAATACTCATCACCCCAAGATCTTCGCCAGTACGGGTACGAACAGCAACTTGCTGTTGCTCGACCTCTTTGTCACCAACGACGATCATATATGGTACACGTTGAATTGTATGCTCGCGGATTTTAAACCCGATCTTCTCGTTTCTCAAGTCAAGTTTTGCTCTAAAGCCATTTGAATTCAATCTTTTTTCCAAATCAGCACAATATTCGGCCTGCCTATCCGTTATATTCATAATAACGACCTGTTCTGGTGCAAGCCAAACAGGGAAAGCCCCTTCGGTATCTTCAATCAAAATACCAATAAAACGCTCTAAAGAACCAACAATGGCTCGATGCAGCATAACTGGCGTTTGACGAGAGCCATCTTCAGAAACATATTGGGCCCCCAAACGAGTCGGCATGGAGAAATCAACTTGAATAGTACCGCACTGCCAAACTCGACCAATGGCATCCTTTAGGGAGAATTCTATCTTAGGACCATAAAAAGCCCCTTCGCCTGGTAACTCCTCCCAATCAAGTTGTGCAGAATCCAACGCATCAGCAAGCGCTTTTTCCGATTTATCCCACACTTCATCCGAACCAACACGCTGCTCTGGACGAGTAGACAAGCGATAAATAATATTATCAAAACCAAAGTCAGCATAAACCTCATGCAACAGATCTATAAACTCAGACACTTCTTGTTGGATTTGCCCTTCGGTAACAAAGATATGGCCATCATCTTGTACAAAGTTACGTACGCGCATAATGCCGTGCAAGGCCCCAGAAGGCTCATTACGATGGCAAGAACCAAATTCAGCCATACGGAATGGCAAATCACGATAGCTTTTCAAGCCTTGGTTATACACTTGAATGTGACATGGACAGTTCATCGGTTTAACTGCGTAATCACGATTCTCTGAGTGGGTAGTAAACATATTTTCTTGGTACTTACCCCAATGCCCAGACTTTTCCCATAAAACGCGATCCACAATTTGTGGCGTTTTCACTTCTTGATAGTTGTTATCAATTTGCTGTTGACGCATGTATTGTTCAACCGCTTGATATAAACGCCAGCCCTTTGGATGCCAAAATACCATACCAGGCGCTTCTTCTTGCACATGGAAAAGGTCTAATTTTTTACCCAGCTTACGATGATCACGCTTTTCAGCTTCTTCAATACGCGTTAAGTAGGCCTTCAATTCTTTTTTATCTGTCCACGCCGTACCATAAATACGCTGTAGCATTTCATTACTAGAGTCGCCACGCCAATAGGCACCAGCCAGCTTGGTTAATTTAAAATGACGCAATACCCGAGTATTCGGCACATGAGGCCCGCGGCACATATCCATGTATTCTTCGTGGTGATACAGCCCAACCTCTGTTACCGACTCATCCATATCATCAATCAAAGCAACTTTGTAGGTCTCGCCACGATCAACAAATTGTTGGCGCGCATCAGCAATAGGGGTCATTTTTTTAACAACGTCGTAATCGGTCTTCACCAATTCAGTCATACGCTTTTCAATGGCAGCCAAATCTTCTGGTGTAAAAGGACGCTCATAAGCAACGTCGTAATAAAAGCCTTCATTGATCACCGGACCAATTGCCATTTCAGCCGTCGGATAAAGTTGTTTAATAGCGTGCCCTATAAGGTGAGCAAAAGAGTGACGAATGATCTCAACACCTTCAGGACTTTTTCCCGTTACAATGCTTAACTCAGCATCATCGGAAATAAGCTCGCAAGCATCAACTAGATTGCCATTTATGTAGCCAGCAACCGTGGCTTTGGCAAGTCCAGGGCCAATATCTTCGGCTACTTGCATAACAGTTACAGGATTTGAAAAAGAACGTTGGCTGCCATCTGGCAAGGTAATTACAGGCATTTTATTCCCCTATCGGAGTCAGTGGTGCTCGATACCAAAGAGCACATGTAAATTTCAGCGCATAAATTATCATTTTTCGGTTACTCATGCGAATGTAATTTCGCCCACTCACCCCACTGACCTTCCCATTTATCGGACATCCACGAAAATCAAGTTCTTTTTCTTATTTATAGTCATGGACTTTCTCTGTATGCAGAGTAAAATCGCTTCCTGTTCCACAATAAAACACCACCTACTAAAGGCTTTATGGATCTTAATCATCTCGACGACTACTGCATTGAAACCACTCAATCTGAACCGGATCTATTAATTGAACTGGTTGAAAAAACCTACTCAGATATGGGCTACCCAAATAAGTTGTCTGGAAAAACCATTGGCCGAACTTTGAAGCTTCTATCAAAAGTTACGCAACCTAAACGTGCTTTAGAAATAGGGATGTTCACTGGCTATTCAGCATTATCAATTGCCGAAGGCATGCCAGAAGATGGTGAACTTATTTGCTGCGAAACAAACCCTAGAGCGATTGAATTCGCACAAACCTTTTTTGATCGCAGTCCCCACGGACAAAAAATCAAAGCAATTTTTGGCCCTGCACTAGAAACAATAAAAGAACTCAAAGGCGAATTTGACTTTGCTTTCATTGATGCCGACAAACGTAACTACCTAAATTATTATGAGGCTATTTTGCCTCTTGTAAAATCAGGTGGACTGATCATCATTGACAACTCTCTCTGGCAAGGTCGCGTCCTAGACCCTAAAGAAAACAGCGATATTGCTGTTAATCAGCTCAATCGCTTAATTGCGCAAGATAAACGCGTTGAGAACGTCCATCTCAATGTACGTGACGGCCTAAACCTCGTCGTAAAACACTAAACCTAATTTTTAAAACATCACTTACCTTTAGCTCCTTAATTCGGTGAGTGTCGTTTTTTTGCTATTAACAAAGTCATTAAGTAAGAGGCAACGATTTTGGTCGTTTTTAAAATCACGAATAACATCACTGGAAAACATTATATTGGAACATCTTTCAATAGTGGCTTCCAACGCTTTGAACAATACATCGAAGCAACCAATGAAGGTCTAGACTTTCCACTCTATGATGACATTAGGGAAAATGGCGCCGACGCATTTAGCGTCGAAGAGTTATTCGAAACGGACGATAAACAAGAATTATACGAGCTAGAGAAAGACTATATCTCTATCTATAACGGCGAAAGCTTACGGGGCTACAAAATAGCTCAAACAGCAGAAAAAACCTCGGCTTTAAGTCGTGGTAAAAAAGCGCTTTTTGATGCCAATGGTATTTCAACAGCCGAACAACCTAAAAAAGTGCGAAAAACAGCGGTAAAAAAAACAGTAAAATTACCGGAAAAAAAAATAGCGGAGCCTAAACCGACTGTCAGCTCATTTTTTAGCGAACTCATTAATGAAGAAAGACTAAATGCCCCTATTGCAACGACAGAAAAGCCTAAAAAGGCCGCTGCTCGGCCAAAAAGTAAAGCAAGCATTCAAAAAATGCTCAATGATACAGAACGAACAGCAAGAAAAGAACGTGAAGAAAAGCTAAAATTACAACAACAAGCTGAAGCCGAAGAAATGGCCTTAATCATGGCTAAAATCGATACGACCTCTAAATCAGTGACTTCAGCCTTTCGTCGTCGCAAAAGCTAATCATAAAGCCCACCAAAAAGCCCAGTTGAGATAACTCAACTGGGCTTTTTTTACGCTCAATTCTTAGCTAGATAAAAGCTAACTTCTTGCTTTCTTTAACGTTTCAGAAATCATAAAAGCAAGCTCTAAAGACTGGTCTGCATTCAATCTAGGATCACAATGGGTATGATAGCGGTCAGCCAAATCCGCTTCTGTCACCTCAAAAGAACCACCAACGCATTCCGTCACATTCTGTCCGGTCATCTCGAAATGCACACCACCCGCGTAACTTCCTTCAGCATTATGCACCTGAAAGAATTGCTGCACTTCTTTTAGTACATCATTAACACGGCGTGTCTTATAACCAGTGGAAGCCTTAATCGTATTGCCATGCATTGGATCACAACTCCAAACAACCTGCTTACCTTCTCGCTGTATCGCTCGGATCAATGCCGGCATACCCTCTTCGACTTTATCCGCCCCCATACGAACAATAACATTTAACCTACCGGCCTCATTCTCAGGGTTAAGCACATCACAAAGACGCACTAGGTCTTCTGGATCCATGGAAGGACCAGCTTTCACGCCGATTGGGTTTTTCACACCGCGCAAAAACTCAACATGGGCACCATCCAATTGACGCGTACGATCTCCAATCCACAACATATGCGCAGAGCAATCATACCAGTCGCCAGTGAAGCTATCCTGACGCGTTAAAGCCTGCTCATAAGGTAATAGCAAGGCCTCATGGGAAGTATAAAATTCCGTTTCTTTAAGTTGACCAAGACCTGCGCCAACACCACATGCTTCCATAAACTGCAGGGCATCATCAATTTTATCTGCCACACTTTGAAAACGTCCACCGGCAGGGCTGGAGTTCAAGAAATCTAGGTTCCATTTATGAACCTGATGCAAATCAGCCAACCCACCCTGTGCAAAAGCACGAAGTAAATTCATCGTCGAAGCACTTTGATTGTAAACCTGAACCAAACGCTCTGGGTCTGAAAGTCTAGCTTGCTCAGTAAACTCTATGCCATTAATAATATCACCGCGATAACTTGGTAATTCAACACCATTTATCGTTTCTGATCCGGCAGATCTAGGTTTGGCAAATTGACCAGCCATACGACCTACTTTAACAATAGGACATTTACCAGCATAGGTAAGCACAACCGCCATCTGCAACATTACTTTAAAAGTGTCGCGTATGTTATTCGCATGAAATTCCGCAAAACTTTCTGCGCAATCCCCACCCTGTAATAAAAAAGAATGCCCATTAGCGACTTGCGCTAAGGCATTTTTTAGTTGACGCGCTTCACCAGCAAAAACAAGAGGAGGCATTTTTTCCAACGAACTTTCTACTTGCGCTAGGTGTTCTGCATTAGGATAAACCGGCTGCTGTAGCGCTTCTTTACCCCTCCAACTTGTTAAACCCCATTGCTTCATAATATCTACAACCTTAGTTTTATTTATAATATGTATTGAACCGTCACTTAGCGCGCAACAACCCAAAGTATTTCTGCGTCCTTTACAGACAAAGAGACCACCGCATGCCCCATGGTGGCATCATAATACACACTGTCTCCTTCTTTTAATTCAATTGGTTCATAGAGTTCAGAGAAAAAATTAATTTTACCCTGCAATACCAAAAGAAACTCTTCTCCATCATGACGAACCCATTCTTTAAATTCATCAAAAGATCTAGCTCGGACCTTAGTTTTAAATGGCACCATTTTTTTCCGGCTAATGGAGAAATTAAGCAGTTCATGCTCATAAGTCGCCGTAGGGTGTGGCTCTCCTTTTCCTTTACGCGTAATGTCCCTTCTACCCGCTATCGAGTGCTCACTTGCCTCAACAAAAAGTTGCGGCAAATCCATCTCCAAGCCCTTGATCAGCTTCTGAACAATAGTAAAGCTTGGTGATACTTGGTCATTTTCTATTTTTGATAACGTCGACCGGGCAATACCAGTCCGCTTCCCAACCTCCTCAAGAGTCCACCCCCTTGAAAGGCGGATTTCCTTAACACGCTTACCTAACTCTAACGGCTCAACAAAGCGATCAGGGTCTGACGCTGTGGCCGTTTCCAATGATGGACGACTTACCATAACTCACCAATACGACTTCTATACCAAAAATTCACTCGATCAGGCCTTTATCAGCATACTATCGCGATAAAGGATCCATCGCCGACGCACATCGTAACAAATCAAACCCTTTTGCAGATACAAATGATACAAGCTCTTTATAATCCTTACCTTTAGCATTATTAAGTAATACCCATAACACTGAAGATCGCGTTCCTGTACGACAAAAAGCAATAGTCTTCTTATCGACGGATAAAGACTCACCCTGTAAACCAACATGCGATTGTGACAAATGCGCCAAATCAATAGGATTACTAATGTACTCCATGCCCAGCAAGTCAGCAGCCTTTTGCAGATCACTCCCTAATGGTTGATCATCAACTTCATGATCAGGGCGATTATTAATGACGCGCTCAAAGCCCATTTTTTTTAATGTCACTAGGTCTTGCTCTACAAGTTGCGGAGCAACAAAGTAAAGCGCATCAAGTTGAACTGGATCATTCATCTCACAACTTCCTTTAAATATTTCAAGAACGGTACAAAACCTTTATTAAATGGAACCCAAACTGAGTCTTCACAGGCCCCTGCACCTTCAATAGCGGACCATTAAATACCACTTTATCAAAGGCTGGAACCATATCGCCTCTACGAAACTCCCCGAGGTCACCACCTTTCTTGCCAGATGGACAGGTTGAAAACTGCTTTGCTAACTTGTAAAAATCCGCCCCCTTGTCTAATTTTATCTTAATAGACTCAGCCTCTGCTTTTGTTTTAACTAGAATATGACACGCACTAGCAGTCGCCATTTCAACTCCTCTTCCTATAGATTAACCAATCGAAACATATTAACCTATTTAATAAGGTAAGATTAGAATGAATAAACAACCAAATTTAATAAATCTGCATTTGCACGAAAAAATAAGGCTAAATCTAATATGAGCACCTACGCAGCAATCAGTGACCTATCCTTCCTTCTTGTAGAACCCTCCGACACCCAAAAAAAGATCATTGTTAAAGCTCTAGAAGATGCGGGAATTAAGCAGATTGAATACGCCAACAATATTCAAGAGACTTTAGACGCTCTTACTTCATTTCCACCGGATTTAATCATCTCTTCAATGTACCTGCCTGACGGCTCAGCAAATGATTTAATCGATAAAATTAGAAACAATGAAGACACTGAAGACCAGTGCTTTATGCTCATTTCTAGTGAAAGAAACAGAAACATGCTAGAGCATTTAAGACAATCTGGTGTACTCGCAATATTACCTAAACCCTTCACTAAAAAAGATCTTGCTAGAGCAATTCATGCCACACTAGATCTAGTGGTAGAAGAAGAAATAGATCTAGAAATGTTTGACCCTAAAACCCTAAGAGTCCTTGTCACTGATGATAGCCGATTGGCACGTAAACACGTCAGCAAAACACTGAATACGATGGGGATAGAATTAATTCAATTCGCCGAGAATGGAAAAGAGGCAATAGAGCTACTTGCAATAGAAGAATTTGATTTAATTGTAACAGATTACAATATGCCCGAGATGGATGGCAGAGAACTCACAGAAGCCGTTCGCCAAGACCCTAACCTGGCACACATCCCTATATTAATGGTGAGCTCAAATTCAGAAGATAGACAGCTTTCTAATATTGCTCAAGAAGGCGTAGATGCCATATGTGGTAAGCCTTTCGAGCCGAGTGTTGTAAGACAACTACTAGCACAAATATTAAATTAAAAGCAATAAAAGAGCCTCATGCGAGGCTCTTTTTCTATCAATAACAAACAAAAAACTAAGCAGTCAAGGCTTCCACTATCACCTTGTTAGCTTCAGGAAAATCATAAGATAATAAATGAGACATAGAGACCCAACGAACCTCCTGCCCTTCCTGTCCAGAAGGCTCCCCTTCAAAGTCATCGACTTGAAAAAAGAAAAGCTCAACTAACTTATCTCCATAGTCATGGGATACTGTCTTGAAAAGCACACAACGGCGAACCGCAATACCACACTCTTCTTCCAGCTCACGAACTAAAGCCGATTCTGGCGATTCATCTTGATCACATTTCCCGCCAGGAAACTCCCAAAGATCCCCCTGGTGTTGATCAGGTTTACGCAAGGCAATAAATACCTGATCATTACGAGTAATAATTCCAGCAGATACCCTAACTAGCTTCATGTGCGGTAATCAGCATTAATAGTAACGTATTCATGAGAAAAGTCTGTTGTCCATACCGTATCAGACGCATTTCCCACCCCTAGATCAACAAGGATGTGAATCTCTTCTGGCGCCATAGCAGCTTGACCTAGCTCTTCAGAATAATCTGGAGAAAGACCGCCATTACGGGCAATCTCAACACCATTAATATGAAGCTGAACAGCATCTACATCCAAGCCTTCAACACCTGCACGGCCAACAACAGCCAAAATACGCCCCCAATTAGGATCCGAAGCAAACAATGCCGTTTTCACTAACGGAGAATGTGCGATTTCAAAGGCCACTTTAGTCGCATCCTGCTCAATCGCAGCACCACTCACCTCAACCGTCACAAACTTAGTTGCGCCCTCACCATCACGGACAATAGCATGAGCAAGCTCTTGCATCACTTCTGTAAAGGCCTGAATAAAGGCTTGAGCTAAAGGTTCATTGGCTGATGTAATTTCATCATTACCAGCCAAGCCCGTAGCAACAGCGATACAAGAATCATTAGTAGAAGTATCACTGTCTACCGTAATTCTATTAAAACTTTTATTAACCACTTCTTTCAATATAGATTGCAGAACATCAACACTCATCGCAATATCACTAAAGACATAACCAAGCATGGTCGCCATATTAGGACGAATCATTCCTGCGCCCTTTGAAACACCCGCAATCGTGTATTGTTTACCTGCGAAATCAAAAGTACGTACAGAACCTTTAGGCAAGGTATCAGTTGTCATAATACCTACACCTGCTGAATACCAGTTATCAGCAGATAAGTTATTTAGTGCTGAAGGAATAGCAGAAATGATTTTATCCACGGGGAGAGGCTCACCTATCACCCCCGTTGAAAATGGCAATATAGATTCAATAGCCGTATCGGCCTGATCAGCCAATACCTGACACGCTCTTAAGGCATCATCCAATCCAAGCTGACCCGTTCCAGCATTCGCATTACCTGTATTAATCAATAAATATCGACTTGCCGATTTCCCTAAGTGCTTTTGACAAATTCGTACCGGTGCAGCACAAAACGCATTCTGTGTAAAAACCCCCGTCACCGAAGCCCCTTCACACAACTCAAAAACCACCAAATCTTTCTTATTCGGCTTTTTTATTCCTGCTTCAGCAACACCAATGCGCACCCCTTTAATCTCAGGGATATTAGGAAAATCATGTAACCCTACCGCCATTTAAACTCTACCTTCTCTTAAACTAAACGACCGTGACATTGCTTGTATTTTTTGCCTGAACCACATGGGCAAGGCTCGTTTCGCCCCACCTTTGGAAATTCACTGCCAGCCTCAGCAGATGGCGCAGAGTCTCCCATGACGGAGCTGGAAGCATGAGACATATTCATCGTTGTTTTTGCTTCTTGCTCACGGCGTGCTTGCTCAATCTTTTCTGCTTCTTCGGCAGACTGCACCTTCACACGAGTAACAATTTGAATCACTTCAAACTTAATTTGCTCTAATAAGCTTTGAAATAGCTCAAACGCCTCACGCTTGTACTCTTGCTTTGGGTTTTTCTGAGCATAACCACGTAAATGTATTCCTTGTCGAAGCATGTCCATGGTCTGAAGGTGTTCTTTCCACAAGGTATCAAGAACCTGTAGAAGCACTTGCTTCTCAAATCCTCTAAGAGAGTCACCTCCAGCAATAGCTTCTTTTGCAGCATAATCTTCCAGAAAGCCATCCAGGATTTTCTGGCGTAGAGGCTCTTCATAAAGCTTTTTATCGTCTTCCACCCATTGAACAATAGGCAACTCCAGACCAAACTCATTGCGGATTTTTTCTTCAAGACCTTGCAAGTCCCACATATCAAAAATACTTTGCGGTGGAACAAACTCATCAATAACACCAGATACAACTTCTTCACGCATTGCTAAGATAGCTTCAGATAAATCATCTGATGTCATCATTTCAAAACGCTGACGGTAAATAACCTGACGCTGATCATTCGCTACGTCATCGTATTCTAAAAGCTGCTTACGAATATCAAAGTTACGGCCTTCAACTTTACGCTGAGCCTTCTCAATCGCGTTAGAAACCATCTTATGCTCAATGGCTTCGCCTTTCTCCATACCGAGAGCCAACATCATTTTTTTAATGCGATCGGACATAAAAATACGCATCAGATTATCTTCTAGCGATAAATAGAATCGCGAGGAACCAACATCTCCCTGACGACCAGAACGGCCACGCAATTGATTATCTATGCGACGAGATTCATGACGTTCAGTACCAATTATATGCAAGCCTCCAGCCGCTAAAACTGATTCGTTTCTAACTTTCCAATCCGCTTTCAAAGCATCAACTTTTTCTTGGCTAGCACCTTCACCCAGTTGAGCAATTTCAACCTGTAAATTACCACCCAAAACGATATCTGTACCACGACCAGCCATATTGGTTGCAATAGTTACTGCACCAGGACTACCCGCTTCCGCAACAATTTCAGCCTCGCGCTCATGCTGTTTAGCATTAAGAACATTATGTTTAACATTTTTCTTTGAAAGGTAGTTAGAAAGTAATTCTGAATATTCAATAGAAGCCGTACCCACTAGCACAGGGCGACCTTGTTTTACGTTTTCTTCAATATCCAACACAATGGCTTCAAATTTGTCTTCTGTTGACATATAAATTAAGTCATTGAAATCTTTACGCTGAACTTGTCGATTTGTCGGCACCACAATAACAGACAGTCCATAAATTTGCTGAAACTCAAACGCCTCAGTATCAGCCGTTCCTGTCATACCAGAAAGCTTGTCATATAACCGGAAATAGTTCTGGAAAGTCGTAGAAGCAAGCGTCTGACTCTCAGCCTGAATGGTTACACCTTCTTTTGCCTCTACTGCTTGGTGAATACCTTCAGACCAGCGACGACCAACCATGGTTCGACCAGTATGCTCATCGACAATAACGATTTGATCATCTTGAATAACGTAATCGACATTCTTCTTGAAAATAATATGTGCTTTCAAACAAGCATGAACATGATGAAGCAGAGATAGGTTACCCGCCGCATACAAGCTGTCGCCCTCAGCAAGCATCTCTTGCTGAACCAGCCACCCCTCTACAAAAGAGTGCCCCTCTTCTGTTAACTCAATGCTGCGTTGAGATTCATCATAAACATAATGACCAGTAGGTTCGACGTCTTCACCTCCAACCTCTTCCTGCTTAACAAGCAAAGGGGCGAGCAAGTTAATTTTTCTATACTGTTCAGAACTATCTTCCACCGCACCAGAGATAATCAGCGGAGTCCTTGCTTCATCAATTAAGATCGAATCGACCTCATCCACTACGGCAAAATTAAGATCTCTCTGCACACGATCTTCAAAGCGAAAAACCATATTATCGCGTAAATAATCAAAACCAAATTCGTTATTGGTTCCATAAGTAATATCACACAAATAAGCGCTTTTTTTCTCGTCCCTTTCTTGTCCAGAAAAAACAACACCAACACTCATATCAAGAAATTCGTATAAGGGGCGCATCCAATTTGCATCACGCTTAGCCAAATAATCGTTTACCGTAACAACGTGCACCCCCTTAGAAGATAAAGCGTTCAGATAAACAGCTAGGGTAGCAACTAGCGTTTTACCTTCACCTGTACGCATTTCAGAAATCTTACCTTCATTTAGCACCATGCCACCGATCAATTGGACGTCAAAGTGACGCATTCCCATCACTCGGCTGCTAGCCTCTCGCACTACAGCAAAGGCTTCCGGCAACAAAGAGTCTAGAGATTCTCCTTTCTCTATTCGAGCACGAAACTCATTCGTTTTAGCGGTAAGTCCATCATCCGATAACTTACCAAATGATTCTTCATATTGGTTAACTTGAGTAACAGTTTTTCCAAATCGTTTCACTTCTCGGTCATTCTTTGTACCGATGATTTTTTTAATGACGGTTCCAAGCATTTTAAATTCAACGTAGCCAATTAGTAATTGTTAGAGTCTACCATGGTAATGTGTGACAAAACATGAAATATCAAGGACCTAAACGCAAAAAAGCCAGACAAAATGCCTGGCTTTTTAAAAATCGATTAAGATTCAATCACTCATTAACCACCAACGAATGCGGGTTCCGTATAAGAGATAGGCGTTATTTGTGCTGCATCTTCAAACACCACATATTCCCAAGCATCTTGCTGCTCAAGCAAAGCCAGTAAAAGCTTATTATTTAATGCGTGACCTGATTTGTAAGCCTTATATTCACCAATCAAACTATGACCAAGAAGGTAAAGATCGCCAATGGCATCCAAGACTTTATGACGAACTAATTCATCACGGTAACGCAAGCCTTCATCATTCAGTACGCGGTAATCATCAAGAACGATTGCGTTCTCCATGTTTGCACCGCGAGCAAGATTGTTGTTCTTGAAGTATTCTAAGTCCTTCATGAAACCAAACGTTCTTGCACGACTAATTTCTTTTACAAAAGTAGTCGTTGAGAAGTCAAAAGAAGTATTTTGGACATCTTCACCAATCGCCGGATGCTGAAAATCAATCGTGAATGACAAACGAAAACCAGAATGAGGCTCAAGTGTCGCATACTTATCATCTTCATCAACACGAATAGGCTTTTTGATTTTGATAAAGCGCTTAGGAGCATTTTGCTCTTCAAGGCCTGCTGACTGAAGGAGGAAAACAAAAGGACTAGCACTACCATCCATAAGAGGAACTTCACTAGCACTCACTTCAACGTAAGCGTTATCGACACCCAAACCAGCCATAGCTGACAATAGATGTTCCACGGTACTAACCTTCACATCGCCCTGACACAAAGCCGTTGCAAAGTTAGTTGAGCCAACTGCTCGCGCATCACCATGAATCTCTACAACGGGATCCAAGTCTGTGCGCACAAATACAATACCAGTATTTACAGGGGCGGGCTTTAATGTCAAATACACCTTCTCGCCAGAGTGTAAACCCACTCCAGTAGCTCGAATAATGTTTTTTAATGTGTGTTGACGTACCATTATATTCCTACACTTTTATGACGAGATACATTTCTTTACAAGATAGTATCAATGATACAACTTTCATACAATCCAGAGTCTTTACCATGCTTCGTTTTTGCGCAATTTAGTCCGCTTGACGACGTAAAAATGCCGGAATGTCCAAATACGATAATTTATCGTTACTCGAAGCAGAGCTAGATTCATTAGAATCCGCCTTTTCTACTTCTGAGTTTTTCTCCACAACCTCCACCCTCATTGTTTCCGAAGGGGATGACATAGGCTTAGCAACAGGCTGAGAGCTTTTCTCTTCAACAACTTGCTCCACCTTAGTCGTAACCGGCTGAGAGACGACAGATTCACCAACAGCAGATTTCATTTCCACTGCAGACCGCCCTTCCAAACCAGTAGCAACCACCGTGACTCGCATTTCATCACCAACACTGGGATCAATTGCGCAACCAATCACGACAGTAGCGTCTTCCGATGCATATTCTTCAATAATGCCACCAACCTCAGTAAACTCAGACAAACCAACCTCTTCGTTTGCCGTAATATTTACCAGAACACCGCGCGCTCCTTTAAGGTTGATATCTTCTAACAATGGATTATGAATCGCAGATTCTGCTGCCACCCTAGCTCGATCTTCACCAGATGCAGATCCAGTTCCCATCATAGCCATACCCATTTCAGACATAACCGTTCTAACATCAGCGAAATCAACATTAATCAAACCTGGGCGCATAATAAGGTCAGTAATACCCTGCACCGCGTTGAACAAAACATTGTTTGCCTCACCAAATGCCTTCAACAGTGAAATATTCTTACCAAGCACTGGCAAAAGCCGCTCATTTGGTACTGTTATTAATGAATCGACATTTTCGCGTAATTCTTTAACACCTTCATCGGCCACCCTTGCACGACGACGACCTTCAAAAGGAAACGGACGCGTCACAACCGCAACCGTTAAAATACCTAATTCACGGGCAACCTTAGCGATAACTGGAGCTGCTCCAGTCCCCGTACCACCGCCCATACCAGCAGTGATAAAAACCATATCTGCACCCGTGAGTAATTGGGTGATTTTTTCTTGATCTTCTAACGCAGAGTCGCGACCCACTTCTGGATTTGCACCAGCACCCAAGCCTTTAGTAATGGCCGAACCTAGCTGCAAAGACATCCCAGTTTCAAAACCAATCAAAGCTTTTGAGTCTGTGTTGGCACAAATAAACTCAACACCTTCTAACTGATTCTGTAACATATGGCGAACAGCATTACCGCCACCGCCACCAACACCAACCACCTTAATGACGGCATTATCAGATAAATTATCTTCGGCTAAATCAAAGACGTTCATGGGCTTATCGCTCCTCAATAAATTTGCAGTCAAGCTGACTAAATATAGCTCTGAAACCAGTGTTTCAACTTCTGCCATACCTTCGTTGCACTGAAGGAAGACCCGGTTTCCTTAGATGTCAGCACTGACGCTTCTCGTTTAATTTGCGTCTTAGTCATCTCTCGCTTAGAAGGCTTAACTATTGCCTCAGCCTCTTTGCTACCATAAGCCAATAATCCAACACTCGTTGAATATATAGGGTTATCGACAATGTCAGACATTCCTTTAGCACAATCAGGTACAGATAGTCGAATTGGCATCTGAAATACCTTTTCTGCCAACTCTGCCGTCCCCTCCATGAGTGACGTGCCACCAGTAATTACAATACCTGCAGGAATTCGTTCCGCGTATCCGCTGCGCCTTAATTCATCCTGAATTAAGTTATAAATTTCTTCATATCTTGCTTCAACCACTTCTGTTAAAGCATGACGAGTGATAGATCGAGGTTGACGATCACCAACACTTGGCACCTGAAGCTCTTGATCCGCCGTCGCCATGGAAGACATGGCACAAGCATACTTAATCTTAATTTCTTCAGCATGCTGAGTCGGTGTTCGTAATGCCATAGAAATATCATTGGTCACTTGGTCTCCCGCGACAGGCACCACAGCAGTATGATGCAACGCACCATCAATCCACACTGCGATATCAGAAGTCCCTGCACCGATATCAACCAAGCAAACACCTAAATCTTTTTCATCTTCACTTAAAGAAGACTCGCTAGATGCTAATTGAGATAAAATCACTCCATCAACACCCAACCCACAACGTTTAATGCATTTTTCAACATTCATCACTGCATTAACCGCGCCAGAAATAAGGTGTACATTCGCTTCCAAACGCACACCAGACATTCCTAGAGGATCTTTAATGCCTTCCTGAGAATCAATATGATACTCCTGAGGCAATATATGAAGTACTCGCTGATCCGAAGAGATAGGAACAGCCTGAGCTGCATCAATAACTCTATCAACATCCTCTTTTTGTACTTCTCCATCTTTTATCGCAACAATACCATGGGAGTTAAGACTACGAATGTGACTACCAGCAACGCTCACATAAACTGAATGTATATTGCAGCCTGCCATCAATTCGGCTTCTTCAACTGCTCGTTGAATCGACTGAACCGTTGACTCTATGTTGATGACGACACCTCGCTTCATCCCTTTTGCGCTGTGAGATCCTATGCCAACAATTTCTAAACTCCCGTCAGCCAACACCTCTCCAACCAAACAGATAACTTTTGACGTGCCTACATCCAAACCGACTATCATTTCACCTTCCCGGCATTGTGTTTATGGCCATACAGTTCTTGTCTAAAAAAGCAACAAACAGGCCAAGTTTACTCATTCTCTTTCCAGCCGACCGCAATACCATGAGGGTAACGCGCATCAACCGAAGCAATTTTATCTATTCTACCCGATAAATCACTTTTATACACGGCTATAAACCTTTGTAATCTATCTAAAATATCCTCTCTACCCAGCTTAACGCCTATACCATTGGTAAAAAGAATATTCCAAGCGCCTCGCGGCTCCAAAGTAAGCTCAGAAATGCGCATAGAAGTAGAAGCAAGCACCTGACTAATTAAACCAAATTGTTCAAGGACAACATCACTTGCCCCTTTCGGGCCATTTAGCCGAGGAAGCGGCAAATCAGGTACAATTTGCGGCACAATCACGATTGCCGAAGTGGATATTAACTGCCGATCCCGCCAGTATGCTAGAGGCACATGCTCATGAACAAGTATCTGCAAGGTATTTGGCCAAACTTTACGTATTTCTGCGCTTTCCACCCACTCAGGTGAAACAGCAAGGCCCTGAACTTCAGAGACAGAAACCCCAAGAAGACTCCGCCCCAACAAAGGTAAATATTTTTCTTCCAGCTCTTCAACTGTGGTGTATTCGAGCGCCCCCTCAATCTCAACATTTTCTATTAAAAACCAGGCATCAGGCGATTCATCACCTTGAAAGGTGGCCACTAGCACTAATAAAACAGCGCCAATCAGTGCTGCAAGTCTCATAAATTAATGACGCCCAACATGATGCCAAGCACTCAAGGCTATTTTTTCAACCAAAGCGGCGTAATCCAGCCCAACATAATTCGCAGCCATAGGCACCAAACTATGAGATGTCATGCCCGGCGAGGTATTTACTTCTAAAACCCAGAAGGCCCCTGCTCGATCGCGCATAATGTCGACCCTCCCCCAGCCAGAACACCCTAATGAACGATAAGAATCCAAAGCAAGCATTTGCAGCTCATTTTCATCATCTTCATTCAAACCACAAGGCAATAAATACTGAGTATCTTCTGCTATATATTTTGCTTCATAATCATAAAGCTTATGATCAGGTGCTGGCTTGAGACCTATTGCGGGATAAGCAACATCATCAATAATAGTAACGGTAAATTCTGGCCCATCAACAAATGCCTCAACCAACACATCGGAATCGTATTCAAGCGCCACGATAAGAGCAGCATCAAGCTCTTCACGATTAGCAACCTTACTAATTCCTATCGTTGAGCCCTCTCTAGATGGCTTAACAATCAGCGGATAAGACATTTGCTCCTCAATCACTGCCACATCCACCTGTCCAACAAAAGACAAATAAGCGGGCGTAGGAATATCGATCCCTTTCCAATAACGCTTAGTTAACACCTTATCCATTGCCAACCCACACGCTAAAGGCGAACTGCCGGTATAGGGTTTACCCAATATTTCAAGTAAAGCCTGAACTCTACCATCCTCTCCTTCACCACCATGAAGCGCAATAAAGGCTAGATCAAAATCGACTGACTGCAACTGTCGAATGGGGTCTTCGTTACCCTCAGGACCATAGAGATCCAATGCAATAACCCGATATCCCTTAGAACGCAATCCATCTATCACCAAAGGACCACTCTGCAAAGAGACCTCTCGTTCTGCAGATCGACCACCATAAATAACCACAATCACAGATTCTTTTAGCGTGAATGACATGCCTTACACTCCATTCTCTGCTAACTTTTTAGAAACCGTACCTATGTCCCCGGCACCTTGAGTGATTAATAAGTCACCTTCGCGTAAAACATTACTCAAGATAGAAGATAAGTCAGCTTCGCTACCCACATGTATCGGATCCACATTACCTCGCTGACGAACACTGCCACATAAGGAGCGACTATCCGCACCATTTATCGCAACCTCTCCAGCAGAATAAACATCTAGCAATAACAAAACGTCTACCTGGGAAAGAACACGAACAAAGTCCTCATACAAATCACGCGTTCTTGTATAACGATGGGGCTGATATACCATGACCAATCTTTTTTCAGGCCAACCATCACGTATGGCTTTAATTGTCGCCAACACTTCGCTCGGATGATGACCATAATCATCTACAAACATCACCTCAGAGCCGCCTGATATTGTTAAAGGTTTTTGCTCTTGGAAACGACGCCCAACCCCTTCAAAGCCCATCAAGCCAGCTTGAATAGCCGCAGCATCGACCCCTAAATCCGTGGCGACGGCAATAGTCGATAAAGCATTAAGCACATTATGGCGGCCCGGCATAGGCAGGCGAATTTTAAGAGGTTCACCTTCAGGTCGGTGAGCCATAAACTCACAATATCGCCCAGTCTGCACAATATCGGTTGCATAAAAATCGGCTTCCTGATCAATACCATAGGTCAGCACTGGACGACTTAAAAAAGGCAGGATCTCACGTACATTCTCATCATCTACACATAAAACCGCTAAACCATAGAAAGGCAAATTATGAACAAACTCAATAAAGGCGTGCTTTACTTTTTCAAAGTCACCTTCATAAGTATCCATATGATCTTCATCAATATTAGTAATAATCACTGTTTGAGGTTGAAGATGAAGAAAAGAAGCATCACTTTCATCCGCCTCAGCAACAAGATAAGCACTACTTCCCAATTGCGCATTGGTTCCAGCACTCGTCAAACGACCACCAATAACAAAGGTTGGCGCTTCGCCAGTTGCGGCCAATACCGATGCCATCAAGCTGGTTGTAGTCGTTTTGCCATGCGTTCCCGCAATCGCAATCCCATGGCGATAGCGCATCAACTCTGCCAACATCTCAGCACGACGCACAATCGGAATACGGTGCTCTTTACCCCAAATAATTTCTGGGTTTTGCTCATTAATAGCAGTAGAGACGACAATAACGTGCGCATTGTGAACATTCTCTTCTACATGCCCTAAATACACCTGAATACCCAAAGACTTCAAACGGTCCGTAGTAGCAGACGCATTCAAATCAGAACCAGAAACCTGATACCCTTGATTATGAAGTACCTCAGCAATGCCACACATGCCCACGCCACCAATACCGATGAAATGAATGTTTTGAATACGACGCATCGTAGGAATGTCATAGCGTGTTTTATTATCTATCATGTTTTTATCAACCTTAAACAATGTGCGACAACATCTTGTGTCGCATTGGGGCGAGCAACCGTCTTCGCTCGCTCACCCATTTTCAGCAATGCTCCTTCCTCTTCCATTAAATTAGAGAGCAAGGAAATTATCTTGTCACTGGAGAGCTCGCCTTGAGGTAACAAATAGGCCGCTTCTGCTTTTTCTAAGTATCGAGCATTCGCCGTTTGGTGGTCATCAATCGCATAGGGATATGGCACCAATACAGATGGTAAACCAGCAACAGCAAGCTCGCTTATGGTCATGGCTCCAGCTCGACATAAAACCACATCTGCCCATGAATAGGCCTGATTCATATTATCCAAATAAGGCTCGATACGCGCTTCAACCTTTGCCTCTTTATAAAGCTTGGCAACCTCATCATAATTCCGTTTACCCGTTTGATGCCAAACATACAGGCGTTGAGAGTGTGGCCAATCTGCCAACACCTTCGGCATAACCTCGTTAATCGCTTTTGCGCCTAGACTCCCTCCCACCACCAACAATCTTAATGGTCGAGCAGTAC
This sequence comes from Marinomonas transparens, assembly GCF_016463975.1. Classification (GTDB taxonomy): domain Bacteria; phylum Pseudomonadota; class Gammaproteobacteria; order Pseudomonadales; family Marinomonadaceae; genus Marinomonas; species Marinomonas transparens. Next base: position 116,108 of record NZ_JAEMNX010000006.1, on the reverse strand, counting down.
CTTCTCTCAAACCTCGAACGTCCTGCTGGAGAATGCTTCCTCTAACAGGATTTCCCACACTTATACCTTTTGATAGCGCGCCATCAAACGCTTGCAAGCGCATAGCAGCTATCTTTGATAACAACCTATTGGTTGTACCAGCAATGGCATTTTGCTCATGTATCACCAAAGGAATACCAAGTAATTTAGCCGCAACACCACCTGGGCCAGCAACAAAACCACCCATACCTAGCACAACATCAGGCTTAAGCCTCTGTAAAATTGCGACGGCCTGCCCAACAGCATGAAGAATTCTAAAAGGCGCTGCACATAGGCCTAACCAGCCTTTCCCTCGCACGCCCTTAATAGATAAAGAGTGCATGACAATATCATGCTCAGGAACAAGCGATTCTTCCATACCACCTTTAGAACCAAGCCATTGAACATCCAAACCCTTTTCTATAAAACTTTGCGCACAAGCTAAAGCCGGATAGATATGACCACCTGTCCCGCCGGCCATAATAATGACTTTTTTCATATCGCTCATTTGAAGCTCTCTTCATCTTGCACACTTAGGCCCTGCTCAGCCTCAGTTCGACGGTTTTCAATATCAACCCTAGCAATGGCAAACAAGCTTCCCAAGGTAATAATCAAGCTACTCCCACCATAACTAATCAGGGGTAATGTCAGCCCTTTCGTCGGTAAAAAGCCTGTATTAACACCAATATTAATAATAACCTGAGCCAAAATAAGAATAGAAAAACCGAAACACATATAAGCAGCAAAAGGCCGAGATAAATCCATCGCCCTATGGCCTATTTTAAAGGCTCGACTCACCATCACCCCAAACAAAGCAATAAGAAACAAACCACCCAGCATACCGGTCTCTTCAACCCAAATAGAAAAAACAAAATCCGTATGAGCTTCCGGCAAATAAGAGAGCTTTTGCACACTATTGCCAAGCCCCAACCCAAACCATTCCCCTCGGCCATAGGCAATCAGCGCTTGGCTTAACTGGTACCCCTCATTGAAAGGATCCGCCCAAGGGTCAATAAAGTTCATCAATCGCTTCATCCGATAACTTTCAGAAACAGCAACGACACCCAACATAGACACAGCCGCACCTAGTAACAGCAAAAATTGATACAGAGGAGCCCCACCCAAAAAAAGAAGCGCCATCACAGTACCCAATAAAACCACAGAGGCACCAAAATCTGGTTCAAACAGCAGGAATAAAAGAAAAATACTACAAAGACATAGCGGCAATACAAAACCAACCCAGCCCTCTCTAACTCGATCAGCACGGCGCACTAGATAATCGGAAACATAAATCACCATACAGACCTTAGCGACTTCCGATGCCTGTAGGTTAAAAACAACTAAATTTATCCAGCGACGACTACCATTAACACTTTTTCCTATCACAGGCATCAATACTAGGATCAGCAAAACTAAGGACAACCCCATCATGATAATGCCCCATTTTTGCAATTGGCTCGTCGGCAAAGACAAAAGCCCCCAACCAAAAACCACCCCCAACAGCAAATAAAGCCCTTGCCTCATCATGAAAAAGTAAGGCTGCCCATGTAGATCCTCCGAAATAGAAATCGATGCGCTAGACACCATCACCATCCCTAAAGCAAGAATCGAAACAACAGAAGCAACAAATATCGAATCTACCTGACTCAACTCACGCAATGAAACACGGTCAAAAAAACCAAACACACTCATATGGCCATTACCAACTGAGTAAAATGCTCACCACGTTTCTCATAGCTTTTATACATATCAAAACTTGCGCAGGCAGGGGAAAAAAGCACCACATCGCCTTCTTTTGACTCATCTAAAGCCGCCTCTAAAATGTCATCTAGTGCTGTGTAATAAGCAACATCAACACCGACTAAAGACTCGCCAATACGCCCTGCATCTTGGCCAAATAAATAAACTTTGCGCACAAAATCCGTAACCGACTTACGCAAAGGCAGAAAGTCTGCCCCCTTCCCTTCACCGCCAGCAATCAATAAAATATTCTTTCGGCTAGAAGAACCAAGTCCTTCTAGGGCTGCCAAGGTAGCACCAACATTGGTTCCCTTAGAGTCATTAATAAAGGTCACACCGTTATAAGTTCGTACTGTTTCTGTTCGGTGAGGCAAGCCGCCAAACTCTTTAAGAACTTTCGCCACCCCCTCCGACATAAGGTCTTCACCAAGCAACTCAAGCATCGCCAAAGCAGCCAGTACATTGGCATGATTATGAGTCCCTTTTAGTGCTATTTGCGATGTATGGTAAAGACGCTCCACGCCACGACACAACCAAGCCCCATCATCATCTTTGAGCATGCCAAATTCTTTCAAGTCTGGGCTTTTTGTGGTGAATGCGCGAACAGGCACCCCCTCAGCTAAAAGCGGAGCGGTTAAAATATCTTGCTTATTACAAACGGCTGCTTTACAGCCACGATAGACTTTTTGCTTAGCTCTTTGATATTCATAAAGGTCTTCATACCTATCCATATGATCTGCAGACACATTAAGAAGGCAAGCTAAATCAGCCTGTAAAGCATGGGTGGTTTCCAGTTGAAAACTGGATAACTCAAGAACGTAATAATCAGTATTAGGAGACAGCAAATCCAAAGCAGGCAGTCCCAGATTACCACCCGCTTTCGCATCTTTACCGCAAGATTGCAGCAACAAGGCTACCAAGGTGGTAACCGTACTTTTCGCATTAGATCCTGTAATAGCAATAAAAGGAGCGTCAGCATAATCACAAAATAAATCGATATCGCCGCGCATGGCCACACCACGACTCGCCAGATCTAACAACACAGGCGTTCTTAATGGAATACCCGGACTAACATAAAGCTCTGTCACCCCAAGAGTATCAAGTACAGAAAGGTCACCCGTGAAAATCCTATCTTCTGGACAAAACTTTTTAGCCTCTTCTAACCCTGGTGGATTATCACGAGAATCCACCACATAAAAATCGATCCCCTTACTTGCCAAAAAGCGTACGCAAGACAAGCCTGTCGCCCCCAAGCCTACAACGGCTCTAACCCGATCGGACCCGATCAACGACATACAAAACCCCTAACGTACTTTTAAGGTAGCAAATCCCACCAACACCAAACACACTGTAATGATCCAAAAGCGCACAATGACTTTAGGTTCAGCCCAGCCTTTTAACTCGAAATGATGATGTATCGGCGCCATGCGAAAAATTCTTCGTTTGGTTAACTTATAGGAAGCAACCTGCAAAATAACCGATACGGTTTCCATCACAAACACACCGCCCATGATGAACAGCACCAACTCTTGACGCACAATCACGGCAATCGTACCCAATGCCGCCCCTAATGCTAAAGACCCCACATCACCCATAAAAATTTGCGCTGGATAGGTGTTAAACCATAAAAAGCCCAACCCCGCGCCAACCAAAGCCGCACAAAATACAATCAACTCACCAGAACCATGAACATAGGGAATCAACAAATAATCGGCGAAGCGAACATTACCCGTTAAATAAGCAAACACCCCTAACGCACCACCAACCAAAACGGTCGGCAAGATAGCTAAACCGTCAAGACCATCAGTTAAATTCACCGCATTACTGGTACCAACAATGACAAAATAAGTGAGCACAACAAAAAAGATGCCCAGTGGAATAGCGACCTCTTTAAATAGAGGAACAATCAGCGCCGTTTCAGCTGGCGTGTTGGCGGTGTAATACAAGAAAAAAGCAGCAGCAAGACCAAATACACTTTGCCAAAGATATTTCCACTTTGCTGGCAATCCACGTGGATTTTTTTCAACTACTTTCCGATAGTCATCAACCCAACCCACTAGACCAAAAGACAACATCACCAACAAAACAACCCATACATATTGGTTACGCAAATCCCCCCATAACAAGGTACTGACAGAAATCGAAAAAATAATCAGCGCCCCCCCCATCGTAGGGGTACCCGCCTTACTTAAATGCGTCTGCGGACCATCACTTCGAACCGCCTGCCCTATCTGTAAACGCTGCAACAAAACGATAACGGTATTACCGATCAAAAGAGAAATCGCCAGCGCCGTAAGCACGCCCAAAATAGCGCGTAAAGACAAGTAATTAAAAACACCAAAAAATGTATGGTACTGGCTTAAATAATCCGTTAACAGGAGTAGCATTAGTAAGGGATATCCTAATTTTTTAAAATATTAATTACATTTTCCATCCTAGCGGAGCGAGACCCCTTAACTAAAATGGCATATTTATCATCAAGCAATTGTACTGCAGCCGCGGCTTCTTCATGGGTTTTACAAAAAACAGCGTGGCCACCTCTTTTTCTAAACGCCTCGCCCGCTACCTTTGCAACCGGCCCAAGACACACCAAACCGGATACACCTTTATCCATGGCGTAATTTCCTAGCTCAATATGGAATTGATCCTGTTGCTCACCTAATTCACCTAACCCCCCCAAAATCACCCAGCTTGACGTCACTGGCTGTATGGCAAGCACATCGATTGCGGCTTTGACCGAAGCTGGGTTGGCATTGTAACAATCATTAATTAATAGGGCTCCATTTTTTGTCTCAAATCGCTCTAAACGTCCAGCGACAAGAACAGGGGAAGCTAATTTATCAACCGCTTGTTGGAAGTCCATCCCAGTTTCTAGCAAGGCCAACACCACCGCCATGCCATTCGCAATTTGATGTTTACCTGCCCCAGCAACAAAAACGGGTAAAGTTTGCCCATCATAACGAAACATAGCTGTACTAGATTCAGCCCCCAGCTCGATATCAAAAGCATAAAGATCCGCAGACTCGGTGAAACCAAAAGAACACACTTTTCGTGCTTCAGCCAAACCACACCAATAATCAAAAAAACCATCATCGGAATTCAAAATCACTTTCGCTTCGGGCGCAGAGCCCGTAATCAAACAACCTTTTTCTTTGGCGATCCCCTCAAGACTTCCAAGACCTTCAAAATGACTGCCACTGGCATTCGTCAATATCACCATATCAGGCACAGCGATCTTAGCTAACCGCTCTATTTCACCCGGATAATTCGTACCCGCCTCAATCACTGCAACTTGGTGTTCTTTCTCTAATTCAAGCAAGGTCTGCGGCACACCAATTTGATTATTCAAATTGGCGCGTGTTTTTAACACACTTTTATCAATAAGTGACTGGGCTAACCAATCCTTTACCGTTGTTTTACCATTGCTCCCTGTAATACAAATGACAGGCCCCTGAAAAGCATCACGAATAAATCGTGCTATACAACCGTAGGCCACTTGGGTATCTGCCACTTTAACAAAAGCAGACACATCAAGATCACGATCAGAAACAACACCAACAGCACCACTTTCCATTGCGGAAACAGCATAATCGTGACCATCAAACCGCTCTCCCTTGAGGGCAACAAAAATACAACCTAATGTAATTTTTCTAGTATCAGTAACAACAGAAAATATTTCTCTATTACCACCAATAAGCTCGCCACCACAAACAGCAGCAATATCTGCAAGAGTCAGTCTAATTAACATATTTTTTCAATCCCTCTCGTGCTTCTTCCCTATCATCAAAATGGTGCTTTACACCCTGAATATCTTGATAGGTTTCATGCCCTTTACCAGCAATCAAAATGACATCATCTATACTGGCTGACGAAATGGCCGCCTGTATTGCAAGACGCCGATCCGCTTCAACATATAAGCCTCCCTTTTGCACAAGAGCAGACCTATCCACTGACGATAAAGTATCAGCTATAATTTGTTCAACAGATTCAGTGCGCGGATTGTCCGATGTTAACCAAATAGCGTCGGCATGATTCATCACTGCCTCCATCATCAACGGACGCTTAGTCTTATCTCTATCGCCGCCACAACCAAACACACAAATCAATCTGCCTTGCGAGTGCTCCTTAAGTGCTTGCAAAGCCACTTTCAACGCATCCGGTGTATGGGCATAATCCACAACAACAATAGGCGCATCTGGAACCTGCACCTTATCCATTCGCCCCGGCGCACCTTGTAAATAGGACAACCCCTCCAGCAACCTACTCCTATCTTCAACTTGATACCAAAGAGAGGACAAGGCCGCCAACGCATTTTGAATATTAAAGCGGCCTAATAAGGGCAAAAACACATCCAACACTCCCTCTGGATGACACAAGACAAATTGGCAACCTGAGGGTTGAAAAACCAAATCCTTCACATAAAAATCAGCGCTTGGGTTTTGCTCGCTATAAAAATAGCAATCCGTACTAATAGCCGCCGCCGTCATAAAAGACGTAAACTCGTCGTCTAAGCAGAAAATAGAATATTTAATACCCGGAAACGTAAACAAACGTCGTTTCGCCTCAGCATAAGACGACATATCACCATGGTAATCTAGGTGATCATGGGAAAGATTTGAAAACACCGCGGTTTGAAATGGCACACCGTCAATGCGCCCTTGATCTAAAGCATGGGAGGAAGCTTCAAAAGCAACGAAATTGACATTTTCATCCGCTAATGACATCAAGGTATTATGTAAAGATAAAATATCCGGTGTCGTTTGTTGCGCATCTTTCAAACACCCTAAAGGTCCAATACCAAAAGTGCTAATCAAACCACTTTTTAGGCCAACATACTCAGCCAACTGAGCAAGATAATAACAAATAGACGATTTACCATTGGTACCAGTAACGGCAACAATCTTTTCTGGCATACGCCCAAAAAAACCATGTAAACACGCCACCAAAAGCTCTGTCGGTTTTGCCGCAGGCAGCAAATAAATGTCCGGATGCGTCAACCCTAAATTATCCGGCACTACTGCCACTCGACAACCTAAAGCAGCCACCTGATCAAGGTAATCCCAACCATTTGACGCCACTCCCGGCAGGGCAAAAAATATGGTCTCTTTATCTACCTTTCGGCTGTCTGTTTCTATTCGCTTATAAATAGCAGAACGCAGATCACCCTCAATAGGATGACCTGCGATCTTAAGTAACTGTTCATGAGTTAGCTGCCCCATTTAGCCACCCTGAACCACTTGGTAAGGCACTTTCTTGGTCTGTAATCGCACCTCCCTTAATCCTTCAGGCAAATCTGGATAAATATTCAAAGTAGTTAACGCCCCCTCCATAACACGAGAGAACACAGGCGCTGCAACTTCACCACCATAATATTCACGCCCTTTAGGGTCATTAACCATAACCACCATCGCTAACCTTGGATTAGTAGCAGGTGCTACCCCAGCGAACAATGCAATATACTGATCGTACTCATAACCTTTTGTGCCAACCTTATGCACGGTTCCTGTTTTACCCGCCACCCTATAGCCGGGAATCTGCGCAGCTCTACCAGAGCCCTTTTGCACAACCGCTTCCATCATTTTCAATACATCTTTAGCAACCTTAGGTGGAATAACCTGCTTCCCTTGAGCCGGCACATCTTGCTTAAAAATCGTAACAGGTACACGATAACCCGCATTTGCTAAAGTCATATAGGCTTGAGCCAGCTGCAAGGTTGAAACCGACAAACCATAACCATAAGCTAATGTTGCAATCTCAGATGGATGCCACTTAGGGTGTGAAGGCAAAACACCTGATGCCTCACCGGGGAAACCTATCCCCACAGCAGAACCGATTCCTAACTCATAGTCCATATTCCAAATGGCATCTTGAGGTAGAGAGAGCGCAATTTTAGAAGAACCTACGTTACTGGATTTGATTAACAGCTTTTCAAGATTAATCGTCCCATAATTGGCCGCATCTCGTATCGTAAAGCGTCCAAAGCGCAAATACCCAGGAGAAGTATTGATTGTCGATTCAGTCGTATACTGACCAGACATAAGTGCTGCAGACAAAGTAAAAGGCTTCATCGTTGAACCCGGCTCGAATAAATCGATCACTGCACGATTACGCAACTCTTCATACTCTAATTTCGAACGATCATTAGGGTTATAGGATGGCTGATTCACCATCGCCAAAATCTCCCCTGTTTTCACATCCAAAATAACCGCAGAGGCCGAGGTTGCCCTATGTTCAGTCACCGCAGCCTTCAGCTCTCGATAAGCCAAATACTGCAATCTTAAGTCGATACTTAACTCAATATTCTCACCCGGACGCTCTGTTTTTTCGACCCCAACGCCATGCACAATATTGCCTGATAAATCCTTTACATACCTACGCTTACCGGCATGCCCCTCTAAGGCTTCATCATAGGCAAGCTCGATACCCTCCTGCCCTTTATCATCAATATTAGTAAAGCCCACCACATGAGAGGCAACTTCGCCAGCTGGATAAAAGCGCTTATATTCTTTAGTTTTACTTACCCCTACTACATTAGCCGCCATAATAGCGTCAGCCTCATTAGGTGGAATCTGCCGCTTTAAATACATAAAAGAACGCTTTTTATTAGCTTCAAATTTTTCCTGCAACCAAGCCCGACCAACCCCCATAGCCCCAGCAAGTCTTTTAATTTCCTGCTCAGGACCAATACCTTGAGATGGATCTCGCTCCATTTTCCATAGGGCTCGAGGGTTAGCAATAATGGTCCAAGTGGGCGTACTCACAGCCAAAGGCTCACCACGACGATCCAAAATCATCCCTCGCGTTGCAGGAATCGCTTCCGTTCTCACGGCTCTCATTTCGCCTTGATTCTGTAGAAACTCTTTATCAACAACGGTCAGATAAAAAAGCCGGCCACCCGCAATAAGAAACAGCAACAAAGCAATGCCGTAAACAAATCTAAAGCGCCATTTTCCGGGACGGTGTACACCGTTTTCAATATTCATGGTTTTACTATGATTAGCTCATCCTGTGAGGGTGAATGCATATTTAAATGTTTAATAGCCGCTTGCTCTAAACGACTTGGCTGAGTTAATGCGCTTTGCTCGAGCAACAACTGTCCCCACTTTACTTCGTAATTCACTTCAGCTTTCTTCAGAGTCTGAAGATAAGAAAAATCTTTTCTAAAGTCATAAACCTGTATCACTACCGCAACAGACACTCCAGCAAGTAAAAAAACACCAGGAATAAAAGCGCTAGATGAAAAATGCAGATTAATCACTCACCCTCTCCAAGACCCGTAACACAGCACTTCGAGAACGCACGTTTTCACTTACTTCAAACTGCGATGGCTTAATTGCCTTACCAACCGTTTTAAACTTAATGTCCAAATGGGCATTTCGAATCGGCAAATGTCTTGGTAATTCAGGCCCTTTCGCCTGCAACTTCATAAAGCGTTTCACAATACGATCTTCAAGGGAGTGAAAACTGATAACCGCTAAACGACCACCCACTTTTAGCGCCTTAGTTGCCGCCTCAAGACCCAATTCCAAATCACCCAATTCATTATTGATAAAAATTCGAATACCTTGAAATGCCCGAGTGGCAGGGTTTTTACCTTTTTCCCAGGCTGGATTGGCTTCCGCTACCACCTTTGAAAGCTGTAGTGTGGTTAAAATGGGAGTATGAGATCGATATTCACAAATAGCTTTGGCAATACGTCGAGAAAACCTTTCTTCGCCATATTGATACATCACATCAGCCAACTCTTTTTCGTCAACATAGGCAATCCATTCAGCGGCACTCACTCCCTCATCAGGATTCATTCGCATATCAAGAGGACCGTCATTCATGAAGCTAAAGCCGCGTTCCGCATCATCAATCTGTGGCGATGAAACACCAAGGTCCATCATCACCCCGTCTACCCTCTCGACACCAAATACGCTAGCTATGTGCTCAGACATATTGGCAAAACTGTCTTGTACAATAGAGAAACGTGAGTCTTCTTGCTCTAACGCTTTACCATGAGCAATTGCCACAGGGTCTTTATCGAACCCAAGCAATTTGCCACCTTCATTTAATCGATTCAAAACCAAGCGAGTATGGCCACCACGACCAAAGGTGCCGTCCACATAAAGGCCGTCAGCATTGGTCACTAGCATATCGACAGACTCATTAAGCATGACGCTTATGTGTTCAGCCATCGTGTTTGTCATAGAGATATGTCCATCATGGTTTCGATTTGTAGGTCCTCAAGAGAGTCTTCGGACAAGTAGTCTTCACGCTGTGCCTCCCACTCTTCCTGACTCCAAATTTCCAATTTTTTACCTTGCCCTAAAATCGTTAACTTACGATCCAGACGAGCAAAGTCACGCAACGGCCCTGGCAACAGAATCCGTCCCGCTTTATCTACTTCCAAATCCGTAGCATGGCCAACCAATAAACGCTGCAGCCGTCTTGCTTGCGGTTGAAAGGTCGGTAACTTGTCTAACTTTTGCTGAATTTGCTCCCATTCAGTTAAAGGATAGAGCAGCAAACAACGGGAAATAGGGTCAATGGTGACAACCACACCATCTTCTTCGTATTGAGCTAGCTCATCACGCAGGCGTGCAGGAAGCGACATACGCCCCTTTGCATCTACACTGACCTGATGAATACCTCTAAACACAACCATATCCCACTTATCGACACTTTATCCCACAATTTAACACCTTTTAGTCAAAAGAGTAAAAAAAATAAGCAAAAAAGCCAAAAAAAGACGGTCTAACCCTAAAATAAAAGAAATGCTTCGAGAAAATGGGAACAAAGGAGAGATTGAACATTGATATGCCAGCCAAAGGCATAAACACACACAAATGAGAAAACCAAACATCAGAAAGAGGGCAGTACGATAAATACTGGGCTATAAAGCAGCACTTTGAGGCAATAATAAATGAGGGTAATACAAAAGTAACAAGAAAGGGAAAGAAAGCAAGTTGGCCGATAAGCCGGGTTCTGTCGAGAACAGTCATTCATCTAATACGTACATCACTGCACGTCTTTAGCAACCTACCCGAACTCAGCGCGGGTCACGCCAAAGAGTTCCTATTTGGTCTTGCTTCAAGTGGGGTTTACCTTGCCACGAACTGTTACCAGTCGCGCGGTGCGCTCTTACCGCACCATTTCAACCTTACCGGCAGCAAGCTGCTTAGGCGGTTTATTTTCTGCTGCACTTTCCGTAGGCTCACGCCCCCCAGGCGTTACCTGGCACTTTACCCTGCGAAGCCCGGACTTTCCTCCCCCCGATAATAAATATCAGGCGGCGACTGCCTAGCCAACTTGCGGCGTGGATATTACTTATCTCAACACAGAATAACAAGCAGTTTATTTATAGATTAGAAAGCATAGGCAGGAAGAACTAATTAAACATTCACGCTAATGGCAAAAGGAAACACACCTCTAGGCCACCAAGCTCACGATTACAAGCGGTAATCTGCCCCTTATGGGCACGAATAATACGCTGTGAAATGGTTAAACCAACACCAAAACCACCACTATTGGCCTCTCGAGCATCAGAGGAACGATAAAAAGCATGAAAGATTTTTTCTAGCTTATCCTCAGCAACACCAGGTCCATTATCACGTACACAAATCAACGCCGAGCCTGACACTTCTTTAGTTGTCACCTCAACCACACCACCCTCACCAACATAAAAACAAGCATTACGTAGCACATTTTCAATAGCATGCCGTAGCTGAAGCGGATCTCCTAACAAGGTTTTTGGCAAGCTGCCAGACTTAGTGACCGAAATCCCCTTAAGCTGGCTTTCAAAACTGACATCAGCAACAATTTCACTAAGCCACTCCTGCACATCCATCTCTTCTTTTTTTAACGATGCTTCTTCTAGACGACTTAACGTCAATACTTGCCCTATCAGTTCATCCAGCTCATGAAGCTCTGTTCGGATACGACACAAGTAATCTTTTTGCACTTCAAGCCCATACTTGTCTTCCGCTATCGTTAACGCCACTTCAATTCTCGCCAAAGGCGTACGCAACTCATGGGAAACATCACGCATCAATCGCTCTTTCGACGATAAAAGCGTCTCTATTCGCCCAGCCATCTCATTAAACTCACGAGCCAACTTACCCACAGCATCACTTCTTCGAGCTAGTTTACCCTCAACTCGCACCGCCATATCACCACGACCAAAGGAACGCGTGGCTCGCTGTAGGCTTAATAAAGGCCCCAATAACCAATAAGCCAATACACCACTAGAAATAAACAAACCAAGCAAAGAGAAACCTACAACCGCCTCTGGAGCAAGAGAGTCTATCTTGGGGTTAGGATTAAAGATCAGCAAATATTGGGTATTGCTACCGCCAATCACCTGAATAAACTGACTATGGAGAAAATCTGCAGCAGGACGATTATCTACCTCAGATGAATTTCGTTCCCTAAAATTACGCGGCAAAGGCTTAAGAAGAGGACGGCCATTTTCTTGATAAAGATAAATGGTGCCAGACAATCGCTTTTCAGCCCGCTTCATGGCCTCTTGCAATACCTGTATGCCAAATTTTTCATAGCCAGCAACTAACTGCACCCCAACATCACCAAGCACATCAGCCGAAACCTGGTTGCGCTTCTGGATAAATTGAATCGTGCCCAAACCAATACTCACAACCACAATATTAGACAAAAGCACGACCAGAAACACACGCAGAAAAGTATTTTTCATAAAAGGCGAAATACCTTATTCACTCGAGACAAATATATAACCAACACCACGAACCGTTTTAATACGCGGATCACCATTTTCCAAATTACCAATCTTTTTGCGTAAATTACTAATATGCATATCAAGACTGCGATCATACATGGTTAACTTACGGCCAAGCGCTTTTTCAGATAACTCTTGCTTAGTCAAAACCTGCCCCGGCACCATTAACATACACTCTAACAAGGTGTATTCAGATGTCGTCAGCTCAACCAATTCCCCCTGAAGATAGACAGTGCGATCTTTACGACGCAACAACACACCAGACAAATCAATATCTGCTGTTGGATCCCCTTCAGGCTCTTGGCTCGCCCTACGCAAAATAGCTTTGATACGCGCCAACAACTCCCTTGGGTTAAAAGGCTTCGACAAATAATCATCCGCCCCCATTTCTAGCCCCAAAATACGATCAATATCATCGCCTTTTGCCGTCAACATAATAACCGGAACAGCACTTTTATTACGGATCTGCTTTAAGGTTTCAAAGCCATCCAACTCAGGCATCATCACATCAAGAATAACAATATCAGGCATATTGGCCGCCATTAACTCTAAAGCTTCGCGCCCATTCCAAGCATGGATAACCTCATAGCCTTCACCAGTAAAGTAATCCTTAATCAGGTCAGATAAACGGGCATCATCGTCAGCAAGCAGTAATTTCACCATTATTTCTTCTCCTAATTCGCTTATAAATCAGCGATCTTTACAATTTGACAGTTCTAATTGTAAATACTACCTCAGCACAGAAAGAACACAGCACCCTCTTTTCAATCTATTTACAAAGAATACTTATATGCTGGATTTTAGCCACTTAAAGCACAAAAAAGACCGCATAAAGCGGCCTTTTAAAAAACATTAAAAATTAATGCTTGAATGGGTCTCGAATAACAATGGTTTCATTACGATCTGGGCCAGTAGAAATAATATCGACAGGAACACCCACCTGATCTTCTAGGAAACGAATATAGTCTTGAGCATTTTTTGGTAAAGCCTCAAAGTTTTCAGCACCAACCGTTGATTCTACCCAACCAGGCAGCTCCACATAAACAGGTTGTGCCTGCTCATAACCTTCGCTATCCACTAGAGAGCCTGCAACAGGACTACCATCTGCGCCTGTGTAAGAAACACAAACCTTAATCACAGATGAACCATCCAATACATCTAACTTAGTTAGACAAATACCCGATACAGAGTTAATTTGAACCGCGTGACGAAGCGCCACTGCATCAAACCAACCACAACGACGAGAACGCCCAGTAGTCGCACCAAACTCATGACCACGAACACCCAAACGCTCACCGTCTTCATCAAATAATTCCGTAGGGAAAGGACCTGAACCTACGCGAGTGGTATAAGCCTTGGTAATACCCAGCACATAATCCAGATACAAAGGACCAAAGCCAGTGCCCGTTGGCGCACCACCAGCCGTAGTATTAGATGAAGTCACGTACGGATAAGTACCGTGATCCACATCCAATAAGGAACCTTGAGCGCCTTCAAACATGATGTTCGCACCAGCTTTACGCAAATCATGCAACAAGGTAATGGTATCTGCCACCATAGGGCGTAAGAATTCAGCCATCTCCAAACCTTCAGCGTATACTTCATCGAAGGAGATAGGTTCAACTTTATGGTAGTTAGTCAGTATAAAGTTATAGTACTCAAGCACTTCTTTTAACTTAGACGCAAAGCGCTCCGCATCAAGCAAATCGCCAACACGGATAGCACGGCGCGCCACTTTATCCTCATAGGCAGGACCGATACCACGCCCTGTTGTGCCTATTTTTTTCTCGCCCTTCGCCAGCTCACGGGCCTGATCAACGGCAATATGATATGGCAAAATCAATGGGCAAGCCTCACTGATCTTCAAACGGTCCACTGCCGGAACACCTTGCTCTAGCAATTCAAGCGTTTCTTTTTTCAAAGCAGCAGGAGATAAAACGACACCATTACCAATAATACATTGAACACCTTCACGTAAAATCCCAGAAGGAATCAAATGCAATACGGTCTTCTTACCATCGATAACTAAAGTGTGACCCGCATTGTGCCCACCTTGAAAACGAACAACAGCAGCGACATCTTCAGTCAGTAAGTCAACAACCTTACCCTTACCTTCATCACCCCATTGAGTGCCTAGAATAACAACGTTCTTACCCATAATTTCAGGTCTCATTTAGATAGTTCTTAAAAAAAATCTCGCTTTAAACTGGTATTAACTGCCAAGTCCCAGCAATCAAATCCAGCTTGAAATCGGCATCACCAGTGTAGGTTTCTTCCAACATCTCGACGACACGATAACCTTCAGCACGCAATGAATTCACTTTTTTCCAAAGAGCATCATTCACACTAACAGGCGATAAAACAGTTTTTGGTTTTTCTATCTGCAGATTAACAAGGCCAACCAAGGCCTTCACATCGGTACTAAACCCCGTAGCAGGTCGAGGACGACCAAACACTTGACCAATGTTATTGTAACGACCACCACGGGCAATCGCATTACCATGCCCAGGTAAATAAGCGGCGAAGACCAACCCTGTGTGATAGTTGTAAGAAACCAAATCACTCAAGTCAAAATGCAAACCGACAGAGGGAAAACGAGCCGCCACTGCATTACTCACCTCTTCAAGCAAGGCCAACGCGCGACTAATAGAATCGCTGACATCAACAAATAGTTCAGCTGCACGCTCTAGCACCTCTACCCCACCACATAAGCGTGGCAAGCCAACCAACCATTGAGCTTGAGAATCAAGCAAAGCAAGCTCTTCAACATAACGGTCCAGTTCAGGTAAATCCTTTGCTTTATAGAGCTCAATCAACTTATTTTTTTGATCTGTATTCAAATCACAGGCAGTCAGTACGCCATTAACAATATCCACATGACCAAGATCAAGGACCGTATTTGACAGCCCTGTCGCAGACAAGGTCTCCAACATCAAAGATAAGACCTCAATATCGCTTTCTACGCCACCATGACCATAAATTTCTGCGCCCAGCTGAATAGGGCTACGAGTACCATCCAAACCGGCCGGCATGGTTCTTAGTACACTACCGCAATAACTTAGACGCTGAACACCTTCTTCTTTAAGGCAATGGGCATCAATACGAGCAACCTGAGAAGTGAAATCCGCCCGAATACCGAGAAGACGACCAGATAACTGATCAATCACCTTAAAGGTTTCATTTTCTAGGTCTGAACCAGCACCAGTAAGAAGGGAGTCTAAATATTCTAAAAGAGGGGGTATCACTAAGTGGTATCCCCAACTAGCGTGGAGATTCAGCAGCGTTCTTCTAAGGTGTTCAATTTTAGCAGCCTGCTCAGGTAAGGCCTCATCAACACCTTCAGGAAGCAACCAACGATCTGCTAATGCCATTAAATTTTCCTCTTAGCTTCGGGTCAGCAAAAGAAGTATTAACCCAAGAAACATACTAATTGCGCCCAGAATTCGTAAATTAAAATCCGAGCTAGCGACGGCTCTCACCATAATTTCCCTCCAAATATTTGGAGCCAAAAACGGCAATACACCCTCGGCAATTAATAACAAGCTGACGCCAACCAGCAGCGACTGCAATAATTCTTGCATAGAATCTCTTTATTTTGACCATTAAAAAACCGGGCGTTGCCCGGTTTGCGTAATAGTACCATGTTTCCTATTTTAACAAATAGGCCCCATGACAGATTATTGACGAATAATCACTCTATTTTGTTGCACTATTTAAGTACTTAAAGAACTCACCATCAGGCTTAAGAACAAATAAATCATTCTTACCTTCAAAGCTAGCACGATAGGCCTGCAAACTACGATAGAACTCATAAAACTCAGGGTCTTGCGTGTAAACATTAGAATAAATAGCCGCTGCTTTAGCATCACCGTCACCGCGAATCATCTCGGCATCACGTTGCGCTTCCGCTTCTAATACTACCTGCTGCCTATCAGCATCAGCACGAATACCTTCAGCAAGCTCCAAACCTTTCGATCTGTGCTCACGGGCTTCACGCTCACGCTCAGTTCTCATACGCTGATAAACGGACTCACTCACATCTGGCGGCAAATCAATACGCTTAACACGAATATCAACAATAGAAATACCCAGCTCGTTCTGAGCGACTTTATTCAAGTCGTCACGTAATTCAGTCATTAACTGATCACGTTCCCCAGACACCACTTCATGCATAGTTCGCTCACCGAACTTATTACGGAGCCCAGTATCAACACGAGACGAAAGCACTCGATTGGCAATGATTTCATCACCTGAAGTCGCTTGATAATATTTAGCAACAGAATCAATCTTCCACTTCACATAAGAATCAACCACTACCGCTTTTTTCTCCAACGTCAAATAACGTTGAGGACGAGAGTCCATGGTCAAAATACGCGCATCGAACTTCTTCACTTCATTCATAACTGGTAATTTAAAGTGAATACCAGGCTGAACATCCGCCTCGACAATTTCACCAAACTTCAGCACAACTGCACGCTCTGTTTCTTTCACAACATAAAGCGTCTGAGAAGCAACAAGCACACTCAAAAGAAGGACAAATAAAACGATAAAAGAAAAGCCTTTCATTAGTTTCTACCCTCTCTTGTTGTTTTAGCACCTTGACGTTTACGCAATTCATTCAGCACCTGATCCGTTAGGTTACTAATATCATTAGAACCCAATGCACCAGCAGCACCAGAACTAGCACTCTGCTTCATCAACTGATCAAGAGGTAAATACATCATGTTGTTTCCACCTTCAGTATCAACAACCACCTTATTCACGTTTTGATAAACGGATTCCATGGTTTCAATATACAAACGACGACGAGTGACATCAGGCGCCTTAGTGTATTCTCGATACAAGCGATCAAAACGATCGGCTTGACCATCAGCACGAGCCACAATCTCAGAACGATAAGCTTCCGCCTCTTCCCTAATACGCTGCGCTCTACCACGCGCCTCAGGAATAATACCATTAGCATAAGATTCCGCTTCGTTACGCACTCTTAGCTCATCTTCTTTCGCCTTGATAACATCATCAAATGCCTCTTGCACCTGAGTAGGCGCTTGAGTATTTTCCACGTTAACCTTTGAAATCAGCAAACCAGTTCCATACAAATTACTATAGTCTTGGATACGCGCCTTAACCTCTGCCGCCAATAGCTCTCGACCTTCTGTTAAGATTTGATCCATTTCAGAGCTACCCACTACATGACGAAGTGCACTTTCCGTCACCTGAGCAAGCGACTCTTCAGGGTCACGTACATTGATCAAGAAATTCTTAGGATCTTGCACCGAATACTGCACAGAAACACCCACTTCAACAATTGCATCATCAACCGTGAGCATTAATGCTTTATGATCATGGGAACGAACCTTAGTCACATTCACCTTACTAACAGAATCAATGAGTGGTGGATTCCAATGCAAACCCGGCAAAACAGTCGCATTATACTTACCTAAACGAAGTACAACACCACGCTCTTGCTGATCGACCTGATACACACCTGTCGCCGCCCATAAGGCCAACAAACCGATAAGAACAATCGCAATCAAGCCACTACTGAATTTTCCTGATAAGCCAGAGTCATTACCGCCACCGGAACCGCCTTTACGTGTTTTTTTCACACCCAGCATATCCATCAGCTTTCTGAAGGCCTCATCTAAATCAGGAGGACCTTGATCTCTTCCACCAGTCTGGCGACCCCATGGATCTCCTTTATCAGCATCTTTCTCACGACCATCATCAGGGCGCCCAGCACCATTATTACGGTTCTTATCTGGATTCCATGGGTCATTGTCGTTATTACCCGGTTCATTCCAGGCCATACTACGTCTCCACTTTATTTTAATGATAATTCTGTTAGCTTACTGCTGCTTCAACCTGATCCTCAGATGTACCAGCACGAGCCAAAAGCTGTAAATAATCTTTTTTCGGCAACCTGACGTTAAGTACCGATCGACCGTCTTCATCAAAGTGCTCCGATCTTACCGCCCCATGCTCAAACAACATGGCCCGCAATCGGCCCAAATCATTAGACAAGTAAAGCGTTTCGTTCATCACATCTTCGCCCATCAGCTCGGCAATCGCTTGCTTTAACAAATCAATACCAAGACCATCACGTGCAGACAGCCAAACTCGATAGGGGTTCCCTTCGGCATCCCTATCAATTCTTGGCTCTGCCGTTGGCAAGGCATCAATTTTATTGAAAACCTTCAAAACAGGCACTTCATTAGCACCAATTTCTTCCAACACAGCATCCACATGGGAAATATTTTCATCACGCGAAATATCCGCAGCGTCCACCACATGCAACAGCAAATCAGCCTCGGAAGACTCTTTTAAGGTCGCTTGAAAGGCTTTCACCAATCTATGGGGCAACTGTCGAATAAAACCAACCGTGTCCGCCAAAACAATTGAACCAATTTGCTCGACATCCAAACGCCTTAACGTTGGATCCAAAGTAGCAAACAACTGATCTGCGGCAAAAACATCCGCCCCCGTCGCACGATTAAATAGCGTTGATTTGCCTGCATTGGTATAACCAACAAGGGAAACCGTCGGCACAGCAGAACGAGAGCGAGAACGACGATTTTGATCACGCTGAGAATCCACCTTAGCTAAACGCTTTTGAATAGCCTTAATGCGCTCTCGCAACAATCGACGGTCCGTTTCAAGCTGCGTCTCACCCGGCCCACGCATACCGATACCGCCTTTTTGGCGCTCTAAATGCGTCCAGCCTCGAATAAGACGAGTTGATGTATGTTGTAGTTGAGCAAGCTCCACCTGCAACTTACCTTCATGGGTACGTGCACGTTGAGCAAAAATATCCAAGATAAGCCCAGTACGGTCAATCACTCGACACTGTAGGGCACTTTCTAAATTACGTTCTTGGGAAGGAGATAAAGCATGATCAAAAAGCACCACTTCGGCCTCTTCACGATCAACAATATCTTTGATTTCATCTAGCTTGCCTGTGCCGACAAAGTATCTAGAATCGGGGCGCTGACGGGATCCAGTTACAACAGCAACAGGATCGGCGCCAGCCGAAATAGCAAGCTCAATAAACTCTTCAGGTCCATAAGACTCATGTTGATCATGAAAATCCATATGAACTAAAACAGCAAGATCACCGCTATCGGGGCGTTCAAAAAACAATCTGGTATTCCTCTGCTTGCCCTACAACGGCCAAGCTATTCAGCGGCATCTTCCGGCTGATCAGGAGTCGGGATGCGGATAGTACGAGAAGGCACAACCGTCGAAATGGCATGTTTATAAACCATTTGACTAACGGTGTTTTTTAATAGAATCACAAACTGATCGAATGATTCGATTTGACCTTGAAGCTTAATACCGTTCACTAGAAAGATAGAAACTGGCACTCTCTCTTTACGTAGAACATTTAGATAAGGGTCTTGTAATGATTGCCCTTTTGACATTGGAATCTCCTTAAGTAAGCGTAAAATATGAAATTAAATCTCGATAAAACAATATCGTAGATACTACACCAAATTTTTCTCCATTTCCCCTATATAATCCTGCTTTCTATGTAATTCAAGGCTTCTGGTACAAGATCTTTTGACAAACTGTCAAAAATCGCAAGATTCTCCCACCCCCGTAACCAAGTTAATTGTCTTTTTGCCAACTGGCGTGTAGCAACTACCCCTTTAAAGATAGCATCATCTAGCAAATCGTCACCGTCTAAATATTGCCAAAGTTGACGATAACCAACACAGCGCATAGAAGGCATCTCAATAGACAGATCACCGCGCTGATAAAAACCTTCCACTTCAGCAAGGAAACCTTGCTCCATCATGTCATAAAAACGCTGCTCAATACGCTCATGAAGCACACTTCTTTCTTTCGGCATCACCGCTAAATTCACCAGATCAAAAGGCAAAGACATAGGCTCTTGCTCGGCCCACAACTGCGTCATGGTTTTCCCTGAAAGACGGTAAACCTCCAAAGCACGCTGCAAGCGCTGGGGGTCATTCGGATGAATACGCAAAGCGGCCTCGGGATCCACCTTCTTTAACGCCTCATGAAGCGCATCCCAACCACTTTCTAACGCCTCTTTTTCAATCTGCCTACGTACATCAGCGTCTGCTTGCGGCATTTCCGCTAGGCCTTTTTGCAGGGCATTAAAATACATCATGGTGCCGCCCACCAATAATGGCGTTTTCCCCTTTGCCAAAATTTCTTGTGACTGTTCAACTGCATCCAACACAAAGTCTGCCGCAGAATAAGACTCCAAAGGATCAATAATATCAATCAATCGATGGGGCGCTTTGGCCAGAATATTGGCATCAGGTTTCGCCGTACCAATGTCCATCCCCTTGTAAACCAAAGCCGAATCAACACTAATAATTTCAAAATTGTGGTGCTGGGCTAACTCTACCGCCAACCCAGTTTTTCCTGAGGCCGTCGGCCCCATCAGGCAAACCACACTTGGTTTTGTCATATTAGCGCCCTCGCAAAAAAAGTTTATCTAAGTCCGACATACTCATATGAGCCCAAGTTGGTCGACCATGATTGCACTGGCCACTTCGTTCCGTCACTTCCATATCCCGTAGTAAGCTATTCATTTCGGCAATAGTTAACTTGCGATTGGCTCTCACCGCCCCATGGCACGACATACTCGCCATTAACTCATTAGCACGAGCTTCCAAAAGGTCTGAGACACCATTCGCAGACAAATCACTAATGACATCTCGAACCAAGCCTTCAACATCTCCTCGAATCAAAATTACAGGCACCTCACGCACCATGACACTCTCTAATCCAGTACGCTCAACACGAAAACCAAAAGCCTCAAATACATGGCTACTTTCTTCAACAAGATCTGCCTCGCTTTGCGACACAGAAATATTGATAGGTACCAACAAAGGCTGAGAAGCAATATTTTTTTGATAAAAGGCCGTTTTCATACGTTCATACACAATGCGCTCATGGGCTGCATGCATGTCTACTAAGATTAACCCTTGCTCACTCTCCGAAATAATATAAACGCCATGCAACTGAGCGATGGCAAAACCCAACGGAGGAACTTTCTGGTACTCCCCCCCCTCAACAAACGACGACGAAGCCTCCGAGCTATTAAGCTGTGGACTAGCGACCTCTCTAATCTCACCCGTCTCTGGATCTACTTGCTCAACAGTCGCCGCATAATTTTGCGCATAACCAGACAGACTACGCATCCCCTCAAGCTGGCCTCGTACACTAGCTGAATCCACCACACTGGAAGATGGTCTCATCCAATCCTGCCCACCGGCTGGACGATTCGCCAAAGGCAAGGCTGACTGTTCCGTAATATTTGATTCATACGGGCCACTTTCTTGACCTGCCCCCACGGGTGCCGCATCCGACTCAGGGCGAACATCTGCGATAGCTTTATGAATTCGGCTAAACAAAAAATCATGCACTAAACGCCCATCTCGAAAGCGAACCTCATGCTTAGTAGGATGCACGTTCACATCAACCGTCGATGGATCTAACTCCAAATACAAAACAAAGGTAGGGTGGCGTCCATTATATAAAACATCTCGATACGCCTGACGAACCGCATGGGCCACCAACTTATCTTTCACCACTCGTCCATTAACAAAAAAGTACTGCAAATCAGCTTGTGAACGAGAAAAGGTCGGCAAGCCAATCCAGCCCCACAAACGTAACCCAGCCGCTTCAACATCTAAAGTCAGAGAGTTTTCGATGAACTTCTTACCTAACAAACTTGCCAGCCTATGCTCCGCATGAAGCTGATCGGTCACAGGGCGTAAATCATAAACCTGCTTACCATTGTGGCTTAGACGAAAGCCCGTATCATAGCGGCTTAAAGCAAGACGCTTCACCACTTCCTCCAAATGGGTAAATTCCGTTTTTTCAGTACGCAAGAATTTCCGACGTGCGGGCGTGTTAAAAAATAAGTCTCGCACTTCGATGGTCGTACCTTGTGGATGGGAAGCAGGACGAATCGCAGCAGCCATATCTTTACCTTCCGCTTCAACACGCCAAGCGTCACTTTCGTCCTCGGCTTGAGAAGTTAAATGCATCCTAGACACAGAACTAATACTGGCTAAAGCTTCACCGCGAAACCCCAAGGTGCGCACAGCCTCTAGGTCATCCAGAGTGATAATCTTACTGGTCGCATGACGACTTAACGCCAAAGCTAGGTCATCTTTCATGATACCCGTGCCATTATCACGTATTTTTATCCGCCTAACGCCCCCCTGTTCCACATCAATATCTAATTGCGATGCACCAGCATCCAAACTGTTCTCTAGCAGTTCTTTCACTACAGAAGCGGGTCGTTCAACCACTTCTCCGGCAGCAATTTGGTTGGCTAAACGGGGGGATAAGAGACTAATTCTTTGCATGAACGACCTTTAATATGAAGATACCTCATACCGATTGCATGAGGCTTAAATGAGAGTTTAACCCGCGGGAATAACCAGTTTTTGACCTATCCAAATCACATCATTCTTCAAGGTGTTTGCTTGACGCAATTTCGGTAAAGACACCTGATTACGTCGCGCTATTTCAGACAAGGTATCCCCCTTGCCTACCGTATATATATAATCTGCATGCTTTTTCTGCTTCCATGCCAACAAGGTGCCATCGGGTGCATTTTTAGTGAAATAGTCTTTAACACCTTCTGCAATAGACCCCGCCAATTTCACACGATAATTTCGGCTTGATAGATTTTTAGCTTCCGTCTTATTTGATACAAAACCAGTCTCAATAAGTATCGAAGGAATATCAGGCGATTTCAATACAACAAAACCGGCTTGCTGCACTGTGTTTTTATGCAGTTTTGCCACCCCCCTCATTTCCCCCAACACACTTTTACCAATATTCAAACTCATCTGAATAGTCGAATTCATCGACATATCTAACAAAACCTCGGCCAGCAACTGGTCTTTATCATCAAGGGAAATACCGCCAACCAAATCCGCTGCATTCTCCTGTTGCGCCAGCCAACGCCCCATTTCCGACGATTTGCCACTCAAGGAAAGCGCCCAAACAGATGCCCCTCTAGCACTCGCCTTAGTAAAAGCATCCGCATGAATCGAAATCATCAAATCTGCATTAGCCTCCCTTGCCACGCGAGAACGTTGGCGCAGCTTTAAAAACTTATCACTAGAACGGGTCATCACGGCTTTAAAGCCATCCATGCCATTGAGCCGTCTCGCCAACTCCTTGCCAATAGACAATACGACATCTTTTTCTCGTACCTTGTATTGACCCAATGCCCCTGGGTCTTTACCTCCGTGTCCTGGGTCAATCGCAATCACAATATCGCGCTTTTCCTTAGACAAATTAGCAAGACTTTTTACAACCGTAGCAGCTTTTTTAGCACCATGCTCAAGCTCCACCATAATGCGTGGACCATAAGTCTCATTGGCCGCCAAAACAGTGCTTTTCGCCTTTGCCTTATGAGTCAAATCCAGCACAAAACGCACGCCACTATCTCGTTTTGCGTAGCGCACACGCATTAATATATCGGAAGACAGGGCCGACAAACCATTAACAACAGAATTGCTAAGATTAGCACCACTGACATCAAGAACAATTCGGTCAGGGTTGGAGAGAGGGAATATGCGGTGCCCCGAGGCCGCAGACAATTCAAACACTAAGCGCGTCACCCCTTCTTGTTGAGCAACACGTATATCACGCACTTCGGATGACCAAACACTCGAAGTAATAGCAGATAACAAAACACTTAAAAAAACAAAAAGACAAGTACGGAATTTAGTATGCATATCAGACAGCTAGCTAGTATATCCACACACTATAACTGCTGATTAAATGGATCTCAATCTTACTTAGAGTAAAGACTTCTACACATCAAGCAGTTATGACATCTGACCATAAAGCCAGAGCAGTGTGACCTTTTTCCGTTTGAGACTCTATCAACACCTTTCTACCTTGACGAATTAGGCTCAAACGCACAACTAAATCCGCCTCAGGCAACACACCACGCCCCATTTCCGCCCATTCAATTAAGCACAAACTACTTTCAGAAAAATAATCTCGAATGCCCATATACTCTAACTCTTCCGCATCCGCCATCCGATACAAATCAAAGTGAAAAGCTTCTAAAGTTTTTATCTCATAGGGCTCAACAATCGTGTAGGTTGGGCTCTTTACTGGCCCCACATAACCCAAACCATGTAAAACCCCACGTACTAAGGTTGTTTTCCCCATCCCTAGATCACCTTCAAGGTAAACAACGCCACCGGTATTTAATACAGATGCAAAACTGGCCCCCAAACCTTCCATCGCCTCTTCACCATGTATTTCTTTTTCTATCAACATTGCCTCTTTCATTCCCTTCACACAAAATGAGCATCTCTAGATAGCAGCAATTCTAATACACAAGCCTTTTGAAACAAGCTCTAATCCCTCATAATCAATGAATTCCACAAAAATCGCCGTATAAAATCAAAAGGTTCCCTCATGGATTGGCTACTCATTTTTCTAATCACCGCTGCCGTACTTATTACAGGCATTTCCAAAGGCGGCTTTTCTGGTGCCTTTGGCATAATCGCTGTGCCGCTTGTCTCACTACAAACATCACCCGCTGTTGCTGCGGCCATTATGCTGCCCATTCTTTGCGTAATGGACATTTTCACCGTGCAAAAGTTCTGGCAAAAATGGAACAAAGAGCAACTTATAAAATGCATTCCAGCCGCCATAATAGGCGTTATCATAGGTGGACTCACCGCAACATGGTTTTCTGCTGAGCTACTTAAAATATTAGTGGGTATTATCGCAGTAGGGTTTGCTATTAACTCTTGGCCAAAAAACAATAAACCAAAAGCGATAAAACCACTCAGCACATTAACCGGAAAGCTATGGTGCTGCCTTGCAGGTTTCACTAGCTTTATCGCCCATGCTGGTGGCCCACCAATAAGCGTACATTTACTCAGAACAAATTTAGATAAAACTCAATACGTCGCAACCGCAGCCGTTATTTTCACCGCCATTAACTACGTAAAAATCATTCCTTACAGCATGCTAGGACTCTTCAATACCAGCAATATTCTATTATCACTCTACTTTATACCTGTCGCTTATCTTGGCGTTCAGCTCGGAGCTTGGCTGCATTATCGCCTCTCAAACGAAGCCTTCTTCAAATGCATGTATGGCTTTTTATTCCTCACTGGATTAAAGCTCATTTGGGATGGTCTATTTGGAATAATATAAGCAAGCTCAAACGAGAATGGGCCTCTGCCTAAGCAAAGCCCATTTAAGTAACATAGTTCGTTTAATAAACCCTAAGGTGCATCCACCAAACCAAACATAGTACGGCGGTAATGCTGCAACTCACCAATCGACTCTAAAATATCATCCAGCGCCAAGTGAGCACCAGATTTGCTAAAGCCCTCTAACGCCTCAGGTTTCCAACGTCTTGCCAATTCTTTAATCGTACTCACATCGATATAACGATAATGAAAAAACGCTTCCAACTTAGGCATATAGCGGTATAAAAAACGACGGTCTTGTCCAACACTATTGCCACATATTGGCGAAGCGCCTGCCGGCACATAATCAGCAAGAAACTTAATGGTTTCCTCTTCAGCTTGCGCCATACTAATAGTCGAAGCCAACACCCTAGCTGTCAAACCTGAATCACCATGGTGCTGAGTACACCACTCATCCATTGCGTCCATCACTGACCTCTCTTGATGAACCACCAAATTTGGCCCTTTTGCCAAAATATTTAAATACTTATCCGTTACCACGGTCGCAATTTCAATAATAGTTTCTTTCTCAGGGTCTAACCCCGTCATTTCTAGGTCAATCCACACTAAATTTTCTTTACTAAAGCTCATATGCTTCCAAATCCTTTATTATCAATGCTAAGCATTATACTCTATGCGCCTTACTATATGGCCAGTCGAACCTAATGTCGAAGCGAAAACTTACTAAACAACAAACTTGGCGAATCGAAAGAATTCAACAAGAACGCGTAGAACGCACAAAAAAACGCGCAGAAAAAGCCGAAGACCTACTGCAGTCGTCAGACCTTGGCCCTGAAACTCAAGGCATTATTCTTTCTCACTTCGGCACACAAGTAGAAGTAGAAGGCACTCAGGAACCCTATATTGGCGTTGCCACTCGCTGTAATCTACGTGCAAACCTAGGTCAACTTGTTACCGGCGACAAGGTGATCTGGCGTCCAAAACAAAACGAAGGTGGTATTGTCGTAGCGACTACACCAAGGCACACGGTTCTATCACGTCCAGATATGCATGGCAGAATCAAGCCTGTCGCCGCCAACATAGACCATATTGTTGTGGTTATTGCAGCAGAACCTGTTGCTCATGCTAACCTTATTGACCGCTACCTCGTGGCTGCCGAAACTGTTGGCATTCCACCTGTCATATTACTAAACAAAACCGATTTAATTAATGATGACAATAAACCTGAATTAGACGCCTTACTGAAAACCTACGAGGATTTAAACTATAAAATCATTCGTACTTCCATCAAGCACAAGGAAGGCATGAACTCTCTCTATAATTTCTTAGAAGATAAAACGAGCGTTTTTGTTGGCCAGTCCGGAGTGGGGAAATCTTCTCTAATCGGTACCTTGTTGCCCGATATTGATATCAATGTTGGCGAACTGTCTCAGAAAAGAAAGAAAGGCGTACACACAACCACAGCGGCGCGCTTATTTCACATGCCCAAGGGTGGCGACCTAATCGACTCACCCGGAATACGTGAATTTGGTTTGTGGCATATTTCAGAAGATGAATTACTAAACGGCTTTATCGAATTTCGCCCACATATTGGTTATTGCCGCTTTAGAGACTGCGTTCATGAAAAAGAACCCGGGTGCGCCATTCTTGAAGCTTTAAAAAAAGGTAACATCACCCAACAACGCTTCCAAAGCTTCTTAAGAATCAAACAATCCATCAGAGAAAACCAAGCCTTTTAAAAAATCTGATTCGGCTCTAAATCAAGATCAGCTTGCTCTACTGGGCTACCAAAGTTAAGACGATTCCGATCCAGTATTGCTTTATAAGCCTCATCGGTTAATAAAGTAATACTGATTCGCCTATTCTCAGGGCTATCAAGATCGAAGCGATTATAAGGAATAGTGTCCGCTAAACCGATCACCTGCGCTACTCGATTCCGTTGAACACCGCCCTCTTCGACAATACGGCGTGCTGCATTCGCCCTCATAGCGGACAAATCCCAATTATCCAATCTATTCACATTATTAAATACTGTAGAATCCGTATGCCCAGTAATGGAAATAGGATTATTAACACCTGTAAAAACAGGCGCTAAGCTCAGTAACATATTTTCAACATCAGGCAGCATACGAGCACTACCACGCTCAAACATAGGCTTATCAGGCTCCTCCAATAAGGTAATGCGTACCCCTTGTGGCGTAATCTCAATGCGCAGGTTTTCCTGCTGAGAAACCACCAAATTCATTTTCTTCAGCTCTTCCTGAACAGCCTCATTAATCTCTTTGATTTCTTCATCTGATTTAGACTCTGCATCCGTCGTTTGTTTTTTCTCACGCCTATCCGCGCTGCCCTCTTCAGGTTGCTGAAGGTCAATTCTCTGTTGAGTCGTTTTTGCAGGACTACCTCCTAAATCAATCGGACTCGCACTAAACCCCGCCGTAGATTGGCCAAGAGGATCGTTAAAATAACCTTCGATACTGGCCCGTTGCTCTGGAGAAGCAACACTCAATATCCACAACACCATAAAAAGCGCCATCATTGCCAAAGCAAAATCTGCTAAGGCAATTTTCCAAGCACCACCATGCTTGCCACCTTTCTTGACTTTCTTTATGCGCCTAATAACTAAACTATTAGATCCTAAAGCCATTTAGCACTCCCCTTCATTTGGCATAATTCTATGCTAACGGTATTGTTTAAGATCACTAGCCAATTCAACAAAGCTAGGTCGCATTTCATGGGGGAGGAGTTTACGACCGGTTTCTACCGCAACAGGGGGCGCATAACCAGAAACAATGGCACTCAAACAGGCTTTTACACATAAATAAGCTTTCAATTCATGGGCACCTAACGATTCTAAATGGGCAGCAGCAGGGCCAAAAAAACCATACCCTAAAAAGATTCCCAAAAAAGTCCCAACTAAAGCCGCTGCCACATGGGCACCCACTTCTTCGATTGGCCCTGCAATGGACCCCATGGTAATAACAATCCCCAACACAGCAGCAACAATACCAAAACCTGGCAAGCCTTCTGCCACCCGGTTAAGAGCATGCCCCGGTGCCATTAACTCTTCTTCAATTTGCTCTATTTCACTGTCCATAATGGCATCAAGTTCATAAGCAGGAAGACCCGTCAAAGTAAAAATACGGTAATTATCAGTTAAGAAATTAACCACATCTGGATCCCGTACCACATCAGGAAAACGATTAAATAATTCACTGGTCATGGGTGACTCTACATCTTCTTCTACCGCCAAAAAGCCTTTTTGACGACTTTTTTGCAAAAGACAATAAAGCAACGCCAACAGCTGACTATAATAAGCTTTATTATGACGACTTCCGGTTAACACCTGCGGCAGCATGGAAAGCACTTTTTTCTGTAAACTAAGGGGGTTAGCGACCATAAAAGCCCCCAAAGCCGATCCACAAATAATCACTACTTCAAAAGGCTGCCACAAAGCAAGCAAATTACCATGCGATGCTAAATAACCAACCAGAACACTGACAATAACGACTAGCACACCGGCTAATGCGAACATATTTATTTCCTTAATACAGACAAAGTATGCTTCATAACTCAATATACAGTATGATAAATATAGTTAACAATAAACAACCCTATCAACTAAAATCCATAAACAACCGGGCTTTTAATGTAACCAGCTATGAAAGACAAATCACCATTAGGCCTAAATGAATGGCTAGATTTTCTCAAAAACAAAAAATTCCCAGTAAAGGCGGATAACCTATCTCGCCTGCAAACCCAAATTAAAAGAACAGAAGACACATTAGATAAAATGCAGTCAAGCATTGCTTCTGAACCATTGCTTGCTTTTGTCATTTTGAATGAAGCTAACCGGGTAGTACCAAATAAGAACAGTGAGATAAAAACCCCTTTCCATGCAGCATCCATGGTAGGAATGAATGGCATTGAAAACCTTTTTGTAAAATTAACCACTTACAAATTAACGGGGAAAAGACCAGCTCATTTAGCTGCTTTTTTGAAACAAGTTCAAACCAGCTATGAAGCAGCCACTATAGCCAGACACCTCTCCATAGAAAAACTCAGCAGTCATGAAGATGATATTTTTTGGATCACCCTATTCAGAGATACAACACGCTGGTTACTATGGTTTCACGCCTACCCAGTCATGGAAGAACTAGATAAGAAAATTAAACAGGGGCAATCAGCCAACAAAGCGGAAATGGACATACTGGGATGCCGCCTTGATGAAATTACCGTACACATGTGTAATCACTGGGGTACACCAGCACCGATTATCGAATCATTCCTCACCAAGCACATCCCTAATAGCCAAGAGCTACAAGCCCTAGCTCACCTTGCCCACCACCAAGAAGAACTACCAGGCTTTATTGAGGATAAAAGGCTGACAATATTGGCTAATAGCCCGCTTATTTTTTCCTATTGCGCAAATAAAATAGCGCACGAAGCCACAAATAATGGCTGGGAATCTAAAAACTTACCTTTTTTCTATCGTATTCTTGCCACTGTCATTCATTGCTACCACAGCAAGATTATTCATTCAGTACATCTAGCCTCCACTGAAGCAGCTAGACTTTATAACAATGGCGGTAAAGCCCCGCTTGCCAACCAGCTACTCGACCCTAACTTATACCTAAATAAAAAAACCACAATAGCAGTAGCTAGAACCACAAACGCACCTATCTTGACGCTTAAAAAACAAGTGAGTCAAAGCCAACTTGGGGCAAAAGAAAAAGCCAACCTAGCATTAAAAGCGATCAAACAGTCTATAAAAAACGCTAAACGGACTATTGTATTAAAACACTCAAATAATAAAGTATCCCCATTATTTCAATTTGGTTATGACACAGAAAAACTCAAAAAGACCCAATGGAATACCCCTTCGAAAGTTTTCGAAAAGCTTTCAAAGAAAAGATCCGCGACCCATTTATCAGGCGCAAAGCTTAAAAATTTATTAAAAGATTTACCCCATACTGCAGACCAACTAATAAACAACAATAGCGAATTAATGCTAGCTTCTGCGCCTATTTCGTCCACAGAAGTTATTATATTTTGGCTAGAAACATCGAATAAATTTGATGAAAAAAATTATAAAGACCTAAAACAGATAGTCGCTTTAATTAGCCACACCATCTGAAAAACCACCAACATCAGGATAAAAAAGTGATAAAAGATCAACTTTTCGCCCTTGCGCAACACCTCACACCACAAAAAACACTATCCAGAGCCATAGGCAAAATTGCCGAGTCTGAAAATAGCTGGGTCAAAGACACCTTTATTGGACAATTTGTCAAAAAATATCAGGTAGACATGTCTGAAGCGGTTAACAGTGACCCACTTTCATACCGCAATTTTAATGATTTTTTTACCAGGGCTATTCGTCCAGAGTTACGCCCTATCTGCTCAGAAGCCAACAGCATTGCCTGTCCAGCCGATGGTGCCATCAGCCAACTAGGCAAAATTGAGCACGGCACACTACTGCAAGCTAAAGGCCACCACTACAGCCTAACTGGCTTGCTAGGTGGAGATGCTTCCTTATCAGACCAATTCCTTGGCGGTTCTTTTGCGACAGTTTACCTTTCGCCAAAAGACTATCACCGCGTACATATGCCGTTAACAGGCAAGCTAACCAAAATGATCCATGTGCCAGGCAAACTGTTTTCAGTCAACAAAGTCACCGCCGAGCAAATCCCCAACGTATTTGCCCGTAACGAACGCACTGTTTGTCTGTTTGACACAGAAGCTGGCCCAATGGCTGTCATCCTTGTTGGCGCCATGATAGTCGCCAGCATTGAAACCGTTTGGGCTGGACAGGTCACACCATTCAACAAGAATGTCGTTACCTGGGACTACAAAGAACTCAACAAGGTAAAAATCAAAAAAGGAGAAGAAATGGGGCGCTTCAAGCTAGGCTCCACCGCCATCGTATTATTCGGTAAAGACGCCGTAACCTGGGAAGAATCACTAGAAGCCGAAACGCCAACCCAAATGGGTATGAACTTCGGTCAAGTTAACCCTAAAGACTAATCACCTCCCAAAAGACATAAAAAAGCCTGCACAATGCAGGCTTTTTTACTTTCTAAAACTTTTTATTTTCTGAAACAAAAAGCCAGCTAAAACAACGAAGCATAAACTAAGGCAATTCGTCTTCGAACTCTTCTTTAGGCGGTGGCATCAGATCTTCTTTCTTCACATTCATAGCAAGCAACAAGTTCGCTGCAACAAAAACAGAAGAATAAGTCCCTATGACAATCCCTACCAATAACGCCAAAGAGAAGTTATGAATCGCTTCTCCACCCGCAATAAACAACACCACAAGAACAAACAAGGTTGTCAAAGAGGTAATCAAAGTACGGCCAAGGGTTTGATTAATCGACTCATTAACCAAGTCATAAGACTCGGTATCGCGCATGATTCGAAAGTTCTCTCGAATACGGTCACAGACCACGATGGTGTCATTCAATGAATACCCCACCACTGCTAGCACCGCCGCCAATACAGTTAAGTCAAACTCAATCTCAAAGAGAGAGAAAAAGCCTAAAGTGATAATCACGTCATGGATCAAAGCCACTACGGAAGCCACAGAGAACTTAAATTGGAAACGTACAGCGACGTAGATCATGACAATCACTAAGGCAAGTAACATGCCTAGGCCGCCCTGTTCACGTAACTCTTCCCCTACTTGCGCACCAACAAACTCCGAGCGCTGTAGTGAAACCGCAATATCCCCTTTATTCTGCAGAGTGACTAGCACCTCATCACCTAACGTGGGCGTATAGGCATTTGCCATACGAACCACCACATCCGTGGGTGAACCAAAGTTCTGCACAACAACATCTTCATAACCATTCATCGCTAACAAATTACGAATATCGTCTAACTTAGGTGCTTCTTGGTAAGCTACCTCAACCAAGGTACCACCCGTAAAGTCCAAGCCAAACTGCAAACCCTTAGTCGCCATGGAACCAATTGAAATTAGAACCAGCACAAACGAAAACAAAGCAACGACTTTACGCATCGCCATAAATGGAATATTTGTCACTTTCATGGCGCTCTCCTAAATATATAGTTTCTTGTTTTTACGACCACCATACACAAGATTCACTTGCGCACGAGTCACCATAATGGCGGTAAACATGGAAATGATAATACCGAGGGATAATGTCACAGCAAACCCTTTAACCGGCCCAGTACCTACGGCAAACAGAATCACAGCCACTAGCAAAGTCGTAATATTGGCATCAAAGATGGTCGTAAAAGCACGATTAAAACCAGAGTGAATCGCCTGCTGATTTGGCACCCCACTGGCGAGCTCTTCTTTTATTCGTGAGAATATAAGCACATTAGCATCCACCGACATCCCCATGGTTAATACAATCCCAGCGATACCCGGCAAGGTTAATGTTGCCGACAACATGGACATACAAGCCATCAAGAGAACAATATTCAAGATCAGCGAAATATTGGCAAAAAGACCAAACACCTTGTAATAAACCAGCATAAACAGCATCACGACTAAGATACCAATCTGCGCAGAGTTCACACCTAACTTAATATTCTCAGCACCTAAACTTGGTCCAATAGTACGCTCTTCCACAAAGTAGATAGGCGCAGCCAAAGCACCAGCACGAAGCAATAAAGCTAATTCCGAAGACTCACGAGGGCTATCTAAACCAGTGATACGGAAAGAATTACCCAAGGTTGTTTGAATGGTCGCGAGAGAGATAATACCCTTCTCACTATAACTCTTACGAATCTCTTGCATCTTGCCATCTTTTTCAACAAAACGGCTGCGGGATTTATGTTCGATAAACACCACCCCCATATTACGACCAACAGCTGAACGAGTAACCTTACTCATCTGTTTGCCGCCTTTGGAGTCCAGACTGATGTTTACTTGCGGACGACCATTTTCATCAAAAGAAGAGCTGGCATCAGAAACACTGTCACCCGTTATTATAAGGTCTCGCTCTAATCGGGCTGTACGACCACTACCATCTCGGAAAGTCAGAGTTTCAATATCAGACGCCTTATCATCCAAACCCGCTTCCAAGTGAAACTCAAGGTTAGCCGTCGCACCAATAATACGTTTTGCTGCCGCGGTATCTTGAACACCCGGCAACTCAACCACAATGCGATTACTACCCTGACGCTGCACCAAGGGCTCAGCAACACCCAGCTCATTAACTCGGTTACGAAGCGTCGTTAAGTTCTGTTGTAGAGCATAAGACTCAATCTCTTTTGTCGCCGCGTCGGTAAAACTCACATCTAGATAAAAGTCACTGCCTTCTTGACGGTCTCGATAAACGTACTGATCAAACTCATCTTTCAATAAGTCTTCTGCGGAAGAAAGATCACCTTCCTGTAAAAAGCGAATCGAAAGTACACCATCGTCAATATCAACATTACGGTAACGAATGCGATCCTTACGCAGTGCCGCTTTCATTTCACTCGACGCCACTTCAAGCTTTTGCCTAAGTGCCGCCGGTGTATCCACTTCCAACAAGAAATGAACACCTCCACGAAGATCGAGACCTAACTTAGCAGGCCCAGCGCCAAGCGACGAAAGCCACTCTGGCGTGGTTGGTACAAGATTAAGAGCAGTTACATAATCCTCACCCAATGCCGCTGCGACAACAGGTTTAGCTGACAACTGGTCCGCACCACTATTAAAGCGGAAGGTACCACCAGCAGAAGTCACCTCTACTGATTTGAATTCTATATTTGCCTTTACAAGCGCATCGGTTGCTTTTTTCAATGCCCGCTGATCGACAACAGCCGTTGATTTTTGTGTCGATACCTGTAATGCAGGGTCATCTGGATAAAGGTTTGGAAAGGCATAGAGTAGCCCCAAAGCCAAAACAAAAAGAATTAGCAAATACTTCCATAAGGGGTACTTGTTAAGCATGGTCACACCTAAAAATTTAATGGGTCGAGAAAAGAAAAAGCGCCTAATAAAGGCGCTTTTCTAAGAAGGTTAAATTGACTTCAACGTTCCTTTAGGCAATACAGCTGAAACAGAAGACTTTTGAACTTTAATCTCAACGCCTTCAGCCACTTCAAGTGCAATGTAATTATCATCAACCTTAGTCACTTTACCCAATACACCACCACCTGTTACCACTTCAGTACCTTTATCCAAAGAAGCAATCAAATTTTTATGCTCTTTTGCACGTTTTGCTTGTGGTCGCCACATAAGAAAATAAAAAATAACAACGAAGCCAGCAAGTAGTACTAGGTTAAAAATACCAGCATCTGCTGGTGCGCCGCCTTCAGCGTACGCTGGTGAGATCAATGCGATCATATGTTAACTCTCCAATGGTTTATGAAACTGTTGCGACCCTTTTATCAAAAGAGCCTGCATATTTTGTTTATTATTCACTCAAAGATGGCGTTTCTAAGCCACGTTTTGCATAAAACTCGTCAACAAAGGCGTCAAATCTACCTTCATCTAGCGCCAGACGCAATCCCGCCATAAGTGTTTGGTAATAACGTAAGTTATGGATGGTATTTAATTGCGCCCCCACCATTTCTTGACACTTATCTAAATGATGTAGATAAGACCGAGAAAAGTTTTTACAAGTGTAGCAATCACATTCTTTATCAAGTGGCCCTGTATCATGACGATATTGTGCATTACGTATCCGAACCACACCATCCGACGTAAACAAATGACCGTTACGGGCATTGCGTGTTGGCATGACACAATCAAACATATCAACACCACGACGTACGCCTTCAACCAAATCTTCTGGTTTACCCACCCCCATTAAATAGCGTGGTTTGTCTTCTGGCATTTTTGGCGTGGTGTAATCCAACACCTTCATCATCTCATCTTTAGGCTCACCGACAGATAAACCACCAATGGCATAGCCATCAAAACCGATATCCACAAGCCCCTCTAAAGACTCATCACGTAGATTTTCATACATACTGCCTTGGATGATACCAAACAAAGCCGAAGGACTATCGCCATGCTCGTCCTTGGAACGCTGTGCCCAACGAAGGCTCATACGCATAGATTTTGCAGCCACTTCCGGCGTCGCAGGATAAGGCGTGCATTCGTCAAAAATCATCACCACATCAGAACCAAGGTCTTTTTGCACCTGCATGGAAATTTCCGGGCTTAAAAAGACTTTGGAGCCATTGATCGGAGAACGAAAACTGACACCCTCTTCGGTAATTTTGCGCATTTCACCTAAAGAAAACACTTGGAAGCCGCCCGAATCCGTCAAGATCGGCTTTTTCCATTGGGTAAAGTCATGCAAGTCGCCGTGGGCTTTCACCACTTCCGTCCCCGGACGCAACCAAAGGTGAAAAGTATTGCCCAAAATGATATCGGCACCAATCTCTTCGATGTCTTTAGTCAACATCCCTTTTACAGAGCCATAAGTACCTACAGGCATAAAGGCTGGCGTTTCAACCTTACCACGAGGAAAAGTCAGCGTTGCACGACGCGCCTTTCCTGACGTGGTGTGAAGGTCAAAATCCATAAAACATTCTGGACGCTTATCTGACATACGTCTTATTCCTCACTCTGCGGGCCTTTAGCCTGCGAATTTCGTGTAATAAACATGGCATCGCCATAACTAAAAAATCGATATTTTTGCTCTACCGCTAATTGATAAGCCGACATAACATGGTCATAGCCAGCAAAGGCACTGATCAACATAATCAGTGTCGATTCGGGCAAATGAAAATTTGTCACCAAGGCATCAACGGTTTTAAATTCATAGCCGGGATAAATAAAAATACTGGTATCGCCCTGCATAGGCACAAGCTCACCACCTTGGCTAGCCGATTCAAGACTGCGAACGCTGGTTGTCCCCACCGCAATAACACGACCACCCCGGGCTTTCGTCGCCTTCACCTGATCAACCACAACTTGATCAACATCTATGTACTCCGCATGCATAACATGGTCTTTTACATTCGCCACCTTCATAGGTTGAAATGTGCCAGCCCCAACATGCAAAGTCACAAACGCGATTTCCACTCCCTTTGCCTTTAACCTTTCCAATAGCGCATCATCAAAATGCAAACCCGCCGTTGGGGCCGCAACCGCACCGGGCTTTTGGTTATA
This sequence comes from Marinomonas transparens, assembly GCF_016463975.1. Classification (GTDB taxonomy): domain Bacteria; phylum Pseudomonadota; class Gammaproteobacteria; order Pseudomonadales; family Marinomonadaceae; genus Marinomonas; species Marinomonas transparens. Next base: position 79,345 of record NZ_JAEMNX010000006.1, on the reverse strand, counting down.
AACCGTTTGATAGCGTTCCTGATCACTTTCTTCATCAGGGCGTTCAATATAAGGCGGTAATGGCATATGGCCAGCACGCGCCAATACTTCCAACACAGGCTCATCAAAAGCAAGATGGAACAAAGTACCAGAACGCCCCAACATAGTCGCTTCAACACTTTCGCCCTTGTCCTGCCCCAAAATCAACTTACTGTTTTCTTTAGGGGATTTACTGGCACGAATATGCGCTAGAGCTTCATTCGAGCCAAGCACACGCTCTACCAATACCTCAACCTTGCCACCCGACTCTTTTAAACCAAATACACGAGCAGGAATCACACGAGTATTATTAAATACCATCAAATCGCCAGGCTGAACCAGATCCAACACATCAGGAAATTGTCGATGCACCACATCGCCGCTGGGGCCATCAAGATGCAACAATCGACTGGCCGTTCTATCCGGCGTAGGGTAATTTGCAATCAATGAATCAGGTAAATTAAAGTGATAATCGGAAACGAGCATGGACAGAACACTACCTAGAAAAAACGACCCAGCATTTTATCGAAAATCCACGTAAAAAGGTACTTCCAAGACACCCCATAGCAAAAAGATAAAAAAGAGCACCTCTGGCCGTTGACTTATTTCAAAATTCACCTAGAATACGCCTCACCTTTTTCAAGGCCAGTGTGGTGGAATTGGTAGACACGACGGATTCAAAATCCGTTGCCGAAAGGCGTGGCGGTTCGAGTCCGCCTACTGGTACCAACATGAAAAAGCCCTGATCTTCGATCAGGGCTTTTTTTTCGTTCCTTGCATGTCATTCTTGGACGACTAAATCAGACAAATGAATTACTTTAGGAACACACATGAATCGCCGCAAAAAGATCAAAACCATTGTTAGCAAACGCGCTAAGCAAGCAAACTTAAAAGAAAATCCAAAAAAAGCAAAACCAAAATACATTTCTAAGGCCGAACGCGCGAAAATGGAAGCAGAAAACATAACCTCTTCTGAAATCAACACTAAAGTTGAAGACTCTGATGACAAACCTAGTCAAGACAACTCACAGCAATAATTAAAAACGCGCTCTAAAATGCCAATCATCTTCTTTCATATCATTCACGATTGATTGGCGAATATCTTCAGTAATCTCAGTACTATCAAAATCATACAAACCACATTGGGCAATCGCCTGCTTTTTATGGATGTTTTTTCCTAAATACTCATAAACTACTCGCACACAACAAGGTGCTCGCTCTCCTCTACCTGAAACACCTAAGCGAAGCCCTGTTAGTTGATCCACTCGATTTCGAAACGAGGGATAAAGGATAGTTTGTGTCATCTCAACATGTGTAATGCTTTCATAATCCATCATGAATAAGCGATCAGACAAAAGCTGCACCACACCACAGTACACCCCATGAAAAGGCTTTTTTGTACGAGAAGGATTAAGGCGTTCAATGCGACGATAATAGGTTTTATCACCCTGTGACTCGATACTCACCAAGGTGCGCAATATTTTCCCCGGACAAGCCATTGATAAATAATATTCAAAATAATCACCGCAATATTTACTCACCCCCTGCTGTCCAGCGCGATTAAGCTGATTAAAAGCAAGTTGCTCTGGCGATGTCGCCACATCCTCCTGATATAAAATAGGACGAGCCTGCACAAGTTTGGCAAACTGCTTACTAGAAAGCGTAATTTCACTGGGTTCAACGCCAAAAAAATCACAGATGCGGCGTTGAGTATTTCGAGTCGGCACAGTAGTGCCATTGAGATAGCGATTAAACTGAGCACGATTCATATTTAATCGCCGACACACTTCAGCCACGGATTTATAATAACTGCATAGCAAGCGTAAATTATTGGTGAAATCTTCGGTCATTATTATGCTCATTTGGTTACTTCTATAATGCGCACCAGTGTAACCAATTACTAAGAGCAAAACACTCACCACCTGATGCTAGTTGATGCTTTATTAGCGACAACTAGCATCATACGGCATCTCGTTACGAACTCCCTTTCCTCTCTTTTTTCAGTTCAAATGGCACCTCAGTGGCATTTCTCCACAATCAAAATTAAGCCATCAGGAAAACACCATGAACACTCGCTCTGAATACGATTTACTTGGCAATATGAATGTACCTGCTGACGCTTGGTACGGTATCCAAACCTTACGAGCCGCACAAAATTTTTCCATCTCTGGTGTGCCGATTTCACATTTCCCTGAGCTTATAAGAGCACTTGCTATGGTAAAAGCGGCTGCTGCTCGCACCAATCAAGAACTCAAGTTACTCCCAAAAGGCAAAGCTGATGCCATTGTGTTTGCCTGCCAAGACTTGATTCAAGGTCATTATCATGAACAATTTATCGTCGATGTTATTCAAGGAGGCGCAGGAACATCTACCAACATGAATGCAAACGAAGTCATCGCCAATATTGCACTCAATAAACTCGGTCATGAAAAAGGTGACTATAAAGCTTTACACCCCAATGACGATGTTAACTGCTCGCAATCGACTAATGATGCTTACCCCACTGCCGCTTGTTTAAGTATTCAGTTCGCAGCAGATAGCTTTGTACCAAGCCTCAGATCCCTAAAAGAAACCCTTGAAGAGAAAGGCAAAGAGTTTGCTCACATAGTCAAAATGGGGCGTACACAACTTCAAGATGCCGTACCAATGACACTAGGACAAGAATTCGATGCTTTTGCTGTCACTATAGGCGAAGACATTGACCGTATTAGCGAAGCCTGCACTTTATTGTGCGAAGTTAACCTTGGCGGTACGGCAATTGGTACTGGCATCAACACGCCCGAGGGTTACGCGAAAATGGTTGTTGAGAAACTAGCGACCATTTCGACAAAACCATTAGTGCCAGCCAGTAACCTTGTGGAAGCAACTTCCGACATGGGGGCTTTTGTGTTTTTTTCCGGTATTTTAAAACGTCTAGCAATCAAATTAAGCAAGATGAGCAATGACTTACGCTTGCTGTCTAGCGGACCTCGTACAGGTTTAGGTGAAATTAACTTACCACCCATGCAGCCAGGCTCCTCCATTATGCCAGGCAAGGTTAATCCCGTTATCCCTGAAGCAATGAACCAAACAGCATATCAAGTGATTGCTTCTGACCTGGCTGTCACCTTAGCGGCTGAAGCAGGCCAATTACAGCTAAACGCCATGGAACCCATGATTATTTACAACCTACTTAACTCATTAAAAATGCTTAAAGAAGCCTGTCAAATGCTCGAAAACCGCTGCATCCGAGGCATAACAGCTAACGAAGATATCTGTGCAAATCACGTAGAGAATAGCATAGGCATCATTACCGCCTTGGTACCTCATATTGGTTACTCAAACGCATCTCGCATCGCTAATACCGCCTTACATACAGGAAATACAGTAAAAGCCCTTATTATTGAAGAGAACCTACTAACTGAGGAGCAAGTAAATTTATTACTAAGCCCTGAATCTATGCTGTCTCCTAGCAAGGTCAGATGATGAGTGCACAAGTTCTCACCCCATGCTTCCGGCAGCATTGTCAGATTTACAAAAGCGCATTAAATAATGCTAAATGTGGTAAGCAGGAAAGATATGATGTTAAAAGCGACTTTCTACAAACTACGCTGACCGATCGCAACAGAAAAAGGTTATTACCGCATAATAATTATGCGTAAATACAAAACAACAGGGTCATTTAAGCTCACCCCAAACGGCCCATTCATTACCACATGGATCTAAAAAGTGAAAACGTCGGCCACCGGGGAATTCAAAAATTTCCTGCTCAATCGTGCCACCAGCGACTTTTACCTTCTCTAAAGCCCCTTCCAAATCTTCACAATACAACACCACTAACGCCGCGCCAGTCTGTGGACGAGAACAAAAATCTGCCTGAAAAAAGCCGCCATCGAGTCCGGCGTTTTCAAAGGCGGTATATTCTGAACCGAAATCCTTAAACCCCCAACCAAATACCTGACGAAAAAACGCTTTATTTACTGCCAAATCCTTTGCAGGTAGTTCTACATAGTTTATTTTATTTGATTCCATCATTTCCTCACTTAATGGTCGCGACTGTCACTAAAATCACACTGACAATAATCATAGTGCCACCTAGCCACTGCTGCTTACTCACCTTTTCCGCGAAGCGTACTTTCGAATAGTACAAGGTGCCCAGAATTTCAATCTGCCCTAGGGTTTTCACCAACGCAGGATTCACCAAAGCAAAGCCGGTAAACCACGCAATAGAACCCAACGAACTTAATACGCCGACTTTTAAACTTAGTCTTAGATTATTGCGAAAAGGAGCCAGCACCTCTCGGCTTTTGGCTATTTGCATGCCGCACAGAATCACAGATTGCAACGCCAGTACATACCAAAGTGTTACACCCGCGCTGGTAATAATAGAGCCCGATAAAGCATGGCTCGCCATGGAAGCCGTTACCGAGGTAATGGCAAAGCATAAACCACTGCCCAAGCCAAAAATCAGCGATAGATCTTTATGGGCTTGTTTTAAATTCTGCCACTGAATACTCATCACCAAGGCGCCTAACACACCAAGGGCAATGCCCCACCAAGCCATCAAGCTCAATGTATAATGCAATAGGGGTAAACCGATTAACGCAGCCAATACTGCCTCGGTCTTAGCTAACAAGGTACCTAAGGCAAAGCTGCCGGATTGAAACACCCGCAACATCAAATAAGTCGCGAGTATTTGCGCTAGCGCACACACACTGGCCGCCAGCCAAAATGCCCCATCACTAGGAAAGGTTACCCAGCCAAAAGTCAAATAACAGGCCAGTAAATACACACTCACCAAAGGCAGCCCATAGAGAGAACGAGCCATGGTCGCATGCAAAAAGCCACTCTCTCGGGCCAAACTGTTTTGATAAGCCGTTCTAATTGACTGACACCCTGCAGCAAACAGAGTAATAAAGACCCACATACTTACGCTTCCCTATGAACTCAATACAGCGCAAGCATGCGGTGTGAGGTAATATTTGTAAAAGGAATAAATTTTATTTCTTAGATTCCTATCAGGAATCCAAATTGATCTTTATTTTTTACGTAATTCGGTAACCTGTTTACCCGCTATGCCCCAATTATCCGTGTTCACCTCATCAATCACCACCACAGTCGTGGCTGGATTCTTTCCTAGCACCTCAACCAATAAGTCTGTTGCTCCTTTAATAAGCGTCTGTTTTTGCTCTTTGGTCACACCTTCATCGGTAATGCGAATGTTTACGTATGGCATTGAACTTTCCTTATGCTAAAAATTAAACTCGATTTCATCTTTTTTTGATTATCTGCAACATAGAATTCTCCCATGAGCAGATTTTTTAGTAATACATTCACGCGTTTTGCCATTGTCGGGGTTGTCGGTTTTCTTGTCGATCTTGTCAGTATGCTACTGCTTTCTGTATGGTTGCCGCATACCATCGCCCGAGGTATCGCCTTCTGGATCGCGGCCAGTTCCAACTGGTGGTGGAATCGACGTATAACCTTTATTGAAACAAGACACACAAAGCATAAAAAAGCCGCCCTATTGCAATGGCTACAATTTTTAGCTGGCTCCTTGGTCGCCTTCATTCCAAACTGGGCTTGCTACCTTGCTCTGCTGTCATTGCAATCCAGCATCACCAACCCAACTCTGTCACAGATCTGGCCTTACCTTGCCATAATTCCCGGCATCTTGGTGGGTATGGGGATTAACTATGTATTTTCTCGCTACTGGGTATTTTCCCAGAAAAAGACACCAGCAACCAATAACACTTAACCTTTCTGCTGATCTGCGTATTCAGCAAAACGATCTTTTGATCTATCATGCACCTGATCATGGCGAGGCCAAGGCCAGCCACCAAACTGAGTGCGTTGATAATCACTAAAAGCTTGCTGGAGTTCCGCTCGTGTATTCATCACAAACGGACCATGCTGCTCAACAGACTCACCAATAGGCCGACCTTGCAATACTAAAAAGCGAGCCGGTTTACCTAGGTTTTGCATAACAATTGAAGCATCGCTTTTTAACATGAAAGCTTCGTTAACCGATGCTTTCGCGCCATCCAATTCAACCCTCTCCCCTTCAAAAAAGTACAGAGTACGACTCAAGTTTTCACTACCAGCGGGTAATGTCCATTGCGCATTTTCGGGTAAATCGATCAGCCAAATAGCCACATGGTTATTCGCGTCTGCCGCCCAAGAATTAGGCGGGCAAGGGGCCGGAGAAACAGCCTCTAAAGCGCCTGCAACCACCTTAATACTCACCTCTCGACCCTTGCCATCGGCTTGCTTCAATACGGGCGTATCTTCATTCCACAACATAGTAAAGTGAGGCGGCACCATTTTATTTTTGCTAGGAAGATTTAACCAAATCTGAAAAAGCTCTAACGGGTTGCCACCTTCTTCGTTCAACAAGGGAAACATTTCTGAATGCTGAACCCCTTCACCTGCGGTCATCCATTGAGTATCCCCTTCACCATATCGCCCAGACGCCCCCATAGAATCCGCATGATCAACCAAGCCTTTATTCACAATGGTGACGGTTTCAAAACCACGGTGCGGATGCGCAGGAAAACCGGGAATAGTTTTACCGTGATACATGCTCCAATTATCAATGCGAGAAAAATCCTGACCGAGAGGACGCCCCGCAAGTGAAGCCGCCGGCCCCATACTGACATTGGCTTTAGGGTAATTATCATCATGGAATGCACAAAATAAAAAAGGATCAAACGTCGGCCAAAACATATCCAGTGACAAACGTTTTAAAATAGCAGTACTCATGGGGTTCTCCACCATAAAATGATCTAAAAGATAGAGGCATCATAGCACCACTTAGGCGATTTAATTTATGCAGATATTGGATTTAACTGATCGAGCTTACCGATACAAAAGGGTCATATTAAAAATGCATAAAAGGCCATAAAATGACCTTTAACAAAATAAGGAGTCTCAAAGTCTATTCGGGGAAAATAACTTTAGCAGTACACCCTGTCGTGTCGTTATCTAACAAGGAGAATTCACAGTTGTATTTTGCGCAAATGTCACGAACAATCATCAATCCCAGCCCATAGCTTTCACCACCCGGTTTGCCGCTTAACCCACAACCAGTATCCACAATGCTAACGGTATTATCAGATACAAAAATAGTAACACTGCCTTCATCCGTACAAGACAAGGCATTTTTTAATAAATTGCCAAGCAATATATGCAAGGTAGGAACCGGTAATTTGGTAATAACCTGACCGTCACAGATCAGATCCACAGTAATTGATTTATTCGTCACGTAGCCTAAGTGAGTTTGTCGAATATGCTCTAGCTCACTTTGTTCAACGGAACGATTAGCTGCGATAGATAGATCTTCATCTTGGGTTAAAGATAGTAACGTAGTGATATAGTCTTCCATTTCTTGGCAAGCTTGATTCATTCGTTGCCGCTGTCTGTCTAAAAAGCCTTTCGAGTCAGACTTTCCGAGCAGCGTAATCGCGCCTTTCATCACCATCAAAGGCGTGCGCAGCTCATGACTGGCATAACGATTAAAAGCTCGCTCACGCTCTATCAAAGATCGAATTTGATCTTGATAACCATTAAAGCGTTCAACCAGCTGATGAATTTCCCTTGTGGTGGCGCCTTCTGGTAACTCAATAGCAGAAATATTATCGGGACTTCTTCCAACCAAACTACTTGATAACTGAGAGAGAGGCTTTGTCAGACGATCAGAGATACGCATCACCACCCATAAGCTCACCGCTAACAACAACAAGGATAAAAACAACTGAGTCGTTTGAGTTTTAAACATTTCCACTTCAGTCAATTCGTATATTTCATCATAATGAATCAGATACAGGTCTTTCTGCTGGCCATTAATGGTGACCTTGGAGCGCATAGAAAACATTTCCAAGTTCGTATCGGATGCATCATCTAGTTCATAGGGTTCTCCATAAAGCATATTCGCGTGCAGAACAACACCTGAAGGGATACTTTCCTTACCTACATAAGCGTCAGAAAAAGGCGGGATAAAAACATGTACCATACTGCTTCCCTCCAACAAGTTAACCGCCGTAGCCGTATCCTTAATCATGCGGTTTTCCGCATAAATACGCTCAATCCCTTCTATCATGGAACCGAACATAGAAAAATGAAAAGCAATGATGGCAAACGCCACGATAGAAAAGTAGGTAAAGGTTAACTGCTTTGCCGTTTTAATCTGCTTCATTCATCGCCCTCCGCGACAAGGCGATAACCCACTTTAGAAATCGTTCTTAAATAATCATGCTCAAAAGGACGGTCAATCAAGCTGCGTAATTGATAAATATGGCTTCGTAATACCTTGCTATCGGGCTCGTCATCGCCCCATAGGGCATCACAAATTTCTTCCTTCGACACCACATCTGGAGCTCGCTGTATTAAGCATTTCAATATCGTATATTGAGAAGGATTTAATGAATAACGACTGCCTTCCCGCTGCAAAACCCGTGTACTCATATCCAAGGACAAATGACCATAATTTAAAATGCGATTCGCTACACTGCCCTTTCGTCTTCTAACTAGGGCTTGTAAGCGAGAATCCAAAATATCTAAATCAAAAGGCTTAACCAAATAGTCATCGGCAAGATGTTCGAAGCCGGCCAAAATATCCTCTTTGGTATCCCGCGCCGTCAGCATCAAGATTGGCGTATCAACACCCGCTTCTCTTAAAGACTTACAGACGGTTAAGCCATCCATTTTTGGCAGCATAATATCCAAAATAATAGCGTCGTACTGTTCGGTTTTCGCTAACTCGTAGCCCTGCAAACCATTATTTGCGTAATCCAAGACATAGTCTTTGATTTCAAAATAATCAAAGATCACCCCAGCAATGTCTTTATGGTCTTCCACCAAGAGTAATTTCATCGTCGTCTCTATTATCAATCCATAAGAGGGGATAATTCACCTCTTTAATATAGGTACATTGTCACACAAGCACATGAAAAAAAAGTGAATCACCTTTTTGCGACATCACCGTCATTAGTATGAGCCTATCAACTTTTTCCGTATTAAGGAGAACTCAATGAGCGCCATTCCATACCGACAATATGTGCAACTTGAACCTGCATCACAAGCACAACCTTTGGTCACTGTAATCATTCCATTTCTAAATGAAGCCGATGTTTTAGCCGTTTGTCATCAAAGAGTCTGCGAAGCACTCAACAAACTTAAACAGCATTGCGAAATTCTCTACATTGATGATGGCAGCCAAGATGACAGCTGGGCACTGGTCAGCCAATTCAAACATCATTTGCATCAAGTCCGTTGCCTACGTTTAAGCCGAAATTTCGGCAAAGAAGCCGCCATGAGTGCTGGTATGAAAGAAGCATCCGGCCGTTGCGTTATCTTGCTGGATGCCGACTTACAAGACCCACCAGAATACATCCCTGAAATGATCAAAGCGTGGCAAGCAGGCGCGCAAGTGGTCGAAATGCAACGCCATGAACGCCATGGCGAGAGCTGGCTGAAACGCACCACCGCCCATTATTTTTATCGTTTCATGTCGCACATAAGTGACCACCCTATTACAGAAAACGTCGGCGACTTTCGCCTGATGGATCAAAAAGTGGTTAAGGTCATTAATACCTTGCCAGAACGCACACGCTTTATGAAAGGCCTACTCGCTTGGCCGGGTTTCACGCGCACTATTCTCTCGTTCGATAGAGATGCTCGCCTAGCGGGAGACACAAAATGGAATTACCCGAAGCTAATCCACCTAGCATTAGAAGGCATCACCTCTTTCAGCACCAAGCCTCTGCGTTGGGCCACTATGGCAGGACTAACCACCTCAGTCATTGCCTTCATCATGGCGATCGTTATTTTTACCAAAACACTGGTTTGGGGTGACCCTGTCGTTGGTTACCCATCGACGATTCTCATCGTCTTATTTTTAGGTGGCATACAGCTTTTATCCATTGGCGTACTAGGCGAATACGTTGGACGCTTGTTCATCGAATCCAAGCAACGGCCTTTATACGTGCTCATGGAAGACGCCATGACAAAACCGACTTTTCAATACACGGAATCTGAATAATGCAAAAACCGACTCTGACATTACCTTCTATTAAGTTACTGCTAACCTTGCTGATCAGCTGCTTGGTGATACGCCTTCTTTCTTTATCACTGTATCCGCTAATGGATACTACCGAAGCAAGGTACGGTGAAATGGCGCGCATCATGTTTGAAACAGGCAACTGGGTTACCCCCATGTTTGACTATGGCGTGCCATTCTGGGGTAAACCACCTATCTTCACCTGGCTTAGCAGCCTTGGATTCAGCCTTTTTGGTGTCAATGAATTCGCCGCTCGAGTGCCGCACCTTATCGTTGGGTTTGGCATTATTTGGCTGGTTTATGGTCTAGCACGAGACAAGTTTCAATCACAGGAAACGGGACTTTTCACAGCCGCTCTATTGGCGTCGACAGTATCCTTCATCCTGCTCAGTGGTGCCGTCATGACAGACACGGCCCTCACCTTTTCTATCGCCTTAAGCATGATCAGTTTTTGGCAAGCATGGCACCACAAAGGCAAACACTGGGGCTATTTATTCTTTGTTGGGTTATCACTAGGCATGTTATCCAAAGGCCCGTTATCCATCGTATTAATTGGCATCAGTTTAACTATTTGGCTAATACCCAATGGTCGCTGGAAAAAGCTTTGGAAAACCCTACCTTGGGGATATGGCACCTTATTGTTTCTGATCATTACTGTGCCTTGGTATGCCATTGCAGAATACAAAACACCGGGCTTTTTAGACTACTTTATTATCGGCGAGCACATTAAGCGTTTTATTGTCAGCGGCTGGCAAGGCGACCTCTACGGCACAGCCCATGAAAGAACCCGCGGTACTATTTGGGTCTACGCCTTTATTGCTATGCTGCCTTGGAGCCCAGTATTGATATGGCAATGGATTCGCTCTATTAAAGAAGGTAAAGATTCAGAAGAAAGTAAAGATGGTTTTGGCAGTTTCCTATTATTATGGATGCTGTCTCCCATGCTGCTATTCAGCTTTGCAGGCAATATTCTCGCCAGCTACGTCATGCCAGCCTTACCAGCTATGGCACTTTTGCTGGCTCACCTTCATCAGCAAAGGCCCTTGCCAACATGGTTATACAAGATCGGATTTATAACGCCAATCTTGCTAGTCATCATGGTTAGCCTACTGCACTTTGACTTGGTTAAAAAACGTTCCGAAGACAAGATAATGGCTGTGTGGAAACAACAACCAGAAGCGACAGAAAGTGATTTGTTCTATCGACACAAACGCCCTTTCTCTGCTCAATACTATTCATCAGGCAAAGCCAAACACCGCTCAACTGATCTTGACACCTGGCTACCCTCACAAAGCAAAGCCTTCTTCATTGTTCAATCGGTGAATGACCAAATTAGCGATGCGAACTGGTTATGCGAAGAAAGAGATCGAACCCAAAAAGAAGCCCTCTTGTTCTGTCAGAGCCTTCAAAAAAACTACGACTTTAATAAAGAGCAAACGCCACCAGAGTGATACACATTCTGGTGGCGCTCAAAATTAGAAAAGCGCTTAATCTTAATCAGTTCCACCGATACGGCCATTCAATTAAGTAAAAACAACATAAAAGTAATGCAACCCCTCCAGACAAAGCGGTTATTCTCAGAATATTGTTCAAAAAGGGAGGGTTACCCTCCCATTCTTTTTAAACTTCTGTTTCTAGATAGCTCTCTTACCAGACAACAGAACTTAACTCTTATACCTTATCCCCAAAACCATCTCTCAATGAATTTTTCGCTTCTATAATTCTACTTCTATCTCAGGAAAAAACATGTGTTCGATGCTGTCGTTCGGTAGCTTGGTATTTTTACTCAGTAAAGTTTGCCATATAAGCATTTACAGGTCAGCAGTGACGGTTTGTCAGCTACGTTCGAAAAACCGATGAGTCAAAACACGAACCAGCAACTGGACAGCATCACGCCTATGAGTAGGTAACTTCAAAGTGATGATATGGCACCCAAGAACGTTTAAAAAGCTTTGTAAATCAGCGTTTTTATTTGCCGCTAGAGGGCAGTGGAGAGTATCAACAAAGCACGATATAGGAAGTTCATAGTAGCTACGAAGCTTAGGGTGGCATAACCATAAGAAATCATCCATAAAAAACACACTTTACTTACACTATATTTACACACTACAATGCACTTAGTAACTTTTTGTAAACGAGTAAATTTTCAATTTATTTGTTTTATTACAATTCTCACATACCGATTTTTAAAAATTATATTTGTGTCTTTTGTCTTTATCTAATCTGTAAAGTAAAAGGTGGCAGGAAAGCTACTCTGATTAATAACTTTAACCATAAATAGTTTGATTGTGAACGGATATCACTACCCTTATTATTTTAGAAAATATTTAAGGTAAGTATAATGATAGAAAAAATCATATTCTATATATTACTCGCTACTTCGGTTGTATTTTCATGCACCATAAGCGCAGAAGAAATAACTCATTTAAAAAGCCAAAGCTTTGGAAATTCTTCTGTAGAGTACAAGTTATCATTAGATTTGGGTAATGATAATACCGCCTCAATAATGCCACTTTACGAACAAGGAGAGCTCTCCATGTCTGTTGGTGACATAATGACATCTATTGAATACAACACAAATACAGGAGAAAAATATAAAGTAAATGGGAGTGATACATATGGTCGTGGTAGTATTCCTATTGACAACATTGATTATATTGAAGTCATCACCATTAACGATTTTCGTCACCCTGGGAATAAAATTATTGGAGGTTTGTGTTTTTTTTATAACGATAAATCAGTTATTAGCAGTAATGATCCAACAAACAAAAAAATGTATGATCCACTAAACCCGGAATCCGGTTGTATACATTCAAGTCAATTTTCATCTTATTCTATTACGAAATCAAAAATTAAATTACACGGAAAATTACATCAAATTGAGGTCGTTGCTGATCAAGGTTATGAAGGTTATATAGGGTTTATAAACATCACCTATGAAACACCAGCAACAACGACTCGATTCTCTCCCATTTTTGGCACTCAAAATACAGAAGACTCTACTGTTGTTCCTGTAAACCCATTTGAAACATCAAGAGTTTACTTTCATTCAGGTTGGGCAATTGACTCCATCACCTCGGAATCCTTGAATGGAGATATTACATACCACTCCGGTGGCACTGGAGGAGGCATAACTAACTTACCGACTACTGAAGGTGTTAATGAAATAACAGTATATACTGGTTTTTTAAGGAATTATGACAGCATAGTCAGATTAGATTTTCATTATCAAGATGGTACAACGAAAACAATAGGGACTGCTGAATATACAAGCACTGGAACGATAACGACATATAAACTACCTGGGGCACTAGAAGCCATTATTGGATGGTCTGGAGATGATGTTCTATTAGATGCGATTCAATTTGTTTCTTCCGAAATAATAGAAGAACAAGAAGAACCTAAAATGACAGTGGCCAATTTGGCAATCGATATTAATTGGTCAGCACCCTGGAGAGGCACAAGCGCTTTTCTTTATACTGTACTTACTTACCAGAACGAAGAAGACAATCAAAATACAAAAGACGATGTAAAAAAAATCGCCTTATTATCTTATGATGGTTATAACACCATTAATGTTGATATTAACAATATAGATCATAGCGCTTTAAAATTAATTGAGTGTGGTGCGGCTAATCAGTTTTCCCCTCTGGTAACAGGAATTGTTAATTATGAAGTACAGTTAGGTGAGAAAAGTTTTGAAAATATTGAATCTCCTTGCCATATAGCCAGGAACAGAGAGTTTGCATGGATGTGGGGGAAAGGCGTTATTGATCATATTAATCCAAATGAAGGTACTCGATGGGTTTCAAGAGACTTAAAAGGAAACATGCAGTGCTTATCATTTAATGGAAGAAATTGTATAAACTATAATAGAGGGGGAATGGAAAGAATCTACAATCAAGGTAGCATTGGACCAGCGGTCGGTCATACTCAGGCTTGGAGACAACAAGCTATTTATGAGGCCCTGAAAATACAGTTAGCATCATCAAGTGTCATTAATTTAAATAAACTGTATAAAACATTTACAGATATTCTAATATTACCAACTCCAACTAGTACTCAAGATCAAGTAATTGCCATTCATATTCCAACCGATTCGTCAGGATCGATTAAAATTTTCTCTGATATTAATGGAAAATACGATAATCATATAAAAGATGATAATAGTAACACTGTATTTTCACCAAGTAATAGTGATGACAGTTTTACCTACCTTGGCGAAATACCCCCTGGTCAATCCATTGCTTTTATCTGGGTAAATGGTGATTGGCACAATATAGATAAACTTAACCATATCAATAACTATGACGATATGCTGCTAGCAGCAGAACCATTGGTCTGTAGCGACGACCCTAATAATAATTATGATACGAAAAGCCAATGGGGCGTATATGATAGTGATGATAATAGTTGGTGTAACCTTGCTTTACGTCCAGATAAATCAATGGCTCATGCTAATATATCCAATACGCTGGAGCATGCACAATCACATTATGACGAAATGATTAACCTTAAACGAGAGCATGCCTACTACAAGATTTCAATGGAGTTTTTACCTAGAATCAGAGCAGCTAACGAGAGAGTTGACAACACTGATTGTAACAATCTTAGTCATACTATAGTTAACGGTTTTTTGGATTTCATAACGCCGCCGCCGTTAAAACTGTTTGAAATTTTTACATCTTCTAAGCCCGACACCTGTAATGAATTAAGAGATGCTATAGCCGCGGATGATAACCTCGTTAACGCCTATCAACAAAAAACAAGGGCGGCTAATGATGCTATTGATCAAATTGGAATAGCAGATAATATGTCACTTGATGCAGCTTTAAATAATAATGACTCTTATCCTCATGATGACCTTAGCATATTGATAAAACAACAGCACCAAGATCTAGAAAAATTAAAAGCATTAAAAGCCTACCATGAAAAAACATCAGCAGAGCTGCTTGTTGAATATCAAAATAATTTAGAGGCTTATGATTTTGATAGTGATCCCGCTCATATATTTTTAGATGGCGTCGCTTCCTTACCTTTAGGCCCAGTGAGTAAAGAAGCGGGAAGCATACTTAATTATGAGAGAAACCCTTCTGCAGAAAACCTTCGTAAAATGGTGCTTGGTGGTGTGGCTACCATAGGAGAAATAACTGGGCAAGAAGAAGTGGCAGGGGCCGCTATTTTAGCTGAAGATGCTATTGAAATAGCAGAATATTTAGAAAAAGTAAATGATATCAAGTCATTTTTTAAATCTATGATTAATAACAATCAAGCTTTCTCTAATTCAGTAACTCAAGTCTCAAAGATGATGACTGATAGCGCAATGGAAAATACGATAGACCAAATTCGTTTTTTAGGCTATTTAAAAGACAGCCCAGAATCGCTAAGTAGTTATGTGGAAATTCCAAACCGTCTAAGTCTAGTGGATCTAAAAGAACAGGCATCCTCTAGCCTGCTAGACATGGATATTAATCAGTCTACTCATGATTATGCTGAGATATTTAAAGAGCTTTTAGGAATAGAGGCTCCTGTAAAAGAACACTTTCAAGACCTGAGTCTTTTGTCTAGAAAGTTAACAGAGGAAAATATAGAAGATTTTAAGGAGGATCAATTTATCCATGCGGCAAATGCGCTGAGAATTAGCCACAAACTCACTGCTTTTTTCAGCCACGTTATGGGGCATAATTATGAGGATGTGATTCAACATAGTCATATTCGTAATACAGACAACATTATGCAACTCAATCAGTCCTTATACGATGTCTTGGTTGCAGGCGTTTATAGTGAATCCCGCAAGCCTTACTTTGTTGATGAATCCATATTGGGAACACGAGCGGCTGGCTTTCTTTACGGTAAAGATGAAGGCATCATTCTTATCAATTCAGATAGAATTGAACAAGAATCAGATTTGTTTTATGCGGCCTATCTTGAAGAACTCGGTCACCTTTTAAACTGGTACCGTTGTGACCTCTATCAGGTCGACTATAGTGTGTGCGAAACCAATGGCGATGTGGGGGCACGCTTTAAAGATCTGTTTGTCACCGAAAACGGTGAAGAAGTAACCACCCCCCAAGCATTAGAAGTCACTATTCATAACACCTTACCTCACTACCCCAATGTAAAACGTTCTAAGGTTATATTTGGTGACAACTCGGATGAGTTTAATCGATATGCCTACCTTGAAGGGAGGCCAGATTTAGTTGGAATTAGGCAAACTTTAGCAAAGGGCTCTATGTCTGCAAACCTTCTGCTTCGCGTCCCTTTTCAGTATGGATCATCTGACTCTCCGCTATCTGATGAGATTAATTTAGAATTCATTGTTGGCCTTCCCAACTATGCAGAGGAGGGGAACCCTGATAACATCAAAGCATGTGAGCCAGATGTTGCTAAACAAGCCAAAGATAAGGGGCAGGCTGAGGTAAATTGTGTTGCAACCACATGGGTGACGGTAGGAATACGAGAAGCCGTGAACTTATCCTTTGACAAGAAACTTATAGGCGCAGACACCTCTGCAGAGCTAACTAGGTCTTGGCTTTTCAAAATCCCTCATCAACATGGTCAGGCAATCAAAAAAGATAGAAAGGTTGCTGTCAGTTATTTCGCAGGCGGTAATTTAGCAATAGAACTAAAGGGGTTAATGGGGGTAGCTAAAGGCGGTGTCTCTCGTGGCAACATACATCTTGATCCTACAACTCGCCCTCCTTCTTTCTCAGCTGGTATTGGATTCTCATCTCAAGCATATATAGATGATACCCAATCAAAGAGAGCCCTTCTCGGTGGAAGCGTTGCTGGTGCTGTTCTAGGTGGAGCAGGAGCAGCATTGCTCAATAACTCTTATGCTTCAAAATTTGGAATAACAAATACCACGGCTATGATACACACTGGTAGTATATTGGGTTCTTTAATGGCTAATCTGATTGAAATCGCTGACCCTAAAATAAGCGCATTTGGCCAAGCAGGGCTAAATATAAATATAACTCAGGTAAAAGCAAAGATGACGTTTGAAGAGTTAGCAGCTAGTAATCCGGACCTTGCAGCTCCTCCTTATGGAAGTGATATTAGCATACCTAAGAAAACCAAATCTTTATCAGTATTTATTAGGCCTAGGATAAAAATTGGCACGCCAACACTCAAATTTCGAGACTATCAAGGACAAGACTTAGAGAGCGATGAATTCGGCGATTAAACTAGAAAAAATACCTTGGCTAAAACTGCGATGGGGATTCTTTATTTGGTATTTTTGGGCAAGAAGGATGAATCCTGCCCTTCCCCAAATAGCGAAAAACCTTGTAAACAACCTAAAAACAATGAAAAGAAAGGGAGCCTCATCAGCTCCCTTTCTTTTTAGAACAACTGTTTCTAGGTGATTCAATTACATAGCAACAGTGTAGTGGTCTAATAGAACCGGACACCATTTTAGGTGGTAACATTACCATATTAAGAGAGGTGTTCAATGGCGAAACAACGTCGCACATATTCAATAGAATTTAAGCATGAGGCCGCTAGCTTGGTGCTCTATCAAAGCTATAGTTTTACTGAGGCTTGCCAGTCTCTAGGTGTAGGGGAAACCGCTTACGGCGCTGGGTTAATCAGCTTAAAAGTGAACATGGTGGGGTCACACCAATGGCTAAAGCTCTCACGCCAGAGCAACAACGCATACAAGAGTTGGAAGCTCGAGTCAGCAGATTAGAAAGAGAGAAAAAACATTTTAAAAGAGGCTACCGCTCTCTTGATGTCGGACAATCTAGATCGTATGCGCTAATTGATGAATTAAGAGAGCAGGAAGCGACAGAGGTACTTTGTGACTTGTTTGGCGTTCCAAGCAGTAGCTACTACGACGACCTCAAGCGTGAGCAGAAGATTGATACTGAACGGCTAACACTGCGTAGCCTAGTCACTCAGTATTTCAATGATAGCCGTGGCGCAGCGGGAAGCTGAACGTTACAGAGCATGTTAAAGAACGAAGGCTATACGCTGGGTAGCTTAAAGGTAAGAAGCCTAATGAGGGAAGCTAGCTTATGCAGCAAGCAACCAGGCGCTCACCGTTACAAGAAAACGGGGAATGAATGTCTTGATATCCCCAATGATTTTTTAAACAGAGAGTTTAATGTTAGTGCCCCAAATCAAGTCTGGTGTGGCGATATTACTTATATCTGGGCGGGAGGTCGTTGGCACTACTTAGCCGTCGTTTTGGATTTATATCGAAGACGTATTGTTGGCTGGGCGTTCTCATCAACCCCCGATGCAGAGCTTGTTATAACAGCTTTAAATATGGCTTATGAACAACATGGGCGACCAAAAGGTGTGATGTTTCATTCGGATCAGGGAAGCCAAACACCGCTCAACTGATCTTGACACCTGGCTGCCCTCACAAAGCAAAGCCTTCTTCATTGTTCAATCGGTGAATGACCAAATTAGCGATGCGAACTGGTTATGCGAAGAAAGAGATCGAACCCAAAAAGAAGTTCTCCTGTTCTGTCAGAGTCACGAATAACAAGAGCATAATAAAAAGGGAGTCTTTCATAGGCTCCCTTTTTATTTTTAACAATGTATTAGCACACAGCCGTCGTGCCAAGGTCTCACATAGCCACAGAACCATAACTCGGCTCAGCATGGGCATTGTTTAACGCTTCTTTAGCATGGGCCATGTAAACACCCTCACCTTGTAGCGGCTCAGTTCCACCATGTAAATCAGAGGTTTCAACAATAATACCAGCTGGCGCTGAGATATTACCTGCCGTCCACGCCATCTTGCGCTCATCTCGTGGGGAAACACCAATATGTTTACGGTAACATCGGCTAAAGTGTGGTGTTGAGATAAAGCCGCAGGCCATTGAAATTTCGACAATCGACATACTCGACTGCTTGAGCAATTTGCGCGCTCTTTCTAAGCGCAAGCGCAAGTAATAACGAGATGGAGAACAGTCTAAATGTTTATGAAACATGCGTTCGATTTGACGGCGGGATACATCTACAAACGTCGCCATTTCATCCAGCTCTATCGGCTCTTCCAAGTTATTTTCCATGAGCTCAATCACATCTACTAACTTAGGTGTGCAAACACCCGCTTGATTAAACTGACGTAACGGCATGCGCTGTTGATCAGATTCATTGCGGATTCGTTCGCAAATAAACATATCGGAAATAGCATTAGACAATTTCGCGCCATGTTGTCTGGCGATCATATTAAGAAACATATCCATGGGCGCAGTACCGCCAGATGACGTTAGCCGATCACCGTCAATAGAAAACAACTGATTATTGCACTTCACCTTAGGAAAGGCTTCTTGCAACGCCGTCATGCACTCCCAATGTACACTGCAATGATAATTATTGAGCAGTCCAGCGTACGCCAGCGCATAAGCACCGGTACAAATGCCACCTAAACGCACTCCTTGGCGAGCAAGCTTCGTTAGCCAAGACACCTGCTTAGAGGTAAAAGTCCGTGTGATATTTAAACCACCGACAACAACAATAAGGTCAAATTCAATAGCATTCTGGATTGAATAATCCGGTGTCAGGTTTAAGCCATCACTGGCCGTAATAGATTGACCATTCTCAGAAATAAGACTCCAACTATATAGCTCCTCTGCCGCCAATTGGTTAGCCATACGTAACGGCTCAATAGCAGAAGCTAAGGCGATCATAGTGAAGTGATCAAGCAGTAAAAAACCCACCTTAGTCGGCTTTTTGATGTCTGAAGCAAGGAATGAATGATTATCCGCTACCATATTAATGCCCTCGTTGTGCTTAGCTGTTTATCTAATGTGGCTTTCTCAGCTAGTTTGCCCCTAGCCTGCTCCCAAGCTTAAGGAAGGCAAAAACCAGACCACATTTAATAACCTGCACTTTTTATTATTTAAGGAAACACAAGATCAATCACTTTCTTCTATAAAACAAACTACTTAGTATTATTAAGAATAAGCTCCTGACAAGACTAAATAAAATGGCCTATAAAACTAAAGGACTACGCACTAATATAGACCCAAAACGCCCTTTTATTGAACGCTTATTTAATAAAAATTAAAATATTGTTATCTGGCACCCTTTAAATGCCTAATACTCGATCACCACATCCGACTTAGCCACGGTACAACAAGACAGCACATAACCGTCTTCAACATCCTCATCGGTAATACCACCGTTATGCTCCATCAGTGTTTCACCCTCTTTCACCAATACTTTACAAGTACCGCAAATCCCCATACCACAGGCTTTGGGTATCATCACATCTAATTTGGCTGCGGCATTATGAAGGGTTTCACCTTGGGTAATTTGAATGCTCTTACCGCTATTCGTAAACTCGACTCTTAACAAATCTTCCTGATTAACTGCTTCCGCTTCAGCCAGCGCGACTTCCGCTTGCTCAATGGCATCTTCCACTACGGCAACAGGCGTTTCACCAAAGGATTCTTCATGATAGTGAGACATATCAAACCCTCTTTCTTTAAGAAGGTTCTTCACAGCTTTCATATAAGGTGCTGGGCCGCAGCAGAAAATTTCACGTTCCATAAAGTCAGGAGAAATCATCTCCAACTTGGCCTCATCTAAATAACCACGGTAACCTTGCCAAGGCAGACCATTTTCCATTCGCTCCACAATCAAATACAAACCGAAGTTATCTAAACGCGCCGCCATGTGATCCAACTCACGAGAAAAAATCACATCACGGGGAGAACGCGCACTGTGTATAAAGGTCATATCGACCTCGGCGTTCGTATCAAACCACCAGCGTGCCATCGACATTAAGGGGGTAATCCCTACACCGCCTGATAACAAAAGCACTTTCTCCGCGGCAAAATCAATACAGTTAAAATTACCAACGGGGCCATGCACCGCCAGCTCTGTACCAACTGTCATATTGTCATGGAGCCAGTTTGACACCTCTCCACCCGGCACACGTTTCACTGTAATCGAAAAGCTGTAAGGCACAGAAGGCGAACTCGAAATCGTATAGGAACGCATGACCTGCTTATTCTCGATCTCTAGCTCTAACGTCACAAATTGCCCCGGCTTAAAAAAGAACATCACCGGCTGCTGAGCCATAAAGCAGAAAGTACGCACATCCCAGGTTTCATGAATCACCTTAACGCAACGCACGTTATGACGACCGTTCATCCACGTCTGAGTATTAACGGGCGCCATGTAATCAACATTTGCACTGACAGAAGTTGAATCGGTCATCTTAAAATCCTTAAAGGTAAAATAGTTACAATCGCTTTTCGAGCCATTTTGGGTCTAGTTGATTTACGCCAGTTAACTGTGAACGACAATTACTTGCTCGTTGCAGTCAAACCTAGAATACATCGACCATAGCGAGTCGATTTATGTATCACCCTGTGTCGTGAATGGTCATTTCTTTTCAGCATGATTCAGCGACTATAAGCTCGTGCTCTCATAACGAGATAACAACAAAATTCGGTGACATCCGCCCATCAATCTTTTTGTTAGTAAGGTCCAGAAAGATGAATCAACACGATCTACTCAATGTTCGCCACACCTCAGTGGATGAAGCGAAAGCCGCCATGGCCGATTTACTCGAAAAACGCCCTAGTAACCACTCCCTCGATGCACCGCTTTATAACGACCCTCATATGTTTAGAGCCGACATGGAAGAGATTTTCCAGAAAGAATGGCTGTTTGTCGGTATGACCAGTGAGATCCCCAAAAAAGGCGACTACTTTACCGTCGAAGTAGGTCAAAACCCCGTGCTAGTGGTTCGTGATGGAGAAGGCAACGTCAATGCGTTCCACAACACCTGCTCGCACCGTGGTTCACTTATTTGTACAGAACATAGAGGTAAGGTTGCCAATCTCGTTTGCCCTTATCATCAATGGACCTACGACTTAAAAGGCAATCTACTGTTCGCCGGCACAGAAATGAACAAGGACTTCGACAAAGCACAACATGGCATGAAGCCGACTTTTTGCAAAACAGCAGGAGGATTTATTTTCGTTTGTTTAGGAAAAAAAGCACCGAACGATGAGTTTGACGAATTTTTAGAGACCCTTAAACACTACATGGAACCCTACGATGTAGAGAATACAAAATTGGCTGTTGAATCAACCATGTATGAAAGAGCAAACTGGAAACTGGTATTAGAAAACAACCGAGAATGTTATCACTGTTCAGCCAGCCACCCTGAATTACTCAACACACTATTAGAATGGGATGACACAGAAGACCCTAGAGCACCACAAGATTTCCTAGACCATTATGCAGAGCAAGCAGCAAAATGGGATGCAGAAGGTATTCCTCACAAACTTGCTAGCTTTGGGTCTGTACAGAGAAACCGAATTGTTCGAATGCCGCTTAAAAAAGGCACTAAAGTCATGACGATTGATGGAGACAAAGCCAGTAACAAAAACCTAGGTCGAATCAAAAACGCTGAACTTGGCTCTATGCGTATTCTGCACCTTCCTAATTCTTGGAACCATATGCAATCGGATCACTTTATCGTCTTCCGCGTATTGCCCGTCTCAGCACAAGAAACGATTGTGACGACAAAATGGTTTGTCCATAAAGACGCAGTTGAAGGGGTAGATTACGACCCAGAAAACCTTCGTAAAGTCTGGGATGCCACTAATGAGCAAGACAAGGTACTTGGGGAGCGCAATCAACTCGGTATTAACTCCATTGGCTACCGACCCGGCCCTTACTCAGAAACCTTTGAATTCGGTGTGATTAACTTCTTAAACTGGTATTCAGATACCATGTTGAAACACCTGAAGTAAAAACATCCCCCAGTAGCAATAACCCTACTGGGGGCATAGATACGATACAAATAGATCATGCCTACATAGACATAACTCTATTTAGCACTACTAATTTGAGCCTCTACTCTACAACCTCTCACATTTTATGTAAGCATTAAATGAACTTATAAAAACATGCAGCAATGATCTATAAGTCTCATAAAAAGTATAAAAAACTTAGATTTTGATACTTTTTATCGAGATACAATAGCCTATCTTCCCTACTATAGAACTCGATTACTTCAATCACTTTTTCAAATTGATCAACACATATCAAAATAACGGGAGTTTTATATGAAAGTAATACAACTATCTGCCTTGATCGCAGGCGCAGCTATATCAGTCAGCAGTTATGGCTTCGAACTCACCAGCAACGACATTCAAGAAGGCCAAAAAATGCCACAGACTTTTGAATTCTCTGGCTTTGGTTGTCAAGGTGAAAATGTGTCTCCGCAATTGGCTTGGTCTGATGTACCAACAGGCACAAAAAGCTTCGCCATCACCGCTTACGACCCAGATGCACCAACAGGCAGTGGCTGGTGGCATTGGGTAAGTTTCAACATACCAGCCAAAGTAACCACTCTAAAGCAAGGTGCTGATATGAAAGCACTGGGAGCAATTGAATTAAAATCCGATTATGGCGTAACAGGCTTTGGTGGTGCCTGCCCTCCTAAAGGTCACGGCATGCATCGCTATCAGTTCACTGTATGGGCATTACCTGTAGAAAAGCTCAATTTAGATAACAATGTATCCGCTGCTATCGTCGGTTACACTTTAAATAGCATGGCAATTGATAAAGCAAGACTCACAGCGACTTATAATCGTTAATCTAACTCCTGTTGTAATACAGAGATAACACTCAAAACTAGGGGATATGATGGCAAACTGCATCAAAATCAACCATATGTATGGCCTACACACGCAGCGACTGCGTAATGTCGCCATTCATTCCCCTAGTATTTTTTGGGTAAAATCCGGTCACAAACTGCTGTTCTGGCAAGACAGTGAGCTGACATTGGATTCCTCCAACCTGTTACTGGCTCGCGCCAACCAACAACTCACCTTTGAAAACAAACCTGAACGAGAAAGGTTTTCTTCCGTGCAATTTAGCCTGCACCTAACACCACCAGAAGACATGCTAGAACGGAGTGTTAGCCTAGCTGAACACAACGACTCTCCCCTCTATGTACCAAACAAAAACATATTCCACACCTTAGAAGTATTTGCCCATTTCAACTGGAACGAACTCAGCCACAAAGCGCAAGAATTCTGGCTACTTGGACTTTATCAGCAACTGGCCGAAGCAGGAAAATTACATCGATTATTCGCAAGCCACACCCTTCCCTTTGCCCAAAAACTCAGCGACTACCTGATACAAGAACCGGGGCAAGACCATCAATTAAACAAGGTAGCAGAACACTTTTCTATGAGCAGAGCGACCTTCATCCGCCGCCTCAAAAAGGAACAGACTCAATTCAAAGACATACTCACCCAAGTTCGAATGAACCATGCCCTTAGCTTAATGCAACAGGGAAAACGCCAACAAATCGACATCGCCCTACGCTGCGGCTACCAATCACAGGAACGATTTAGCCAACGTTTTAATCAACAATTTGGCATTACGCCAAAGCAGTATTTAAAAACATTAACAGAGTAACTACGCAGTAAACTCAACCAACATTCGCAATCACTTCCACATCCGGCAAGTTGGCCAACACATCTTGGTAAGTTTTTTCTTTGGTAAGTACATCCACTACAACATCCAATGGCTTAGCCCACACCTCAGGTAAATCCGCTTCGCCTTTTCTATCAGTGGAATAAGCCAGCATTTCAACAGGAGGGCAAAAGTCCGCTGTTACACCTTCTTTGTTTCCTCTCGCATCAACTCGATACCAACCGATGTCTTTTAGGTACACGGCATTTAACCCATGAAGACAAAACGGAGGCACATCGGTGATGGTCAACCGCTGATAACACAGCCCTGTAGGGATATTATTAGCCCGAAGCAAGGCTGCAAGAAGGTGGCTTTTTGCGTAACAATACCCTGTACCATGTTTCAGCACATCCGATGCTTTGCAAGTAATGGGGTTTAGTTTGTAGTCTGAACTGTGTTTGATTTCATCTCGAACAAATTCAAAGCACTGACGAATAATGTCTTCATCATTCGATAAACCATTTGATAAAGGCTTCGCCTTAGCAAATACTTCTGGCGCTTCCCAATCGATGAATTCAGAAGCTTCTAGGTACTTTTTGATATTATTTAACATAAGTATTTTTATCAATTACAACAAGCAACCTTTAGAGTGTAGTTTGTCTTGCGGATTATTTTTTAATCAAATATAAAAATTCGCTTACCTTTTTACAAGGCAGCATATTCGCCTTTCTTTGCCATTAGATCTTGGTGCGATCCCGTTACAGCAATATATCCATTATCCAGTACGACAATGGAATCAGCCATGTTTACCCTAGAAAACGATATCTCTCACATCTATAAACGATAACCCCATCATTGCACTTTTCGGCGATTTGACCGAGCTTCAATCGAATAATTTCCGCCGCCTTAAGCGAAAACAACCCACACGCAAAATACAACCGCCAAACAAGATGACAATAGCTTATTTAGCAGTGGAGCAAGACGTCAATGATCAAACATGCGGCCTACGCTACTACAACTCTGCGTGCAGCATTTTCCATCATACGTTTGCTATGCGCAGTGGACGGAGGTCGAACCAAGGGCGAAGACAGGATCCCGCCAAAATGACGACTGCTCATACAACCTAACCGCGTCACCAACCTGAATGGAATCAAAAAATTCCTTGGAACGCGCGTCAGGAATTCGTATGCATCCTGCAGATGACGATCCGGGAATGAGCTCCTTCTGGCCATTCACAATATGATGATCACTATGGAATCCTATTTGCCGCCTCGGGCAAAACACAGCAAAGTTAAGAAGACCATGGGATGGCGTCGGCCCATCAAGTCTTACTGTAATCTTGTGAAGATGACACCAGCCAGAATTTCGGGCCATATCCTTCGTGACTGGCCCCCAAATTATGTCTGTGAATTCGACATGTGTAGAACCAGACTCGGTTCTTGTATAAACACGAATGGCGTTCTTTGCGAGGTTGACGTGTATTTCTCGGTCTTTTGTACCAACATCACTATAGCCTGCTAGGCAAGGATCAACTGATTCATCCTTCATCTCCGTTTTGGCCATTACTGCCTCCATTTATTGAACAGGGTAATTGTGATATTGAAGTGTGATAACGCTTTTAGCTGGTGTGCGCGTTAGCGCATCACTTACTTATGCTGGTTAAAACTATGATGGCACACACTGACGATAAAACACTGTGCGAAGCGCGAGCCTAGCTTTAACGGATAAATAGAATCGAAAGGATGATTGAAGCTTCCGATGCTACGATTTTTACTATCGGCAACCCTTGCCGACCGACAGAGTTTGCCGTTTATCATCACGATTGTAAATGTTAAAAAAGCAAAATTTTCCTAGTAGGTTAATTAGATAAACTTAATGCAGAGCCACCTTTATAGCGACTCCAGAACTGAAGTTAATAGTCAACTAAAAAATGCAGGGGCCGCATTTTAACGCTTTACTAAACGACAATAGACAATAGACAATAGACAATAGACAATAGACAATAAATTATTACGATGGCCATTCTATTTAATCCCTTTTCTTCAAAACACAGAGGGACAACTCATACTAAAAGCCTTAATGTTACTAACTTCTTAATATGTGTATCTGATTAAATCTTAATTTTACTATGAAGGCAAAAAACTACGATATACATAAAGATTAATAAGTCACCCATTAAAAAATGCAATTACAGTAAATTAAGGGGTCGGAGGTACATGTAAATTATTCTCAGGTACCGCCGCCCCCTTTAACTGTTCACTTAATCAAAGGCTACTTATAGATTTGTGATCACATTCTGTCACTTAGCCACAGCAATATGAACTGCTAATAATAGCTTTCTAATCACTTACCTTCTCGAAGACAAGTACTTTACTTGTACTTGCAGAGAGCTCCCCTCCAGATTCCATAACATATATTTTCCCTTGGCTGTCTGCGGCTACATAACCGGGGTCGATCATATCATTTGCAAACTGGGTCAGATAGTTACCTTCCTCATCAAAAACCTGCACGCCCACATTAAAGTATCTAGGCCGGCCAGAATGATACCAAGGCTGATAGGTTTCAGATACGTAAACATAGCCCTGATCGTCAACGGCTATACCAAAAGGGGTTCGTAATTCTCCACCTCTGCTAGGACTATTCTCACATGGCAGACCGGGCTCTGCGCCAATCGTTCTCTGGTAGTTACCAGAAAGGTCAAACACTTGCACCCTACAATGTCCCGCATCGACTATGTACATTAAATCACGGTTTTTATCAATCGCAATTCCGGTACTCTGCTTTAAGTGGTTATTATCTCCAATTGAGCTAGATGTGCGGTAATCAATAAACAGTGAATGTGTAAATGTCCCATCTTCTTGGAGTGCCAACTTACGAATATAGCCGCCTCGGTGAACAATATAAAGATTCCCCTCACTGTCAATATCAGCATCGCTGCCTCTACAATCAGATATAGTTGTGACTTCCCCACTTACTTTGTTAACAACTCGGCAGCTTCTATCATTAGCTATGAATAAGTCTCCTGCTGTTGTTTGAGTAAGGCCAAATGCATATTCGGTATCATCAATGTCGAGTTCGCGAATCAAACTTCCAGTCGCTGAAAAAATATCTATACCGCCATGCATGGCTATTATTTCCGAACCATCGGAAGAGACAGTCAAGCCATTCGGAGTGAACCAATCCCGTCCTTCTCCCAATACTTTAGAAACACTAAATGGTGACGCAAAAAAAGCGTCCCGATCATCTTTATGAAAGGCTTCAATGTAAACGGTATCGGATAATGCACCTGAATGTGCGGAAAAATAATCGTCTAGATTAGAACTAGAATAAAATAGAGTTGACAATTCAGCCATATATTCTTTGTCTGAATAAAGTCTTAATGCGGTATTTCGACCAATTTTGATTGATTCTGCATAGTTTGTAATGGCTGCTGTGTCGTTAATAGAGTCGCCAATACAAATTTCTGAAATTAGGTTTGAATAATCTATATCGTTGTAAAAAGCTAGGCAGTTGTCTTTCTCATACCATTCACTTTCCGAATAGTTCTGAGGTAAACTGGTCGGATAATTATTCGAAGTTGCTTCATCGACTTCCATCCATTGCCTGGCTGCATCGGCATAATCTACATGTCCCATTTTCATACCCGTTTCTTTTAGAGGCTCATAGAAATCGATACTTTGAGGGAGATGCCCTTGGTTAACAAAGTCTATAATTTGTTGCCAGCTTAACACCATGTTTGCGTTAGTAAAAAAGCCTGAGTTATTTCCGCACATAATTGAACCTGCGTCGTCTGCAGTTGATATATAAGGAGGTACTTCTTCACCATCAATAAAATTAAGCCAACGATATTGTGCTCCATTAGCATACCCGAGCGCAGAGTAATCCACATTCGGATCGCAACCGCCATGGCCTAAGCCCATTGTATGGCCAATTTCGTGGCTAAACGGAAGAGTGTGGTTGTATGGAAATGATGCTGAATCCCCAAGTGCATTGTTCCAAACTCCACTATGTATCACCGCAATTTTATCGGCACCATAAGCAGCTCTCAGGTTTAAAAGCCACATAAGCACATGGGTGCCGTTAGAGCTATCTGGGTATCGGTTTGTTCGAGCATAGTCGGCCTCCGTTACATAGTGCTTGCCTGCGTAGCGCAATTTAGAGGTAGTGATTTGGCTACGCTGAAGATCATCATTTGTTTTATTAATATGCCGAAGTGCGTACTCATCTGGGTCAGCAGCGTCCGCTTCGAGTAATGACTTAGCGAGAGGCGTAAAAACGAATAGAACATCAATCAGAAATTTTCCGTCCGAAGATATATTCGAATATCGACTAGCCGTATTATTAATGACCTGACCAGTATTATTAGCGGAAAGATTTATGGTTACATTAGATATATCATTTTGCTCTTCGCCAAAACAACTTAGCGAAAGACTTAAACAAAAAAAGCTGGGGATTATTTTTTCTTTTAGTTTCATTGTGCAACACCTTCCTTAATGTTTTAATATTAAAACCAATATGCACTTAGGACAAATGCATTAATAGAATGATAGATTTTTTAGTAAAAGGCTATTATTTTTTTTCACTTAATTTTAATACCTATCTTAATACTCAGTTTCTGCTTTTAATAGGTTTAAATAAATACACCCTTGTATAGCCATATTTTAGTCTTCTTGGCCTGTGCGTATTAAATAACGATCACACGACCAATAGAGCGAAATAATGCTTATAGATACAAAGTATTTTAATGGCAGGCACGTCACTTGATGAATACGGTATTTGAATGGAGACAGAGAATAACGATAACCCATCCTCCGCCTTAAAAGCCAAAAGAACTAAGCCCTCGCCGAACAAGACCAAGTTGTTACAAGATGCGTTTTAACAATCGATCCGCCCTTGTGCGCAAAACCTTCTTCAACAGTCGCTGTATTTTGATTGGGTAGTTAAGCAGCTTTTCTAATTGGCGATAACTGGTAATGCGTTGGGTGTGTTGAAAAATGCTATCGAACTCAGCGGTAAATTTCGCTTCTAGGTGTTTGTGCGGATCGTCAATCAATAGGCCATTTTCCAGATCCAGCGTCCACGCCCTAGGGTTAATATTATTGCCCGTTAGTAACATGGTACGACGATCGACCCAGAGACCTTTCAGGTGATAACTGTTGGTATCATGCTTCCATAGGTGAATGGATAAATCCCCCGATGCAATGTGCGTCTCATTGCTTTTGGCGAACTTACGAAGATTAATTTCATATAAGTAAGGCAAGCCACCAATCGCCTTAAAAGGCCGATCAGGAGCAATATAAAAGTCATTAGCGGTTTTATCCCCCACTATAATATGCACCTTTACACCACGCTTTATCGCCGATTTCACGGCTTTTACCACCACCCTAGGAAAATTAAAATACGGTGTGCACAGCAGTATTTCTTCACTGGCGGTGTTCAATAAGCCAACAATCTGTTGATTCAGCACATTGTGGCGCCTGCCTACACCGGTCAAGGGCGTCACCGCAACCTGATGATCGGCAACAGGCTGATGCTCTACGTGATAGGAAGACTTGCCCAAAGCAACACGAAAACGACGAATATCGGTTTTGAGTTCCTTGGTGGTGGGAAGTGGCAATTGAGAAAGATTGTTGACCGCTGGGTGTGCAATCATCTGTTCACGGATAAAACCAACCATGCTGTCGGCAAGGGCTTTGTTCTTCATAAGGTGATAGCGGTCTAGTCGGTATCTGTCTTGATAATGCAGATAAATATTGTTCAGACTTGCACCGCTATAAATCACCGTATCGTCGATAATAAAACCCTTAAGGTGCAATACGCCAAAAACTTCTCGTTTGCGAACAGGCACACCATAAATCGCAATAGCATGCTGGTACTTTTCAGCGTATTCCTGATACATGGCAGCATTGCCTTGGGTGTTATCCGCGCCAATCAAACCTCGTTGGGCGCGGTGCCAATCCACACAAATGGTAATATCTAGCGCTGGAGTACGCTGCTTGGCTTCATAGAGCGCCGTTAATATTTCTCTGCCAGCATCATCGTCTTCGAGGTAAAGCGCGACCAAATAAATTCGACGGGTCGCCTTTTCGATGGCTTCAAGCAGGTATTCACGAAAACGACGAGCGGATGACAAAACATGAAATTGTTCTGGATCGATAGCGAAAGTGGGTAATGGACCGAGTAACTTTCTGAAAGGCATAATGTTGATGTTCTACTTGTATATTGCAATGACACGACTGTAACAAATTTATCGTTGTTTTTACTAGAAAATAATGGTGATCAACGCATTGTGTCAACTGTCACCCAGACCATAGAAACCTTCACACCATGCCTCCATATGTCTCAGATAAAACGCAAAGAACCTATTTCAACAAGAGTATTAACCAACTATGTCATTGCGCAGCATGTCAATGTTTATTTACTAACGGCTAAATAACAATCGGCACAAAAACGCTCTAATCATTATAGTCCCGATGGCTTATAATAGTAAAAATGACAACAGCCAATATTATCTATTGATTAACATTCATCACAGGTAAGTGGTTTGAGAAATACACTAAGGTAGAAAAATGACCACCCTTGAAGCTTTTTTCCTAAA
The DNA here is from genome assembly GCF_016463975.1 of Marinomonas transparens. Taxonomy (GTDB): domain Bacteria; phylum Pseudomonadota; class Gammaproteobacteria; order Pseudomonadales; family Marinomonadaceae; genus Marinomonas; species Marinomonas transparens. Next base: position 48,284 of record NZ_JAEMNX010000006.1, on the reverse strand, counting down.
CATCGCTTTATTTTCAGCATTTCCCCTGTACATCACTACCATGAACACTCGACTACGTTCGCCGGCTCTGTATAGCTATATGTGCCTTATTTTGTTAATTGGAGGCATTTCCGGAACCATTTACTCCTTCCCCCTTTCAGACAGTTTGTTTATTTCTGGAGGGAATCTGGCCTATGGCGCGTTTATGATGACCGCCGTCATGCTGATCATTAGTGAAAGAAGTACAGCGACTTTCCGCAATATCATTCGACTAGTGATATTGATCGATTTTTTTATCTTTGTTGGCTTTAACTTTGTCGCCTGGCTACTAAGTTCAGGCTTAGTCGTAAACCCATTATCCATTCCCTCTAGCATTTTCACCGTTTCTCTTGAAATTTTATTCTTAGGCGGCGGCTTAATTTTAAGTGAAGTATTACTGATGCTATTCATTTTTATTCAGGCAAGAAAAGTTACTTCAAAACTCTCTTCGTTAGCCTTCATTTATACCCTCACATTCATCGGCGTACTCTGTTTAGATGGCGTTTTATTTCCTTTGATTGCACTTAACTCTAACCCTGAATTGGTCGCTATTATCTTCGGCAATGTTGAAGGGAAAGCCATTATGGCGGCATGTTACAGTCTTCCTCTTTTGCTGTTTTATGCTAAATCCCACAAACAATTCACTCGTTTTGTTGAGACACCACTGGCCATAAATGAGCTAATCCGAACACCTAGAAAACAGCTGTTAGACACACTTTATCAATATGAAGTGCGCGACCAACAACTTCAGCAAGATAAAAAAGAACTCACGGAAAGAGCTGAAAAAGACTTCTTAACAGGCTTAGCTAATCGTTGGAAATTCAACCAGACCTTTGAAAAAGAATGGACAAGCGCCACACAAAACCAACGCCCTCTCACACTCGTCATTGGCGACATCGACTTCTTTAAGCAATATAACGACACCTATGGCCACGGAGAAGGCGACACCTGCATAAAGAAAGTGGCAGACTTATGGAATGGCATTACAGAAAGAACATCAGGGCTTGCTGCACGGATTGGTGGCGAAGAATTTGCCATTTTGATTCCTGATATAACACCAGAACAACTCTTACCGAGGCTTCAGTCCTTCATGGCACAGCTACACGAAGCCGCCATTCCCCATAGCGAATCCACGATTTCTCCCTTCGTTACTATGAGTATAGGTGCTGCAGGCTATACATCTAATAACGAATCAAGCTTAAAGGATCTATACGTAACGGCGGATAAACGTCTATACAAAGCCAAGCATAATGGCCGAAACCAAATTGTTCACGAGTAGCAAAAACAGGCTCAATAGAACCTATAAAAAGGAAGGGCGCTTGATAATAAAGTGCCCTTTTCTTTTAAAAAAACGAATACTATTTTACTGTCGCGCCCTGATTTAACCCAAGCTCCTTTTGCTTTTTCTTCGTTAAACCGAGGGACACATAATTAATTAAGTTCTTTATAGTACATGATTGAGTACCTTTAAAAAGAAGGTGAACCTAAGTTTGGAAAGAGATTACTTGATGATGACTATGCAACACCTTCAAAGCAAATGACATTCCGCCGAGGTAGACGAAAGTTTCAAGGAAGGGATGTCATTTGTCTTAATCTTCCACAACAGATTCAATCAACACGTTATTAATTTCTTTCCATGTTAAACCACTGCCCTTTTTCTCCTGCGCTGGCGTTTGGGTAATTTGCACCAGTTGCGCGGCGATGGAGATAGCGATTTCAAAGGGCTTTTTACCGGCAACGTCTGGCAGACCAACAGGACAATGGACGGATTCTATTTCTTCGCTGCTGAACGAGGCGCTGGTGAGGCGTTTTTTGAAGCGTAAGGCTTTGGTTTTTGAACCGATCAAGCCGATGAATCGGCAATCTTTTCTATCTAACAAGGCTTCTACCAGTTGGTAATCCAAAGCATGATCGTGGGTCATGACCAGAGCAATATCATTCCCTGCCATGTGCTCGATATGATCCAACATGGAAGGGTAAAGACAAACTTGCACATTACTCGGTAAAGGGCTGTCGTTACGTTCGCCGACAAGGTTTTCCCGACTATCGACCCAAGTGATTTTGGCCGACATGTTGCCCAAGACGTTCACCAAGGTAGACGCCACATGGCCCATGCCAAAAATGGTGATTTTAGTCATAGGTTCCGGGAAGTATTCCAGTAATACACTTACGGTGCCACCACAGCATTGGTTGGTTTTTGCGGCAAGAGGAAAGTTTTCTAGCACATGGGTGGCTGTGGCGATATTGTTGAGCATATCGCGGGCTTTTTGGCACACGGCGTATTCCAGTTGGCCGCCACCTATGGTGTCGAAGGTATGGTCTTGGGTGATGATCATCTTGCTAGACGATTCCCTCGGCGCTGACCCTTGGGTGCCGATCACGGTGGCCATCACCCAAGCTTGCCCGGCTTTTTCCACTTCCGCCAAGGCGTGTATCCAACCGATTGAAGACATCATACCTCGGCCTCCCTATTCTGTTTCTGCTTGGCGCTAAAAGCTTGTGCCGCTTGCAGGCTATAAAACACGGCTTCGGGAGTGGCTGGCACCGCCAAAGGAGGCGAGAATTGGTGGTCACACACAGCAGCACAAGCATCTTTTAAAGCGCACCAAACAGAAATCCCTAACATAAGAGGCGGTTCGCCCACAGCTTTAGAGCGGTACACCGATTCTTCGCTGTTGGCCCGATCAAACAATTTGACGGTGAATTTTTCCGGCACATCGGCTGAGGTGGGGATTTTATAATTGGCTGGACTGTTGGTGGTGATACGGCCTTTTTCGTCCCAGCTCAGCTCTTCCGATGTTAGCCACCCCATGCCTTGCACAAAGGCGCCTTCGATCTGGCCTATGTCGATATCGGCATTTATCGAATCCCCCACGTCGTGCAATATGTCCACTTGCGTGACCTTATATTCTCCCGTGAACGTATCGACGATAACTTCCGACACCGCCGCCCCATTAGAGAAATACAAGAAAGGCCGACCTTTGGCGGCTTTTCGGTCGTAGCCAATTTTCGGGGTTTTATAAAAACCCGTAGACGACAAAGACACCCGATTCATATAGGCCAGTTTAATAAATTCAGGAAAGCTCATGGCCTCAGTGCCGAGCTGTACTTGGTCGTTTTCTATGGCAAATTCATCAGCGCGAATGCCGTAATGTTCCATGGCGAATTCTTGTAAACGGCCTTTAATGGTGTTGACCGCATCCAATGCCGCCATGCCGTTTAAATCTGTACCAGCGGACGCCGCCGTTGGCGAGGCATTGGGCACCTTGTCGGTACGTGTTGAACTCACATTGACTCGCTGGTAATCAATACCAAACGTCTTGGCGACGATTTGCGCGACCTTGGTATACAGCCCTTGCCCCATCTCGGTGCCACCATGGCTAATGTGGACACTACCATCGGTGTAAACATGCACCAAAGCGCCACCTTGGTTAAGGTGTTTGGAGGTAAAGGAAATACCAAATTTGACTGGGGTTAACGCCAAGCCTTTTTTCAAAAATGGGCTTTGCTTATTGAAGGCGTTAATCCCGTTACGGCGTGCTCGATAATCGGAACTGTCTTCCAGTTCTTCGATCAGGGTAAGCAATACGTTTTCTTCCACCTCTTGGCCGTAGGGGGTTTTGCTTTTGCCTTCTTGGTAGCAATTGAGTTTGCGAATATCGAGGGCATCTTTGCCCACGGTACAGGCGATTTCCTCTATGACCGTTTCGGCCAACAACACGCCTTTGGGGCCACCAAAACCACGAAACGCGGTATTGGAAACCGTGTGGGTTTTGCCTCGGTAGCCACTGATACGAGCGTTGGGAAGGAAATAGGCATTGTCTGCGTGGAACATGGCTCTATCCACCACCCCGTCGGATAAATCTGCGGTACAACCGCATTTGCCCACCATATCGTATTCGGCGCTGAGTATTTCCCCTTCTTTTGAGAAACCCACTTCATAACGATTCCAAAAGTCGTGACGTTTACCGGTTTGCACCATGTCGTCTTGGCGCGGCATACGGTATTTCACCGGACACCCATTACGAGCCGCCAACACCGCTGCCATGCAACTTAAGGTGGCCGCTTGGGATTCTTTCCCGCCAAAGCCACCGCCCATACGGCGCGTTTCAACCAAGACTTGCGCCACTGACAAACCAAGCACTTTGGCTACCAGCTTTTGCACTTCCGCAGGATGCTGAGACGAGGCATACACCACCACGCCCCCGTCTTCATTCGGCGTGGCCACACTGATCTGGCCTTCCAAATAAAAATGTTCTTGGCCCTTGATGTAAATATCGGATTTGATGGTGTGCGCAGCCTTTGCCATCGCCACTTTAGGATCACCACAGCAAATCGTATGGGTCGGCAATACGAACTCTTGTCGCGCTAGAGATTCTTTCGGATGTAGGGTGGCTTCTCTTGGGGCATAGGTGACTTCCGCCAGTTCAGCCGCCTGCTTCGCGGCACGAAAACTGGTCGCCGCCACGGCAAAAATGGCTTGCCCGATATGGTGAACAAAATCCCCCGCTAACAATAAATCGCCACTCAATACGGGGGACACATCCACTTCACCGGGAATATCAGACTGCACAATCACATCCACTACCCCAGGGTAGGCTTTCACCTTGTCCAAATTGATGCTCACAATGTCCGCATGGGCTTCGGTGGATTTGCCTGTTGCCACGTGCAGTTCATTTGGCCACTCTGGCATGTCATCAATATAAACCGCTTGCCCCGTCACATGTTTCATGGCGGATTCGTGCATGGGCAGTTTGTCGTTTTTAAAGCCTGTCACAAGATCACTGGGTAATTTACGCATGGCTCATACCTCCGATGTTAAGACTAGACTCCGGCAAGCCATGGCCTGAGAACGTCACCACCTCGGTGCCGTTCAGCTCTAACCAAGCTTTTCTAATCAGGTTACAGGCCATGTCTAAGCGATACTGAGCACTGGCTCGCATATCACTTAATGGGGTCAATTCCGTTCGCAATGCGTCAATCGCCTGTTCTAAAGCATGCTCGTCCACCGTGTTTTTATTCATCAAGCAGTGCTCTGCATTCACTGCCCGTATCGGCGTGGCCGCCATGCCACCAAAGGCAAAGCGAACATCGGTAATCTTGTCGTCCTGCACCGCAAAACGCACCGCCAGCATGACACTAGAAATGTCGTCTTCCATGCGTTTAGACACTTTATAAAAGCGATGAAATTGAGCCAATTTGGCAAGGTCGATGTCAAAGTCGGTAATCAGTTCATCGTCACCTAGTAAGGTGGTTTTATAGCCTGTATAGAAATCATTAATATTCACAGTGCGGGCATGGCCGTCTGCTTTCATCATGTTGATGTCCGCATCGAACGCTAAGAGCAATGGCGGTAAATCCGCAATGGGCGACGCATTGGCCACGTTGCCGCCTATGGTGCCTCGGTTACGGATTTGTCGGGAAGCGATGCGGCTTAATAAGGTATAAATATGTGGGTAACGGTGTTGGCTGTAGTCTTCTAAATCACGGTAGGTAACCGATGCGCCAAGGGTTAATTTTGTATCGTCAGCGCTAAGCTGCTTCAGTTCGGCCACGTAAGAAACATCAATTAGGGTGCCGAAATCGTGAAAGCGTTGGGTATTTTCCAACATCAAATCCGTACCGCCTGCTATCAGTTTGGCGTCTGAGTGTGTTGTCTTAGCGTCGATTAAGGCATTAAGGCTGGCTGGGCGAAGGTAAACAGGGTCGGCCTCTTGTTGTTGAATATCCTTTAACTGAGCTTTGATCTTGTCATTCTTGCCCATTAACTCAATATAAGGTGCGTCTTTGGTGGCGCTGGCGACCATTGATAAACCCGCATCAATGATAGGACGATAGCCAGTACAACGGCATAAATTGCCAGAAATCGCATCGCACACGGATTCTCTATCAATCGGCATGTCTTCTGCTTGGCTATTCTCATAAAGCCCTGCAAGCGATAACACAAAACCCGGTGTGCAAAAACCACATTGGGAACCATGACAATCCACCATGGCCTGTTGAGCGGGATGCAATTGCCCATTCAAGGTGGCTAAATATTCAACCGACACCAGATGTTTACCTGCCAAGGACTGGATCGGTGTAATGCAGGAATTGAGCGTCGAATAGGTTAACTTGCCCTCTTCCAACGCCCCAACAAGCAGCGTACAGGCACCACAATCACCCGATGCACAGCCTTCTTTTGTACCCGCTAAACCTTGTTCTTCTCGTAAATAACGCAACGCCGTAAAGTCGCTCGGCAGCGATGAATCCTCGATAACCTTATCATTCAGTAAAAATTTCAAAATATTCTCCTCAAAACCTTTGATCTCAAACGGCATCCGAACAGAGTAAAAAGGTCGATCCTTGATGTTATAATTTTTGAAAATGCAAAAACTTGGCCAATTGGTCAAATATAACTAAAAACTATCAAACTGTCCCAAATGCTTGGTATTTTCTTTTCTACTGCTTATAAACCTAAACCAAATGTCATAATTGCGCATTGGTTTGTTGAAGTGTTCTTAAATTAAGGAAGGAGAGTTAAAAGAAGTGTTTATTGATGAAAACTCCGCTAACGCTTATATAAATATAATTCAGTAACGGAGTTGGTTTATTAGCTCTTAAGCGCTGCTTGTACCATGGCGCTATCAACGAATTGTTCCATACTGATGATTTTTCCATCAGTCACTTTATACAAGTGAGCAAAGGTCGCTGTCATCGACTTACCTGTTGCATTGTACGTGCCTGAATACACGCCAAACGCCGCGACTCGATCACCATCCGCTAGGTAGGTATGAACGTTGGCTTGGTAACCTGTCCATTCCGTCCCTAATCGATGAAAGACATTAGCAATAATCTCTTCTGCGCCCGTGTAGGTTCCCGCGTAAGGAAAACCTTCTGCTTCTGTCCATGTGGCATTAGGTGCTAACGCCTCTAATAAATTTTTGCCATTCTCTTCCGATGGGCCTTCGTAGGTGGCCTTGATAATCTCAAGAGGTGATTTCATGTTATTAACCCCATTTCATTTCATTGGTATTTACTTTAGAACCTATTTGCAATGCAACCCCCAAACCAGCATCTGGGTAAAGCTTGGTCATGGCATCAATAAGGTCGGCACTGTTATCAACTTTTGCCAATTCTTCTTCAAAGGCTTTCAGATAAGTTTGGGTATAAGTCACGGCCGATACATCCGTTTTCGCATCCACTGTCATATGGCCAGGAATCACAATTTCAGGCTTACGAGCTAAGATAGAATCCAATGTTTTCACCCATGTTGCACGCAGTTCTGCGGTTGCCGTATCGGCTGTCCAAACATGCAAATCAGAGAAGACCAATACACCGCCAACCACAGCATTTAGAGAAGGAACCCACAAATAACGACGATTAGGCAAGCCCTCTATTGTCACGATTTCAATAAGTTCGCCATCAACAGTTAATGAGTCACCATCAAACGCTTCAGGCATGACAACATCTGCTAATGTTTTTGGTCCATTGTCTTGAAGCTGAGGTCCCCATGCTGCTAGTTTTTTCTCAACACTGGATTGAATGGCTGCAAGTGTTGCACTGGCAGTAATGACTTTAGCGTCTGGAAAAGCGGCTTTTATAGGCCCTAAGCTAAAGTAGTAATCTGGGTCACTTTGACTAATGTAAATGGTCGTTAGTTTTTTACCACTTGCTTTAATTTCTTCTACCACCGCAGCGCCATCAGACAGCGTAAAACCGCCATCAATAAGCACGGCTTCCGTTGCGCCAGATAATAGAATCGGGGCGCGAAAGAAACCATTTTCGCCAGCGGGCAAATGTTTTAATGTGATCGAACTATTACTCATGAGTTATTCCTTTTTCTGAAAGTAGCATATGTAACATTACACATACCTTAGAACGTAGGGCAGAGAATACATAATGCTATGTATTCTCTGCCCTACAACAAAAGGTTAAATAAGACAGTAACAAACGCCCCGTTAACTTACAACGCACTGCTTTGTTTCATTCTACCCGCTCGTCCCAATGTAAACACAACAGACATAAAATTTATTTTTTCTTTTATATTCAATCATTTAAAAACAACAAAAGTCACCTCAAAAAACTGGAACGTTAGTTGCAGTCGATAAAAAAGTGAAACGGTCGCATCAACACCGCGATTTAACCAAAATCTTTTATTCATTAATTTGGAGCGTATCAATGAAAGCCATCGTTCGATTGTCATTATTAGCCAGCCTTATCGCCAGCACTTCTCTTATGGCCGCTGACAAGGTCACTTTCCAATTAGACTGGTTACCGGGTGGCGATAAAGCGCCAGTATATGTGGGTATTCAGCAGGGCTTTTTTGCAGCCGAAGATTTAGAGGTAAAAATTGCCAGTGGCCGAGGCTCTACCGACGCCCTAACAAAAATGGCGACGGGGCAAGCAGACATAGGAACAGCGGATATTGGCGCGTTAATGGCCGCAAAAGCCATAGATAACCTTCCCGTTGTGGCGGTTTTTCCCTATTTTACCAAAACACCTCACACCTTTATTACCTTAAAAAGCAGCGGTATCACGTCCATTAAAGATTTAAAAGGCAAGAAGGTTGCGACCTCACCTTTCACTTCCTCTAATGCTTTTTTACCTTTGGTACTCAAGCAAAACGATCTAAGTGAAAAAGACATCAACTTAATAAAAGCGAATCCCGGTGCATTAGGGCCAATGATGGTATCGGGTAATGTGGACGCCGTCATTGCATGGGTGACGAATACCGCTGCCTTTGAAAATCAAGCGAAAAACACAGGAAAAGAAATCATTGAAATCCCTTGGTCAGCGTCTGGCTTGTCTTTTTATAGTTCTTCTCTTGTCGCATCAGAGCGCTTTTTGAAAGCGCGCCCAGATGTGGCTAAACGTTTTATTAAAGCCTTCGCTAAATCCGTTCAATTTGCTTACAACAACAAAGAAAAAGCCGGTGCCAATGTTCATAAAATGGTGCCAGAAGTAGATGCAGACACCGCGGCGATTCAACTAAATGATGCTTATGACTTGGTTTATAACGAAGTAACAACCAAAGACGGCTTTGGTAACTTTACAACAGAACGTATTCTCAAAACATGGAAATACGTGGCTGAAGCAAATGGTTTATCTGAAGATGCTCTAGATCCAACAACCGCTGTTAACACAAGCTTAACGGAGTAATTGCATGGAAAGCATAGAAGACAGCAATAAAGAGCCAAGTAAGCAAGCCGCTTACGTTAGTTTTAAAGGAGTGGGTCATAAGTATGACCCACTTCCAACAGCGCCTATGGTGATTGACAGTATAGACCTAGATATTCATCGTCACGAATTCGTGGCCGTAGTTGGCCCGTCAGGTTGTGGTAAATCCACATTATTACGTATGGTCGCAGGGTTGTTAATTCCTTCTCATGGAGAAGTATCTGTCTTTGATCGACCTGTCACCGAACCTCGCGATGATGTGGGTATCGTTTTTCAAAAGGCGAATTTACTGCCTTGGTTAACGGTTCGTAAAAACGTGTTGTTTCCTCTGAAACACAAATACGGAAGCTACTCAGCTAACGATGAAAAACGCGCTAACGAACTGCTCGAAATGGCAGGGCTCACCCAGTTCGCTGACAAGATGCCAGACGAGTTATCAGGGGGTATGCAACAGCGTGTTGGGATTATTCGCGCCTTATTGCTGAACCCTGACATTCTTTTAATGGACGAGCCCTTCTCTGCCTTAGACGCGCTAACCAGAGAACAGATAGGTTTTGATTTGCTAGACATTTGGCGTGAACACCCTAAAACCCTGTTGTTCATTACCCACTCTATTAGTGAAGCCGTGTTATTAGCGGATCGCATTTTAGTGATGAGTAAACGCCCCGGTACGGTACTGGATTTGATCGACGTTGATTTACCTCGCCCTCGTTCCTCTAAAACCATCAATTCCCCACGTTTTTCTGAATTAGCCGACTTAATACGAGGATATATTTATGAACCAAACGTTCCCGCTTAAGTCTTGGGTTAAACAGCAAGCTAATCGCTTTGCTCCGGCTTTGTTCTTTATTGGATTAGTACTGCTTTGGGAGTTGGTCTGTCAGGTTGGTAAAGTGCCGAATTACATTTTGCCCTCGCCTTCTGCCATTATTACCGCATTTTTTAATGTGGAATTTTCCCGCTGGATGACCCACCTTTGGGCCACCTTACGAGTCGCCTTAATGGGTTTTGTCTTGTCTATCATGATCGCGATTCCCTTATCCATCGGCATGATCCGCTCCGAACTCATGAACAGAGTGCTCTACCCTGCTTTGATCGTGATTCAATCGACTCCGGTTGTCGCTGTGGCGCCTCTGATCATCGTCTTACTCGGCACAGAAGACCCTTCACGAGTCTTGATTACGTGTTTAATTACCTTCTTTCCCCTAGTGGTGTCGACCACAACTGGCATGTTAGAGACGCCACCAGAAATGATCGAGTTAAGCCAATCTTTACGCGCCCCTCGTTATCGTGAAACGTGGCAAATTCGTATTCCTTATGCGATTCCGCATATTTTTAGCGGTCTTAGGGTATCCATTACTTTGGCGATTATTGGTGCTGTGGTTGCGGAGTTTGTGGCAGCGGAAGAAGGCTTGGGTTACTTCATTCAGTTTTCCACTTCTTTCTTTAAAATCCCACAAGCCTTTGCAGGGTTAATCTTTTTGTCTGTGATCAGTCTTTTATTATTTAAGTCTGTGCAATGGACGCAAGCTTGGTTTTTCCCTTGGAGCCTTCCAAAAAAGAAATAAGTGTAGGAAAAGCGAATGACAGAACTCAATTCAAAAGACACAGAACTACTTCGTCAGGCTTTTACGTTAGCAGACGAAGCCAAGCAAAACGGCATTCATCCATTTGCCGCAATATTAGTAGACGAAAAAGGCACCGTTCTCATGTCGCAGGTGAATGGCTTTTTGCCTGATTTTGACATGACAGGACACGCTGAACGCAAACTAATGACACGCGCCAGTAAAGCCTACCGCCCTGATTTTCTTGCAAAATGCACCATGTATGTTTCCGCAGAGCCTTGCGCCATGTGCGCAGGCGCCGCCTATTGGGCGGGGTTAGGTCGCGTTATTTATGGTTTAAGCGAAGCGAGTCTGAAAGAAATAACAGGCAATCATCCAGAAAACCCGACGTTAGATTTACCCTGCCGTGTTGTCTTTGAATCTGGGCAACGAGCCGTCGAAGTCATCGGCCCTTGTCTTGAAGAGGAAGCGGCAAAATTGCATGAAGGAGTTTGGTAAAAGAATCTTTAACTTAGTTAATAAAGTACATTGAAGACTACTAACCCAATCAAAACGCTATTCAAAAATCGCTGCTTGACTCACAAACATTACCTAAAAGAAATCCCTAAAAGAGATGTCTAAAAGGCTTTTGTATGTGGGTCAGACTGTGATTTTTTTGCGTTTAAACGAAAGAATTACTTAGTGTTATTAGAACGATGCTTCACGCTCCAATAACGTCAGTACTGCGCTTCGTACTTCTTGAACTAACTCGTCGCCATCGACCCCTAGTACATTCCCATTTTCAACGACTTGCTTACCGTTTATAAAGCTATGTTTAATTAAAGCGGGTTCTCCACATAAAATAGGCGCTTCTAATGGGCTATGAACACCAGCAAAACGAGGAGCATCAAGTGAATACAAAACTAAATCGGCAGCATAACCAACTTCAATACGCCCTGTTATTAGCCCTAAAAGATCAGCGCCATTGCTTGTTCCCCAATGTATTATTTGGTTTACGTTCGTTGCTTCTGGACCACCTTGACTACGATGCAATAACCAAGCGAGATTAAGTTCTTGCAACATAGAAGCACTCTCACTTGATGCCGAGCCATCCACACCAACGGTAATAGGAATTCCTGTTTTTTCCATAGCGATTGCTGGCGCTACTCCACTGCCAAGTCGGCAATTAGAAGTAGGACAATGAGCAATTCTAGTCTTAGTTTGTGCAAGTAACTTTATGGCGTTATGGTCAGCCTTTACTAAATGAGCAAACCATACATCCTCACCTAACCAATCGCAGTGCGCGGCATAATCGATCGCTCCCATACCGAAACGTTGTTGAGCCATTTCCTCATCAAATGACACCTCAAGTAAATGAGAATGACGCTTTAATTGCCTATCTTTAGCCCATTGCGCATACACTTTTAAATCTTCTGCTGGAGAAGTGTGAATAAGGCTGGTTGGAGCAACCACTAAACGCCTCATACTAAAAGGACTGTCATCGTGATAATGCTTATAAGACGCATCAAGTCTATCTAAAGACAAAGACAATGTTTCTGGTACGATTTTGCTACCTTGCATGCCCTTGTGACTGCCTTGAGTCGTCGCACCACCACGACACAAAACCAGCTTAATCCCCAAATCATCAGCCGCCCGCCATACAGCGTCCTCCAATTCTGGTGACGTCGTCGAATGATATAAATAATGATGATCTGCACAAGTCGTTACGCCTGAACGAAGTTGCTCATAGAGACCTAATTTTGCCGCGACATACATGAGATCAGGTGTAATATGTGGCCAAAAACGATATGGCACACTGACTAACCACTCACCTAAACCTTGATTTAATCCTGCTGGTATACCTTTAAGAATGGATTGAGCGAGGTGGTGATGGGTATTTATAAAGCCTGGATAAAGTACACAGTTCGATGCGTCGATTTGTACATCGTCAGCATGAACAGTGAGAGATTCACCGATATCAGTAATCACGCCATTTTTAAAACGGATATCTTGTGTGGAAGAATAGCCAAAGACCGCTTGCGCTTTACGAATTAAATATTGGGGCATACACACCTTCCCTTAATTAGGAAAGAGCAATGTCCAGGCCGAAAAGGCTTAACCGCTTCTACTCTTTTGGATCAATGAGACAAGCAAACCTCATACCACTTACTATTTTATAGCTTATTGAGTTTAAGCCTAAATCTGCTTCTTTTCTTAGTGCAAACCCCACCCAAAAAGCACAGATTTAGTGCGCTCTTAAAATAGACTAAGCCAACAGCTCAGTATATTCGCATTCAAATCTATTGGCCTACATTTTGCTCATTCTTCATATCACGCATTTTTGAGTGACATACGAGTAGAAGCGGTCAGACTTAATTTGATGTTTTAAGCAACATCAAGTCCGGGCATTGCTCACAACCTTATTCGACAACCCAAGCAGGATGTTGAAAGGGAAGTGACAGCCGTATCGATAAAACTCGACTGTGTACCCAGCCCTCTCGCTCTTTCCTCATCTTATTTTCTTGTGGTTGTTTCAACAATTTAGTTTGTTCTACTTATAAAGAGTAGATCAAACTATGTGATGAAACACGGAGAAAATTTTAGTCTTCAATGAAGTAAGCCAGCAAGATGGATTAGGAGCGATTACATCTGAACGACTTGCAAAAACGTGGGTATCAACAGCAACCGCACAAGGTATAGAAACATCAAGCTTTGACCCTGAAACGGCTATTAACCGTGAATTTGAAGTGAACTAAAGTAAGAAATTTTAGAAAAAATGAGAGCCACACTATAGAAAGGAGTAGAAGCAGGCTGGCACAGTCAGGTCATTGCTCCTTTTTCACTAGGTTGCTTAGGCTAAAAATATTTTACGAAAAAACCTTTGCACACTTATTTATGGAAAAGGAAGTCATGAAAGAGGAAACCATTATGCCCCATTCTTACAAACTAGAAGAGCTACAACGAGAAACCACCTTTGGAGGTGCTGGCGAAGATGTCGACAATAGAGAAATCCGCATTATCGATATGAGTGATTTCGAAAACCGTCGTGACGACATTACAGAGCAACTCTGGTTGGCCGCTACCGAAATTGGATTTTTCCAACTAAGCCATCATGGCATAGAGCAAAGCGAAATAGACGCCGCCTTTGTGGAGTCAGAACGCTTTTTCAACTTACCTGATAGTATTAAATCCAACTATTCGAGGCCAAAAGGCATGAATGCAGGTTGGGAAAGCCGTAGTCAAATTCGCCCTTCAACAGGCACCAAAGATCAGAAAGAATCCTATCAGATTACCCAATACCACATGCAAAACCTATGGCCAAGCGAGCAAGCGCTGCCAAACTTCAAGAAAAACACACTTGCTTTTGAACGCCAATGCTGGGAAGTGGGTATGAAAGTACTGTCTTGTTTTGCTGATAAGCTCGGCTTTGAGAGAGATTTCTTCAGTAAAGCTCATAACCCTACTCAAGAGGATTATCAAAGCACGCTTCGCTTATTGCATTACTACCCAAGCGAGGGCGTAAAAGAGCAAGGCAACCTATGGCGAGCTGGTGCTCATACAGATTTTGATTGCTTAACCCTGCTCTTCCAACATGAAGGACACGGTGGTTTACAAGTGTGCCCCGGAGCCGAGGCAGAAAGTAAACAATGGACAAGCATTCCCCCCCTTGGTGGCGTCATCACCTGTAACATTGGCGATATGTTAATGCGCTGGAGCGACGACCAGCTCAAGTCAAACTTACACCGTGTACGTTTGCCTAAAGTCGATGAGTATTGTGGCAGCCGTCATTCCATTGCCTTCTTTTGCCAAGCAAACAAGTCACAAATCATTCAAGGCCCAGCAAGGTATTATCCACCGATTAGCGCGAAGGATTTCCTGACCCAGCGCATTCAAGCGAACTTTATCGACAAGTAAAATTTATCGACAAGTAAACACCATAAAAGGCCATCATAACCAATTATGCTGGTCTTTTAGTGCACCCGAAAAGCAAGCTAAAAACCTCAAATCACAATATCTTGTTGGCTATTAAATTGAATTAACGCTTGTTCAAGCATAGCCAAGCCTTTTTCAAAATCGGCCCGTGAATTAAACCCACCTAACGACACTCTAAAGCAATTTACCGAAGGCAAAGACACTGTCGGGCTGCGAAATAAATCCGCCGGCCTCACCTTGATATTTTGCATCGCTAAGACATTATTAAACTGATTCACATTAATATGGTTTGGTAATTCCAACCAAGCATTCAAACCACCACTACGGGAACGAAACGCGTATTTATTCGCAAATGCTTGAAACGCCTCTTGTCGATAACGCATTTCTCCTTCTAAAAGAGATTGATTGTGTTTGAAGTTTTCACTTCTTAAAAACCGTGTCGCCAGTTCAAAATTCAGCGTCGACACCATCCAACATTGGCTATGAATACTCAAATTAAAAGCTTGCTGCCATTGCTTAGGCACCAAGCAATAAGCCACCCTTAAACCACCCGCCACGTATTTAGACAAGCTAGAAAGGTAAAAAACCCGATCCGGTGCTTGTTGCTGTAACGGCACTCTCCAGTTTTCTGGCAAGCAGTAATTCACATCGTCTTCGATGATATAAAACTGATATTTTTCACTCAATGTTAAGATAGCGTTTAACTGCTGTTGTGAATATTGGATGTTGGTGGGGTTTTGAATATTGGGGGTAATGTACAAGACTTTAGGGTGAAATTTTTGGCAGTATTCTTCTAAAACAGCCAAATCCAAACCTTCCGATGTGAGTGGCACACTTAATGGGTTTACTCGGCTCGACTCAGCAGCACGAAATACACCAGGGTAAGCCAATTCTTCATGAAGAATGTAATCGTTTTCTTGGGTGAGAATTTGCAAACACGTATACATGCCTTGCTGAGCGCCTTGCGTAAAAGCAATGTCACTCGGATCGATATGAATTTTTTTTGTAGCCAGCCAATCGGTAAAAACCTGCTTATGTTTCTGTATGCCTTGTGGCGAATAAGTCATCACATTCTCTACCGCAACAAGGTCTTGAGCCAGTTCATTTAGGGCGTTTTTAATGAGCATTTGCTGACCTAGCATGGGCTGCATACTAGACGCAAAATCGTACTCTTTCATGATCGGCTCATGGGCATGACGGCTGGTGAAGGTACTAGGCAGATTGACATAGGTCCCCGCGCCTAACTTCGCATTCACCAGACCTTTCTTTTCCAGCAGATCATAGGCTCTGGTCACTGTGCCATGAGTGATTTCCAGCTTATCCGCCAATAGCCTTTGTGCTGGCAGTTTTTGCTGATCTGGTAATTCGCCAGATTGAATGGCCTGCTCGATCAACAAAGCTAATGCCTTGTACTTTGAATCGGCCAAACACGCTTGATCGAACGCTTCTTTACTCACTTCGTAAATTGTATTCATAACAATAAATAAATTGTCCAAAATTGTATTGTATGTAAGTCTATATAGGCACAATACACCACAAATTGTATCTATACAATTATTTACTTAGGCTTTATGAAAAGGAAAGAAAATGATGAATAGCGCCCTATTGGAATTGGTTCCCGCGTTAATGCTGTTTTGCCTAATCAGCACGATAACCCCTGGGCCTAATAATATTTTACTGGCCAACTCTGGTGCCAATTTTGGTTTTAGAAAAACCTTGCCCCATGTACTTGGTATTCGATTCGGCATGACCTTGCTGCATATTATGATTTTATTTGGGTTAGGCGAAATGTTTAAACACTGGCCTTTCTTGCATGACGTTTTCACCGCTATTGCCGCCGGCTACATTGTTTATATGTCGATCAAAATTGCCAGCGCGAAAATGCATAGTGATAAAAAAAGCTTACAACCGATGAAAATAATGCAAGCGGCCACTTTTCAAGCGATTAACCCTAAATCTTGGGCGAGTTTGATGACCGCCAGCTCGGTCTTTACTTTAACTGGCGATCTTTTTTGGCCATCTGCTTTGCTGTGTCTTTTGATGTTTAATGTGGCAACACTACCGGGAACCTTCATGTGGATTACCATAGGCAAGCTGGTCTCTAAAAGGCTACAAGACCCTAAGTTTCACCGTTACTTTAGTGTGTCTATGGGGGGCTTATTGTTAACGACTTTGCCCATGATGTTTATCTAAAGCTTTAACAATCTAAAAGTCCGCCAGCCGGAACCCTGCGATCTTATGCACTTCAACCATGGCTCTATCGAACTCCGTTTGCCAGTCATTCGGGGTTCGCTCAATAAACCCTGCCAGTACTTGTTCTTTGGTCGCACCTTTCACGGCCATAATAAAAGGGAAGGCAAATTTGGCTCGGTAGGCATCGTTTAATTGGAGAAAATGAACCAATTCGTCTTCACTACACTGATCCAAGCCAACACCTGATTGTTCCGTTTTTGATGCATCTGTCAGCTCACCAGCTAATGCCGCTTTTCCGGCAAGATCTGGGTGCGCTCGTAATAATATAAGTTTTTGTTCTTCTGTGCTTTGCTCAACTATTTCTCGCATGGCATTTTTAATTTTTGCAATGTCATCAAAATAGCCCGTTGGATATTGCACTTTTTGTTGCCAAAGTTGCTCGGCCACCCAAGGTGAATGTTCGTAAATACTACCCAACAAAGAAACAAATTCTGTCTCACTCAATTGGCTAAAAACAGGATGTAGACTCGGCATACTCGTTCTCCAAAAATACCTGTGATAAAAATAAAGCCAAGATCAAAATCGCTGGCACAAATCTTGATCGTTCTCTTATATATAGGGCTTCTCTTGCAAAAAACAGGCAAGATAAGTCAAAAAGTGACATTAGGCTGAGGAAAGACAATGGGTTACCTAACAACGCATATTTTGGATACCACAAAAGGCATTGCTGCCACTGGCGTTACCATTCATTTATTCGAACATATGACAGACGGACAGCGTAAGCATATTCACAGCACAATCTCTAACGATGACGGTCGCTGTGACCAGCCATTACTAGAAGGCAGTGACTTTAAAGCAGGGGTTTATGAGCTTGAATTTGCTATTGATGAGTACTTTTCTAAATCGGTTGAAGTACAGTCCTCTCCAAGCTTTCTAAACACTGTCATCATTCGCTTCGGTATCAGTGATGAAGAGGCTCACTATCATATTCCACTACTGGTTTCACCCTACTCATACAGTACTTACCGTGGCAGCTAGGATCTCATATTCGAAAAAAGCTCACCAAAACTGAACGATTGGTCAATAATTTGCACTAATATAACGCACTCACTTTATTCCTTCTGATAGTGAAGCTAGGCTAACAGCCCCTTCACTTACTCTCCTTTATTACGCCTCCATCTAACTAAAACCTTTCTAAGCCATATGAAACACGGGGGACAAAAATAAATATGCCGATTCATTTGTTTCATGGCATATTTTTTGCGAATTACTCCTCTATATAAGTAGGAGACCATCATGAAAGCACTAATTATTGGGGCAGGAATCGGCGGAATGTCTGCTGCTGCCGCGCTAAAACAACAAGGTATTGAGTGCGATATTTTTGAAGCCGTAAAAGAAATTAAGCCCGTTGGTGCGGCACTCTCCATTTGGTCCAATGGGGTAAAATGTATGACGCATCTAGGCATGGGACATATTATGGACGCCCTTGGCGGGCCTATGCACAACCTTGCTTATCAAGATGGCTTTACTGGCTCAGTCATGACTCAGTTTAGTCTTGCGCCCCTAGTCGAGGCCGTAGGCGAACGCCCTTGCCCAGTGTCAAGAGCCGATTTACAAAGCCAAATGATCGATCATTGGGGGCGCGAAAAAATTCAATTTGGTAAACGTATTGAAAAAGTCAAACAAAACGAAACGGGGGTTACGGCGTATTTTACCGATGGAAGCCAAGCCAGCGGTGATTTTATGATCGCCGCAGACGGTACCCACTCTGCGGTACGCAGCCACGTTTTAGGTTACCAAACAGAGCGCCGCTATGCTGGCTATGTGAACTGGAATGGCCTTGTGGACGTGGATGAAAACATTGCACCAGGGGATCAATGGACCACTTTTGTCGGTGAAGGTAAGCGCGTTTCCATCATGCCTATCGCCAACAATCGGTTTTATTTCTTCTTTGATGTGCCTTTACCAAAAGGGCTTGAAGAAGACAGATCAACTGTCATCTCCGATCTAAAAGGCTACTTTAAAGACTGGGCAGAACCTGTACAAATTCTAATAGATGCTATTGATGCTCAAGCCACCAACCGAATCGAAATTCATGACATAGAGCCCTTTGACACCTTTGTTAAAGACAATATTGCCCTACTGGGTGACGCTGCTCACAGCACTACACCAGACATAGGTCAAGGAGGTTGCTCCGCTCTAGAAGACGCAGTAGTACTGGGACAATGTTTTGCCGAGGCAAGGCTAATAACAAATACAGATATTAAAAACGTACTAAAAAGCTACGAGAAAAAACGTCACTTTCGCGCCAAAGATCTTGTACTCAAAGCACGTAAGCGCTGTGATGTGACCCATGGAAAAGACATGCAGGAAACTCAAGCTTGGTATGATGAACTAAGGGCAGAGAAAGGCGAAAACATCATCGCAGGACTCAGCAATACCATCTTAGGTGGGCCATTGGCTTAGCAGCATTCATTATTTTTTTCTCTCACTCCGCCCCTTTTTTGAAAGGGAAGAGTGAGAGAAAACGACATTTACAACTGAAGGGTAAAGGTCCCTTCTGGTGTCACTGGCAGGTATTTTTCATAAAAGCCTGAATAGGCTTTTTCTGGATCAAGATCCGCAAACAAATCGGGGTACATAGCCTTAGCGAAAAACTGAATCATAGCGCCGTCTATAATGGTTCGACATGCGCCATGGTAAGCGCCGTATAAACGATTATTCTTAACGGCAGAAATTGATGACCAACCGGTACGGTTTTTAAAGTTCTCCAAGCGTTGACGAGCATCCGCTTCCTCTACGTCTTGCCCCATAATCATAGAGTCTGTACTTTTAGCGGTGTCATAGCCTGTGATCACGATAATATCAGGGTTAGAAGCAATCACTTGCTCAGGGTTCAACTTGCCCCACCATTCTACAAAAGGCGCAGCGATATTATCACCACCCGCCATAGTGGAAATCGCTCCCCACATGTTTTTACCAAAGGTAAAGCCAAGCTCTTGAATGCCACCAGCACCATATTCAGTATAAATTTTTGGTTTTGGTAAATTTGCTTTAGCAAGGCGTTTTTCAATCATCTCAACGTTATGCTTATATTCATTCGCTATCTTCGCCGCTCTTTCTTCTTGACCAGTAATCACACCAATCAGCTCAGTACTCTTAATATGACGCTGCAATGTTTGCGCATTGTAATCCACGACCAGCACAGGAATCCCTGCACTTTCAATGCGTTTGATATCTTCACCCAACCCCTTGTATTGCCAATCAGCAAGCATCAATAAGTCCGGATTTAAGCTAATGACTTTTTCAATAGAAAAAGTTTTTGCATCTACTCGACCAATCCCAGGAATATCTGCTAAAGAAGGGCGATGCTTAACATACATATCCCAATTAGCAGAACGGGCTTGCCAAATATACTTAGACATACCGACAACCTTGTCGTAAGCGGCTTCCGTGCCTATCGCCATATAATCTTCAGGGTAAAAACCAACAATTACTCTTTGTGCCGGAGCATTAAACGTCACATCACGACCCAGAACATCTTGAACCGTGACAGGAGCTGCCCATAAAGCACCTACCCAAAAAGAAAACAACAACGTTAGGAAGGACTTAAACATGTGGATACCTTAATACAATAAATAGGAATCGACATGATAATGACTATCAAGTGATAATGGAATGCGTTAAATCAAATAAGGCAATAAATGCGGCTAAGAAGGCATGCGCTTAGCAATATCTACCGCTGCCCTTCTTAAATGAGGCAATACTGCTTTTTCCAAACTCGCCTGTATAAAGCTACCTTGTGGCCAAGCGACAGAAAGGCAACCTATGAGCTTGCCTCCAGGTTCCTTAATAGGCACTGCGATAGCATCTATGGACAGACCAGAAGTAGTTCGATGATTGTAATAAGACGATTGGCGAACACCATAACCTAGACTTCGTGTTTGCTCTATCATCTGATTTAACCAAACCGTGTCGTGCGCTAACTTGCCCTCTTTATTCGGTAATTTTTTTAATCGATTAATAATGTCCTGCCGCTCTTTAGCATCACAAAGAGCTAAAAAGCACCGCCCTACTCCAGAATATAAAAATTCTGGGCGAGAACGAATGGATGAACGATAAGGAAAAGACTCTGCACGGTGACACGTAGTCTCAATCAACTTCATGCGATCACCATCACAAATGGCAATGTCGGAAGGCCAAGCCAGAATATCATAAAGTTCATCTAAAATAGGGGCCGCCGCTTCCGCTAAACGAGCCTCTAATGACTTTGGTTTTGAATCCTCTAACACAGAGGCGGATAAGCTATATTTATTTTCGCTAAGGGATTTGATCACCCAACCACTCAAGCTTAATGTTTTCAAAATGCGTAACAAGGTGGCCTTATTAATCCCCGTGCAACGCTGCAGCTCAGAAAGGGTTAGTGGAGAGGCTTTTTGTAATTGATCAAGTACTTGCATCGCACGTGCGACAGAGTCAATTGCTTTAACCATAGTAGTAACCATTCAAGTTTCTAAGAACCTTGCCCACTACCGCTACTGCGTTTACCAATTACCCAGTAAAATGAACACACAATGCCCATTTATATACAGCGCATTTTAGCTCTATTTTTCCAGCCATTGCTTCGTCTGCAGTATTATGGAAGGTTCCATCTATTATTTTTATTAATACCCATATTAGTAGTTTTACAACGAAAAAAGTCATTCAAAAAATAACGTCAAAAATACTTTTTGAGATAGACAAAAAAAACCGCTCAAGTAAAAGGGGAATAATACTTGAGCGGCTTTATTTTTTTCTAACTTAGTTTTTTAAAATCAATAACTTAAATTAACACCTACAGCAAAATTATCTGCTGTTATATCGTAGTTAGCCGCTTCCGCCCAAAACGAAATATTTTTTCCTGCCTGTTTTTTAACTTGAATAACCGTGCCTTTATTGTCATTCGCATCCACATCTGAGTCCTTATTATAGTAACCCGCTGCGACAGAATAGCCGTTATTAAGATGGTAACGTGCTGCGACACCCAATGTATCGTAATCACCAGCTGAGCCAAAAGTATCCTTGTTCATTTCATAGGTGGTGCCTATATCAAGCTTGTCGAATTTATAACCGGCAGTCAGAGCAGAGCGGGTGTAGGTTTTGCCTGATGGATTTGCTACGGCAGGAGGAGTATTTTTATTCACAATCACCTGACCAGCCCCTAGACTCAACTTACCGTCGTCATAAACAAAACGAAAGGCCTTAGCATCACTGTCTTCGCCATTATTTTCGTCTAAAGAAATAGACGCCAGTACTAACTTCACCCCCATAAACTTAGGTGATGCCCAAGCAACCACATCATCACCTTCAGCAGGTTGTGCATACAAGGTATTACCTGTTACCGCTACACCAGAAGCATGCGCTTCGTTGTACTCAAACAAATCGACATTCGAGTAGAGTTCTCTATTTTGTCCACTGGTAATGCGTGGCGCCAAGACAAAGGCACCATAGGAAGTCGGGAAGATAACATTGGCTTCTTTCATATGAATATCCGCTTCACCTTCCGTTGTGGAAGTACCTGTGTCGCGACTATTAATGGCATCAGAAAGGTCTGCTTTCAGGTTATAAATCATGGTAAATTCTTTGGCTTTTACTACACCTTTTATACCAACCTCAGCCTCAAACGCTTCAGGATCAAAATCTTTATCTTCTACGTTTAAAAGCCCAATGCTAGTAAGAAAAGTAAATTGAGGTTTATTAACCACCACATCAGAGTTTGCAGCAGAAGCAATCTGAGTCAATAAAAATGGTGCAGACAAGGTAATTGCTAATAAATTACGTGAGTTTTTCATCTTAAACGCCC
This sequence comes from Marinomonas transparens, assembly GCF_016463975.1. Lineage (GTDB taxonomy): Bacteria > Pseudomonadota > Gammaproteobacteria > Pseudomonadales > Marinomonadaceae > Marinomonas > Marinomonas transparens. The sequence continues at coordinate 25,595 of NZ_JAEMNX010000006.1, read as the reverse complement.
TTTTTCTAATAATTATTTTGTAGAACATCGGTAGGCTAACAAAACTGTTTACAATGAAAACAATAGGTTTCACCTAGTGAAACGCTCTGTTGATTTTGCCAATACCGGATAAAACTAGAAAAAAACTGCACAAAAAAGACAAAGCAAAAATGGCTAAGTAGCCGAAAAGCATGCAATAAAATAGTAGGGGGAATAGGAAATCTAAGCAGGCAAACTGAACAAAGTGCCTCAATAGCAATCAGAAAATAAAAATATCGAAATGAAAACGCCCCCTATACCACTCTCAAAACTCGGGGGATAAGAAGGAATTAGGCAAAGGATGCCATAACATTTGACACTTCAGGTAGAACGGTAATGTCGTCACTTTGCATTGCAGCACACAGATCTTTCACAAAAGGAGTTTGTTCTGGGTATTCTTTAATCCAAGCTAATACCGCTTCTTGAACGTCCATCAAATCCTGCTCTAAAGTCACAGGTGCACCTAGGGCAATAAGTCTCTCTTTAAAATCTATTTCATCGACCAAGTCTACAATCATCATATCGGTTACCTATAAATCAAAGTTCTCTATGAAAAGTGTGTATATAAATAAAACGCCCCTAATAAGGTGTTTAAGTCTATAACTTAAAACATTGTTTTAAAAAATGGGGATAGACAGCTTATACCGAAATGCTCGTTTAGCGAACAATTTTTTCTTGTTTTAATAAATCAAATATCGCCTGAGCTTTCTCCTCAGCGGTTTCATTCTTCATAACCCTACCACCACCGCCAGCAGGTTTCGCTGTTGCTGCTTTAAATCGATCCGCTGCGCTCTTTGCTTTCACCACCTTCATACGCTTAGGGCGAGGTTTCGCTGGACTAATATCCCAACTCGTGGCGATATCATCTGTATTGTCTTCCGATTCAACCACATTCAATTGTGCCCTTAGCCCTGGACCATAAGCCGTTTGACGAGCTCCTTTTGCCGCATTATCAACCGTTGCGATAAAAGGCAAAGCCACAGTAATCGACCGACGCTGACCACGAGGTAAAGCTAACAACACTTGTGCTTCACCCTCCTTGATACTAAGAATCTCTGCCACCCTAGGTACCAAAGGCCAACCTAACTGTTCCGCCAATAAGTAAGGCAACATACCGGAAGACTCACCACGTTCAGCACGAACACCAGTTAACACTAGATTAGCCTTAGTTTCTTTCAGATATGTGACAACACCAGGTAAAACATCCAATCCCGAATCTTGTTCCAAAACCGTTAATGCGTCCAACCCCATACCAGCATACTGACGTAAGACAGGCTCTTTGGAGTCACCTACATGAACCACCGACAACTGACCATCAATATCGCACGATAGATTCATGCCCATTTCAACCGCTCGCCCATCTTGCTCAGCTCTTCGAGATCGCCCAGACTGAGGATGACGCCCAACAGAGACTAAAGCAACCATATTGACACTAGGCGGCATCACTATTCTCCTCGTTAACGTTAGACACATTATCTATAGACAAAGGATATTGCTGAGCAAGCTTAATCAACTCAGATAATACTTCCTCACTGTCGGCGACTACCGCCAAATCGGCACGTTTGACCATGTCACAAGCGGCATCAGTATTAATAGCAATCACCTTGTCGCACTGACCAATACCTTGCATATGCTGTATCGCACCAGAAATCCCGACCGCTAAATACAATCTTGCGGTTACCCAAGTTCCAGAAGCACCTACTTGTCGAGCTCGTGGCATAAAGCCATCATCTACCGCAACACGACTTGCCCCTTCAGTCGCCCCTAATGCTCTAGCACATTCGTGGAATTGATCCCAATTATGAATACCATTGCCCGCCGATAAAATGAATTCCGCTTCCGCTAATGGAATGGCATTTGGATCAACAGCAATTAACCCTTTATCAACTAGACGCGACTCTGCTCGCTCCCAATAATCAAGACCATAACCATCAAGATCAAGCGGTAAAGCTTCGTGTCGTGTTTCGTCAATGGCATCGCCACACTCTTCTAGTAACATAAGAATTTTTGGTGTTTCTCTGGTTATGTCGGTACTCGCCGAAGCACCACGACAAACCGTTTTAGATGCCGACACTTGCCATGCCTGTGTTGCAGGTCTTTCACCTAAACGCGCTGCAAGGCGAGACGCTAAATCGGCTCCACCATTTATGCTGTCAGGAAATAACCAATGCTGTGGTTGATATTGCGCATCTATCTGCATCAAGGCGCTTAATCGTGCCTCTGGTGCAAAACCGTCAAATTCAGAACCAAACAAATGAATAAGACGATCCACGCCAGCTAAGTCAAATTGCGTTTCCTTGCTCTCACCAAAACACACAGCAACAACCGCAAAGTTGGCATGTTCGCCTGCTAATTTATGCGCCAACCCTAAAATGTCTTTATCATGGGCCGTTAAACGCCCACCTACCATGTCTGGTACAACAACAATATAACCCTCTGGATTCACCACCTGATGCAATGGCAAAACAACGTCCTGTGGTGCAGACCACTTCTTGCCACCAATGGCGGACGAATTCGTATTTGCTCTATCAATACGCTTAATACCATTAGGGCCGATAAAACCAACCAAATGAGGGTTTTTACGCAGCAATCCAGATGGCCCTCGCACTTCACCTCGCCCAGCAGATACAACACTGTCATGAAGTGGATGAAGACGATTACGAGCAATCCATTCCGCTCTTGGGTCACGACGAATTATATTATCTGAAGAAAAGTCACTCATTAGGCGCGCTCCTCTTCCATTATTTTCTCTGCTTCTATTGTTTCTTCAGGCTCTTTTAGCTTTTCAGGCTCTTTTAATTTTTCAGATAAGAGCTCAGCAATATCTCGTACCACAGGACGAGGCTCAACCACCCCTTCCAACATGGCGGTACATTGCTGACAACCGACGGCAACTAGCTCAGCCCCCGTGCTCACAACGTCTTCCATACGCATATCAGCAATACGGCGCTCACCCGGAATATCGGTAATGGGTGCGCCTCCGCCACCACCACAACAACGGGAGCGATAACCAGAACGCTCCATTTCAGCCACTTCAATGCCTAACGAAGCCAGCAATTCTCGCGGGGCTTCATACTCACCGTTATAACGACCTAGATAACAAGGGTCGTGATACGTCACTTTACCGCCTTTAAAAGTATCCAACTGCAAACGGCCTTCCTTAACCAATTGATTCAAGTAAGTCGTATGATGTAAAACTTCGACGCTTTCGCCAGAAATAGAAAGCAAAGCATCTGCACCAAAATCACCGTATTCATTGCGCAAACAATGGAAGGCATGGGGGTCTGTGGTGACAATTTTATTGAATCGGTATTTCGACAAGGTCGCCAAGTTACGCTTTGCCAAACTCTGGAAGGTCGCATCATCGCCTAAACGACGCGCCACATCGCCACTGTCTAATTCTTCGTCCCCTAAAATCGCCACATCCACATTGGCGGCTTTTAGCAATTTTACGAAAGCTCGAAGAATCCGTTGGCTACGCATATCAAAGGCACCATCAGACACCCAAAATAATACATCGGCTTGCTTCACATCTTTCATGACATTCAAATTTTGATCAGCCGCCCAATGGGTTCGGCTGGCTGGGGAATAACCATTTGGATTATCAGTGGCAATAATATTTTCTAAAACTTGCGCGCCTTTGTTTGGCGTTTCGCCTTTCTCCAACGTGAGAAAACGACGCATGTCGACAATCGCATCTACGTGCTCGATCATCATAGGGCATTCTTCCACACAGGCACGACAAGTCGTACAAGACCAAAGAGTATCTGAACTAATCAAGCCATCAGTAATAATATTGTCTGCGCCGCCTTTGGCATGACCAACCTCCACACCCGGATACGCACTGCCTGCGTATTTTTCGTCCGTACCACCAGCAAAACCCACCACCATATCTTGGATTAGTTTTTTGGGGTTCAAAGGCTGACCCGCCGCGAAGGCTGGGCAAACCGCTTCACAACGACCACATTGTACACAGGCATCAAACCCTAATAGCTGATTCCATTTAAAATCGCTCGGCTTGGCAACACCATGGGAAGCGCCACCTAAATCGGCCGCTTTTAAACCGGTAGAGCGACCACCCCCAAAGCGTTCAGGACGACGATGAAACGCCAAATGCAGCGCACCCGCGAAGGCGTGTTTCATTGGGCCGCCCCACGTCATACCGAATAGCATTTCGCCCAAACTAAGCAAAATAAGAACGGACAGAACTAAGGTAAATACCCAACCGCCTATCACCCCCAAAGAAAAGCCATCAGGAAGCACACCTGCAACAGGTAAAGTTAAAACAAAGAAAGTAATCGAAAAGGTCAGTAAACTTTTAGGCAAACGCATCCACGGCCCTTTAGAAAGACGCGAAGGCGGATTCAAGCGACGCTTAGCAACAAACAAAGCACCGCAAAACATCATGACTAAAGACGCCAATAATGCCCAAGCAAGAATTTTGCTATCCACACCAAAAAGGTGAACCAACACGACTAACGCCATCGCCAAAACAAACCCACCGCCCGTGGCAACATGGGTTCTAGACATGTATTTATCACGCTCTACCACATGATGAAGGTCATGCAAATAACGCTTCGGCATCGCCATTAAACCCGCGATAAAATCGACCTTCTCGGCTTGTCCCGCACGCCATAAATTCATACGACGTACCGCACCGATCCCTGCAAGAACAAGAAGAACACCAATCAGAGCCGGAAGTAACCAATCGAGAATCATCTTTAACCCCTTATCAGTTTAGAGGTCTTTGCAGAGACGCAAAGCATCATACATAGCTGCATGAATATTTCGCTGCGAAACACAATCCCCTAAACGCCACAAAATCATGCCTTCGTCGTCACTTTCAAGAACAGGCTGAGGTTTAATATCAAACAAGGCTTCATTATCAATTTGTCCTTTGTTAACGGAGCTTTCTTTTAGGGCGTAATACAGTTCTTCATTTGGACGAGTGCCGTTTTCGACAACAATTTGGTCAACCACACGCTCTTCTTGTTGAGCTGTGTATTCGTTCTCTAATACCGCGACTAACTTGCCATCTTCGCGATAGACTTTTTCCAACAACATGTCCGAGGTCATGATGACTTCTTTTTCATACAGCGAACGGTAATAGGTTGGGAAGGTGGTACCGCCAATGCCCACGCCCGGTTTAATGTCATCTGTCACCAATTCCACTAACGAACCTTTAGACGCCAGATAATCCGCTGCCGACATGCCTGAGAATTCACAAATTGTGTCGTAGATCAGTACATTTTTACCCGGTTCTACCTTGCCACTCAAAATATCCCAAGTGGAGACAACCAAACCTTCTGCCGCGCCCCACTCTGGGTTTTGATCTAGGAATGGACGACCACCTGTGGTCAAAATACAAACATCAGGATTAAGTTCACGAACCAGGCTTTCATCCGCTTCTGTATTCAAACGAACCTCTACGCCTAATCGTTCCAGTTCCATCACTAACCAACGGGAAATACCTGCAATTTGATCTCGCTGTGGCGCTTTCGCAGCAAGGGTGATTTGTCCACCAAGCTCTGGGGCTTTTTCAATAAGTGTGACTTTATGACCACGTTCTGCGGCAACACGCGCCGCTTCCATACCACCGGGGCCACCACCAACCACCACGACATGGCGGATTTTGCCTGTGGTCTTTTCAATAATATGCGGCAAGCCCATGTATTCACGAGATGTCGCGGCGTTCTGTACACACAACACATCAAGACCTTGATACTGTCGGTCGATACAATAGTTCGCACCAACACATTGGCGAATTTGATCCACCTGATCCATTTTGATCTTCGCAATAAAGTGCGGATCAGCAATGTGTGCTCGTGTCATACCGACAAAATCCACATAACCAGCTTCTAGTATGCGTTTGGCTTGGTTCGGGTCTTTTATGTTTTGCGCGTGAATAACGGGCACATTCACTACTTCTTTAATGCCTGCCGCCAAATGCAAGAAAGGCTCTGGCGGATAACTCATGTTAGGAATAACATTCGCCAAGGTATTGTGAGTGTCACAACCAGAACCCACTACACCAAAGTAATCGACCATGTTTGTAGCATCGTAATATTGCGCGATTTGCTTCATGTCTTCATGGTTCAAACCGTCTGGGTGGAATTCGTCACCGGTAATTCGCATTCCTACAACAAAGTCTGGGCCAACTTCGGCACGTACGGCTTTTAATACTTCCATACCAAACTTCATACGGCCTTCAAAGGTTCCGCCCCATTCGTCGGTACGCTTGTTTACCCGTGGTGACCAGAACTGATCGATCAAATGCTGATGCACCGCCGACAATTCCACACCGTCTAAACCGCCTTCTTTTGCACGGCGAGCAGCTTGCACAAAGTCACCAATCACACGCCAGATTTCTTCTACTTCAATCGTCTTACAGGTCGCACGATGCACAGGTTCACGGATACCAGAAGGCGACATCAGGTTAGGCCAGTTTTCACCATCCCAACGGGAGCGTCGCCCCATATGAGTAATTTGAATCATGATCTTGCCACCGTGTTTATGCACCGCATCGGCAAGGTTTTGGAAGTGAGGAATAATGCGATCGGTCGATAAATTCACCGAGCTCCACCAACTTTGCGGACTGTCGATAGACACCACACTCGATCCGCCGCAAATACACAGACCACAACCGCCTTTGGCTTTTTCTTCGTAATACTTCACATAGCGATCAGTCGTCATACCACCGTCAGTGGCATAAACTTCTGCGTGAGCCGTACTGACAATACGATTTCGGATGGTTAACTTATTAATCTTGAGTGGCTCGAACAGCACATCATATTGGGACATGGAAAACCCCGCGTCTAAAAACTAAAAAATTTAAATATTCGTAACCCATTAACGACGTTACGAGCGAAGCACAAGACGAGGCAAAAATAGACGAGAAAGCAGAGTTTATAAGTATAAATGAGCATTTCGAGTCTATTTTTAACAAAGTATTGTCGAGCATAGTAGTCGTAACCCTACAAAGGAGAGACTTCGAAATAACCAACATCAAAACCTTCCTCGGCCGCACTCTGCGTTTGCTCCGCTTTCGTTCGCAAAGACAACCCTTTACTATCCAAAATCTGATCCAAAGCACCCGCAAACCAACCGGTAAACATGTAATCTACTTTGCGATTGACCTTTTTTCCGTGGATTTTTTCGTAGTGATAAACAAACGCAGAATTCTCCAAACGCACCTTCGCCGTGCCTTTTTCAATGTCTAACTCTTCGGTAATGAAAAAGCCCCAACCACGTTGCGATAAACGCTTCAAATAATGGTGCCAGATGTCTTCACCATAAATGCCGTGGCATTCAGACTCTTGCTCACACCAAAAGTAAGCTGACTTATAACCCGCTTTATAAAGGATCTCGGCATAACGCTCGGCGCCAATCTCGTCTTCAATCCCCATGTGGTTATTAACAAAAAAGTGACGAGGCACATACAACATAGGTAAAGCATCGGTCGTCCAAACGCCGGTTTCATCGTCAACGGCGATTGGCATTTCTGGTGAATGTGTAGACATGTTCAATTCCTTAAATTCTTAAACAAGTTTGAAAGCCAGTATTGCTCTGAAACGTAATGAGCGAAGTCTTCCCGAGGCAAAAACAAACGAAAGAGCGGAGTTTATAAGTTATAAATGAGCATCTTGAGTTTGTTTTTAACGATGGTTAGTCGAGCGCAATAGTTTCATTCGTCCCAAACTTCGGCTAAAAGATTTACCCAATTCTCACCCATAATCTTGGCCACCTGACGCTCGCTAAAACCATGCTTCAACAAGGCTTCGGTCAAATTAGGGAAATCTCCCACAGTACGCATACCAAGCGGATTAATGATCTCGCCAAAACGAGTTAAACGACGTGCATAGCCTTTGTCGTGAGTGAGGTATTCAAAAAAGTCGTAGCCGTGGCCTTGGGTGAAATCCGTACCAATACCAATCGCGTCTTCCCCGACAATGTTGTAAATGTATTGAATGGCTTCTACGTAATCTTCAATGGTCGCGTTAATACCCGCTTTTAAGAAAGGCGCAAACATGGTGACACCAACAAAACCGCCATTGTCGGCAATGAACTTAAGCTCTTCGTCGGTACGGTTACGAGGATGTTCTTTCAAACCCGCTGGCAAACAATGGGAATAAGCAACTGGCTTGTTTGATTCAATAATCACTTCTTTCGCTGTATTTGGCCCCACGTGAGACAAGTCACACAACATGCCGACTCGATTCATCTCCGCGACAATTTCACGACCATAACCAGATAAACCGCCATCACGTTCGTAACACCCCGTGCCAACCAAGTTTTGCGTGTTGTAGCACATCTGCACTATGCCAACGCCAAGGTCTTTAAAAATTTGTACATAACCGATTTGGTCTTCAAACGCATGGGCATTTTGAAAACCCATCATCACACCGGTTTTACCTTCTGCCTTCGCTCGATGAATGTCTTTCGTGGTGTAAACCTTAGTGAGCAAATCACTGTTGGCTTCGATCAACTGATTCATCTCAACCACATTGCGAACCGTGCCTTCAAAGTTTTCCCAAAACGACACAGTGCAATTCGCCGCGGTTAACTTGCCCTTCGCCATGTCTTCAAATAACTCGCGATTCCACTTCGCACAAATTAAACCGTCGATAATAATCGACTTGTCGTGTAGCTCTGCTGCGTTCATCGTTTCTTCCTTCCCTATCAAATAAGCGCTTTAACGCCATTAATCACCAATGAACTCAGTGTAATTTTTCATAGGAGAACTAAGCTGGCTGGAAACGACTAGAGGAATACTAAAAGCGACTAGGGTGAAAACTAGGTGGGTTAAAGGAGTCAGATCTCTTTTACTAATAATTTGGAAGATGAACCTAAATATATGTCTATTCTTAAAAGGATCTGACCACTTCATTACTTCTTTCTTAACTGATTCTCTATCTCTTTTGATTAAGTTTCATTACTTGTTCCATAATAGTTTGTCTGGCTATACTTTGGTTTTTCTCTGATACCTCACTGCCAAGATAAGTACCAAAAACAGGAATAAACGTAATTTCATCTAACCCTATGAATCCCAAGACTTCCCTTAAAAAAGGGGTCACAAAATCGGTTTTTTGCGTTTCTTCCGAACTGTAATCACCGCCCGCTGAAATAATAATAAAAGCCTGTTTATTAGTTAAAAGTCCATGAGGGCCATCTTCTTTATACTGAAAAGTTAAACCTGGTCGGGTCACTTGGTCGATATAGGCTTTTAAACCTGATGTTACCGTGTGGTTATGCATGGCAGCCCCAATAATAACAATATCTGCCTGTTCTAATTCTCTGATTAATATTAACCCTTCACTTAATGCCTTTTTTTGGTCTTCATTGTGTTCGCTTGGATCATTAAAAAAACCGGATAATACTAATTCGTCTAAATGACTTGGAGGCGCTACACCTAGATCTCGAGTAACAATGTTAAAGCCTTTAACAGCTAATAATTTTTGCTCAAAAAATGAGGTAAATTTGGTTGAAATACTACTTTTGGGAGTTGGGCTTGAGTTGAGTATAAGGACATTTATCATTTTATTTATTTCCACAATTTAAGAAAACAAAGTGTAAATCATCTGTCTATTTTGATTAATAGCATAGTTATGCAATGATTGTTCTCATATAACCTCTAATCTGGATGTGCGATGAATACTCAACTATTAAACGGGATTGTGATTTTTAAGCAGGTTGTTGATTGTGGCAGTTTTACTGAGGCTGCAAATACACTCAATCACAGCAAATCTTATATTAGTGGTGAAATAAACAAGCTTGAGAGCCGCTTAGGCATCAGGTTACTGAACCGCACAACTAGGAAAATCAGCCTGACATCAGCTGGTGAAATTTATTATCGCCAATGTCAAAACATCATCAATGATGCCGTGCAAGTGGAGCAACAACTGGCTGGACAACAAAAAATACCAAAAGGAAATTTACGAATAAGCTGCCCTGTTAGCTTTGCACTAGCGAAAATCAAACCAATATTAGGCGAATATATGGATCTATACCCTCAAGTGGTGGTTGAACTAGAACTAAATGATCAATTGGTTGATGTTATCGCTGATGGTTATGACCTAGCACTGAGAGCTTCTGAGCAATTACCAGATTCAAGTTTAATAAGCCGGAAATTAACAAGCGTCGAAATAGTAACAATTGCTGCACCTAGTTACCTAAATAAATGGGGAACACCTAGATATCCCGATGAGTTAGTTCATCATCGCACTATTAATTTCCGATCTACTATTAATCAGAATATATGGCAGTATCAAGATGAAGCCGATAAACAGACCTCAGTAAAAGTTAATAGCCATTTAACAACCAATAGTGCAGAAATGGAATTAGCTATGTGTAAAGATGGCCAAGGTATAGCAAGAGTGCCAAAATTAGTTTTAACGGATGAAATTGAAAATGGAAATCTAGTTCTATTATTTGATGATTTTCAACCTATATCTGTAGATATCTTTTTAATCTATCCAAATCGAAAATATATGCCATCTAGGACAAGAAGTTTTATCGACTTTTTAATTAGCAAAATGAGATAAAAAATGTCGTACTTCGAACTTGAACTCAGAGCCCTTGATAAGACCTTGAAGCGTTTTTAGTTTTTGCTTGTCGTTTTCCAGTTCAATTAAGCTAATGCCTGTATTTGTAGCCATGAGCGCCCTCCTAAATAGCAATATTTAGTACATATTGGTTGAGAGAGTAAAGCTCGTCAAAGCCACTGTATTTTAGCTAAACCATCCCCAATCCCATTCTGCCGATTAGAAAAACCAACAATACCAAGAATACGATTCTTATAAACTCACTGCCGTATCTTAACGCTAGGAAAACGCCGACGATGGCGCCTAGTATGTTGCAGGCTGCGACGAGTATACCGATCTCCCATAGGACGTTACCGGATGGTATGAAAAACAAGAGTGCAGCAGTAAAGGTGCCCATGTTGATGAGTTTTGCAGAGGCGGAGGCGTTTAAGAAGTCGAAGCCGAAACCTCTAACAAACAGGAAGATCAAGAAGCTGCCACTGCCGGGGCCAAATACGCCGTCGTAGTAGCCAATCAAGCCTCCAAAAATAACGCCTTTGGCTATTTCTCTATGGTTTATCTTGAGCTCTTTGTGCGTCTTACCTAAATCTTTTTTCACAAAGGTATAGATCGCCATAACCACCAGCAAGAAAAACACCGCGACTTGCATGATGTCTTTGGGAATGAAAGCAATGGATTTGGCACCGAGGTAAGAAAACAAAAACGCGGCGAAGGCGGTTGGTATCATGATTTTCCAGACCAGCTTCACTCGTTTAACGTAACGAAATATCGACGATAAAGTACCCGCCCAAACCGCCATTTTATTCGTCCCAAACACGGTCGTTAAAGTGTGTTCAGGTAAAGCGTGTAACAAGGCTGGCATGAGTAGTAATCCACCTCCGCCAACCGCTGCGTCAATCAAGCCTCCACAGAATGAAAAGAATCCTAACGCGAATAAATCCACCACCATGACTTCCCTACCCTCTAGACAAAATAAATCCGCATTCCCTGTGAATACGAAACGTCTAAAGAAATTAACCCGCTAGAGAATTCACTAAAAGTAACTTATATTAATCTAACTATTCATTTTAAGTGAGTTAATATGGAGCTTTCCCAGTTACGTATGTTTAAAGCCGTTACCGACCTTGGCAGTATCGCCAAAGCAGCAGAGCAACTGCATTGCGTGCCTTCTAACATTACGACGAGGATAAAAAACCTAGAAGAATAATTGGGTGAGCCTTTGTTTATTAGAAAAGGTCGTGGGTTAATGATTAGTCCATCTGGGACGGTCTTCTTGGAATACAGCAACAAGATTCTGTCGTTATGTGACGAGGCAAAAAGAGCAATCAGCCCCCATGCTGCGCCTTCTGGAAAACTCAGTATTGGTGCCATAGAATCCTCTGCTACCAGTCGATTACCTAAGCTGCTTACGGCTTACCATAGACAATACCCTTCGGTAAAAATCGAGTTTTCAACCAATACTTGGAAACAACTAGAAAGTGCAGTGATAAAGCATGAGCTAGACGGTGCGATTATCGCGGTAAAAAGCCACCACCCCGACTTGCATTGCGAGGAGATATATCAAGAAGAGTTAGTACTCATTGCCTCGTCTGCTTATGACGAGATTACCTCTGCGGATAGTTTGGTCGGTAAAAACATCTACATGTGGCCAGAAGGTTGCCCTTATCGTAACGCCTTAGAAGACTGGCTTTCAGAAAGTCAGGTGTCTGTTCCCGTCACCAGCATGGCCAGTTATGGAACGATTTTAGGCTGCGTGAGTGCTGGCGCTGGGGTTTCATTGGTGCCCAAAGGTGTCTTTGAACAATTCAAACTGATTGGCGGTATTAGTGGCTACTCATTCGAGCCGTTAAAACCGATTCGTAATTACTTTATTTGGAATAAGGAGACAGGGCATCACAGCGCCAAGGATGCCTTTTTAGAGATGATTAAATCTGAGGTTTAAAACTTGGCGCGTCTCTGCATTATAAGAAACCGATGCCTACATTTTCGCATTCCATTGCTTTTTCCTATTAAGACTGATGAACAAACGCGGAGCTTTCCCTATAAAACTTCTCGGCACCTTCTCTAGGGGTAAAGCGTTTAAAAGCGACTTCGTGGGCGATATTTTGCAAGCTGATGGCGATTTCTCCTGCTTCGGCCGGTGGCGGTGGAGGCAGATCTCCGACAAAGGGTTTGAGCTTGCTGATGTACTCAACCGTTCTACGACCCACATCATCGAGTGTCGGCATCAAGAAGGCTCTTATGCTGTCTGAGGCCGGAATCCCTCGGTCTAGTCCCAATACTTGTGCCGCTTCAGGTGCAGTAACAAAGAAGTTTACAAAATCTACCGCTTCCTCAGGGCTCTTTGTATTGGCTCCAATCGACAACATTTGTGAGGGCTTGTAATAATGGCCCGGAGGGCTATTTAAAATAATAGGAAAGGCTCTTAAGGCTAATGGACTCTCATAGTGTTTTTGATAATTCAACAACATGTTTGAGTGGGCAAAATCGATGGACGAATAGCCTAATACCAAAGGAGAGGTTTCAATAGAATGTTTCTGCAATACTTGAATATCGGGTGGTACACAGCCTTTTACGCCACGTATTTGCGCCCACATGGCAAACCATTCCGTCATATCTGCCACGGAAAAACCCAACCCACCATCACGACTGTATAGGCCTTTTCCCCGTTGCCGTAACCAGTTATTCACCAGCTCTTCATTGCCACTGCCATCTGATGTGGCATAGGTATTTGGCATGTTATTCTTATTTGCATAGGCCTCACAATGATCAATGAAATTATCCCACGTCATGTCAAATCCTGGGCTGTCTAACGATAAGTCATTCCACTTTTTCGAGGCCACGACCATAGCGGCGGAGTTGATCCCTAGGTTAACCCCATACAGTTTTCCATTGACGCGACACGAGTCAATATTTGCTGCACCAAAGGAGTCTAGGTTTAAGCCCTTGTTCAAATACGAGTCAAGAGGCAATAACGCCTTATGCTCGGCATAAAGCTTAAGGTATCGAAAGTCCATTTGAATGATGTCTGGGGTACGGCGAATAGCCACTTGCGTGGTAAAGTCTTGCCAATAATCCAACCAATCATAATGCTTAGGGTCCAGTGTCACGCCTATCTGTCGCTGTTGATAAAGTTCGATGACCTTGTTTGTCAAAGCCGCCCGGTTATCCCCTCCCCACCAATTAAATCTGAGGGTGGTGTTTTTCGCCTCTAAAGCAGGCACCCACATACTGTTCGCGAGCAATGCCGACGCACCAAGAAACTGACGCCGAGAAATTAGGTTATTTTTCATCGTTATCTTCCTTTTTCTTGTTCATTATTAAGGTGAGGATGGGAGGCTTCTATAAAGTCTAGGGCGGCCTCAGGTGTCATTGGTCTAGCAATAAAATAGCCCTGTAATTGCGAGCAACCTTCTTGCTTTAAAAACGCCATTTGGACAAGTTCTTCAACGCCTTCGGCAACGGATTCAATGTCGAGGCTTTTACAGATACCGCATACCGCATGAACCACCGCTTGGCTGTCTTTAGAGGTTAGTACATCACTGACAAAAGATTTATCAATTTTTATGCGGTCAAAATGAAAACGACGCAAATACCCTAGGCTCGAATAACCTGTGCCAAAATCATCCAACGCGATTTTGATCCCTAATGCTCCAATTGACGACAAGGTTTTTAAATTGGCGTCCGTGTCTTGCATCAAGATGCCTTCAGTAATTTCCAGTTCTAACCGCTCTGGTGCTAAGCCCGTTTGTGACAAGGCGCTGGTCACATCGTCATATAAGGATTTGGCTAAAAATTGCACAGGCGACACATTCACACTAACTTCAATATCATCAGGCCAAGTGCTGGCTTCGTAACAGGCCTTCAACAGAACCCATGCACCGATACGAACAATCAAGCCGGTTTCTTCGGCAATGGGAATGAACTCGTCAGGAGAAATATAACCACGGGTTTTATGGGGCCAGCGCAACAGCGCTTCAAAGCCTTCTACACGGCCGCTTTCTACTCCCCATTTAGGTTGAAAAGCCAGCTCTAGATCATCGTTATCTAAAGCATTTCGCAGTTCAATTTCCAGTTCCCGTTTCGCTTTAGTATGCTGTTCCATCTCAGGTTGAAAAAAGGCAAATTGATTGCGACCTGCTTCCTTAGCATGGTACAGGGCTAAATCGGCTGATTTCATCAATACGCTGGCTTCTTGACCATCCTCTGGTGAACATGCAATACCCACAGACATGCCAATGATGATACGGTGGCCATCAATCTCATAAGGCATGCGTATGGTATCAATCATTGTTTGCACCAAGGCTAATATTTCAGCGGTTCTGAAAGATGCTTGAACTAATATCGCAAATTCATCACCACCTACACGATAAACATGCGTATGCTCTGGTAGATTCATCTTTAATCTTTCTGCTACTAAGATTAAAAGTTGGTCTCCTATCGGATGACCTAAAACATCATTTACCCCCTTGAACAAGTCCAAATCCATAAACAATAAGGTTGTTTGAATAGACGTTTTTGGCGTAGCCGAAGGCGTTAACAGGCGATTAAAATCATCCAAAAACAAACGCCGATTAGGCAGTTTTGTTAAGGTGTCGTGATAGGCTAAATGCTCTATTTGCTCTTGCTGACGGCGTCGATGAGTAATGTCATCGTGCACAGAAATAACACCGCCTTCGGTGGTTTTTGCCGTACGAACAGAAATGATTTTTTTCTCTCCTTGCTCTCCTTCCTGTTGCTTTTCTAATAGGTAAGACTGCTCTTCCATATCTGGCATTTTTGGAATGATCACAGCCCCCCGTTGATTACAACTACGTAAAATATTGCGAAACGGGGTGCCCGGCAAAACGTCTTTTTCTTCTAACTCGTACAAATCGGTAAAGCGCTGATTACAGATTAATAATTCGCCGTTCACATCCGTCAAACACAAGCCTTCAGGGATGTTTTCAAACGCCGCCGATAAACGATCTAATTGGGTTTTTATTTTTTCTTCCGACTCACTGAGTAAGCGTTTTCTGGCACTCGCCAGTTCAAAAATAAGCGCGTCAAAGTGAAAGGCTAATGTGCCCAGTTCATCGTTTCGAGAGAGTAAGTAGTGGGGCATGCGCTGATCCAGTTCTTTCGAACTACGCAGGGCTAAGACAAAGTTTTTTAGGCTTTCAATCGGACGAATTAACCTACTCGACAATACCATCCCAAAAATCAATAGCACTATGATGGGAATGGCAGTGATATAGATAAGCGTTTGACGAGACGCTTCAAGTGTTTCATAAGTAAGCGTTCGTGCTTGTTTATAGCGAAACCTTGCTTCATTTTCTACACCATTCAGTACAGAAGACAGCGCGAGTCCGGTACGGTTTATCGCTAAACGTGTGATGATGGTGCCAGAATAAAATAACATAGTGCGTTGCCAGATATCATGCACACCCTCATCAGATAACATTTGCTCTGCAAAGACAACAAACCTCTCCTGCACGTCTGCCGATATCAGTGGCGTACCATCACTAAAGGTATAACGTTCGGCCCCCACTAGATGGCGGCGGATGTTCTCAAGGTCTTCTGTATTATGCTCAATGACCGTCATGCCTTCGGTCACCAAGGACGACGAATGAGGATGAACTTTTAAGCGTTGAAAAATATGATTAAGGCTACTGCTTATCAACTCAATGAGAACCAGTTCTTGCCTGTCAAGCCAAGCATCGGCAGTTACCCCTAACATGGCAATATGCTTTTTCTGAATGCCGTCAAGATCATCCAAAAGGCCTTGTGCCTGATGAGTGGCGATCTTAAATTGTATTGAAAAATCCGTTTGTAATAAGGTTTGCACATCACAAATATGAGTCAAATCTTTGAACGCATTACGAGATTCATCAAGCGATGACGACAACTTACGCTGGTGCTCCTGTAGCCCTAGTTGCGCCAAGAATTCAGACAATTCATCCATCGTTTGAAAGTCTTCCATGACATTATTCTCAGAGGCTTCTCGATGTGAGCCGTCGGCTAGCTTGCAAGCATGAAGTAAATCTAACGAGCTATTCGTTAAATCATACATGGCATTAGAAGCACTGATGGTTTTCGTTAACAATGGCAGATAGGTTTCTGTTGTGTCAGACACAGACGAAAAAACCGTATCGCTGAGCTTGATACCAACCCAACCGACAACGCCAATAATACAGGCAACAAATAAAGCAACAGAAAGTACCTTAAACCTGAGGCGACTCGTGAACGATGTAAAGATGGCAATCAATCAACTCTCCCTCATCCAATAGCCTGAGCATCAACCCTACATTTCGCTATAACACGCCATTTCTCGCTGACTAAGTTACACAAACATATGGACGACATTATTTTTTTGAAAGACCAAAGAGAATCAAGCAGTGATCTAAAACATTAGTTATGACTAATATCTTAGATCACTCGCTCAAATCGTATGTGGAATATGGGTAGAAAAAGGTTACCGGATGTATTCTTTAGTGGTGTTACAGTAGGCGAGCTAGGAAACTAGGTGTGCTTTCCCTCCTGTCTGCTGTTCATTGTCGAAGCAATAATAGCAACCAGAATAATAACAATACCGACCCAATTCATTGTCGTCAGTATCTCATCAATCAGCAGATACGCGGCAATGCCCGCGACCAGAGGGTCTAACATGCCGATAATGGTGGCTGGTAATGCCTCTATGTGTTTTAACCCAAACATCAGTAACCAATAGGGCAACACAGTAGCAACCACAGCAATAAAGGCAATTTGCAGCAGGTTGTCATCGGTATAGTTGACCTTATCTACCGTTAAAAAAGGTAAGGCAAAAAGCCAAAAGACCGAACTAAATAAAAAGGAGTAAAAAGTGATTGAATTGGTTGAAATTCTGCGTTTTTGGCATTCATTCCCCAGCAGGTTATAGATAGCAAAAGCTAAGCCACATGCAAGCCCATACATAACCCCATAGTCCATAGAAAACAGCGCTTCACCACTGCCAGTCAATAATAAACAGCCGATGATACTGGTCGTAACCACACAACTATCAAACAGTGAAAACGACCTTTTTGCGGTAATTAAACCTATGACCATAATAAAAAATGGCGCGGTATACTCCAACGTAATAGCCGCTGCTACCGTCGTCAGCTGTATGGCAAGATAAAAGGTAATATTCACCAAGGTAAAGGCGACAGCCACGCCGACGAGTAATAAAAAGTCGTCCTTTTTAACTCTAAATGCCTTGCGGTTTGAAAACGCAAGGAAAAGAAAAAATACTATGCAAGCAAGAATAGTACGTATTGCCGTCAGATCTATTGGCGAAATGTCTGACTGAAACAGCACTTTCGCTACCGCCCCAGCAATGCCAAATATCACCGCCGCCAGAGTAATCGCACCGAGTCCGTATAAGTACATACGATTGACGTCCTTTTTCTATTTGGAAACCAGCTATTTTATCACGTCGATCTTTCTCATGAGATAACAAGACCCAGTGGTTACGCATCTTTATCTTGGATATTCTCAAATGAACGGTGTCACCCGTCATAAAAACCCCGTAAAATCGCGTTTTTTAGTACCTGTGTGCTGTTCAATGAAACCCACAAAAGAGACGACAAAATGACCGAACAAGTTAAAGTAATCGCAACGCACAATGGCAATTTTCACGCAGACGACGTATTTGCGGTAGCGGCGCTTAAAAGCATTTTTCCCTCTATAGAGTTAATACGCACACGAGACTTAGACGTCATCGCCACAGCCGACATAGTATTGGATGTCGGTGGCATATACGACGCAGCAACAGACCGCTTTGATCACCACCAAAAAGGCGGCGCAGGCGCACGAGAAAACGGCATTCCGTTTTCCTCATTTGGGTTGGTTTGGCAAAAGTACGGCCTAGAAATATGCGCAGGTAATCAAGAAGTCACCCATTCATTGGATAAAAATCTAGTATCAGAGATAGACGCCATCGATTGCGGACACGTAGAAGGCGTGCAAACCGGTGTCAGCCTGAGCCAAACCATTTCCATGTTTAACCCTACATGGCAAGAAGAAGGCGATTTTGATGCCTGTTTTGAGGAAGCCGTCGCCTTTGCATCACGCATTTTAAATCGATTTATTGCCGCCGCAAGCGGTGGTGTAAACGCAAAAACCATCGTCGCCAACGCCATCGAAAAAGCCGCTGATCCAAAAGTCATCGTGCTAGAACAATACACACCATGGAAAACCACCGTACTTAGGTTATCGCAAGACGCCTTGTTTATGGTTTACCCGTCTCAAACAGGACAGTGGCGCATACAAACCGTGCCCGTTGAACTTGGCTCATTTGAAGACCGCAAAAAACTCCCAGCACCATGGGCAGGATTGTCCGATAAAGAACTGCAAGACGTCACCGGTTTAGACGATGCCATGTTCTGCCATAACGGCTTGTTTATCGCAGGCTGTGAATCGTTTGAGAACACGATGAAAATGGCAGAAATGGCGTTGGAATATTAGTCTTTTAGTTTCCATTCAAACGCTTTGGATTCCTAACCTTTATTCCGCTCTTTAATTCAGGGAAGGCTTAGCAGGCTTAGTTCCTTCCCCTTTAACTAAGGGGTCGAACACCTTTTCGAGCTGATAACCTTCGACTCTTCTACTGAGCTTAATAGAAAAGGGCTTTGACCCCGACGGTCGGGTTGCTGGTTTAGTGGTTTCCATTCAAACGCTTTGTACTCCTAAACTTTATTCCGCTTTTTAATACAAGGAAGGCTGAGCGAGGTTTTTTGTATCCGTCAGATAAAATGCCTTCCACTCGATTGCTTTGTATTCCTAACCTTTATTCCGCTCCGCTGAGCGGGTAACTTTTGTCCAGAGCCACAAAAGTAACCAAAAGGGCTCTTATCGGACTTTCAGCCCAAAACGTGTCATTAGCTTTATTTAACGCAAGGTTTAGCAAGACGTTCGATAGAGTAAGGTATAGAGTGGTTTTTCATTTTCTAGGTGGGATCTTTCTTAACGGACTCGGAAACTCCGAGTAGTCGCGCAACCCTGTTGCGTCGAACGGACTTTCTCAACGTTGATGATCCTGAAGGTGTCAATAAGTGATTAGGGGCGCGCAATCCGTTCCTGAATTGAAGAGCCGTCGAAGGGACTTCTTCTGGGCTACTATTCCGTAAGTAAGGACGACAAATTGGCTAGGTTTCTTCCCCTTTTGTCTTTGTAAAGGGAAGACGGAAGATGGGGTTATCTCTTTGTTTTGTAATTGTAAAAGTTATATTTTTGATTTTCCATCAAAGGGGCTGGCATATCGACATATGAAAAATAACCATTATCATAGCCATGATAGGGAAATAAGGTAACATACCATCATGAGAACCAACTTCGATCACCTCACCCTGCGCCAACAACTGAGTGTACCTATTATTTCCAAGGTGCTGCTCGATGAGATGGACACGTATTTGCTGGGCAAGACCAGTAAGAAAAAGCATTTTCGCATTTTAAAAATCGTTTTGTTTGGCAGCCAAGCCAAGGGCACACAGGTCTACGACCCTGCCAATGGCTATGTGAGTGATTACGATGTATTGGTGATTGTGAACCAAGAAGAATTGGTGGAAGAGTTTGACATCTGGAACAAGGCAGAAGAAAAAATCGAACGCCGTATCGGCCGACCACTGGGCTTGATCGTGCACTCCATACACGACATCAACCAACGCCTACACGAAGGCCAGTACTTCTTCAAAGACATCCGCGAAGAAGGCATCGAAATCTACGCCTGTGACACGCGAGAACTCCCCCGCCCCGGTAATTTAACGCTAGACGAACAAAAAACCATTGCACAAAAGCACTATAATCAATGGTTTGAAAGCGCAGATGGCTTTTTAGAAATTTTTTGGATGATGATAGAAAAAGACCTATCCAAAAAGAAATATATAAATCTCGCGGCCTTTAACCTACATCAAGCAGCGGAACGTTTCTATTCTTGCACCCTATTGGTTACCACCAATTACCTACCCAAAACCCACAACATCGAACTCCTGCGCTCCTACTGCATACGTCAAGACCCGCGCTTCATCGAGCAATTCTCCCTCGATGGCGTCGCCCAAACACAACGCTTCCAGAAACGCAGCTTCCAACGACTCAAACGCGCCTACGTGGATTCCCGTTATTCCGAACACTACGAAATCACCGAAGAAGAACTCAACTGGTTAGCGGGTGAAGTGGAAAAACTGAAAGACTTCACCGACACCCTGTGTCAAAGCAGAATAAACCACTTGGTAAATGACGACGCTTAACCCCGTCATTTACCAACTACTTATTCCGTAAACGGCTTTCCATTCCGCTGGGTACCGGGTAACGCCATCAAAGCGCGCCACCCAATGCGAACTTCTCCACCAACAAGAAATCCGCAGCAGAAAAGAATGTTTTTTTAATGCGCCCCCCAAATTTGTGGGTTGCCATACGGGTGGGTAATATTCATCAAAAATGGCTTTAACGGAGTTTTAACCAAAAAAAGGCTTAATTGGAGCAATCCGCTTCAGTTAAGCCTTTCCATTTTATAAGGAGAGAAGCGCATTTGGGGTCAGATAAAAACAATGTCGTTTTTCATCTGCCCCCAAATTCGTGCATTATTTAAACGCCACAATCAAATTTTTGAGGCGTCCATGATAACGCAGCACATGCATAATTCTCTGCGTTGTACGCACCAATTCCCCCCTCTGATTTTTTGTAAGCGTCTTTGTCATAAAATTCATTACTGTCTTCTGGCCCCCCTTCATCTGGGTGCATTCCATTGCCGTTCCCATTACTAACTAGATGTATTGCTTCATGAATAATAAGCCGTGTTAAAACCTTATCAGCTATTTCTGGACTACTAAAAACCTCAGGATCGAACTTAATAAGGGAAAGATCTCTTGAATCTACCTGAGCAGATCGACCATCTCTTAAAGGCACTACAGTGTATTTTGTGTTATCTGATTTTAGCTTAGCAATTGCCCCCCGAACGCTATATTCAATTTGCTTAAGGTTTACCTTGCCATCCCGATAATCGTTTCCAAAATAGCGTCTAAGGAATTCGTAGCCGTAGGTTTCATCATCTTGTTTTGCATGTCTAACATAAGTTAACAACTTTTCTAATCTTGCTATCGCTTGAGTTTTTTTCTTAAACCACGCGTCGTCTTGCTGCTCTTTACTCAATGGCATCCCCTTAGTCCCGTGTGCACTCTCATCGATTGGCCCAACAAAAGGAACCTTAGCCCCTAATGAGGAAGAGGATGATTCAACCATTGATGCTCCAAGCCCAACTGCTACAACGGCTACTCCAGCCCCTAATGCTACCTGAGAGGTAGTAAAAAAGGCCGTGCCAGCGGCAACAGCGGCAGCCGTCCCCACACCAGCCGTTGCAACAGTCACGGCAACTATAGCGACCACTACAAGTACCCCAATAGCAAATGCCTTCCATGACCACTCCCCATTCGGGTCCACCATGGTTAGCGGGTCATCGGCACCATACAGGTAAGGGCTATGGTATTGCGCCGCCGGGTCTGGGGAGATAAAGCGGCCGATATCCGCGTCATAATAACGGTGGCCGAAGTAGCTTAGCCCCGTGCCGCTGTCTCTTTCTTTACCGGCAAATTTGGCGCGATAGTTGTCCATGCCTGAGCTCTGGTTTTCTACCATCTTGCCAAACGGCGTGTATTCCACTTTCGACAACACACCACCACCGGCATTGGTGACCATGGAGGTACTGGCCACCTGGTCACGATGGAAGTATTGGAATTGCCCTTCTACTGGCACCCCAGCACCATTCGTACCAGCGGTTAAGGCGGCATAGGCCGGGGTAAAAACATTGCCCAAGGTACATAAGCACATCACACCGACTAGGCAGAAGCGACTCAGGCTGGGAGCTTGGTACCAATCGCGCTGTAATGGGGTATCCCAATGGCGCGCCCGAGTACGGGATAACCAACCATAGGCCACTAGGCGAATGAGGCAAGCGTGACGGAACTGACCCAGTACAGAGTCTTTGCCGGCACTGCGCAGCAGTTGCAGGACAAGGTAAATAAAGAGACCTGACACCAAGCTCACCCAGAGTAAGGTGGCAATAATGCGAGCGCCTAAATTGTTGTGGGTCAAAATCAAACCCACTCCGGTAAACCATTGATCCAGTTGCGCCAAGGAGGTCGGCATAACAGAAGCATACGCCATGCCGGTGTGCAGCATAATGCGGTCTTCTACCGTGTTGTAAGCCAGACCTTGGGTACGATTCACTGTTTCGGTTCGTGCCGCCACTCCGGCTAGGTAGTTGGTGTAGCTTTTGTTGCCTGTGGCTTCATCCACCACCACTTCATACAAGCCCGGTAAGTAATGGGTCGTACGCACCAGTGCCCCATTGGTATAGTCGCGCTTGATAACGCGGTTGTTGCTTTCGTTATAGGCAAATTCATTCACCGTCACGGCCGCACTGCCTGTGCCGCGGGTGACTGAGATTAAATTGCCATTGCCATCCCAGTGGTAATCGAAGTGCCCTGCGGCGCTGGTCTTGCTAGATAAGTAGCCAGCATCGTCGTAACGGCGCTCAACCTTAGACCCATCCGCGTTGGTGACGGTCAAGAGTTGATGTTTTTTGCCCGTATCGTAGCCGTAGGTTTGATCGTTGTAGGCGGTGCGGTTGCCCGCCACATCGTTGCTTATTGTAATGTCACCATAAGCCCCTGACGCCTGCACCAGATGACCGCTGTGGTCATAGGTAAAATCTTGATCCAGTCCGGCGTTGTTAAGGTCAGTAACCGCAGTCAGTTTATTGGCGCGATTCCATGTATAACTACGCTGTAACAAGGGGCTAGATGCATTAGCAACCTCAGATTCCAATAAGCGTCCAATATCATCAAACACCCTCGTCTCGATGATGCCATTACCATAGGTAACACTCTTAGCTTTACCATTTACATGGAAATTTTGATAATTAACCAATATGTCCTGAATGTTATTTTCTGTCGAATTAACCGCGTAGGCGTAGTCCACACTGGTCAACAAGTTGTTGCCCGCTTGCCCATGGTTAAAGGTGGCAACACTGCCATCCGGGTAGGTTAGCGAGGCCAATTGGTCCATCGCATCATAGGAAAACTCGATAAGATGGATATCCTGGGCGTCTCCTCCAATACCGCCTGAACCATCTACATTCACGGTATAAAAGTGCATAGTTTTAAGCCCTTTTAGAGTGTAGCGATAAGCATTTTGCACAACCACTTGACCATTCGTTGTGACGCTTGTACCAGCGAGTCGACCGAATAGCGATATACTTAACTTTGGCGTGTCTTGATAAGAATACGTGGTCTCAGTGGTATCATTTTCGTATTGCGCGACCTGCTTAATAATACGACTACGAGCGTCATAAGTTCGCCTTACCGTTCGTCCCGTGGCGTCGGTTTGTGAGCTCAAACGACCGTAACTATCGTAGGCGTAGGTCATGGTGCCGGTTTCTGCGCTGCTATCGCTGAGCTTTTGCCCCAAGCTGTTGTAGGTAAAAAGGCGCTGTTGAGCAAGCGGGTCGGTGATTTTGGTGACTCGGTTCAGCGGATCATATTCATATCGGGTAATACCGCTTGATGGCCCGGTTTGAGCTATGACTTTACCCCGTGTATTGTGCTGCGTTTTGTAGGACACCTGACCACCGCCAGTGGGCGATTCCATTTTTTTAATTATGGCTCGGTCATCATGCAGGTTGTAGTCATATTCTGTCGCTTGGCCATCAAATGACGACTCTACACGGGTTAGGCGGCCATGTTCATCATAGGTATATTGGTTGTAGGCGCCGCGGTCTGCGCTACTGTTTCCAAGGTAGGCGAAATAAGCTTTATTGACCTGCCCCTTGTGGTTATAGGTTTTATCACCTGTGATGGTGTATTGCCAACTGTCCCCAGGTTTATAAGCTTCGAATGCGGTGCCCATGCCATCGTACAATTTTGTGCTAGCAGGCCAGCTGCTCACCACGTCATTATTCCAATCTTTACGATGGCGCGTTATCACCTCAATTCGGTCAGTTTGTGTGGGTGATTTCTGGTAGGTCATGGTCGCCATGGTCACCAAACTCGTATCATCTGGCCCAGTTTGCTGGATTTCGATCACCCGACCAAATTCGTCCAGAATGGATTTGGATTGGAAGCCCTGTGGGCTGGTTTCCAGTATCCGCAGCCCGGTTCCTGCATCGTGTTCAAACGTTGAGGTAAGGGTTAACCCTGCCCCGATGGATTTTTGCTGCGTTACAAAGGTATGGGTTGCATCATAAGTTAGCAGGGTAACTAAGCCAGTCATTTGGGTTTGGGTGAGTACGTTGCCATACTCATCGTATGTGGAGTAGGTACCAAGCCAATGACCGCTGCTATCCGTTGAGGTGGTTTTGTCCAAATACACGCCTTTTGACGTAACGTTCATCCGCTCATCAAAGCGAAAATACTGCCAGTTCAAATCCTTGGTGCTGTCCCATCCGCTCGCCGCCGTAAAGCAATTGCCCCCATGCCAAGCGGTTTGCTTGATATAAGTGGCGAAGGAGCGTTTCCACCACTGATCGTCTGTTGCATCAGCAAACTGATAGCAGCGGGTATAGGCTCCATCGCCAGCCGCGCGTTGGGCATCGCCATCGTACGTCACAGTAATAGGCTGACCATTACTGAGGTGAGGTTGAAAATAACCATTACGGGTCATGAGCGTATAATTTGCTGTGCCCATGGTGTAATGGTGCTGCAATTTATCATCTAAGAAGACTCGATGGGCGCCATTAGGCAGGTTCTCGCAGTGGCCGTCATAGGCACCAGTGACACCACGCTGGCAGCTATGGTAAGCATACTCTTCTATGCCCATCAGACGTTGGCTGTCCGCCTCCCGAGTGGTTTTATTCAGTAAACGACCGGTCAGAGGGTAACTAACCGAATGGGTTTGCGTAGTTTCTGTGTTGTGCTGTTCATCGGTGATGACTAAGCGCTTAAAGCCTTGCCAGCCGCGATCAAAATCCGCTATGGCTTCTTCATACTGGTAGGTAAACTGGTAACAACCAGTGTCTATTGTGTCGCTGTGATCATCATTGATGGCATC
>NZ_JAEMNX010000059.1 GCF_016463975.1 Marinomonas transparens | reverse complement strand
CCACGGCCAACACCTGGGCGGGTAGTAATATTAGCGCAGGCGACCTAACGATCAAGGCCGATAAAAATGTGGCGATCCTAGCCAGTGATATTAGCGTGCAAAACGACGTGGATATCCAAGGGGAAAACATCCTAGTGGGTGGGCGTGAAGCCATCATCGACACCACTCAAGACAGTATCACCAAAACCAAAACGGTCACCGCGGGTGTGAGAAACGCCTATGTGGATGCGTACCTCGCGGTTAAAGTGCTGGATGACGCCAAAGACGCGGTGAAAGAAGCTGAAAGCGCGTATAACGACGCCAAGCAACAGGTTGCGGAGGGCAAAATGCCCAAAGGCGACCTAGATTTCTATGAAATCAAACTGAACGCCATGAAAAAGAGCGAAAAATCGGCTGAAATGGCCGTGGTCAGCGCGGCGGCCACTGCAGCGATGAGCTCAGCGACCTATGGCTTTACGGCCACTGCGGGGGCGACCACACAAGAAACGACCAACAGCCGCAGCGCCACACAAGGAAGCTGGAACGGTTCCAATATCCAAGTGGGCAATAATGCGTCTTTTAATGGCGACAACAACCTCACCGTCGAAGGTTCTGCCATTGCGGCGCTAGGCACATTGGAAGCCAATGCCAAAAACATCGACATCAAGGCCGGTAAAAACACCTACACAGAAACCACCAGCAGCCGGAGTAAGGGCGCCAGTGCCAGCGTGACGGCCAGCCTTGGCGGTGGTGTCTCTGGGTCAGTTGGCATTAATACCAGTAAAAGCAACAGTAACAGCGACAGCACCCAGTACACTAACAGTAGCCTAAGTGCCGGTACATTAACGAGCGACAGTGAGCATCTCACCCTTGAAGGCGGTAACCTTTATGGGGATAAGGTGGCGATCAACACCCAAACACTGGACGTGATCAGCCTGCAAGACACAGCAAAAAGTGAAAGCAAAAGCCAAGGGGGGGGGATCAACTTTGGAATGGGGCAGAGTGCTAAGGATGGTGTTACCACAGACTCTTCTTCGATCTCGGTTAATTACAACCAGACGGAAACCAGTTCAGACTACGCCAGCGTCACTCAACAAAGCAGCATTGCCTCAGGCGATCAGGGTTACCAGATTAACGTCACGGGCAATACCAACCTTGTTGGTGGTTTGATCACTTCAACAGATGCCGCTGAAGCCGACGGCAACAACAGCTTTAGCACCGGCACCTTGACCCAGAGCGAGTTAGAAAACCACGCGCAATACAGTGCCTCTAGCGCTGGCATAGACATGAGCCTGAGTACTTCGCAGAAGACAAATAACAACACGGGTGAAGTAGGTGAAAGCGAGGGTGGCTTTGGCAAGTCCATGGGCCGTGGTTCGGATGGCGACAGCCGACAGAGCACCACTCAAAGCGGCATCAATACCGCGAACATCGCCATTACCGACGCCGACGCACAACAACAGTTGACTGGGCAAACAGTGGAAGACGCCATTGCCGACATCAAAACTGCCACCAGCACAGACAGCGCTCAAGAAGACAGCAATGGGCTGCAAAACAACTTCGACCAAGCCGAAGTGGAAGCATTGGTTAACAGCGAACGTGTAGCAACACAAGCGTTGGATCAAACGGTGACGGATATTGGTGTTCTTATTCTTGGTGAACTGGAAGAGCTGGAAGAAAAAAAGGGTCAAATGGACCCCAAAGAGTATGAGAGCCAAAGAAAAACGCTAAAAACCTACGGCTTATTGGTTAGCTCCATCGGTGCCGGATTACTGGCCCCCACCGACAGCGTGGCAGGCAGCTGGGCCGCTGCGGCATCCCCAGTTGTTGCCAATCAAATCGGTCAATACTTCAAAGGCCTTGCTGCCGATAATGACAACGGGCAACTCAGTGGTGGACAAGAAGCGGCTCACAACCTTGCCCACGGTATACTCGCGGCGGCTGTTGCTTCCGCAGGCGGAAACGACGCCCTCACCGCCGGCGTGGCTGCCGCCGGTTCCGAAGCCGCCGCGCCTGCCTTGGCAGAATGGTTGTATGGCAGCTCTAACCCAGATGATTTAAAGGCTGACGAGAAACAAACCCTCACCGCGATACTCGGTGCCGCGTCTACCGCCGTTGGCGCAACAACAGGGAACAGTGCTGATGCGGTAAACGCAGGGTTGGCTGGTGAGAATGCGGTTGAGAATAATTATTTGAGTTATAACGAAAAATCCACACAGATACAGTTAAAACGCCAATTACAACACTGTATTGGGGTATGTACTTTAGAAAAAATACAAGAAATTAAAGATAAGCTTGCTGTGATAGCGTATGTTGATAAGAAACGTGAATTTGATTATGCCCAAGCTTGTGCAGGCTCTGCAAATGAAGATTGCAATAACGAAATGGGTAAAGTAGGTTTGGCTTATCGTAGTTACGGTGAACCAGCTAAAAAAGATGGTGGCTTTTTAAAAGATAAAGAACTTGCAGCTGAACAAAACCACACTCGTAATTTAATGTTTAATGTATCGAGTAATATAGATACAGAGTTTTTAGAGCGTGCTCTTGATAATGCTGATGTTATGGCCGGAGCGTTCAGCTTAGGTGCGCTTAAGCAAGGTCTTAATGGCCTTAAGGCTTTGAATAAAGCTGGTACGGCGCAGGATGTAGATATTAGTTTAAATAATCATAGTGGTGGTAGCACGGGCTCATCTGGTAGTATGGGAGCAGGGTATGTTGATGCAGAAACGGGTCACTCAAATCTTAATGATATACTTGGCATTCAACAAAAAAGAGCATTTGATGAGTTCGGATTCTTTGTTGATGATCTATTGAAATCTGGTTCTACGCCTTTGAATAACGCTGGAGTAACGAAGGCAGGACATGCGCTAGATAAACATGCTAGGAATCAGAGAAAGGGTTCTAGTGAAAGTGTTTTCCCAGAACTTAAAGGAAATAACCAGCAGAGAGCACAGCAAGCACAAAATTTTTTGGATGATATTCTTAATAACCCCAACTCAACAGTTATAAAACTAGGCAGAGGGGGAATAAAGGTCGAGCACCCGAATGGCATGCAAGCATTATTTAACAAAGATGGTTCATTTTCAGGGTTTCAGGAGAGATAGATATGAAGCTTGATGAATTTTCTGATTTTGAAATATTTTTTTTTAGCGATGTCGACTATGAGCAGATGACCGCTCAGGTTGAATATAAGTCTGAGCAAGTCTTTCAAATAACAATGGACGAAGGGATAAAGAATATGAAAGTGATATTCTTTACCGAATTTGTAGATACAGCGTTTAAACCTGAATATAAAATGGGTGATTTTATGGCTGTTTTGAATGCTGCATCTAAGTCGCTATCAGAATACTGGGAAGATGAGTAGCCCACCCTTAGGCGATTTAACAAATTTAGCAGGACATATATGGACGCTCCGGCTAAATCAAGGCCGCACTTAATCGAATCACTCTTTTTAGGGTGATTTTTTGGTTTTCTTATTAACTGATCTTGATCTTTTCTAGTCGATCATCGTTGATGAAGGGTCGTACTG
>NZ_JAEMNX010000058.1 GCF_016463975.1 Marinomonas transparens | reverse complement strand
GAATTACTAGCTAAGCAATTCACTGAGAAAGATACAAGGGCTAGGGTGGGGTCTGATCTATTATCAAATTTTGCCTAAAAATGACCCGAGAAAGCGTCACCCAATTGGGTAAAGAATAACCCAATTGGCTAAAAGGGAAATGCGCAATAAAAGTTTTTAATTTGTTGAATTTTAACGGTTTATTTTATTTTCATCACGTTTTTAAAAGTTGGCAACCTAATTGCAAAAACTAGTAATAACAGCAATAGCAGTATCAACCATCCTAAAAAGGTAGATAACCATGTCAGACGATATCGCATTCAAAATCCAGTTAGGTCTAGTGCTACCTAAACTCGATGATCAGCTTAGTCAATCCCTCACCACCATCATTGAAGAAATCATGGCGTATCTAAAACAGGGCACCCTAGCGGGACAAGAACCCCCCAGCTTAGAAGACGTGAAAGTCCTGTTTATGCAAGACCTGGAAATCTTTCTGGACAGCAAAGTACTGCCGGGGATAGAAGCCAAACTCAACCCACCGCAAGAAGAAGTGGTTGAAGAAGCCGCGGAAGAGCCAGAGATAGAAGAGGCAGAAGCGGAAGAGACCGAAGAATAATTGGGGTCAGATCAAGAAACTCAGGACACAGTAAAACTCTTGGTACAGATGAGTTTATTGATACTGAAAGGTTTTTAGATATGAAGAAGAGAGTTTTTGATCTTGACCCCAAATCTATTTGATTTCTGAGATTTTTGAACTGATTCAGAGAGAGTTGATTTCAGTGAATCTGACCCCTTTGATCCGGAGAATATAAATAATGACGTGTGAGACAGATATGAAACACTTCTGTTTTGTATTCTAAAGCCCACTATATAAATAGTACGGAGAGATAGTATGCCCTATATACCGCATCCCGATGCACCTTTGACCAACGCTGCAGCTGAGAAAATGGGACTAACCGCACCATCTTACCGATCCACTCCCAGAGGAGGCACTGGATACACAGATGAAATGCGGGCCCAGGCCGCACGGCACAGCGACAGGCTGTCGGAGCATGACAGGCCCAAACCTGATAGGCAAGGTCTCACGCGCAGGGATGGCAAGCTATATTACGCAGGACCCGGGCAGGAGGAGATAGAAGTCGACAAGTAAGGTCAATCCATGGGATCTGGCGAATAAACAGGATACCCAGTGCGCCGAGATAAATCGGTAGTAAC
>NZ_JAEMNX010000057.1 GCF_016463975.1 Marinomonas transparens | reverse complement strand
AGTATTGAAGATACGCCTTACTATCACTGTGTTTCACGCTGTGTTCGTCGGGCGTTTTTGTGTGGTCAAGACCCTATCTCTGGTGAGTGCTTTGAGCACCGCCGTGGTTGGGCCGCTCTTTAGAATCAAATTAACTGTGCCACCCACTTATCAAAGCTAGTCATATCAACTGATTTGGTGTGTCTAGTCATGACTGGGTGGTGCTGTGTAAAACGCGCCATCAATTAAGGCAGGTGGTGAGGTTGATGAACCAGTGTCTGGATGCGGTAAAACAAACCAAGCATCCCTTCAAGACCTATATTGGTAAAATAAAAGACAGTGGGTTCGATTTCTTAGGCTATCGAATCACAGCTCAAATAAAAGAAAAAGTAACGCTGGCGTGGAAAACCATCGCCAACCATATTGACAAGCTACAGCAGCTTTATGAGCAAGGTGCCACGCAACAACGCATCGCTGAGTATGTTAAACACTGGTTGCAATGGGCACGTAGCGGGGTAGAGATAGAATTAAGCAAGGTCATAGAACAAAGTTTGAACAGTGAACTTGCGAAGAGGGTTTTGGGAGATATTGGGTTAGAGCGAGTGTATCGAGAGATATTGAGCTGAAGTCTGACAGTTTTTGATCAGACTCTAAATATCCCAAATATCAAATCTCAGACCGGAAATATAAATGTAGCCAAATAGCGAAACCAACCGAGGACAAAGAATGCCAACATCAACTTCAAACTCAAATACGGGCGGTAACAAGCCGAGCTCGACGACCCACGCTGACCCCCCTGGCTGTGCACCATCACAGATGCCAGAAGAAAAACTTAGACAGGGACCCACGCAAACCTTGCTTCGTATAGCTGAAGCAACGGGCACAAATGGCACCGAGACCGGCGGCAAAGTGAGCGTCGTGACCGGGGGCACGGGCGGAGTCGCCGAAGCAACCCGTAAGACAGTGGAGTGGCGTGGCAAAAAATGGCTCCACCACAAGTCAAAGCAGATGGAAATAGAAATCTCAATGGTCACCGCACGCCCAACGAAGGAACCCGAGGACCGAGGGCATGACGACGGCCCTACGACACCGAGGTACACCACGGTGGGGGAGGGAATCAGGGCGCAGGCAGCTCCGGCAGGTGAGAGTGTGACTCAAGTCACCATGAAAGACGTAGTGAGCGCGGGCGTCACCGCGGCACTCATGCAATCACGTGAAGATGCGGCAGCCTATATAAAGTATCTGCGTGAACAAGAAACGCGACTGGCTACGCAGGACCCGCTAGATGCTGAACGAACCCTCAGTCGGATAGGGGAGCGCTGGGCGACTATGCAAGAAGCAGACAAGGTTAAGCAAGCAGCACTGAGTCGGACAGCGGCTCAAATACTGAGCCCTGAAGACGGTAGCAACTCACCTCCACAACACGAAGTGTTCAGGGTGGGCGCCTCGAGAACTATGAGTGACCTCGCACGGCAGGGACCCGACATAACCTACCAGTCACACTTTCATGACCCCAGCGAAGTGCGCCGCGCTGTAGTCGGCGTCCGAGGCGGGGCCGCGGACGAAGTACTTGACAACCTGTGGTAACGGCGGGCGTGATATGTGGTGTTGAGGTATGGAAGCTGTTTGGGGCAAGATCCAAAAACGATTGGAGTGTTCGGATATTTAAGGTCGGACCAAAAACTATTTCTTTAAGCTTCGTAGTTAATAGGAGTCTCCTGCATTGTCAAAGCTAAATAACATGGTCGATCTTTAGTTTCTTGATCTGACCACTAAATCGCCATCACTTGTATTTGCGTCCGCGCCTTAGGGGGCGTCACTCTGCGTCCAGTCAGTTGTTCAATTTCTTGTTTAAATTTGTCGTTGCGATATTTGCGATATTTGGGGTCAGATCAAAAACTATTTTGTCGTGGTCAGGTGTGAGTCATTATCGATACAGGCTGATCTAGCTAGGAGGGCAGCGCTATCCTTAGTTTCTTGATCTGACCCCAAAATTGATATTTGGGGTCAGATCAAAAACTATTGCGTTGGGGCTAGGTGTGAGTCGCTATCGATACAGTTTGATCTAGCTAGTTAGATTTAAGCCCTCCTAGTTTTTTGATCTGATCCCAAAATCGAAAGCAGCTTTATGAGCAAGGTACCACGCAACAACGCATCGCTGAGTATGTTAAACACTGGTTGCAATGGGCACGTAGCGGGGCAGAGATAGAATTAAGCAAGGTCATAGAACAGTGTTTGAAGAGTGAACTTGCGAAGAGAGTTTTTTTGGGGGGGTAGAGCGAGTTTATCGAGAGAAATTGGGCTGAGGTCTGAAGTTTTTGATCTGATCCCAAATATTCAAATATTCAAATATTCTTGGGCTGAGGTCTGAGAGTTTTTGATCTGACCCCAAATATTCAAATTTGCAAATATGAGCTCCTCCACCTTTCTTCAAGGGGGAGGCTGGGAGGGGGTAAAGATCTTTGGAAGCAGGTATTTGTTAGAGCAAGTAATAAGCGATGCTGTATTAGACCAAGCCTATGACTGGCTGTGTAAATCGCGTCAAGACAGTCATTACAATAATGATGTCTGGCACTTGCGGTTTCATTGGGACAGGGACAAGGCGTTACTGCAACAGCAATTGCTGGCGGGTGATTATCGGTTTGAACCCTGCCGGGCCATCCGAGTAGGTGGGTTAAGTATCGGTGTGTGGTGCGCGCGCGATGCACTTTTTTTAAAGGCCTTAACCTTGGTGTTAAGCCAACATTTAACGCCACAGCTGAGCGAAGACTGTTATCACTTAGCTGGCCGTGGCGGAGCCAAAGGTTGTGTACGACAGGTCAAGCAAGCTGTAGATGGCTATCAGTTTGTGTGTCGGTCCGATGTGGATTCTTATTACGCCACTATCGACCATAAGGTGCTGCTGGATTTGTTAGCAGAACGCATCAGTGATGCGCGGGTGCTGGATCTTATTGCTCAAATGCTAACGCGGTTAGACAACGTTAATGGGCATTTACACTGGGTAAATAAAGGCATCGGCAAGGGCAACCCCATTTCACCGTTATTAGGGGCCTTGTATTTGTATTCGATGGATAAGGTGTTAGGCGATTATTGCGACCAGCACCAGTTAAGGTATTTCCGATACATGGATGACTGGGTGGTGCTGTGTAAAACGCGCCATCAATTAAGGCAGCCAACTTACTGTGCCACCCACCTTTCAAAGGCAGTCATATCAAGCGATTAGATGCTTCTAGAAATGCCTGGGTGAATTAACTGTGCCACCCACCTTTCAAAGGTAGGCATACAG
>NZ_JAEMNX010000056.1 GCF_016463975.1 Marinomonas transparens | reverse complement strand
GCCACACAACGCACCTTCGCCGACTTCTAAGCGACAACGCTCCAAGCAACAAAACCAAAGCCCACAAAAGTGGGCTTTACTTGTTGTTTAGGCTGGCAGGAAACGACAAAGTCTTTTAGTATCAATGAATATTTAAACGCGCATGCGCACTATTAAAATGTTATACACTATGAATATTGACCCGTGGAATTACACTAAAGAAGAATTAAGAAACTGGGCTTATTCGGTTACCGACTCAATTCCCGATCAAGATTGGAATCTTTCCGTTGCAAATTCAGGATATGAAGATCTTGTTTTAGAGTTAGCTAGCGATCCTGATTGCCCAAATCAAAAGGTAATGCTTGGCTGTTTATATATGATTACTGGAGATATGATTTTCGACCGTAATGACGATGAGCGAAATACCGAGATAGAAGGCTTACTTAGCCAAGCGGAAAATATGGAGAATATCGAAGTTCGTAAGTGGGCGAGCGAATCAAGGAATCTTATTCGCAATCCAGACACCTTTAACTATGACTATTGGTGTAATCGTGTATAACAAGCATAGCTTAACAGGCCACCCACCTTTAAAACCCAGTCATATCAAGGGTTTTGGTGGTCGCTCTGCTATTTCCCCGCCGTCCCCAACCTCGAACTCGTCCGCCTCATCAAAGCCGTCCAACGACAACAACCAATCGCCCAACTAGTTCTTTAATTCAGGCAAGCCGACAGGGTCAACGAAAGCATCGACCAACTCAAAAAAGCCACACAACGCACCTTCGCCGACTTCTAAGCGACAAACAACTAAAGCCTGCTTAGGTGGGCTTTAGTTGTTGTTTTTATTGAGGTAAAAAGATAAGTTGAGACTAACAGCTTAAGTAAGCTGAATTTTTATCGTTAATTTCTAATTAAGATTTTGTGAATTTATTATCACGGAGGAAAGTATGAGAAACGCTTTTTTATTGGCTGCAATTGGGGCAGCTATGATCTCAGGGTGTTCGACGACGAAGCAACAAACGAATGCTAAGGTTGAAAAGACTGAGAATATGACGAGCGAGCAGTTAATTGGGGAATGGGGGTGTTTGACTACTTATCCAGCTCAGGATCTTAGGTCTTTTGACCGCATGCATATTAAGCGCGATGGTGTTTTTACCAATTTATCAGATATTTATTATCCAATCATGAACGATCCTGAGCATACACTTTTCTCTTATAGCCGTTATTTAACGGGTTCTTGGGTGCTTGATGATAACAAAATAACTTATCTCTTTTTGACACAAGGAGAAATATTGCATAAGGAATTTAAGAACTCGCCATTATGGGAAAAGGTTAAAGAGGAAAAACAAGAAGAAAGTGTAAGGTTGACCGACAAGAGGCTTTATAAAATATTGTCTAAACCGAATGCTCAAGACGAGTCAATTACACTCTCTATTAAGGCGTCTACTTCAAATATGTTTACATATGAGCAGATATTAGGTGACAAAACATATGATGGTCATTGTAGTCGAATTTAAGAGTTAATGATTCAAGGGGGCAAAGTCGTCGAGCCTAAGCTTAACAGGACAACCACCTCTCAAACCCAGTCATACCAAGGTTTTTGGTGGTTGCTCTGCTATCTCCTCGCCGCCCCCAACCTCGAACTCGTCCGCCTCACCAAAGCCGCCCAACGACAACAACCAATCGCCCAACTCAGCTCTTTAATTCAGGCAAGCCGACTGGGCCAATGACAGCATCGACAAACTCAAAAAAGCCACACAACGCAATTTCGCCGACTTCTAAGCGTCAACGCTTCAAGCAGTAAAAACAAAGCCCACCGACGTGGGCTTTAGTTGTTGTTTGGGCTGGTAGGAAACGATAAAGTCTTTTAGTATCAATGAACCTTTAAACGCGCATGCACGCTAATAACATTTTAGTATTATAAGAAAAAATCATGGATACGAATAAACTCATAGAAACTCTTAAAGACGTTAGGCTTGATGAACTTAAGATTGAGCCTGAAAAAATTAAAGCCTATGAGATAATGAGTATAACGGATATAGAGGTATTGAAAGCGCTATGTAGGTATATAGAGTCATTCAAGAAGTTATCGCTCCCCGAAGTTTGGCCAGCAGGTGAAGGTAGGCAAAGCATATTGGGGCTTATGGATTATTTAAATAAATATTTGAGTGACCTTAACGTTCATAAATGCTATTGCGTTGGGTTTAAGTATTTAGAAGCTGACATCTTTAATCAAAGTGATGATGGCTTCGTTGATATATTAGAGTCCTCAGAGGTAATTGGCGAGTCAGTTAAGTATGAATGTAAGTGCAACGGTTGCTCCAAAATACTTGAAGTCACTCATAGCTTAGATAGCACGGGTGGGGATAGTTATGTTTGGCGTCAAAAAAGTGATTAACAAAAGCTTAACAGGACAACCACCTTTAAAACCTAGTCATATCAAGGGTTTTGGTGGTTGCTCTGTTCATTTGGAGTTTGGGGTCAGAGTAAAATTAAAGTAGAACAACCACCTCTCAAACCCAGTAATAACAAGGGTTTTGGTGGTTGCTCTGCTATTTTCCCGTCGTCCCCAACCTCGAACTCGTCCGCATGATCAAAGCCGTCCAACGACAACAACAAATCGCCCAACTAGCTCTTTAATTCAGGCAAGCAGACAGAGTCAACGACAGCATCGACAACCTCAAAAAAGCCACACAGCTTATCTTTAATTATGCTATGGGTTTTAAACGTGCAGTGAAGTGGCGTAACACTGTTGGTTCATATTCAAAGCTTAAGCCTTTTATTTTAGACGCTCGATCGCAAATGGCGATTAAACTATCGGCGATATAGTCCATATGGTCGTTAGTATATACACGACGCGGGATTGTTAAACGCAGTAGCTCAAAAGGTGATCGTTTTTGAGTGCCGGTGGCCGGATCACGTCCTAGCAACAAAGAGCCAATTTCAACACCACGTACGCCACTTTCTAAGTAAAGTTCGTTAGTTAATGCGTGTGCTGGGAATTGCTCTGGTGGAATGTGTGGTAGAAGAATGCTTGCGTCTACAAAAACGGCATGGCCACCGGTAGGGTACTGAATGGGTATGCCGGCCTCGCGTAAACGCTCACCTAAATATTCTACTTGGCCGATACGGTATTTTAAGAAATCTTCATCGGCACATTCCCAAAGTCCCACATTTAAAGCTTCCATATCACGGCCGTTTAAACCACCGTAGGTGACAAAGCCTTCCATTGGTACACAAAGTACTTGAGCGGCTTTAAAGAGTTCTTCATCTTCACGAAAACAGCATAGACCGCCCATATTGACCATGGGATCTTTTTTGGCGGACATCGTAAACATATCAGCGCAAGCAAACATTTCACGGATAATATCGCCAATGGCGATGTCCGCATAACCTTCTTCTCGTTGCTTAATAAACCAGGCATTTTCTGCGAAACGTGCGGCATCGATAATGACAGGGATGCCATTGTCTGTTGCAAGTTTTGCCGCTGCTTTAATATTTGCCATCGCAACGGGTTGCCCACCAGCAGAGTTACAGGTGATGGTGATTATCACACCTGCCACATTTTCTGCGCCGTTTTCTTGAATGTTTGCAGCCAGCATGTCTAAATCAAAGTTACCTTTGAAGTCGTACCAGGTTGCGGTGTCTGTCGCTTCTGGTGTCAGTGTATTAATGGCTTTTGCACCGCTTATTTCAACATGTGCAGTGGTGGTATCAAAGTGATAATTGGAAATAAAAACAGGTTTGAAGTCACTATTGGGAGAAGAGGTTTTATGCTTTTTCTTTAATCGTTCAACTAAGGTAGGAAAAAGAATTTGTTCTGCCCCGCGGCCTTGGTGTACGGGAATAACGTGCTGATACCGAAATAGAGTACGAACAGATTCTTGCAATTTAATGAAACTACGGCTGCCCGCATAGGCTTCATCACCAATCATTAACCCAGCCCATTGGTTAGCGCTCATCGCGCCAGTACCTGAGTCGGTTAATAGGTCAATGTAAACGTCTTCGCTTTTAAGTGAAAATGGGTTAAAACCAGCTTCTTCTAGAGCGGTTTTACGATCTTCGAAGGTCGTCATTTTAATGGGTTCAACCATTTTAATGCGAAAGGGTTCGGGTATACGTCTCATGAGTTTATCCTTTGATCTCAGAAATAACCGATACATTTAGTAATAAGAAAGTCAGTTGTCTATAGGCTTCGAGCTCACACACACAGTCCATTAGTGTCGTTCAAAGATGAATAACCAATATAAACAACTGATGCTAAAAGAACAAGATTCAAGGGTTAGAGTCGTTGATTTTCGCCGATTTCTAAGCGGTAACGCTTCAAGCAACAAAACCAAAGCCCACCCAATCAGGTGGGTTTTGTATTTTGAAAATTACTATGTAGTGGGGAGGCGGTTTAATGTTCTGCTAACGTGCTCGTTTGATGCATCACGAAGGAACATAAT
The DNA here is from genome assembly GCF_016463975.1 of Marinomonas transparens. Taxonomy (GTDB): domain Bacteria; phylum Pseudomonadota; class Gammaproteobacteria; order Pseudomonadales; family Marinomonadaceae; genus Marinomonas; species Marinomonas transparens. Next base: position 259 of record NZ_JAEMNX010000056.1, on the reverse strand, counting down.
GTCTGGTTTTGGGTCGTCAGAAGTGAACGGTGGTTAAGCTATTTTTTGACCAAAGAGGCCCATTTTATGGCTGGTTTAAAAAGGAAAGTGCTAAAAAAATGCTAAAAGTTTTTTTGGAAGGTTTAATTTATTGAAATTTAATAGTTTTTTATACCATTCGCCCGATCCATCATGGGTGCGACAGAGAAGCGTCTATCGACTGTATCCTTTGATTTTAATGGGATTGAGCTCTTTTCTAGAGGCATTTTATTAAGTATCA
>NZ_JAEMNX010000055.1 GCF_016463975.1 Marinomonas transparens | reverse complement strand
CCAAACGTACTTTTCTTTTTGGTTTTGACTTCTTCAAAACTGGAGTTATTGGCCACCGCCGACACCAGCAATACGTCACCGCCCGCCGCTAGACCAATACCTTCTCCGCCACTTAGCGCAGAGCCTTCCGAGAAAATATCTTGCTGACTGACCAGCGTTAACGCACCACCGGCATTCAGTGTCGTACCTGTGAGGGTTTCGGTATGATCGCGTTTCTCAGTGGAATTGCCACCACCGCCGACAAAACTGTAGCTATCCTGAGAATCAGTCACCGCCAACAAGTCAATATTGTTCGCGGACAAGGCTAAATTGCCCTTGGCATTGATCTGCGCCCCTTTACTGGTTAGGGTGTTGACGGCGCTAAGTTGGATATTGTTGCCAGAAAGCGCACTCACTTGCTGGATAACAGTAGAAGACGACTGATTACCGCCTCGCCAAGCATTAGACTGGCTTTGTTTGTTCGTCGTGTTCTGTACGGCAAGCAGATCAATGGTATTGGCGGAGATCGCTAGATTGTCTTGTGCTTTAATGTTCGCGCCTTCACTGGTAATGGTATCAACTGCATTTAGCTGAATATTGTTGCCGGAGAGGGAGCTAACTTGATGCCTAGTACTGGATTCCTCTACGCTACTATCACCATAACCACGTGACCAACTCTCATTAATGTCAATAGCCTCAATGGACACGTCATTAGCGGCGGTTAAGGTAAGGTCACCCGTGGCCTTCACCTCACTGCCAATTAAACGAATGTTGCTCCCCGCGGACAGGCTAACATTGCCCCCCTGTATGCTGGCGGTATCGCCAACAGTGGTCTCGGTTCTTGAATATCCCCCCGTCCCCACCTGGCGCTTACTACTCACTGTTTCATTGGTGATGCTGCCCCCCGCCACCAAATTCAAGTTACCGGTGGCGTTAATGGTACGGGTATTAGTGATGTCTTGGCTTGCGGTCAAGCTGGCGCTACCGGAAGAGGCGATGCTGCCAACGTTACTAATGCTACGGGCAGTTAACGATAGGCTTTGATCAGCGGATAAATTACCACTATTGGTGATGTCCCCCACACTTTCAAGGGAAACGGTATTACTTTGCAAGGTGCCGCTGTTATCAATACGCCCGCCTTTTAACGATAAATCCACGGTGGCTAACATGGAGCCGCTGTTATTGATCGCATCATCCGCATCAATATTAATGCTATTTGCCGCCATCAAGGCGCCATCCGGGCGGATATCCAGCCCAGACGCCGCGGAGAAGTAAACTTTGGGTACCAAGGCCTGTTGCGGACCATCTGGCGTGTCAACGGTTTTCATTACCATCCACACAATCGGCTGTTGCAATTGCGCAATTTGCGCCGCGCTCAATCCCACCCCAAGGGTGAGCTGCAAGTCTTCATAGGACCCGACCGCATTTTCCATCAAACGGGCGTAGGTGTCTTCCATGTTGATGCTGTCAGGGATGGTCTGCTTGCCGGTGAACGACAAAATCTGCTCACGCACCAGTCGTTGTTCTAAAAAGCCATCGCCTAAGCGTACGGCCGCTTTACCATCCCGTCCGGCCGAATCGGAGGTGAGTTTGTTTAACAGATAATCCGACGAAATGAAGCTTTTGTAATTGGTCAGTAAAGGATTGCTTTCAACAAGATAGTTAGCATCAGGCGTATTGGACGCCTTGAATAAGGCGTCACCGACCAGATCATTAAATACATCATCAAAAATAGCATTGCGGCGAGATTCAATTACCTCTTGATCGATTTGAGCTAAGGCGACTGGAGTGCTCCCATCCAATCCTTTGGGTTGACCTATAGTGCCAGAACCCACGGCCACACCCTCAATCGTTTCATTACTGCTATTCACAGAAGCATTATGAGCATCTTGAATCGATACACCCGCCACGGCATCCGCTGAACCCACATTATTGACAGAACCGGCTTTACCGGTAATGGAACCATTGGCCGTAAAGGTCGCATTGAGCAAGTTGACTGACGTCGATGTAGTTCGATTAATATTTTCTGAGTACGGCCATTGGTAATAGCCCTCCAAAGTATTAAGTGAAATACCACTTGAACACTTCCACCACCATTCATCAGCACACGTAGCGGTATAATAGGTTTCAACCCATTTAATTTGGTGAGTTTCATTAGCTGCTAAGCTGATGTTATTTACCAACGACGCATTAAAAGCAAGATTACCAACCGCACTGATTGTCGAGTAATAATTATCCACTCGACCCGTTAACGTCAAATCGTTTCCAGACAAGAGGTAACCCTGAGCACTGGCACTGGTTAAATAGGGCGTTATTTTTATATCTTTACCATTACTAATATATGACTTGTACCACCCTTGCCCTACCTTCTCGTTAGTCCATCCCCTATCAGCTTCGCCCTCCCTATCCCTATTATACGTATATGCAAATTTAGATATCCCCAATGTATTGTATTCCGGAAAAACATAGGAATAGCCTGATATGTCTTTCTCAGAACGCGTATAACCCCAATCCACCGATGACCTTTTGTTGATAAGCAAACCCGCATCGAGCGTTAAATCATGGCTGGTTTCTATGGTGGCTGAGCTGTTAGTAAGGGTACCATTGGCTTTTAGATACGCATCCCCCAGACTGAAAAAGACCCCGCCGTCGAGGTTATTGATGGCCCCTGTCGAATGAACGTTTAGGTAATCCTTCGCTAAAATAAGCCCATTGCCGCCAGTGTTGTTAATGCCGCTGGCGGTGATGGTGAGGTCGTTCCCTGCTAAGCCACCTTGGTTATTGAGGCTGCCAGTGTTGATCGTTAAGGTACCATCCTGAGCCGAGATAACCCCGGTGCTGTTGTTGGTGAGGTTCTGGCTAGTAATGTCGATGTTGTTGACCGATTCGATCAACGAGTCCGTATTATTCACATCGCCTGCGGCATTGATGGTGAGGGTGTTATTGGCACTCAGTTTGGCGCCATTTTGGTTGTTCACATCGCCTTGGGTGGCATTGAGGGTAAGGCCCCCGGTGGCGGCAATGCGACTGGTGCTCTTGGTGTTATTCACTGTCGTGGCGTTCACCACGATGTCTTTGCCCGTTAGGCTGCCATCGTTGCTCAATGCCCCCGTGACCGTTAGGTTACCTTCACTGTCTAAGGTGCCCATGTTGAGGGTTAACGTACCATTTTGTGTCAACACCTTGCTGCCGGCTGAGTTGTTTAAGGTGTGGCTGGTCAGGGTCGCATGGGTGCCCGATTCTATGGTGGCATTACTGTTAATCAGGTCACCGGTAGCGGTTAAGGTCAGTTCGTTGCCTGCGTGGATCAGTGCTTCGTTGCTGTTGGTGATGGCCCCTGTGGTCTTTAGGTCTAGATTGTTATTGGCGTAGATCTGGCTGGTGCTGGCGTGGTTGTTCAGTACGCTGGCGTTTATGTCGATGTTCGTGCCACCCAGCAGTCTTTCGTTATCGATCTGTTGGGCACGGATGGTTAACAGGTCACCTTGGGCTAATAGGGTGCCTGAGTTCGTCAGGTTTTGACTGGTGAGGGTGGCTTTGGTGAGCGATTCTATGGTGGCATTGTGGTTGATCAGGTCACCATTGGTGCTGGTGAGAGTGAGTGCTTTATCGGCGTGAATTAGGGCGTTATCTTGGTTGGTCACGTTGCCTGCGACCGTCATGTCGAGTGTATCTGTCGAATAGAGTGTGCCGTTTGCTGTGCTGTTCTCCAGTTCTGAGGCCGTGAGGGTCAGACCATGGCCCTGTATCGTGCCTTGGTTATCAAGCTGGGCCGTCTCTACGGTTAACACCCCTTCTTGAGCGAACAACTTACCGCTGTTGGTGACGTTATTGGCCTCGATCTCTGAGGTCGTCACCGACTCGATGGTTGAGTCTGTGTTGGTCAAGTCACCGTTGTTACTGGTCAATGTGAGAGCTTTTTCTGAATGAAGTAAGGCGCCCTCTGTGTTGGTGATCGCCCCATCAATGGTAACGTCCAGTGTGTCCGTTGAGTAAAACTTACCATTCACCGTGCGGTTATCGAGCTGATCCGCTATAAGGGTGATGCCATGACCAGCAAGTCCGCCTTGGTTGTCTAGTTTGGTGGTCTCTATGGTTAACGCCGCATTTTGCGCTAGCACCGTGCCCGTGTTGGTGAGATTTTGGCTCATCAGAGCCGCCGACGTCAGCGATTTAATCGTCGAAGCCGTGTTGGTGATATCATTATTGCTGGTGAGGGTCAGGGCATTTTCTGAAAAGAGTAACGCGCCGTCTGTGTTGGCAACCGCCCCATCAATGGTGACGTCCAATGTATCCGCTGAATAGATTTGTCCATTGACGGTGCTGTTATCAAGCTGATCCGCGGTCAAGGTAATGCCGTTACCGACTAAGGCACCTTGGTTTTCGATTGTATTGATCGAGCGATCTTCCGTTCCTAAGGTCAACTCACCATGTTGCGCGAGGATGGTACCGCTGTTGGTGACGTTTTGCGCGTCAATCTTGGTGCTATTAACGGCTTCAATGGTGGCCAATGTGTTGATGAGATTGCCGTCTGCATCTATCACCACCTGCGTATCCGCATGCACTAAGGCACCATTGCGGTTGCTGATGTTCCCCAGAATGGTTAAGTCGATGTTGTCTGTTGAATAAAGCTGGCCATTTACTGTGCTGTTGTTCAGCTCTGTGGCACGGATGACCATACCATTACCCACCAATGCCCCTTGGTTATCTAATGCCCCTTGCTTATCTAATACCGTAGTGTCGATGGTTAACTCACCGTCTTGCGCAAGGATCGTCCCTGAGTTGGTGAGGTTTTGGCTGATAAGGGTCGCGGAGGTGACGGATTCAATCCTAGCCTGAGCATTGACGGTGTCGCTGTTGTTACTAGTAAGAGTAAGGGCGTCGTCTGCGTGTATCAAGGCGCCGTTTTGGTTGGTGATGGCGTCATCCATCACGCCTGCAATGGTGGCATCCAGTGTCTTCGTCGAATAGATTTTTCCGTTTGTGGTGCTGTTGGTCAGCTGATCAGCCGTCAGAGTGATGCCATTACCCTGCATACGACCTTGATT
>NZ_JAEMNX010000054.1 GCF_016463975.1 Marinomonas transparens | reverse complement strand
CGAATAGCGCATCCACGATTGAAGCCATTAATGCCACTAATATTGATGCAAAAAATGTCACTAGCTCCGGCACTATCCTTGCGCAAAACGGAGCTTTGACATTCGGAACGCAAGGGCTGTCGGTCAATAAAGTTGATAACCAAGGTGTTCTGGAAGGCAAGGGCATTGAGATTAATGCCACTGAGCTCAATAACAGCACAGTAAATGGCAAGATTTTCTCCACCGATAACGTGGATCTGAACATCAAAGGAAATGTCACCAACATCGATGGCGCCTTAGTTCACGCGAATACGGATGTGACACTGGATGCGGACGGCAACCTTACCAACACATTAGCTACCATCGAAGCGCTCAATAGTACCAAGGTCGAAGCACAAAATGTTACCAGTTCCGGCACCATTCTAGCGCAAGAAGGCAACTTGACCATAGACACTGCCAATGTGGATAACCAAGGCGCTTTAGCGGGTAACGGTATTATTGTTAATGCAACAGAGCTGAATAACAGCACAGTCAATGGCAAGGTATTCTCCACCTATAACGTGGATCTGAACATCAAAGGAAATGTCACCAACACCGATGGCGCACTGGTTCATGCCAATACGGATGTGACGCTGGATGCGGAAGGCAAGCTTACGAACACCGACTCCACGATTGAAGCCATTAATGCCACTAACATTGATGCACAAAATGTCACTAACTCTGGCATTATCCTCGCGCAAAATGGTGCGTTGACATTCGGAACACAAGGGCAGTCGGTTAAGAAAGTTGATAACCAAGGCGTTCTGGCAGGCAAGGGTATTGAGATTAATGCCACTGAGCTGAATAACAGCACAGTCAATGGCAAGATATTTTCAACCGACGCAGTCGATCTGACCATCACAGGAGGCGTCACCAATACAGACGGTGCCTTGGTACATGCCGACACGGATGTAACCTTAAATGCACAAAGCGATCTCACCAACACAGGCGCGACTATCGAAGCCGTCGGAGCTACCACAATCACCGCGCAAAACCTCACCAGTACTGGCACCGTTTTGGCGCAACAAGGCAGCTTGACCATAGACACTGCTAATGTGGATAACCGAGGGACCTTAGCGGGTAATGGCATCACGCTAACCGCGGCTCAGCTGACAAACGGCACTGTAAACGGAAAACTCTATTCAACAGGTGACCTAGTGGCCACCATTGATGGGGCAGTGAACAATACCGATGGTGCATTAATTCACGCTGAAAAAGACCTGACCCTCACCAGTACAAACAATGACATCACCAATACAGGCTCTAGGATCGAAGCGATTGAAACCGCGACCTTTAACGCCAAAAATGTTACCAACACAGGTACCCTTTTAGCGCAAAATGATGCACTCACTGTCAGCACTAGCAAAGTAGATAACCAAGGCACAGTAGCGGGTAAGGGCATCGTTATGACCGCCAATGAGTTAAGCAACCACACCGCAGGGGGACAAATTTACTCAACAGATACAGTAGAGGTCACCATTGAGGGAGCGGTGAACAATACTGATGGCGCTTTGATTCATGCTGAAAAAGCCTTGGCGCTCACCAGTCACAGCGGTGATATCACGAACACAGGATCGACGATAGAATCGGTCACGTCTGCGACCCTGACCAGTCAAAATCTCACCAATAGCGGGACCATATTGGCCCAAGGTGACACTCTAACCATTCGTACTCAACAGCTGGATAACCAAGGTTTATTGGGTGGTCGAAACATCGACATAGAAGCTCGTTTACTGAATAACAAGATTAATACGAGTCAAATTTATGCTAATAACAACGCCAGTATCACCACCATGGAGTCGATTACCAATAACAATGGTGCGCTTATTCATGCTGGTAATGAGCTTGTTTTAACTGCTTCAGGGGATCTCACTAATAGTAATGCCACCATAGAGTCAGGCGGCAGTATTAGTCTCGGCGCTCAAACCCTGACCAACACCGCAGGCAGTCAGGTGTTAGCACAAAATGGCCAGCTTACCATCACGGCCAATCGATTGGATAATCAGGGTTCGTTATCAGGCAATGGCTTGGTGGCGAGTGCTCAGCTGATTACCAATAATGCTTCTACCAGTAGTATAGCGTCGAGCAGTGACCTTGCTTTAACGTCACGCGACAGCTTCTCGAACCTCAATGGTGCGAAAGTAAAAGCGAACGGCACCTTGACGATTAATACTAATGGCGATCTGGTTAACACCGGATCGGTATTGGAATCGGTGAATAACCTTACTCTAAACAGCCGCCACTTGAGCAACGCCTCGACAGGGGTGATCTCGGCACAAAATGGCACCTTGTCCATCAATAATACGGGCACTTTAACCAACCAAGGAGGCATCGCGGGTAATCAGGTCGCCGTTAATGCCGCCAGCATCGTAAACAAGGGCAGTAACGCCCTTATCTTAGGGAAAAGCCACCTAGACCTACGCTCAAGGGGTAACCTCACCAACCAAGATGGCGGGGTGTTATACAGTTTGGGCAGTGGTTATCTAAAAGCAAATGGAACCTTAACCAATAGTTCGGCGACGATTGAAACTAACAATGATTTGGTCATAAAAGCGAACATACTTAATAATAAAAAACGCCAGTTCAGCGTCTCTCAGCAAGTGTTATCACAAGAAGACATTTTTTTTACTGCTCTTTTACCTGACGGGAATGGGGAGTCATTTGACAGGAGGTACACCGAAACAGTCACTATGTCATCTATCTCGGTCGATAGCCCGCAAGCTTACGTGTTGTCAGGTGGGAATATATCGATTGAGGGTGTTATTAATAATCTTTATTCAACGATCAGTGCAGTTGGTAATTTAAACTTTGTTGCAGGACAATTGAATAATGTGAGTTATCAAGGTGCCAAAACGACAGAGCTTAAAGGAACCGAAATAGGTTTTAGTTCGTGGCATGATTTGGATTCTGGTGCTTTTCCTTATGAAATTTATAGGAAAGATATCAACGAGGTATATAGTGAGGTTGTTGCTCTAGCGCCTGCTATTTTCACCGCTGGTGGCAGTATTAGGGGGAAAGCGGGTTCTGTTTCAAATGTGGGAAATGTTGACGATGTAGTCGCTAGCAGCGTGGAGACGCAGTCACTAAAAACTACTGAAAGCTCAGAGGATAACTTTTCGGCTTCCGAGGCTAGTGTGGCTGATACGATAGCGGATAGTTCTGGGGTTAATGCGACGGACTCCAATAGCTTAGTAATTACAGCAGAAGGTAGTGATACTGCTGGTTTATCAGACCAAGAGGTGAATCACTCCGTTGTAGCGAATTCTGACGTCAAAGTGACGGACTCCAATAACTTAGGTGTCATTGCAGAAAATACCGAGGCTACAGGCTTATCCGATCAAGAGGTGAATCATTCTGTTGTAGCGAATTCTGACGTCAAGGTGACGGACTCGAATGACTTAGGTGTCATTGCAGAAGGTACCGAGACGACAGGCTTATCCGATCAAGGGGTTAATCATCCCGTAACAGCTAGTTCAGAGATAACCGTCTTGGATTTGGATACTCCGCAGGTGGCAGCGCAAGATGCTGATGGGATTGCCGCGATAAGTTCGACTCTAGAGGGTGCTAATACAGAGGCGGCTCCAGTTGTTACCAATGATGGCGTTAAAGCCGTGGTATTAAGTGATGTGGATTTAGAGGAAGTTGACGCTCGCCGTGATGAAATCTTCGAAAATGTGGTTGATGATTTGTCTAACAGTGCTTTATTTACATTAGCAAATACGCCAGATCCCTCCTATGTCATTGTCACCAGTCCTTTATTAACAAATTATGAGACGTTCATTTCCTCCGATTATTTATTAAACAAACTTACCTCAGATTCGGTAGGGCGTGATGGTAAAACGGCTGTGCGTTTAGGCGATGGCTTTTTAGAGCAGAGGTTGGTGCGTGATCAGATCTTGGCTTTTACCGGTTTTCAGACGATACCGGATAGCATCAGTATTGAAGACACCTATACAACCTTGATGAACAATGCCGTGGATTCCTATGAAGACTTGCAATTAACGGCTGGGGTGGCATTGAGTGCCGAGCAAATTGCACAGTTGCGGCAGCCCATTGTATGGATGGTGAATGAAACCGTCGATACCCCTAATGGCCCGCAACAGGCTTTGGTGCCCAAAGTCTATTTCTCTGCGGCGTCTGGGTTAGAACTGAGACAAGATGGTGCCCTGATAGCGGCTTCCAGTATTGATATTGATGTCGAGGGAGAGATTAATAACACAGGCTCTATGCTGGCTAAGGTGGATCTGTCGCTGAAAGGCAACAATATTAGCAATGGTGGTACCCTATCTTCTGCAGGCGGTGCCAGCTTGACGGCCACACAAGACATCATCAATACCCACACCATTAAAGCAGCAGGTAACCTGAGTTTAGTGGCTGGAGGAAGCATCAGTAGTGAGACTTTGAGTGAGCCTAGTCAGGGGGGCTTAGTTGATAATATAAGCAATACAATGATAGCTGGACATACGGCAAGTATTCGAGGAGATAATGTTAGTTTGTCTGCTGGTAACAATGTTCGTTTAATTGGCAGTGAGGTGAAGGCTACGGGTGACCTTGCCTTAACAGCCGCCAATGACGTGTCGATTGAAGCCTTGGCTATTAATAAGAGTCAACCTAGTGGCTATGGCTATAGACGTAGTAGTACCGCTAGTACAACTCATCAAGTTAGCGCCCTTTCAGGTAATAATATTCAGCTAAGCGCAGGCAATACTGTTACCAGCGAAGCAGCGCAGATTAAGGCGCAAGACAATTTAGCAATATCCGCTAACACTATTGATCTGCTCGCAGTGCAAGATACGACGAGTTCGAATGCAAGAAGAGCCTCTAGTCAGTCGACTACTCATCAAGTCAGCTCTCTTTCGGGTAATAATATTCAACTGAGCGCGGGCAATACTCTGACCAGTGAAGGTGGACAAATCAATGCCAGTGGTAACTTGGCCTTGTCCGCGAACAATATTGACTTGTTGGCGGTGACTGATTCTGAGGATAGCTACAGCTTTGTCGGCGGTGGTGGTAATTCCACCGAGAAGCGTGACCATAACGAAACCCTCACTGGCACGACATTGAATGCCGGTGGTGCGTTAACGCTGGTTAGCCAGCAAGACATCTTCTCTCAAGGTTCCACCTTAAGCGGTGGCGATGGCATCGGCTTAGCGGCGGGCGGTGATGTGATTTTAGCGTCTGCGGTGGCCAATAACTCCAGCTTTGAAGAAGTCAAAACCAAGAAAAAACGATCTTTTGGGCGTACCAAACGCAGCACCAAAACCACCACCTCTTCAAGCAGTATTAACCAAGGAACGGATCTAACGTCCGGTGGAGATATTCAAATTGCTTCAGGCGTAGACATTCTGTTAGCGGGGTCGACGGCGCAAGCGGATGGTGACATTACTCTGCAAGCGGCGGGTGATATCCAACTGTTATCAACCGTGGATCAAACATCGAAACGATATAAAGAACAGAAAAAAGGCACCTTTAAAGTCAAAGCCAAAGACCAAGGTTCCATCAAGCAAGT
>NZ_JAEMNX010000053.1 GCF_016463975.1 Marinomonas transparens | reverse complement strand
GTTGGTAAGAAATAGATAATGAAAAGCCAATCACTTGATATGACTGGCTTTGATAGGTGGGGGGCACGTTAAATATTCATCTAGTTACTTGGATAGTTGAGCATAAGTTTTGAGCTCTCTGAAATATGAGCGAGCAGAGCGGAAAAAATATAAACGCCAATAGGGACGACCGTTACGTGAAACTTTATAGCCTGCGTAACTATACCCCACTATCACTAATAGAAGAGACCATGTATGTTTTGGTTCAAAGTCATTTAATACGTATGATAAAACGATTAACGCAAATACGACTATTTGGTCAACAACGTTTAGCCATTCCAAGGCATAACCTTGTTTTTGCAATTTTTTTATACCTCGTTTTTGAACTATAAGACCGATTACTGAAAGCATGATCATTACATAGCCCACTAAAGCAACGCCTTTATGTGAAGTGAATGAAAAATCGAAACCATAAGTGCCAAGTAGTATTAGTGATGCATATAATTCAGGTCTTGGGTTGGTTTTATACCTCCATAGATTATACATTTCGTGTTTTATGACTTCTCTATGTCTTTCCCTATGTCTTAGTCTCATAATTTTAGCCTTTTTTATATTTTCTTAATTCCTTTCAAGAGGGTATGTCATTATCTATAAGAAATAGGGGCAGAGCAAAGTTGACGTCTCTTTCTACGGCCTTTATGGTTTAGACACCCAGCTTAAAGTTTTCAAGAAAACCAGTATAGCAGCAAGTATGAGCCAAACAGGTAGAAAAACACCTTTGGGGGATATTGAATGCGC
>NZ_JAEMNX010000052.1 GCF_016463975.1 Marinomonas transparens | reverse complement strand
AAGAGAGCCATCTTATTCCATTTTGGAGGACTAGCAATGGAGCCAACCCACCATAAAGGTAGACTCCGGCCATAAAAAAACACGCGGGGCGTGTTTTAGGCCGCTTTGGTAATGCGGGGTACTAATCCCGACACTGGATTTTGCCAGTGCAAGAGGAATGCTAGAGTAAAACGCAGAAAGGGTCAATGACGAAGGCTAGTCGGTTTGTTTTAGATAGTTGAAGGAGACAGTGAATGGTTAAAACATCAGAGGCATTGGTTGGATTGGATGTTGCAGCAAAATGACATTACTACTCGAAACTAACGCCTACCCGTGAATTCATAAAATAAGTGCAACACTCATGGTTGAGTAGGTGATGAGAGATCAACTGCCTGTTGGTGATACTCTATAAGTCGCCAAACAAAAGAAGTATTTACCATGAGTTACAAGCAGTTGACCGAAGGGCAACGATACCAGATTCTCAGTTATTTGCAGCTAGGACTAAATCAAAGTGACATTGCAAGAAGGCTTTGTGTTCATCGTAGTACCATTTGTCGAGAATTGAACAGAAATACCAATCAGAAAAAGTATTGTCCAAAAGAAGCGAGCCAGAAAGCACAGGCCCGACGAGTAAATGCAGCTAAGAGAAAAGTACACCCTCTCGCTGAAAGTTGGATAGTGCTCTGTTTAGAGAAAAAATGGAGTCCCGAGCAAATCTCAGGCGTTGGGAAACGGATTGGTTTATCCGTTAGTCACGAATGGATTTACCGTTACATATCTCAAGATAAGCAAGCTGGCGGGAAGCTTTACAAGTCTTTAAGGCAAGGCCATAAGCGTTATCGCAGAGGAAAAAATACTAAGAGATCGGTTATTCCAAATCGCGTAGGAATTGAAGACCGCCCTGAAATCGTTAATGACAAAAGTCGTCTAGAGGATTGGGAGATAGACACGGTTTTAGGAAAACATGGAACGGGGGCCATCGTCACAATAGCAGAGCGAAAATCGAAGCTATATATACTAAAAAAAGTACCCGCAAAAACAGCCAAAGATGTCGCTCATGCTGTGGTTAATATGCTTTGGCGGTATCGAAAGTACGTCCATACCATTACCGCCGATAATGGTAGTGAATTTTGCGATCATGCTTTGTTTGCCAGTAAGTTAAAAGCGCAAGTCTATTTTGCTCGTCCATACGCATCATGGGAGAGAGGATTAAATGAAAACTTCAATGGTCTCTTGCGTCAATATATTCGTAAAGGGATCGATCTTAGAACAATCTCAGACCAGGATTTAAAGCGTATTGAGAAGGAATTAAATGAGCGCCCAAGAAAATGTTTGGGCTTTAGGCCACCAGTCATCGTCTTTAATGAACTAAGCAAGGTGACCTAAGTTAGGGAGTGTTGCACTTCGGAGTTGAATTCGCGCCTCGCTGGAATGTCATTTTGCTTCAAGGTTGATCAGAGGTAATAGCCCCTTTCCTATAATAAAACCTGTAATGAAAGCGGATAATAAAAAGCCAATCACTTGATATAACGGGCTTTGAGAGATGGGTGGTACGTTAAATTCCGCCCACCACAAAGGGTGAAGAGCCTCAAATATACAGTGGTAGAAAAAATCGTCAAGTTAGGCTGGGTGTCTTGTTAAATTTCTTACCTATTTACATATGGATATTTTTTATAAGCAAGCCAAGTTGTTAATACAAGTACAAATACCCCATACCATAATAGCGGATCAGTTTTATCATGAGAAAAAAAAACAAAGCCTAGTTTTTCATTAATCATTAGAGGAGTAAAAAGATTCAATAAAATATTTGCGACAACTAGAACTAAGGTAATTAAATATATAATATTTTGAAGAAATAAATTTTTTATATTCTTAATATTCAACATACCTAAATAATAAAAAAAGCCTACGCTAATTTTACAGATATAAAAATGTAGGGCTAAAAACAATATACCTAACAATACCATCATGATTTATTTTTCTATCTCTTCAATTACTTTATTTATCTTTTCAGTGACTTTTTTCTTAACAGAATTATAGTTCCCGTCAACTGCTCCAATAATACCCCCCTCTACACCTGCGGCAACTGTAACAGCTACAAGTGGCTTAGGAAGAACTCTAGAACTAAACACACCTGGCGTAGTAACAGGAACATCTTTTACCTTGTTCATTATAGGTTTGGTTACAAATTTATTTGCACCTAAAGCAGCCAAACCAGAAGTTGTAGCTTGCACAGGATCAATTATTTTAAGGTACTCAAAATCAAAACCTGTGGCCTCGTTTTTTTGAAACTCTTCTGCAGTCAAACTAGCCCCTTGGCCCACCCCATTAGCAAAAGCTCCTACAGCAAAAGTTTTTATTCCACCATTAGGACCTGGCGCTAAACCTGTAAGTGCACCTACCGAAAAACCAATAAGCGCACCTTGGGTTTTATTTCCTTCCTCCGCCGACGCAGCCCCCCCCATACCACCAGCAACACCACCATTCACTACATTCAGCATTGTTGGGCTGACAGCTGTTTGGCTAACGCTAGCTACCTGTTTACCAATAACCTTAGCCTCATCAAACATAGAAAGAACATTGCTCGCTGAGTTTTGAGCTGCCTTTAAAGACCCTCCGGCAACCAACAAGTTAGGCGCGATACCTAAAGTAGCATCTAATACAGGGTTATGGTTCCCCCCATGGGTTTCTGTACTAAAAGAATCGGCAACTCGTTGACCATTCTGATACGTATATTCTGAACTTAATGCATTTACTCCATCCACAGCAGCACTTGCACTCGCTGCCCCCAATACTGCGCCACCTAGACAACCAATACCAGTAGAACAAAGTCCTGTAGACGCAGCTACCCCAACAGCTCCTGCAGCTACCTTACTGACTTGCTCTACCTTATCCACTTTTTCCTCATTACGGGCAGCAAAATCATTCACCGTATCAGCAAGACCATATTGAAACTCTTCCGTCTCAACATCTCTAGGTACTCGCCCTACTTCCTTAGTACTCGTCGACGCCACCCCTAGTTCATCAAGAAGAGATGTCAAGCTTTGTCCATTATCTTTTAACGTTTCTCCTGCTTCTTGCATGCCTTTAAATTGCGTGGCGTATTCCACGTCGTTTTCTGAAATACCCGCACCACATTTCACTTCCGCACAGGCCAATTGTTCGAGCTGTTCAATTTTCTGAGCTTGAGCCTCTTGGGTTAACGGGCTGGCTTTAATCGCGGCTCTTGCCTTATCTAGAATGGAGGCTTCATTACGATTAAATTGGCGTGCCTTTAATTCGGTATTCTCAATGCTCGCGATGTGTGCGGTGCCCGCTTGAACCACTGAGCTGGTTTTGTTTGTAGCATTCCATGTGGTTTGTGATGTGGTGCTTTTCGTACTTATTCCCGCAAGGCCACTGTAGGCTGACCAGACTTCTCCAGCACGATCACCATGGTTGGTGGCAATTGTGGTTTGATCATCACGACTCAGGGTGCCGGTTTCCCCTTCTTGAGCAAGTCTATGACGAGTTTGTTCATGAACAACCGTAGCGGCGACCTTGCTACTGTCAGTCATGTCCGTTTTATCCATGTTAACTAGGATAGAGCCACTGGCTTCATGGTAGGCGCCTTCCACTTCGGTCTTATTAACGGCGGTTTTATCGATGGCCAGGGTGTTATCATCAACTTGTGTACCATCGTATATTTCTACATTTGCGTTACTGGCTAACCCTTGTTCTTCGCTTAGAGCGTCACTGAGCGCTTGCATGCCTTCTTGGCTACCTTCTGCGCCCTTTTCTCCTTTGAGTTTTTCTTGGGCAGCTTCATCCATGGCTTTTTGGGTCAAAACAATGCGTTCCTTCGCATAGTCTTGAACATTACCAAACACTTCTAAAACACTTTGGTCGGTAGTCGCTACATCCTCAACCGCCTGCGCAATTTCTTTCGCATGCTCCCTGGTATCCAGCACGTCTTTCTTAATGCTGTTACGCCCTTCTTCCGTAAAGACTCGATTGTCTACGGTTGCGGTGGCATTTAACCCACCGCGCTCTATGTCTTTGGTGATTTCTTGGCTGTCTGCAGCTTTTCGGTTGAGGTCAGCGAACTCAGATTGCTCATCGATGCTAACACCGCCCACAGTGACGTTACCCAAGCCAACGGTGGCTTTGGTGAGTTGTTCTTTTTCATGTCCGTTGAAGTTAGCGCCTACCGTGGTGGAGTCCGCACTTAAGGAAAGGTCGATTCCCATGGATTTGCTGGTGTCGGTGTCTTGTAAGTCAGCTACGGTTAGGGTGTCAGTGGTTAAGGTCAATTGGTCGGTGCTGTTGCCATTTTCATCTACGGCCGCGATAACGGCGCCCGTTAGGCTGGTGTCTTTAGCGGTGATGTTGACAGTTCCGCCGGTAATGCCGCTTTGTTGATCAACCCAGTTCCTCTCACCTTCACTCTTGCTCGCGTTGATACCAACACTGCTGACACCACTGCCGCCAAAACCGACGTTTCCTCCAGAGCTTTTACTTGAGCTGGTAGAAGTGTCTTGTAGGCTGGTCACGACTAGGTTGTCGGTGGTGATATCGATCTCACCTGCGTTGAGGTTACCGCCTTCAATGGTAAGGCTTTCACTCATACTAACAATACTGCCCGCACTTAAACCGCTGTTAACCTGTTGAGTACTTTGGCTCTCACTGCTGCTTTTGCTGGCATTCACGCCACCAGATCCGGCAACACTGGCAACGCCACTAAAGCCATCAGCAAAATTGAGGCTAATATTGGCGCTGGTCCCTTCACTGTGACTTTCTGTGCTTTCGCTATAGGTATTTTTACCCGCTATGATGTCGATATTTTCCGCATCCAATGCAAGCTGTCCTGCGGTATCCACGGTGGAACCTTCAACGGTAAGGTTGTTGCTAGCAGTTAAGCTGGTGTTGCCGCCTACGCTGATGTTAGAGCCATTCCAGTTGGTTTGGGTGCTGGTCGTGCTGGTGGTATCGGTTTGGGTGGTGGCACCTGCTGTCGCATAGAAGCCATAGGTTCCTGTACTCGCAGCGGCTGTCGCGCCTGCACTCGTAATGGCTAAGGTTGCATTCGCAACGTTCGCAGTGGCCGCGGTTAAGTTGACCTTGTAAAAATCCAAGTCACTGGCCGGAAGACGGCCTTCTGCAACTTTTGTTTTCGCTTCGTTATACGCCTTTTTAGCGTCGCTCACTGCGTCTTTAGCTTTATCCAGCGCTCTAATCGCCAGTGCCACGTCCACATAGGCATTTTTCACACCGACGGTCACGGTTTTAGTTTCGGTGATGCTGTCGTGGGTGGTGTTTGTGGTGTCTTCACGTCCACCGACTAGGATGTTTTCTCCTTGGATGTCAGCGTCGTTTTGCACGCTTATATCACTGGCTAGAATTGCCACGTTTTGATCAGCATTGATCGTTAGATTGCCTGCAGTGATGTTGCTGCCTGCCCACGTGTTTTCGGTAGTGGTGGTTTTTTCAGTTTGCTCAGTTTCAATCAAGCTCGTCAGGCTGATTTGATCTTCTTCTAAGGTCGGGCCTTCGGCTGAGAAAGTTTTTTCGGTATGAGATTCTGTAACGACCGTTTGTTCTTGGGCCGCATCAATGGTGACGTTGTTGGCGTTGATCGTCGCGGTATCGGTAACGGCCACATTGGCACCAATCAGGGCCACATTATTTTGCGCATCAATGTCGAGGTCGTTGGCCGCTAAGGTCGTGGTTCTTTGTCTTAGGGTGTCAGTACGAGTCGCACGGGATTCACCAATTTTGATTTCACTGTCAATCCCAACACTGGAAGCGACCACCGCCACTGTTTTCACTACGTCTTTAAGGATGCCACGGAAACCAGAAGAGGATTCACTCCATTCGCTGCTTTGTACCGCTTGGGTGCCCACAGTGATG
>NZ_JAEMNX010000051.1 GCF_016463975.1 Marinomonas transparens | reverse complement strand
AGATATTGATAGACAAGTAAAACGACAAGGGTTAACGCTCACTCAAAAACAGGAAGACACACTCAACCAAGCCTATCGATTACTAAAACAAACTCGCCAGAGCAAAAACAAACTGTATAGCTTGCATGAACCCAATGTGGACTGTATCTCCAAAGGCAAAGCCCATAAACGCTATGAGTTTGGTGTGAAAGCAAGCATAGCTGTAACGGCGAAAGAATCCTTCATTGTGGGAGCAAGAAGATATCCAGGTAATCCTTATGATGGCCATACGTTAAAAGATCAACTTCAATAAGTTGAAACCCTGACAGGAAAAAAACCGGAAACCTGTTTTGTTGACCGAGGGTATAAAGGATCGGTCGTGAAAGATATTAAGGTGTTGATTGCTGGTCAAAAGCGCGACGTACCAAAGAAGGAGAAGCGATGGATAGGGAGACGAAACAGCGTAGAGCCTATCATAGGGCATCTCAAATCAGATGGAAAACTCAGACGATGCTTTTTAAAAGGCGTACTAGGCGATGCGATTAACGTGATCTTAAGCGCCTGTGGTCAGAACCTGCGTAAGCTGCTCAAGTGGCTTTATTATGCCCAATAATTTGGGCCATTTTTAAAGCTACTGTTGCTTCAAATACATTTTTCACTGGGAAGGCAGAAAAACAATATGGCGCTTCATACTTGAAACGCCATTATTCAGAGTCGACTAGTTAATTTTGCTTCTACTGAGTGTTTATTTTATCAGTGTCCGCTTTTTCTATCTCATGCAGTTCTACAATAAATTTAAGTGCTGCATTAGGTGGGATAGGGCCTGTGCCACCAGGGCCGTAGGCTAGGTCTGATGGGATGTATAGTTCGTACTTTGAACCAACAGGCATTAGTTGTAGGCCTTCTGTCCAGCCTGGGATAACGCCATTTAGTGGGAAGGTGATGGCTTCGCCACGTTTATAAGAACTGTCGAATACTGTGCCGTCATCTAAGCTACCTTCGTAGTCTACTTTTACGGTATCAGTAGCTTTAGGTTTTTCGCCTTTGCCTTCTGTAATAACTTTATAAAGTAGGCCTGAGTCCGTTTTTTTCACTCCATCTTCTGCTTCTTTTTCTTTTAACCAAGCCGCTGATTTTGCTTTTGCTTCCGCTGATAGTTTTTCTTGTTCAAGCTGAGCTTTTTCTGTTTGTTCTTGTTGGTAAGTTTGGATAGCCTGAGTGACCTCTTCCATTGTCATTTTGCCTTCTTTACCAGCAAAAGAGTCTTGAAAGCCGGCCATGAAGGTCTTCATGTCTAACGTTGAGAAATCTTTTGCCATACGTGAACCGAACATAGTGCCGATACTGTAACCAAGGCGTTGCTCTTTTGTGTCCAGTTTAATAGCGCTGTCATCTGCGTATGCAAAGGAAACAGAAGACATAACTAGCGCCGCAATAAGTGTTTTGTTCATAAAAAATATTCCATTCGTTTGTTTGTAGATCACTTAGTGATTCAAAAGTATAAAGACGGAGTTCGATTCGTGTACTGCTTTATTAAGCACAATATATTAGGCAAAATCAAAGTGGAAATCATGATGTACGCCTCGTGCTTTGCAAAACCAGATCTGTTGGTATGTTCTAACATAAGCAAGGCAGTATATGCCAATTTTATGTCGACATACTTACCAAAGTGACCCCTTTACCTGCACACTTCGTTTGAGTTCCAAAAGATTGATTAGTTCCACACAGAACAAGGTGTTAGATGAGATTAATCTGGCTATTTCTTAATAGGCAATCGCTTTTACATAAGCATGACAGTGTTTGCTAGAGCTATTGGTTTTGTTGTTCGCTTTTACATAAAACTGACTTTACGATTTTATTTTTAATTGCTAAGGCCCATAGATAAAGGAGTCAAGACAGGTAAGAATACTCATTAGATAATACTCTGCCCCTACTGTGCAATTTATGCGGTTAAATGCTAAATTATGCCGCCTTGGACAGATGATAGTCTTTGTTAACATGGCACCTCAGGATGGCGTTTAGTTCCTGTCTTTTATTATTTTTTATGGATGTCGGTTGTGGTTAAGCGCTTTTCCTCGTTAAAAGAAATTCTTCATCTGTTGTTTCCCATGGTGTTGACGATATCTCTGGAGTTATCCATAGGCGTTGTTGATACCATCATGCTTGGTCATTACAGTGCATTAGATCTTGCTGCAGTCGGCTTGGCGTCAAGTTTATGGTTACCAGTAGGGTGTTTTTTGATGGGGGTAACTTACGGTATTACCCCTTTGGTTACTCGGCATCTACATGGTCGTCAGCCTAAACTAGTCAATCTCTATATGTCACAGGCTGTAGGCTTGTCCATTGTATTTGGTATATTTGCGAGTGTATTGACCGTTATTGTTCTACCCTATTTTGTTGAATTGTTAGTTGATGAAGTAGAGACCCGCCGGGTAACGATTAGCTATCTTTATTTGTTTGCCCCTGCTTTGCCAATGCTTGCCCTGATGACGGCCTATAAAAATTTATTCGAAGCGGCAGGCCGGCCCGGTTTTCCCTTGTTTGTGGCAAGCATAGGTTTGCTGTTAAATGTGATATTTAATTATATTCTCATCTACGGAGAGTTTGGTTTTCCTGAAATGGGTGCGCGCGGCGCAGCTTTAGGGTCTAGTCTATCTTTGTACCTCTGTGTTGCTTTATTTTTTGTTTATGATCGCTATTTTAACAAGAAGCCTTTGTTCACTCGTTTAGTCATACGTTATACCTATAATTTTTCCATGTTGTTGAAGATAGGCGCACCAGCGGGGTTTGCCTTTGCCTTTGAGGTGGGGTTATTTTCCTCTATGACTTGGTTGATTGCCTCTTTTGGTGAGTTAGCCTTAGGTGCCGGACAAATAGTGATGTCTTACACTTCTTTCTTATTTACGCCCATGATGGCTATGAGTGCAGTGACGGCGATTGTCGTGGCAAAAGCCATGTCTAATGAAGGCGTTGATGGGGCGAAAGAGCGTATTCGTACTATTTCTATACTGGGGCTTTTATATGCATCTACGTGTTTTGTATTAACCCAACTATTTCGAGATTATATTCCATATATTTATACTAATGATGATGAGGTCGCATCATTAGCTGCGAGTATTCTATTGATTTCAGCTTGTTATCAATTACCTGATGCATTGCAAACTATATTCACTGGAGCACTACGAGGATTCCGAGATACCCGTTCTTCTATGATTGCTTTTTGTGTTTCGTTATTTGGTTTAAGTATTCCTTTGGGTTTTTGGTTATCCCATTACAGCCCTTGGGCTGAAACCTTATCAGTACGTGGGTTTTATATCGGATTGGGCTCGGGCTTATGTTTACTTGCTGGAATTTTAGTCTGGCGTCTGAATATAGTATTGCGTCGGTATGAAGGTAAGCGTATTGCTTCACCACGGGAAGCTGTATAGATAGCCTAGAGTGAATGTACCGTTTTGCAAATAGATAAAACTAGTTCATGGCAAGCTTTATCGTCAGTCTGCTTTAAGGTAATGTTGAACTCTCTTGTCATCCCCGTAATCGGTTGGGAAGCTGGTATTTTTCCTGCAGTCATGTTGGCCACAACACGTTTTAGGCTTGCTTTAGAGCTTTAGAGCCAACGCTTGAACTATTACTTTTGTCTGGTGAGGTTTCATGACCTCCCATACTGCAATTTTTTTAGTTCTAGGGACTTATTTGCTCTTTGACAATAGAGGCGAGTTTGCAGGTCATCAAAATATTGCTAAAGCACTGAAATGTGAAACTTATTTTGTTAAGTCCTATCGCTCATGGCAGTGTGGCCTCAATGAAAATACAAATGGTCTGCTGAGACGTTTTACCTTAAGAGGCTTGTCATAAGTAAGCTCACAGATACACAAACATTAATCAATTTAAGGCCTAGAAAAGCGCTAAAATACTCCACTCCAATTGAAGTATTATTAGATAAACGTATGTTACTTATTGTTGATGCATAGGGATTACGAGGAAATTCTATTTTTGACTGTTATTATTTTTTTGGGGATTTCCCCACAACTTTAAATTCGATATAATCATATAAACTCATTCATCAAAGCTAAAAAATGATAAGTATTGTCTTGTGTTCAGATGAAAACTACGCGCCGTATAGTGCAACTGTAATGGTTTCTTCATTAGTGAATACGGCTGCCCCAGAGGACTTCATTTTTTACTTATTGACACCTGGACTTACTGATGGTTCTAAAGATAAGCTTCAAACGGCTGTTGAAAGCTATGGCGCCCAGCTAGAAATTATCAGTATAGAGGTCTCTAACTTCATTTCTTTAAATATAGATTTGGGGAGGTTTGGGATAGGGGCACTCCTTCGTTTATATATGCACCGCTACTTACCTGAAATTACTAAAAAAGTAATTTATCTTGATTGTGACTTACTAGTTCTGGGAGATCTAGCTGAATTGTGGGGTAAGAATTTAAATGGACTAACTTTAGGTGCAATAACTGATCTTTGCTCACCAAGTGTATTTAAAGGAAGGCAAAAAAACTACTTCAATTCAGGTGTGCTTTTAATCGACTTAATAAAGTGGAAGAACGACGAAATTGGTGAGAAAGCACTTACTTATCTCGATAAAAATCTAGAGAAATCTAAATACCCTGATCAGGATGCATTAAATAGCGTATTAAAAGGTGAGTGCTTACCCATCGATTTAAGTTGGAATTTTCAACCTACATCTTATGCCGCATATGAAAAAAACTATGATTATTTAGAGAATAGAAGATATGAACTTTATACTTCTATACAAAAACCAAATATTGTTCACTTTATTGGATCTGTAAAGCCTTGGAGTCCAGACTGTGTACACCCATTACAAAAACTATTTATAAAATTTTCAGAAGAAACACCATGGCCAATAAGTATAAAAAAATTACGTTCTAATCTATCACTATCAAAAAGAGTAAGGCTTTTTTTGAAAAAAAATAAAATTAAGCGGCGACGAAAGATGACTAAATATAGAATTTATTGACTAGGTCGGGTTTAAGTTCGAAATGTGACGTCTGGGTGTTTAAATTCTAAGAATTTTCTTGGACGATAATTGATATACGTCATTTTTTGTTTTTATGTGGAAAAATGCTTTTTCGGTCTCAATGCTATAAAGTGAATATGTCTGTCTAGTCGTTAATCATCTGTTTTAAGTGAGATGTGATTTTTTTCTTAATCAAATCAGATGAGTCTGATCGATCGAAAATCGTTCATGGTTTGCCTAGGAATAAAGGGGATATTATTATCACTTTGGACTGACATTAGATAAAACCTTGTATCCTTTAGCTTCAACTATTTATCTACTTGGGTAGTAAATGCAGATTTGTATTTACTACCCTCCGAAAGAAAATTGAGTATTAAATGACATTGGTATCCAGAAAGCTAAGCAACCTATTCAAACGTCGTACATCTGAAGAGCAACCCGCATGGCTGATATTTTTAGGTATTGCATCAATTGTTGTATATGCCATCTCAAGAACCGGTTTTCCTAAAGTTGCAGAGGTCACATCATCCATAGCTGTTCTTGCTGGGCTATGGGGGCTATTTAAATATGGAAAAATTGTCAACAGCCACATTTTAATTAGATTTCTGTGGATTAGTATCCTGATTCAACTAATATCATGGGGATTAGCCCAATATATTACCCCTGAATGGGCTGAAAGTTCACCAAAGCTAAACAAAATAAACGGTTGGCTTATTTTTATTCCATTTGCATGGTTAATTGCTCAACGAAAAGGTGCGATTTGGTTAATGTGGGGAGCTGCAGTGCTAGGAATATTACTATCTCCTTGGGTGACAGGAGGAGGGCTGGATGAAATAATTCAGGGGGGCAGTGGGCATAGAATCGACTTTGGCCTGTTAAACGCTCAGCATACTGCTTTCTTTTTTGGCTCTATATTTATTGGTCTATGTTGTTTTTCTAAAAAAATCTACCAAAGAAATAAGCTACTTGTCATTCCACTATTATTTATTATTTATTATTTATTATTGGTTCTTTATTTGGTTCAAACTCGTCAAGCATGGCTTTCGATTATTATTACATTGATACTGATTTTTACTTACCTAATGATTATGAGTGAAAATGAAAAAATAAGAAAAAATCAATTTTTTTTGATTGTATCCTTTGTTATTGGTTTCATAGTTTTGAGTGGTTTGGTTCTAAATAATGATAGGATCACAAATAGAATTATGATTGAAAAAAATTCTATATTGGCAATCACTGCTCTGGATTTTGATAATGTTCCTTATTCAAGCTTTGGAATTAGATTTCATTCTTGGGTGGCCGCTACTAATTTCATAAAAGAAAAGCCTTTTTTTGGGTGGGGCAGTAATGGAAAATCATTAGTAATAGACCATACCAAATGGCTACCAGATTATATCAAAAAAGAATTTGGTCACCTTCATAATACTTACTTTGAACTTTTAGTGAATTATGGTATTGCAGGGTTGTTTTTCTATTTTTCTATTTGGGCAGTCATAGGTAGAATGCTTTTGAAAGAAATAATATTAGGGAGTGTAGAAATTGAATTTGGTTATATTTATTTATCCATTTTTATATTTTGGGGTGTAATGAATTTTTTTGAATCCTATCAAAACTTCTGGACAGGAAGTTTTTTCTTCAATATATTTATGGCTGGTATAGTATCCAAAGTTTGGTACACAAAACTATCTAGTCGCTCCTAAAAAAATCAGAATAGAGGGCGTTTTATATGAGCCCTCGTCAGGAAAAGCTGCATACTGCAGAAGGGTTTTTCAATCTCAGCTCGTACCCATATAAACCAAAAAGCTGTATAAGCTGCCCTTATTAGTTTAGTTGTTTGAAGATAGTTATTATTTAGTCGTCCCTGAAAAGCTCTCAACCTATTGAATCTAATGTATTTTTATAAAATAGTTAATATCTAAATCTTGCTATAAATACGCTATAAGACCCAAAAAATTGCAGAACAGGTGAGTTTTATGAAGCCTCGTCAGACAAAGACCATACTGCAAAAGGATTTATTCCAACCTCAACTCGTTGACATCATTAACCCCAATCATCCTTTAGTAGGACTGACTAAGATCATTGATTGGAAGCAATTGGACTTAACGCTTAGCGCCCACTTTTCAAGCGTTGGTGCGGCCGCGTTACCAACGCGTCTTATGGCGGGGT
>NZ_JAEMNX010000050.1 GCF_016463975.1 Marinomonas transparens | reverse complement strand
CTACTCAACCATGAGTGTTGCACTTATTTTATGAATTCACGAGACACACTTTATGGGACGGTACCTGTTATTTGTCTTCAATGCGGGTTAGCGGTGATAACTCCTTGCCTATAATAAAAGCATGTATTGAAAACGAACAACAAAAAAGCTAATCACTTGATATGACTGGCTTTGAGAGGTGGGTGGCACGTTAAATAAAGCAAAGGAATGAAAAGGGGTCATCACCCTTAAACGCCCACGCAGGCGGGAACCAAGAATACCATTGATTTTTAAGGGTTTTGACCTCTTTTCAGATAAACATCAGAGGCATTAGTGGGATTGGGTCGTTGCAGCAAAATGACATTCCTACTCGAAACTAACGCCTACCTCGCTGGAATGTCATTTTGCTTCAAGGCGGGTTAGCGGTGATAACTCCTTGTCTATAATAAAAGCATGTAATGAAAACGGACAACAAAAAAGCCAATCACTTGATATGACTGGCTTTGAGGGGTGGGTGGCACGTTAAATAACACTTAAGCATCTTCTATTTTAGGAGCACACGGGGATAAATAAGGGTCAGGAATATTAGATAACTCAAAACAACCTCTTTTCATAACATATACTTCAAATTCATTTGACTTTATATTACCTTCATAATTAGCAGTATCTCTAGTATAAATAACTCCATAAGAGCCTTTCATTATTTCAGCTATCCAGAAAAGTTCTTTATAAATCAAATTCCAAAATTCACCTTTCCTATTATCAGCGCCAGATACTAAAAGATGCTTATACCCGTTAATTGTTTTAAGAGTGAAAGTATTTTCACTAAAATATAACGCATTAAATTCGTTGATTTTTTCTTGAATCAAGTCGAAGTTTTGTAAAGAGTAATAATTAGATTCATGCTCTTCAGCCTCTATAGTTAGCCAACCATAATATAAAAACATTTGGATCCTCAGTTAAAACGGTTTTGTATCAATAACAACTTTTATATCATACCTTTTGCTATACTCTTCGAGCTGCCTTATAACACTTGAACCAGGCTCCCCGTTAAAATGATAATACACATCGCGGCCTGTTTCTTTTGCTGCCTCAAAAGCTCTTTTAGCTTGAATTCTCTCGTCTTTGCCAAAACTCTTAAATGCTGGTTTTGCTTCTGCGATATATTGATCACTTACTGCGTCAAACTCTTTTCCAACAGGGTCATTCTTAAATCTTACGCTGGAACGACCACCAAGATGATTTGCTAAAGCATCAGCATCGGCATCTTCTACGTCAACTTTGATTAGACCTCCATCATAGGCATTACCGGTACCGGAAGGAAAAGCATCTGTAGCATTTTCTTCTCCATACAGTTCCCTATTTGCTTCTGAGTTTTTTGTAACAGAACTTGGATTTGCGGGATCACCATTAACTGTTGGGCGACCACCACTAAATGTTTCATTGAGGTCTTTAGGTGCCTCTCCTTTCTTAGGTACCTCTTTCACTAAAGCATACGTATCACCTGCAACATCATCAAGCTTACCGGCGGTATATTTTATTACTTCCCCGCCTACTTTCACGAAGACAGCACCGGTCAGTCCCATTGCAGCATCTGTCGCTACATTGATCACGATGTCGTTACACGCTGCGTCGTTTCCATTCAGGCATTGACCGACTGCGGCAACCGATCCAACGATTGGAATATCTTGAAGCTGTTCCCGTTGATGGTTTGCGTAGGCTCCACTACAATCTGCTTGACTCAAGCCTACACAATGTTCGTCTTTATATGCGGTTTCTTGCTCTTTTAAGACCTTAACAATAGGGGCGTCAATTTTACCGCTCTCGTCCATGTGACCAAAGTAGTTATTCTCCACCGCATTCTCACCCGCTTGCCCTGCGGCAATGGCATTGTCTGCATTGCCTGTGGTAGCGCCAACAGCGGTGGATGCAGCACCTAAGATTGCGGTGAGGGTTTGTTTCTCGTCAGCCTTTAAATCATCTGGGTTAGAGCTGCCATACAACCATTCTGCCAAGGCAGGTGCGGCGGCTTCTGCCCCTGCGGTAATTAGCAGGACACACATGATAAAAGCCTTGAATTTACTGACTTCTTAATGTGCGTGTCCCATTAAGTTTTTGACCCCAATCAATTCAAAGTTTCATATCTGCGATAGCTACCAATGAAGCTTGATAACGTCCAGACTGAACCTCTCCATAACTAATATAAAGCGCATATTCTTCATGACATTTCGGGCATAATATAAGCCCAACTTCAGGCTCGTGTTTTTTAATTGGCTCAGAAGCAACATTAAAAAAAATATAAAGCTCCTTTTTCTTTTGTATATTTAATGCATCGGACCTCATGATAAACTTTAAAGTCTCCTCCCTTATAAAGCCACAACATTTATCACATGCGAATTCAATGTAGCCTCCTCCCATAGAAACACCATCATAGAACGGAGCTATCTTTTCCCTATTATCTAAAATGATTTTCATATTCAAATGGCCCTCTAATCACTAGAAGTTAAATCCACTTCTCGGACATCTATAATTTCATAGTTATCTGATTTCTTTATTGATTCAGGAAGTCTATCCTGCCGACCTAAGCCCTGCTGATTAAACCAAGGAGCAGTAATAGAGGTTCCAACAATCACATCCACTTTAGGCCTTAGTATAACTTCAAGATAATCGGATGCTTCTCCTGGTAAAGCACGTTCTTCAAAAGTCACTTTTGGAGATGATACATATGACCCTCGATCCGCTTCTGTTTTATAATTCCCGTCATGATAATTCTCTACATCAGATTTTCTTACCATACGACTAATGTTTTCTCCTGCTTTGTATGTATATACCCCATCTGTTCCAGGAATTTTATCATACCCTATAGAGTTTTCCGGCCACCATACCCCACCTTCATCAGTTAAATAGTTTCTCTGTTTTGCTAAATCATATTCTGTTTCCCAAGCACTTTTTCCATCAAAATCCCCCTCAGTATCAAAAGAGCCATTACTACCTAAGGCATTAGTTTTCGGAGTCTCTACCTTAATGGAACTTAAAGTCTGTTTAGCACCAGTAACAACAGCTTTACCTACACCCGTTATCGAAGCCGCCGTTTCAGCACCTAATATACCGATTTTTGCATATTTTTGCCCTTGGTTAACGCCTGCTTGATAGAAGTCACCTGCGCGGGCATCAAGGTTCGCTTCAATACTTTTATCTACGATAGGTGTGTATATATCAGAAAGCGCATCCGACAAAAACTGTACCGGATCTGGATCTTTCAAATCCAGCAGCCCTTGTTGAATGCTGCTAGAAATTTGTTTACCTGTTGTAAGCGGGTTCGTTGTTACCAACTGAATCACTGCGTCTTTTGTATTTTGTGCTGTTTGTTTTACTTCTTGTAAAACCCCCGCATCTCGTCCAAATGCCTGAAGGGCTTTGTCTGCCTCCGTCGCATTAATAGGGTAGCTTTGATCATAAAACTCCCTTACTACTTTATCATTACCGACTTTTGCTTCGGCATTGCCGACTAATGGCTCACCACCAACCGTTCTATCATTGAAAACATTGCTATGAGTATCGCCATAGCTTTTGATGCCTGCAACAACGTCTTCTGTGCTGTAATTTGGGTCTATTACAGGGATATCATTGGACACATAGTTCGATCCATCCAATGTCTCAGCCAGAACATTCAAAATACTGTCATCTGGTGTAAAGCCATTTGCTTTGGCTTTTGTCTGAAAATCTTTATCGATGTAGTAACGTAAGTTATCCGATACGATTTTCTCTGCACTAACTTGGCTAATATCGTTATTTGCCATCAACTGTTTGGCGGCGTTTTTTATTCCGACTACTTCACTTGCATAAATTTGTCTGTAATCTACATTGGCATCACCAACCTTGTTCGCCTCTTGGGTTCCTTGCCTTACAACGTCTGTGTCGGTAATGCTGTTGCCCGTTTTATTTAAGCCCCCTTCAACGACCTGATCCATCAGCGATGAAAATTGTTCACCTGCGACGTTTCTTAGGTCTTCTTTTGCTTGTTCTGAGCTATCAAAAAACAATCCACCATCGTTGCCTTGCTGGGCAACGGCTTGCAGTGATTCATGGGCTCCTGTGTTCATGATAGACGCTTCGCTTTCTCCTTCAGAAGCATCTATCATGATGGTGCCATTTTGACTGTTTGAGGCATCATTGACGACACCACCATGGACATCTACAACCATGGTATTGCCATTGCCATCCGTCAGAACTTGGTTGGCTAAGGACTCACTGATGGTTTTGTCCCCATCATATAAGTTGATGTTTGTCGGGTCGCCTCCAAAGCGGTCCACTAATACTTCAAATAAGACTTTTTGAGCTTCGGCTTTTACCTCTTTATTGTCACTGTTTAGGGCATCTTTTAGATTGGCATAATCGGTGTTGCGCTCAAGATCGTTTTTCACGCTCCGTAAAATAGCTTTGTTTTTTATGCCTTCCCCAAGATCAAAGAACCCAATAGCGTTATCATCCGATATGATGTCGTTAACAGCACTCGCGATGTCGCCAAAATGTTCATTGGTATCGGTCACATCTCTTCCGATGTCTTCATGCCCTTCTTCTGAAAACAGTCGATTGTCTATTGTCGCCGTCGCGTCCAAACCACCCCGTTCCATGTCTTTGGTGATTTCTTGGCTGTCTGCGGCTTCTCGGTTGAGGTCGGCGAACTCAGGCTGTTCATCGATGCTGACACCACCCACAGTGATGTTACCCAAACCGACAGTAGCCTTGGTAATTTGCTCTTTTTCATGACCGCTGAAGTTAGCGCTGTAAGTACCAACCGTTTCATTTACTTTTTCCCCGTTCGAGCCGGTTTTCTTCTTAGCATCTGGCATCATGCCACTGATGGAAATACCTGCTCCCATGGACTTGCTGGTGTCGACGTCTTGTAGGTCTGCTACGGTTAAGGTGTCGGTGGTTAACGTCAGTTGGTCGGTGCTGTTGCCATTTTCATCTACGGCCGCGATAACGGCGCCAGTTAAGTTAGTGTCTTTGGCTTTGATGTTGACCGTGCCACCAACAATGCCGCTTTGTTCGTTCACCCAAGCGCTGTTGGCATTACTTTCACTCGCGTTGATACTGGCACTACTCAGATCCGTCCCACTAAAACCGACATTCACTCCGGCACTTTCACTTGAGCTCGTCGCGGTGTCTTGTAAGCTGGTCACCACAAGGTTGTCGGTCGTTATATCAATCTCTTCCGCACCGAGGTTGCCGCCTTCAATGGTGAGGTTTTCACTGTTGCTGACAATACTGCCCGCACTCAAACTACTGTTAACATGTTGAGTACTTTGACTTTCACTGCTGCTTTTACTGGCATTCAAACCAGCAGAAAAACTGCCCGATGTGCCATAGCTGGCATTAGCCCCTTCACTATGACTTTCTGAACTCTCACTGTAGGTATTTTGACCAGCAGTAATCGCAATATTGTTGGCATCCAGTGCAAGCTGCCCTGCGGTATTCACGGTAGAGCCTTCAACGGTAAGGTTGTTGCTAGCGGTTAAGCTGGCATTACCTCCTACGTTAATGCTAGAACCATTCCAGTTAGTTTGTGTCGCTGTGGTACTCGTCGTATCGGTTTGTGTACTTGTACCTGCTGTCGCATAAAAGCCTGTACCGGCACTTGTTGAGGCGGCCGCCGCAGCCGCCACACCGGAAGAATAGATCGCCAATGTTGCATTCGCCACATTCGCCGTCGCAGCCGCTATATTGCCCTTGTAGAAGTCAAGGTCACTGGCCGGAAGACGACCTTCTGCGACTTTCGTTTTTGCTTCGTCATAAGCACTTTTGGCATTTTTCACCGCGTCTTTGGCTTTGTCCAGCGCTCTAATCGCCAGTGCCACGTCTACATACGCATTCTTCACGCCCACAGTGAAGGTTTTGGTTTTAGTGACGCTATCATGGGTGGTATCGGTAACGTCTTCACGTCCGCCCACTAGGATGTTTTCCCCTTGGATGTCGGCGTTGTTTTGCACGCTAATGTCACTGGCTAGGATCGCAACGTTTTTATCCGCATTGATCGTCAGGTTACCCACGCTGATGTTGCTCCCTGCCCACGTGTTGTCTGTGGTGGTGGTCCGTTCGGTCTGGTCTGTTTCCGTTAGGCTGATCAGAGATAACTCGCCCTCTTCAGACGAAAACGACGGGCCTTCAGCCGACACGGAAATCTCACCATGGGATTCCATGACGACGGTTTTTTCTTGTGCGGCATCGATGGTGACATTGTTGGCATTAATAGTGGCGGTATCGGTGACAGCCACATTCGCACCAATCAATGCCAGGTTGTTTTGCGCGTCAATGTTGAGGTCGTTAGCCGCTAAAGTAGATGTTTTCTGCCTTAGGGTCTCTGTGCGGGTGGCATGGGATTCACCAATTTTGATGGAAGCCCCATCATCAACAAGAGACGCGACCGCCGCAATACCTTTGGCGATGTCTTTAAAGACACCACGGAAACTTGAAGAGGATTCATTCCATTCGCTGCTTTGTACCGCTTGGGTGCCCACAGTGATGTTACCGGCTAGGGTGCCATCTTCATTGACGTAGTTGCCATTCGCGTCTTGCGTCACGCTTTGTAGAGCATCGGCTCCTGCGCCCATGGACAAGGTATCGTTCGCCGCTAAGGTTGCGCCTTCAAGGTTGATGTTGCTGCCGCTGTCGAGGCTCACATCGCCACCGATCAGCTCACTGCCCACCGCCACTTGCTTGATGGAACCTTGGTCTTTGGCTTTGACTTTAAAAGTGCCTTTTTTCTGCTCTTGGTAGCGTGTCGATGTTTGATCCACGGTCGATAACAGTTGGATATTATCTTCCGCCTGTAGGGCAATATTCCCGTCAGCGTTCACCGTCGAACCCGCCAATAAAATGTCCGACCCAGAAATAATTTGAACATCACCGCCCGAGGCTAAACTCGTACCTTGGTTGATCGTGCTTTCTGAGGTGGTGGTGACCGTTTTTCGTTTAGACCCAAACGTACTTTTCTTTTTGGTTTTGACTTCTTCAAAGCTCGAATTATTGGCCACCGCCGACACCAGCAATACGTCACCGCCCGCTGCTAGACCAATACCTTCTCCGCCGCTTAGCGCAGAGCCTTCCGAGAAAATATCTTGCTGACTGACCAGTGTTAACGCACCGCCAGCATTCAGTGTCGTGCCGGTGAGAGTTTCGCTATGGTCGCGTTTCTCGGTGGAATTGCCACCACCGCCGACAAAACTGTAGCTATCCTC
>NZ_JAEMNX010000005.1 GCF_016463975.1 Marinomonas transparens | reverse complement strand
GAATTACTAGCTAAGCAATTCACTGAGAAAGATACAAGGGCGAGGGAGGGGTCATGTCTTGTGGTTTTGTACTGGCGAGGCATCGGTAATCAAGCGTTACATAACGGCTTGTTATTAAAAAAAAGACACAAATATAAAGTGGTTATTTAAATAGCCTAATAGTATTGTCAAAAGCAGTCAGGGAAGGGCATGTTTTTAGATGGAATTTTCTTATCTAGTTTCTCTCTTTAATCACCTTCCTCGAAATACTTAAATTAGCTCGTTTTTACAGTGTTAGGTTTTTTTTGAATAGCTTTATAAAACTTTTATGATTCAATTTTTTATAAGGTTATTTTGAGGTTTTTAAATTGTCTAAAAACGTATGCGCATTATTAAACTGTTACACGTCATTTGCGTCATTAAATACAA
Source organism: Marinomonas transparens (assembly GCF_016463975.1). Taxonomy (GTDB): domain Bacteria; phylum Pseudomonadota; class Gammaproteobacteria; order Pseudomonadales; family Marinomonadaceae; genus Marinomonas; species Marinomonas transparens. The sequence goes on along the minus strand of NZ_JAEMNX010000005.1, from coordinate 188,385 downwards.
CTGGCTAAGGATTTAGGGAATGAGCAAGCTTTCTCAAAAAGAAAGGGTCGTATCACTAGGGATAGATCTTTTTATACTTTTTATCATCTGTGCTCTGGCATTCGGAAAGCCTTATCCACCAACAGGTGATGCAGGGTTCTGGTTCTATACGGCTTTGTTAAGTGTTTTGGTTGGCTCAAAAATCGTAACCCCTTTCTATGTTAAACCTATAGACGCCGTTTCATATGCAGTTCCAGCGTTTGTGTCATTAATGCTGATAAATGATTGGACCTCTTGGTCAGTGGAAATAAAAACTGCGTTCTTGGCCACTATAGGTGTATCCGCGCTCGTTTTAGGGTTCTCACTAATTGCCATCACTCTAAACAACTGGGGAAGTGAAAGGCTTCAAGATATATCCAATAAAATTCGTATATTTTTAGAAGTCATTGCTAAACCTCAGGTTATTTACACCCCTATTATAATTTTTGCGATGTATTCCTATCACATTGATAAGCCAAATGAGCTAATACTCATAGCGATAGCGATGTTGCTTACGGTTTCGATGTCCGCTGGTGATGTAATAGTTAGAACATTCAATAGAATTCGTAAATCAGCGAAGGCAAGGGGTAAAATTACTAGCTATGCAGAAGTAGCCGCTTATCAGCAGCCGAACATTATTCTTATCCGCCAAATTAAAGACGATGACATTCCGTTAAAATCCATAGTTTATATAAAAGACAAACACTCTAAGTCTAAGCTTGCTATTACCCTTGATTTTGTTGGTAGGGAAAATGGCATACTGACACGAGCCGTTGAGTTAGCAACTCTTGATTCGGGTCGATTTGAAGAACTTGAACACCTCGTGCCAAGCGATTCAGTTGCACAAATAGAGGGTAGCTATTTAGAAAAAATATGTGTTTCAGAGAATATTGATTTAGCTCAGAGTCAACGAGTGGTTGGAATTGTCGCGCCCGATAGCTCTATAGAGAGGTTGTATTTTGAAGTTGTGGATAATTCTGACCTCAAGGAGGGGCGTTTAGTTGCTGTCAGAGTACAAAATGAAAAGGTTCTTTATCAAATTGTTGGGGGATTAACCAAGGAGGAAGTAGTCCATCAAAAGAACACATATGGGTATCTCAGGGCCCAAGCGCAACAAATTGGCGTTTGGGACGAACAGCGAAAGAAATTTTATCAATTCAATTGGTTGCCTAATATCAATAGCCCTGTATTTCTTGAGCATCAGGATGCCTACCATATTGAACCTGATACAATCGGTCACTTTCCTGACAGCAACTACCAAGTCAAAATTGGAAACATAAATCATCTAGTAACGCACAATACAGCGATACTGGGAATTCTTGGTGTTGGGAAATCGATGCTAGCCATCGAGTTATTAGAAAGAATGATGGCTGAAGGGATCAAAGTAGTATGCTTGGATCTAACCAATCAATACTCGACAGAACTATCTGATTACTATAACGCCCGATACGAAGAAGCTTGTCTATTTAAGTTACGCACAGCTACTGATAAAGATAGGGATGTGTGGCAGGAAAGCCCTGAAAAAGGCGGCAGTTTGCCTCATCTGAAACAAGCTTTTTATGAAGATCTAAATGATTTCATCAACAATACTGCTGGTCATCTTCTGAAAATATATAATCCAGCTGAATTCGTTGCAACTCGTCAAGATCGAGCGCCGGGTAGCTATCATTCGGAAGGTCAATGGCAGCGTGGAGCAGCGCTCTTCAGCGTAACTCCTGTCGAAATCACTCAAATTGTTTCTGAAACTGTACTTGACATCTTATCTTCCCAGATGTCAGATCAGGCTAGGGCCTGCCTTGTTTATGAAGAAGCCCACTCACTTGTTCCGGAGTGGAACTCAGTGGTGGCTGATGGTGACAAGCATGCGACGAGTGGTACAGCTAGAGCAATTCTTCAAGGTAGAAAGTACGGACTGGGCTGCCTATTGATCACACAGCGAACAGCTAATGTTACTAAAACCATCCTTAATCAATGCAACACAATATTCGCGATGCGTACCTTCGACGATACAGGAAAGGATTTTCTAGGGAACTATATCGGTAAAGATTACGCGCAATCATTGTCCTCTGTAAGGGAGCGGCATGCGGTATTTTTTGGGCGGGGATCAAGTTGTGAGAATCCTGTTTTGATGAAGGTAAATGATCGAGATGAATTTTTGGCGTGTTATAGAGCACTAAAAAAACCGCCGGTATTCGCTCATCAACCAGTGGCTGAAACTAATGCTGAGGCCGAGGAAGCTCCAGATTTTGATGACGACATGCCGTTCTAGCTTACGAATAATTGCGATTTAATAATTGATTCAAGGGGGCAGAGTCGTTGATTTTACGATTCAATCGCTCAGCCCCGTCGATTCCCCAACCCCCCAATGTATTAAACTCCGTTCTGATATTCCTGTATCTTCTGCTGGCAGGTTTGTTCTGTGATGCGTTGTAGTGTTTCGACTTCGCTGGCGAGGTAGTTGAGTTCGTCTAGGGTTATGACGTAGTGTTCTGAGTAGCGGCCATCGACGTAGGCGTTTTTTAGGCGTTGGAAGCTGCGACGTTTTTCTTTGGTGTCGGCGGGGAAAAGCAGTGCAAATTCTGGATTCTGTTGAGCGCAGAGTGAACGTAGGTGTTCGAGGTTGTGGGTTTTGGGCATGTAGTTGGTGCATACGAGTAGGGTGCAACAGAAGAAGTGTTCACTAGCTTGGTGTAATAGGAAAGCTGTTTCATTTAACCATTCCCTCTTAAATGAATCTTGGGATAATGTTAAAAATCGAGTAGAGCTTTCAAACCAAATCTTAAAGTGTTTATTGGCGATTTCGACTTGTTCTTCTTGAGGGATATGATTGGCTAGGGGGAGTTCTTTGCCATTCGCGCTGAACAGTTCGATGCCTTCTTCGCGTATGTCTTTGAAGAAGTAGTGCCCTTGGTGCAGCATGTCACTGACATCTTTCTGGGTGTGGACAAGCAAACCCAGCGGCGCTTTAACTTTGCGTTTTACCTTGTCTTCTACCGCTTGCCAAATTTCGTATTCTTCCACTAGGGCGATTTGGTTGACGATGACCAGTATATCGTAGTCGCTCACGTAGCCGTTGGCGGGGTCGTTTACCCATGTGCCCTTGGCGTGGCTGCCGAATAAGATGATCTTGTTAATCCGGTATTTACTCTTCTTACCAGAGCGATCTAGCATAAAATCATCCAGCACATCGCGTATCGTCGTCGCGATGGTCTCAATGTCTTCCAGCTTCCGCTCAGACAAAGGCTTAGGAAAGGTTTGAAGCCTTGGCGACTGTGTCATATCCGCCCTGTCTTCCCCCTCACTAACTGCCTCTTTATTAGGTAGGTAATCGAGTAACTTCTTCATATGTTCATGCTACTACAGCCCCCGTTTGGAAAAAAGCCAAAAGCGTTTTAGTATCAATGAATAAGCATTCACAACGGGCTCTTTTTGAGAAATGAGCACTTGGTGGATAAATGTGTAAACGCACATGCTCGTTTTTCCAGTTCCTAGCTTTGTGAATAGCTTTATAAAACGTTTATTATTCAATTGTTTATAAGGTTATTTTGAAGTTCTGGAAATTGTCTAAACACGCATGCGCACTATTAAACTGTTAAATGCCATGGAGGCTCCATATAAATGTCAGTATCCTTAAGTAATTTTAAACTCGCAATTTCTGATGCGAAAGAACTAGCAGAATGCTATGACTTATTGAATGCTAAACCTGATGCATTACCACCTGAAGCATTAAAACGAGCAGCATTGATTATGACTTTAACTGCATGGGAAACCTATGTTGAAGACATTGCGACTGAACTATTCACTAATAAATTTGGTGTGTTGCAGGGATGCCATATTGGAAATTATTTAGAACGCGAATTTACTAATAGATTGAAGATGTTTCATAATCCTGATTCCCAAAAGACTAAGTTATTATTTAGTGACTTCTTTGGTATTGATGTCACTGAAAGTTGGGTTTGGGGTAACTATTTAGAGCATAAGCTTGCCAAAAAAGAATTGGACAGATGGTTAAAAAGAAGAGGTGAAGCCGTCCATAGATCTCAAGTTGATATGACTAAACCTGATTTAATCAAACGCAAAGAATTAGACCAGTGTATTAGATTCATCTCTGAGTTAGTTACGATAACTGACAAAACGCTTCAATCGGTGTAGGCATTTAACAAGGCGTTTAAACGGAACTAGATTCAAGGCGTCAGAGTCGTTGATTTTACGATTCAAGCGCTCAGAATCGTCGATTCGATTCAAGGAGCCAGAGTCGTTGATTTTATGATTCAACCGCTCAGCCCCGTTAATTCCCCAACCCCCAATTAATTAAACTCCTTTCTGATATTCCTGTATCTTCTGTTGGCAGGTTTGTTCTGTGATGCGTTGCCGTTTTTCGACTTCGCCTGCTAGGTGGGTGAGTTGGTCTAGGGTGATGACGTAGTGTTCTGAGAATTTTTAATGTGCGTATCCAGTAAAACCTTTATGAGGCTAAAGCTGTCTTAGATCTAGAAGATTTAATTTACTTCAGCATAACTAATTTTATTAGATTGACTAGGCGGTACATGAAATAAACGCTTAAATTCTCTACTAAACTGAGAAACACTTTCATAGCCAACTTGTTGAGACGCAAGGCTTATTTTCATCCCCTCATGAATAATAAGAGTCTTAGCCTTAAATAACTTCATCTTTTTAATGTATTGCAGCGGTGACTCGTTTGTGACTTGTTTAAAGGCGCGATGAAAAGAAGAGATGCTCATACCTGAATGTTCAGCAAGTTCGCGAACGGTATAGTTTCTTGTTAGGTCATTGTGTGTCAGTTCGATTGTTTTCGCAATATTCCCAAAGTGTGTCGTATGTTGTACCAGTGCAAAAAGAGCTTTTCCTTCGGGACGAAGTAAAAGCCGATAAATGAACTCATCTATAATGCTTTTTCCTATTATTTCTGCATCTAAAGGTGACTGGAGAGTGTCTAAAAGTCGACACTGAATTTCTATCAGTTCATCGGAATTTGGGATTGGTTCTACACCGATAAAATAATCACTTGTTTCAGTAAAGATGTTAGGTGATGCGTGTAATATTCTTCGAACCATTGAGCCAAGGCTGGGTAAATCCAGCTTAATAAAAAAACCCTGTAGAGGTTCTTCTTCGCTTGCGAATGTTTCGCATTCCAAGATGAGAGGAATGGTCAATAATAAGTGTTGTCCTGCATAATACTGGTACTCCTTATCATCTAAATAAGCCGTTTTTTTTCCAGTACCAATAATGGCAATTCCTGGCTCATACGCTACTGCCGTTCGAGGTGAATAGTTTGGGCTATGAAAATAGCTAACACCGGGAATTTCAGTGTCCACCATCTCTTGCTTGCCATGCAGTTGGTATCTCTGGGTTATTCGATCATATTCGTCTGAGAGGTTCTTCATAAGATCGATTTTCCATGAATAGCATTAATAGTCAATTATATGGCGGTAATTACGGTTTTATTTTCTATAAAAAGCAGGAATAGGCAAGTAATATCCATTTTTGTACGTTCTGTTTATGACTCAGTTGATTATTATAAGTTTCAGACAGCATCAACAAGAGGATAGATCATGACTACATTAACCGCAGGAAAAAACAGAGTAGAGTTTTTAAGTTCAGGCTCTCGCATTGCAGGAGACCTATATTGTCCAGATAACTTTGATTCAAATAAGGCTTATCCAGCAATCGTATCAGCAGGTCCTTTAGCAGCGGTCAAAGAACAGGCCGCTGGTTTTTATGCGGAGAAGCTTTCAAAGAAAGGTTTCTTAGTGCTGGCTTTTGACTATCGAACTTTTGGAGAAAGTGAAGGACAGCCTCGTTGCTATGAAAACCCTGCTTATAAAACAGATGATATACACAACGCTGTGAGTTATCTGTCATCACTGAATAACATTGACAGTAATAAGATTGCCGCTTTAGGTATTTGTGCTAGCGCTTCATATATCGGCGGAGCATTGATAGGAGATAAGAGAATAAAAGCGTTTGCATCGGTTAGTGGTTATTTTAATTTGCATGATGTCATCGCATTTAACCCATTGGTATCTGATGAAATTCGTGAGGCTATGTTCGAACAATCAAATAATGCTCGTCAAAAATACTTTGAAACTGGTGAGGCTATACGCAGTGACCTTCTATATTCGGCTTTTGATGGCAAATCAGAGGAACAGTTTATGAAAGATGTCTACGACTATTTCTTTACTCGAGTCGAAAGTTGCTGGCCTAATTTTAGCCGCGATTTAACTCTCTTTTCAGTTGAGGAGCTGGCAAAGTCAAATGTGTTAAATTTTGCACCATTTATTACAACACCTTATCTGGGGGTTGTTGGAGAAAATGCCCCCACTCGTTATCAGACAGAACAGTTTATAGAAGCTAAGTCTCAAGGGATGTCTCAGATAAAAGTAATAAACGGAGCCTGTCACATACAAGCTTACGATTTAGATAACTATGTTGATCAAGCAGTAGATAGTATTAATGACTTTCTTAATGAGCAATTGAAAGGTTAAGGGCAATGAATAAGAATCCACAACGCGCTCTTTTTGAGAAATGAGCACTCGGTGGATAAATGCCTATACGCGCATGGTCTAAACGCTCATGCGCACTGTTAAACTGTGCATTTCGAGGCATGAATGGAGCATAAAATATTATTACAAGCAGTTGGTTTTATACTTATATTAGCGGGGATTATTCTTACCTATAATCCTGAGCTGGTGATTAGTAAACCAATTCCAGAAGATACCTTTCGTGCAATTGAAAGAAGAGTTCGCTGGGGCCTTTTCATTGGCTTAGGTATCTTACTCATGTTTCATCATCAAATTAAGCCTTACTTATTTACTGTTGCCGCATTGGGGATGACATTAACATTGGGAGCTGTCATTTCACGCCTAATGGGTATTGCTCTGGATGGCTCAGTACAAAGACAATGGATGTGGGTTGTTGTTGAGTTATTTATGATTATTGGTTTCGGACTTTGGTATGCAAATCAACGCACATAACAGGTCGTTAAAGCAGGACAAATAACAGTTGGCTTTTACTGGTTCCTCGCTAAATAAATTGGCTCAGAATTGAATTAAAGGTTTTATAGGAGATAGTTATGTCTGAAGGTTCACCAGAAAAAACGGAGCAACTCGGTGCAATTAATAAAAAAATTTTGGCCGAGGGAGAGGAGCTTCCTGTTGTTACTCTAAAAGATGGCAGCAAAGTACAAACAGGGACAGTGGCTACGATGCTTCGTAATATCGCTTTATATAATGCAGGAGAGCGTGGGGAAGTTGAGGAGCAATTGGAGGCGGCTGTACCAACCTTGATTAAAGTGGGTTTGTTTGAATTGTTCCCCATTTATGAATGGATTAGCGGACAAAATTCTGGGCGTAGTTTTGTTGGGTTGTGTGCTAAAAAGTATCTTCACAATTAGTTCTGGCTCGTGAAGCTTTTATTCTAGAAAGGGGTTTTATTGTGCTTCGATATTTAGTCATGGCGTTTCGTACACCGGAGTTTCAAACGTCTGTTGTGGATGATCATTATGCGTTTTTAGATCGTTTAAAACAGGAAGGGAAGCTTGAACTTGCTGGCCCATTTACGGATAAATCGGGTGGTGCTTATTTGATTAAAGCGGCCAATATGGAAGAGGCTGAATCCATCGCTTTTAGTGATCCGGTACATACGACTCAATCGTCGGTAGTGACGGTTTATGAATGGAACGCAAAGTAAGTGTAGGGTAATATTGAAAAATTAATGATAATCATGAGGTTAGTATGGCGATAAGTGAATTTGAAGTAAAAAGATGTGAGCGAGAAATGGATAAGTTCTTATCTGCTCATAGACCTCCTGCACATATTAGACAGGAAGTAGATTTAGCTTATCGCCTTGACAATCAAAGCGTAGAAATATTCGAGATACGTCCTGACTGGAAAGACTCAACTGAAAAAATTGAAATCCCAATTGCTAAAGCCACTTATGTCAAAGCGAAAAAAGAGTGGAAAGTTTATTGGCAAAAAAGCGATATGAAATGGCATAGGTATGAACCATGCCCGACGGTAAAATATCTCGAGGAATTTTTGTCTGTAGTCGGTGAAGACAGCTTTAGCTGTTTTTTCGGTTGAGTCTATCCCAAAGAATACCTGAGACCAGCATGAAGTCGTGTTAATCCAATCTTACTTTTTTATCTAACAGCACCGCGCCCGAGCCTTCTGCGGCGAGTTTGTCTTGATCGTTATAGATAGGGCAGTTTTCCATGGATAAGCAGCCACAACCAATACAGCCTGAAAGTAAGTCCCTCAGGTTTTCTAAGTATTGAATCCGAGCGTTTAACTCTTTGTTCCATTTGGATGCCAGTATTTGCCAATCTTCTGTGTTGGGTGTGCGGTTGTCGGGCAGGGTGTCTAGGGCTTGTTTGATTTTTTCTAAGCTAACGCCAACTTTTTGCGCGGCTTTGATCACCGACACTCTACGTAATGTGTCTCTAGGATAGCGGCGTTGATTCCCCTGATTGCGCCAGCTCCTAATTAAGCCTTTTTGTTCGTAAAAATGCAGTGTAGACACTTTTACACCACAACGCTTGGCCATGTAGCCAACACTTAATTGATCGTTTTTCATCGTCTCTCGATTTTTTTGAAAAGAGTGAAAAAACACTTTACCTCAAGTTAAGTTGAGCTTCTATAGTGAGGTTTCTTTGATGAACCTTATCTAAATAGGAAGTAAATACGATGCGATTAGAACACCTTAATTTAGTGGTAAAAGACATGGCGGAAACGCTGACTTTTTATAGGGCTGCGTTTCCTCATTGGCGTATCCGCAGCAATGGTAAGTCTGAATGGTATGGCGTAGAGCGGAATTGGTTGCACTTTGGTGATGACTATCAGTTTATTACTTTCAATGATAATGGCGCAGGGGAAAATCGCGATTTGATGAGTCATCAAGTTGGCTTAGCGCATTTTGCCTATGTGACCAATAACCTAGAAGCCGTGATCAAGCGCTTAGGTTTGGCTGGCTTTGATGTGGCGAAACAAGGCGCAGAAAATCCTCATCGACAAAATGTGTATTTTATTGATCCGTCTGGTTATGAGGTGGAGTTTGTTCAATATTTAACAGACCTACCCGAAGAGCGTAACAATGACGACTAAACTGTTGAAGGCTGTTGCTTTTTGCGATTGTTATTTTAAACAAGGGGAAGGCATGAAGTGGCTTCCCCTGCAGAGCGATCTAAATGTAATAACCCCTTAATACCTTTTCTCTTCTTTAAGCTGCTAAAAACATAAGACGCTTTAAACTCAATAAGAGAAAACGGATGAAAAATAAAAAAATATTGATGGTTACAGGTGATTTCACGGAAGATTATGAAACCATGGTGCCCTTTCAGGCTTTAATGAGTATGGGTCATACTGTGCATGCGGTTTGTCCTGATAAACAAGCTGGCGATACGGTGGCAACGGCGATTCATGATTTTGAAGGCGATCAAACTTATACCGAAAAGCCGGGTCATCGCTTTGCTTTGAATGCGACTTTTAGTGAGATTAAGGTTGAGGACTATGATGCTTTGGTTATTCCTGGTGGTCGGGCGCCAGAATACCTACGCCTCAATAAAGAGGTGCTTGTCATGGTTAGGCACTTTTTTACGACGAACAAACCTGTCGCGGCTGTGTGTCATGGGGCGCAGTTGTTGGTTGCAGCAGGTGTCTTGGAAGGTAAAAAGTGTTCGGCATATCCTGCCTGTCAGCCTGAAGTAGCCTTAGCAAAAGGCCACTTTGTGAATTTGTCTATGGATAAAGCCGTGACGGATGGCAACTTAGTGACGGCACCTGCATGGACAGCTCATCCGGCTTGGTTGGCGCAGTTTTATGTCTTACTAGCAGACTAATGGCGTTAAAAATTTCCTAATATTTAATCCTCACTGCAGAACAGGTTAGACCATTGTTATTGTATGGTTCAGCCTGTTTCTCTTCTCTGGGAGTTTTGGGCTAAACTGTTTGCCATGTGCCTCTTTACATTCTGATAGTAACAAGTGTCTTAATAGGGATAATAAAATGTGTAAGCTATTCGTTAACTCAGATCCTAGTTTATGGCAAAACGTCACTCGTTCCATACGTATTGACGGTATGGTGACTAGCATTCGGTTAGAGAGTTTTTTCTGGTTTACTCTAGAAGAGATTGCTCAGCGAGATAAACTATCACTGTCGCAGATGGTGGCTAAGCTCAATCACGAAGCCTTGGATGCGGGTCATGATCTTGATAACTTCACGTCTTTTCTTCGAGTTTGCGCCATGCGCTACTTACATTTACAAACCCTTGGTATGTTGCCCCATTCAAGCGATGTCAGTATTGCGTCCCTTAATACGGATCAGATTCTTAAGCAAGAAAAACGGTATTTAGAGACGCATTAACCGAGATTGGGTCTGAACAATCATTTCCTGCCGAACATTTTCAATAGTGTGTCATCTTTCAGAATATATTGATGGAAGAGAGCGGCTGAGGCATGTATTAGCACCAGAAGCATCATCAGGTTCATGGTGATTTCGTGTACGTCACCCAGAATATGAATACCGAAAAACCACGCACCTGCACCAAACACGGGAACTAGGAACATCAGTAAATACAAGAGGTGGTGCATACCTTTGGACACACGATCTAGCATGGCATAATTTGTTTTACTTGGTGCTGGTGTTTTGCTAACAACACGGACAATAAGCCGAATAATCACTAAGGCAATGATGGTTAAACCAACATACACATGGATGGATGATACTAAACCATAGCCGTCGTTACTGTTGTCAAGGTGTTGGTGAAAGGCGTGCCCCATGCCTTCACTCACGAAATAGTTCAGGATGATCAACGCTGCTACTGCCCAATGAAGTGCAATTTGTAGGCTGCTATAGGGTTTCGTACTGTTACTCATATCAGGTTTCCTCAAAATCTAGTTGGTGGCTTGATGTTGTTCCTTGCATGGTTTCATTCTAGGTGAGTAATCTTAAGAGATTCTTAACTTGGGCTAGGAAAGGTGAGTCTACTCTGCCTATATTTATGTGTGTTATTCGTTTCTCTTCTAAAACACTCAGTTGATTTCCTATATAATTTGACCTTTCACTTTATTCAACGATTTAGGTTGCCCAGTAATATTTTGGTGGCCTTTTGAAACAACCAAGACGGCGCTTTATGTTTAATGCTTCATCCACTCGTTTAAATAAATACATTAGCGAAAGCGGTATTTGCTCGCGCAGAGACGCCGATCGTTTCATTGAACAGGGTAATGTGTTCATCAATGGTAAGCGGGCTAAAATTGGCGATCAGGTTACTGCTGGGGATACTGTTAGGGTCAATGGTCAGCTGATTGAACCGCAAGATGCGGAAGATTTTTTGTTCATTGCGGTCAACAAGCCAGTCGGTATTGTAAGCACCACGGAAAGTTCTGAAAAAGACAATATAGTAGACTTTGTAAATCACAGCGCTCGCATCTTTCCTATTGGTCGGTTAGATAAAGATTCCCAAGGTTTGATCTTCCTCACCAATAATGGTGACTTGGTGAATAAGGTATTGCGCGCAGGTAATAACCACGAAAAAGAATACCTAGTGACGGTTAATAAACCTATTACGGATGACTTTATTAGTGGTTTAGCTGGCGGCGTTCCAATTTTAGGAACAAGAACGAAGAAATGCCCTGTGAGCAAGGTGGCTCCAAGCGTTTTTAATATTACTTTAGTGCAAGGGTTAAATCGGCAAATTCGCCGCATGTGTGAATACTTTGGTTATGAGGTCGTAAAGCTCGAACGCACACGCATTATGAACGTGAGTTTGAAAGGCTTACCGGTCGGAGAATGGCGCGATTTAACCGAAAAAGAACTGACCGAGTTATTAAAAGCGGTTGAGGATTCTTCCTCAGAGGCGGCACCAAACCGGAAGTCGCAAAATACCTCACGGAATACTGGTCGAGATAGCGGCACTAAACAAACAACAGGGGCTAGAAAATCTACAGGAACTTCTAGAGGCAACACAAAACAGCCTAGTGGTAAAGGTGCTGATGACAGACGCTCTAATGGAAAACGTCCTACTGGCAAGAAACCTTTTGCTGATGGTAAGAAACCAACAGGCTCTTCAAAACCAGCAGGCGCTTCGAAGGGAAATGGCAAGCGGCCATCAGGGGAGACAAGGAAGCCGACAGGAACGTCAAAGGGCGGTGCCACCAAAGGGCGTCCAGCCTCAAAAGGTGCTTCTAAATCTCAAGGTAAACCACAGAGTAGTGGCAAACGTCCGCAAAAGTCTCCTAAGAGATAGTACCTTTATTGTTAAGATTTTGTTGGGTTAAGCATGTTTGAAAGCATGGCTTTCTATAGAAATAGCGTTGTTCAGATTGTCTCTTTTATCACATTATAAGGCGTATGGCATGAAGGTATTCTATTTGTTGCTTACGATACTGGGGGTGGTCTTGCCCTATGGGGCTTTTCTTCCCTGGTTGTTTGAGAAGGGGGTGGATTTACCCGCATTTTTAAATGCGGCGATTGCCAACCCTATTAGTGTGTTTGCTTGGTTGGATGTATTGGTCTCTGCTGTGACTTTACTCGCTTTTATCTTGGTGGATGGGCGCCGCAATGGGGTAAAGTATTATGGCTTGGCGATGGTGGGAACCTTAACCGTGGGTGTTTCCTGTGGTTTGCCGTTGTATCTTTTTTTAAGAGAGAAGTTGGTGGTTAAGGAATAGGTATGCTGGATTATCAAACCGTTTTAACGTATTTGGCGATATTACTTGGCTTTGTGTTTATTCCTGGCCCTGCGATGTTGCTTACTCTGGCAAGGGCATCTGGTTCAGGTGCTCGTGTCGGTATTGCAACAGGGTTGGGAATTGCTGTTGGAGATTTACTGCATACTCTGATGGCGGTGGTGGGGGTGTCTGCCATTATCATGACATCAGCTGTCTTGTTTAGTGTCGTTAAGTTTCTTGGCGCAGGTTATCTGATTTATCTGGGCATTCGTGCTTTTATTGAAAAGGTTGATCATGGCGCTGTACTGGCGAGTAATCAAATAACCTCTAAGGTCGCCTTTCGTCAAGCTGTGTTAGCCGAGGTGCTCAATCCTAAGTCAGCTTTGTTTTTCATGGCTTTTCTTCCGCACTTCGTGAATCCAGACAATGGTTTTGTCGCCTTGCAATTGCTTGAACTAGGCGTACTTTTTGTGTTGGTCGGTTTACTCGGTACTGTTGTTGTGGCTTTTAGTGCAGGGTGGATTGGGAGTTTACTGAGACGTAATCCTGCGATTGCTCGTTGGCAGGGTAAGTTTGTCGGTAGTATTTATTGCTTATTGGGTGCGCGTCTTGCTATTCAGGATAAGTAGCCATAGTCCGTTTTAGGAAAACAGTCATGAATATTAATCGGGCTGGTACAGCACACCTGAAAGGGATTGAAGACTGTGTGAAACAGGCCTACTGTCACTACGAACAGCGCCTTGGTTGTCTACCTGCTCCTATGAGAGAAAATTATGCTCAAGTGCTCGAAGAAAAATCTGTCTTTGTCGCACTTGAAGAGGGTATCAAGGATGTTTTGGGTGTGTTGGTACTGGCGCAAACTCCAGAAGGTTTTCTATTAGACAACATTGCCGTGGCTCCAAAGGCCCAAGGGCGTGGCGTTGGAAAGCGACTTTTAGCACTAGCAGAACAGCAAGCTTTAGCGGCTGGCTTTACCTCCATTTATCTTTATACCAACGTAAAAATGCAGGAAAATCGAGACCTTTATCAGCGTATGGGTTATCAAGAATACGATTTACGTAATGAACAAGGCTTATCTCGAGTGTATCTGCGTAAGTCACTTTAGGTGAGCTTTGTTTGTCATGGGCTGAAGAAGCATTGAGTGTTATTATTTCTGTTATTTGCCTTTCCTATACTCCGCTTATTCCATTGGTTTACCTTCCCTATGAAAACTGAATTTGTCACCATTGCTTTAACCAATCCCAAAAATGCTTCAAATGTTGGCTCTGTGATGCGAGCTGCAGGTTGTTATCAGGTCAATCAAGTTTTGTATTCTGGTACTCGTTACGATAGAGCCGTGAAAATGGCGACGGATACACAAAAAGTGACGACATCTATTCCGCTCATTAATATTGAGGCACTCGGCGTCGCGGCATTTGTTGATGCAGTCGATGCTGATACTAGGATTGTCTGTGTCGATTTAATTCAAGGTGCGACACCTTTACCCGCTTTCCAACACCCAGAAAAAGCCGTGTACATTTTTGGTCCTGAGGACGGCACCATTTCTCAATCTATTGTTGACCGTGCTGATCATGTCGTGTTTGTACCGACGGTTGGCTGTATGAATTTGGCCGCTTCGGTGAATGTATTGTTGTATGACCGAATGGCGAAGTCTGCTCGGGCACAGGCTGGGGATGAGCTGATTTTACAAAGTAAAGACGTGAATAATAATGTTAAGGTCAAAAAGGCCATGTGAAGGGTAATGACGCTATGCAGTATCAAGGTATCAAAATCACTGTTATTACTGGGTTTCTTGGGGCAGGGAAAACCACAGCCATTCAATATATGTTATCTCAGGTTCCGCAAGGGGAGACTTGGGCGGTGTTGGTGAATGAATTTGGTGATGTGGGCATTGATGCTTGCTTGGTAAGAGGTGAAAACGTCCAAATTAAGCAAGTCCCCGGTGGTTGCTTGTGTTGTACTACGTCAGCGGCTTTTAGTGCCGGACTAAATGAACTGATTAAGCTTGCTAACCCTGATCGTATCTTGATTGAACCTACGGGCATTGGCCATCCAGACCAAATTGTTAAGCAATTACAAGCGCCCTATTACCATGGCGTGTTGGAGATAGGGGCGAGTTGTTGTTTGGTGGATGCGCGTAATTTATCGAACCCTCGTTATTTAGGTCACCCTGCTTTTTTTGATCAGATTAATATGGCCGATGTCTTGATTGCCACCAAACAAGATACCTATGATGAGTTCGATGAAACGCGCTTTGTGGATTTTGCTAAACAGTTTGAACCTGCTAAGGCGGTGATTGGTTTTTCACAACATGGTGTGGTGGATATGACATGGCTTGATGCTAAGCCGATTCATTTGCATAGCTCTGAACCGCATTCTCATCACGACCACGACCACGACCACGACCACGACCACGACCACGACCACGACCATCAGGCGAATAACGCCTTGACGAGTCAACCTTTGCTTGGTGTTACCTGTTTTCAAAAGTGTGATAGAGAATTGAATAGTTTGGGTTGGGTGATGGATGACAGCTATGTATTTGACAGGGCGACCTTAGAAAAATTGAGCCATTTTTTGCGGGCGGAGTCCGGTTTTTGGCGTGCCAAAGGTTTGTTTAAAACGTCTGATAACGAGTCGATTCAGCTTAATGTCACTGTCACTGAAGACACGATATTGACCTCTGAGGTTTATAAAGGAAGCCGCTTCGAGTGCTTGTTTGATACGGGAGTAGTCGTTAATAGCTTAAAAAAACGGATTCATGACCATCTATTCTAGGGGGTCTATCTAATGAACAAATTTCCAGTATTTTGGATACAGTATTCATTTTTTGATAAATGAGATAAACTTATTGCCTTTATTAAAGGATCAAGCTTTAGCCATCAAATATCACGTACGAGGGAATGGGGGATAGAAAGAGGTTTGTTTTGCTTTCTAATGGCATATTAAGGTGATTCTCCTTAATTAAAGTATGACTCAGGATTACGGTCTAAAAGAGAGAGAACAAACCTTTAGGTTTAGATGCCCTTACCCTTGCGAATTCTTAACAGGTAAGTCTGTGTCGCTTATTACAGCGACCTAGGTTGTTCTGCCTCCTTCATAGTATCGCCTTTGTGTCTGTCATAAATCTGTCATAAGCTTTTTCAAAGTTTATTTGTATAAATTTTATTAATGAGACTAATTCATGATGTTTAGTAGCAAGGTCAAAATTGCCAACCTTGAAACAGAAATACATACTCTTAAAAGTAGCGTTTCTAGTGTTAATGAAATACTAGAGGCTCAAAAAAAGCACCTTGCTTATATCCGCTTCGATACAGGCGGTAAGGTTGTGGATGTTAATGATAATTTCCTAAATGTGATGGGCTACACAAGAGAGCAGGCAATAGGCGCGAGCCATTCTTCTTTTTGTGATAAGTCTTATGCAAACAGCTCTGAATATCGAAAATTCTGGGAAAACTTAAATAAGGGTATTTTTCAAAAAGATACCTTTGCACGTAACAGCAGTTCTGGAAAAAGAGTTTGGTTAGAAGCAAGCTATATTCCTGTTCAGGACGAAACAGGGAAAGTTAAGAGCGTTATAAAACTAGCCAATGATGTCACCAGCGCTTTTGATGGATTACAGGAAAAAGACGCGTTACTTAACTCTCTTGATAAGTATCTAGCGGTGATCAAGTTTGATTCGAAAGGTACTGTATTAGAGGCTAACAATAACTTTCTTCAAGTCATGGGATACCAAGAGAGTGAAGTACTTGGTATGCACCATAAAAGCTTTTGCTTCGACAAGTTTTATCAAGAAACCCCAAGCTTTTGGCAAAAGTTGGCATCTGGAGAAAGCTTTCAAGGACGCTATGTTCGTAAAGCTAAAAACGGCGCTGAAATTTGGCTTGATGCAACCTATAGCCCAGTTTTTGACATTAATGGGAAAGTCGACAAAGTGGTTAAGTTTGCAATGGATGTGACGGATCAGGTTGATGCGTTTAACAAAATCAAATTCTCTGCAGCAGGTACGTCAGAAGAGGCCACACTTATTACGAATCAAACCGTTACGACATTAGCAGCAGTCACGGCGACGTCGAAACAAGCGTCTAATGAGATCGATTTAGCTAGTGAAATTACTAAAGATCTTGGCCAGCAGGCGGGAAAAATTAATTCAATCGTGCAAGCGATTCAAGGTGTAGCAGATCAAACTAATTTACTGGCTTTAAACGCAGCGATAGAAGCGGCTCGGGCTGGTGAAGCTGGTCGTGGTTTTGCTGTGGTTGCGGATGAAGTGAGAACACTTGCTCAGGAAACATCCAATCAATCTCAAGAAATTTCTAATGTAGTGAGTAAAAATTCATCATTGATTGAAATGCTGACTCAAAAAATGGCAACGTCAAGTGAGCTGGCTTTATCAAGCTCGACCAAAATTGAAACGGTTTCCAGTGGCTTGGCAGAAGTCGAAAAAGGCGTTCAAGAGTTAGCGACCTTGATTAATCAGATTTCTTAACCCTGATGTAAGCGGATTTGAATGTTTATTTGGTCTCTTTCTAAATTTAAGAAAGAGGTCAAGGAATGACGCTAAACCACCTTTTTTAAGGTGGTTTTTTTATATTTATAGAAAATTGGTTTTTTATAATTATCTTTTTGATGAATTTTGTCATTAATCTTGGCATGTTTTGCTATTGAGCCAATTTGACTTATGAACGACTCTTCCTAATATAAAGTGAGATCTAGCAAATAGATCTTGAAAAGACAAAACAAGAAGAGGTTATGAGTTATGCCTGAGTATAAAGCGCCACTGCGTGATATTAAATTTGTTACGGAAGAACTTTTAGATATCTACGGGCATTACGCAAAGCTTCCGGGAACAGAAGACGCCACACCGGATATGGTGTCTGCCATAATGGAAGAGGGGTCTAAATTCGCAGAACGCGTGTTGTCGCCTTTAAACCGTACTGGCGATCAACAAGGTTGTCAGTTTAAAGATGGTGTGGTCACCACTCCGGACGGTTTTAAAGAAGCTTATCAACAATATGTTGAGGGTGGTTGGCCGTCCCTCTCTCATCCGGAAGAGATGGGTGGGCAAGGTCTTCCCGAGTCTCTTGGCATGATGGTCACCGAGATGATTGCTACTTCCAATTGGTCGTGGGGCATGTACCCAGGCTTAAGCCATGGGGCGATGAATACCATCGAAATGCATGGCACAGATGAGCAAAAACAAACCTATCTTACTAAGTTGGTATCTGGGGAATGGACTGGCACCATGTGTCTGACCGAACCCCATTGTGGTACAGATCTTGGCATGTTAAAAACCAAAGCCGAACCTCAGGCTGATGGTAGTTATGCTGTGACTGGTACTAAGATCTTTATTTCTGCTGGTGAGCATGACATGGCGGATAATATTGTCCATATAGTGCTTGCACGTCTACCAGATGCCCCAGCGGGCACGAAAGGAATTTCTCTTTTTATCATTCCAAAATTCAACGTTAACGACACTGGCGAAATAGCCGACCGTAACCAAGTTTCTTGTGGTTCTATTGAGCATAAAATGGGGATTCACGGTAATGCCACCTGTGTGATGAATTTTGATGGGGCTAAAGGCTTTTTGATTGGCCCACCGAACCGTGGTTTAAATTGCATGTTTACCTTCATGAATACCGCTCGTATTGGGACTGCAATGCAAGGTTTAGCCCATGCGGAGTGGGCATTACAAAACTCGGTGGCCTATGCGAAAGATCGCCTGCAAATGCGTTCTTTGTCTGGCCCTAAAGCACCAGAGAAGGCCGCAGACCCTATTATTGTTCATCCTGATGTGCGCCGCATGTTACTTACTCAAAAAGCCTTTGCTGAAGGCGGCCGAGCATTGATTCATTATTGTTCTATGTTGGTGGATACCACTAAGAAGGGCACTAAAGAAGAGAAGGAAGAAGCGGACGAATTGATGTCTTTGCTGACGCCTATCGCGAAAGCCTTTTTAACCGAAACAGGCTTTGAAGCGGCCAATCAGGGGTTACAGGTATTTGGTGGTCACGGCTTTATTGCTGAGTGGGGCATGGAGCAAAACGTTCGAGATTGCCGTATTTCCATGTTATACGAAGGCACCACGGGCATTCAGGCGCTAGACTTATTAGGTCGTAAAGTTCTCATGACTCAGGGAGCGACCTTACGCCGCTTTACCAAAATAGTTCATAAGTTTTGTAAAGAGCATAAGGGAGATAAGCGAGTTAAGTCTTACATTTCTGCATTAGACAAATTGAACGGTGAGTGGGGAGATGTGACGATGAAAATCGGCATGAAAGCCATGCGCAACAAAGAGGAAGTGGGGGCCGCATCTGTTGACTACTTGATGTTCTCCGGTTATGTGGTGCTTGCTTACTTCTGGGCTCGTATGGCTATTGTTGCTCAAAATAGACTCGACGAAGGCACAGACGAAGTGGGCTTTTATACTGCTAAACTGCAAACGGCGACGTTTTATTATGAGCGGCTATTACCACGAACTAAAACACATGCCGAAGCCATGCTATCTGGGGCTGATAACCTATTATCAATGGACGAGGATAACTTTCTATTCCTGAACGCTTAAGAGTTGAATGCTTAAGAGCTAAACGCTTAAATAACTCAATACGCGAGTGATAAAGTCAGGCTGACTTATTTATAACAGGCCTGACTACAATGTATAAGAGCCAATCAAAAAAGGGTAAGATTATGAGTGAAGCAAAAGCCGTATTTGAAGCTATGTTAGGGCGCTTCGACGCAGATGAAGCTGATGACATGGAAGCCGTGTTTCAATTTGACTTAGAAGACGATAGTAGCTATCACTTAGTTATCGATGATGGACAATGCAATATGGGGGAAGGCGAACATGATGACCCTACCGTTACTCTTGAGATGGACCTGCAAATACTAAAAGAAGTCTTGAGTGGAGAATTAGACGGTATGGCCGCTTTTATGCAAGGCAAAATTCGTGCTGACGGCGATATCATGCTCGCGACTAAATTGACACAGATCTTCCCTAAATAAAGAGAGGCTGTTTTCAATTAGATAAAGTGTTACCCAATGGCAGATGATGCGATTGGGTTTTTGCTTCTCCTAAATAAAAAAAACAAATGGAGCTTTTATAACGATGCCTAATGCGCTTAATTATTCGTTAGCACCTGGTTGCTATATTCCAGAATCACTCAACCCGCAGGGTTATTGTTCTGTAACTGAAGTGTTGCAGGAAAGCTGTAAAAAATATGCCGATTTACCTGCCTTTACTAGTGTTGGGCGAACCATTACCTACCGCGAACTGGATGAAAAGTCTGATCAGTTTGCCGCTTATCTGCAAAACCATACTGATCTAAAGCCCGGAGATCGTATAGCGATACAGTTACCCAATGTTATTCAATATCCTGTTGTTTTATTTGGTGCTATGAAAGCGGGCATGGTGGTAGTCAATACCAACCCTTTATATACGCCAAAAGAGCTTCAGCATCAGTTCAATGATTCCGGCGCAAAAGCTTTGGTTGTGTTTGCCAATATGGCACATAACGTCGAAAAAATACTGGCTAATACTTCTATCAAACACCTCATCATCACGGAAATTGCAGATTTTCATTCACCCGTTAAACGGTTATTAGTGAATTCTGTGGTGAAATATGTCAAAAAATTAGTGCCTGATTATCATCTTCCAAATGCTTTAACGCTCAATGAAGCGTTGGCAAAAGGGGTAGGTGAAACGGTATCTGAGGTGGATGTTAATCCTGAGAGTGTTGCTGTGTTGCAATACACAGGCGGAACCACTGGTGTTGCCAAAGGGGCTATGCTGACCCATGCAAATTTAATTTCTAATATGAATCAATTAGGTTCCCGTCTTACTTGTATTATTGATGAAGGAGTAGAGGTCTATATCGCTCCTTTACCGCTTTATCATATTTATGCTTTTTTAATACATGGCCTGACCTTATTAGGTCGTGGTAGCCATACTGTATTAATCCCTAACCCTAGAGATCTACCAGGTTTTGTAAAAGAGCTGAAAAAATGGAAATTTAGTGGTTTTGTCGGTTTGAATACCCTGTTTGTTGGTTTATGCAATCGCGAAGATTTTCGTCAATTGGATTTTTCTCATCTAAAACTGACTTGCTCTGGTGGTATGCCTCTTACCCATGCTGCAGCAGAGGAATGGGAGCGGGTCACTGGTTGTAAGGTGGTGGAAGGTTACGGCTTGACCGAAACCTCTCCCGTTGTTTCTTTTAACCCTATTGGCAAAGAGCAAATAGGGACCATAGGGGTTCCTGTTGCTGAAACCGATATTAAAATCCAAGATGATGAAGGGAACGCGCTGCCGCAAGGCGAATCTGGCATGTTGTGTGTTCGTGGCCCTCAGGTGATGAAAGGCTATTGGCAACGGGAAGAAGCAACACGTGAAATCATGACAGAGGATGGCTTTTTGATCACTGGTGACATTGCAGTGCAACATCTAGATGGTTATCTGCAAATTGTTGATCGTGCTAAAGACATGATTATCGTATCAGGCTTTAATGTTTACCCAACAGAAGTCGAAGATTGTCTATCCTCTCATCCCGCTATTTTGGAGTCTGCTGCCATTGGTGTTGCAGACGATAAAACAGGTGAATCAGTAAAAGCCTTTGTGGTATTAAAGGCGGATGTTGAAGCCCTTGATAGAGATGAGTTGCGGCGCTTTTGTAAAGAAAACTTGGCGGCTTATAAAGTGCCTAAGTACATTGAGATACGCAAGGACTTACCAAAAACAAATGTTGGTAAAGTCCTGCGTCGAGCGTTACGAGATTAATTGACTTAACCCTCACTTTCATTGGTCTTTATTGGCTTTTTAAGCCGTAATGGGAGAGCGATAATGGCGCAGGTCAAACGTAAATTGATGCATCGACGTCAAATTGAGTCCTATGGATTTTTGCGTGAAGATGGCTTGTGGGAAATTGAAGCCAGTATGCGAGACCTTAAGGCGTACCATGTAAACCGTGATTTTGATAATAGCTTGGTTCCTGAGGGTAGTCCCTTCCATGATATGCGTATTACATTGGCTCTAGATGACACTTTTTTGGTTAAAGAAGTGTCTGTGTCTATGGATGCATTTCCTTTTCCTAATTGCGGTGGCGTTGCTCCAAGCTTTGAGGAACTAAAAGGCACGCGTATTGGCCCCGGTTGGAATAGCCTAGTGAGGAAAACTTTTGGTGGGAAACTGGGTTGTACCCATGTGTTAGAACTTTTTCCTGTAGTGGCAACGACAGCGTTTCAAACCATGTGGCAACCGTTAGGAGAAAAGTATCCGACACAAGTTCCTAAGGCATTAAAAAATCTCGTTAATAGTTGTCATGGTTGGTCTGATGATAGCCCAATGGTACGTAAATTAGTTGATGAGCAGGTACTTCGTCTACCGCACGAGGAGAGCCAGTAGTGAGTGATTATGTTACTGAATACATTGAATCTGGTGTACTGGTCTTGTGCTTAAAACGCGCAGAGAAAAAAAACGCCATCACTTTAGATATGTATCAGGCCTTAACAGAGGCTTTGCACCGTGCTGCACTGAATAGTGAAGTAAAAGTGACCTTGCTTTATGGTGCTGGAGGCGATTTCTCTTCCGGTAATGATATTAAAGAATTTGTGCAGATTGCCCAAGCGCCAGAAAAAATGGAAGCTATTATGGCTTTTTTGCAAGTCTTGAGTGGGTATAAAAAACCACTGATAGCGGGAGTGGAGGGGCGAGCTGTTGGGGTTGGGGCAACCATGTTGTTGCATTGTGATCTAGTTTTAGCCTCCCGTGAAGCACGTTTACAGTTTCCCTTTGTTCAGCTGGGTTTAGTGCCTGAAGCGGCATCAAGTCACTTGTTACCACAACTAGTGGGTTATCAAAAAGCCTTTGAAATACTTGTTCTTGGGGAGTTTGTTAGCGCCCAAGAAGCGAATGAAATAGGCTTAGTAAATCATTTGTGTGAAGAAGGAGAAGCCTACGAAATGGCTTTTTCTTATGCCAAAAAAGTCGCTTCTTTACCCGTTGAAGCGGTGGCCTTGAGTAAAGATTTACTTAAATATAGAGCCCAAGACGATGTACAGATGGCACTTATGCGTGAAGGTCGTATTTTTAAAGATCGCCTGCGTTCGACTGAGGCTCATCAGGCTTTTGCGTCTTTTTTATCCCGTAAGAAATAAATTTATCTCATGGTTTTTTTCGTACCACCTATTATTAAGAAGGTGTTTTTTTGTGCGTTGAAGAAAATATGTTTTGTATGTAAACAGTTTTATTTATAAACTATATTTTGTGTGTGTTGTTATTCACTTTAGTTTTGCTTCTACTGGATGCATTTTCGGCCGTTGTAAAACACTGGGTGATTGCTTTTGTTAGTTAACTGGCGTTTTTTTGTTATTGATGTAAAACGCTGGAGAACTAGTATTAGTGACATGTAATTTTTCATTCATTAACAGAGATTAGTCGTTATCATTAGATTAATAATGCTAGTCAGTTTAAGAACAATATTGAGGGACTTATGAAAATCCTAGTATCTGTCAAGCGAGTCATTGACTACAACGTCAAAGTTCGTGTTAAAGCCGATAATACAGAGGTTGACCTGAGCAATGTCAAAATGTCGATGAACCCTTTCTGCGAAATTGCAGTAGAAGAAGCCATTCGTTTGAAAGAGAAAGGCGTTGCATCAGAAGTGGTTGTGGTCTCTGTCGGTTCTAAAACATGCCAAGAAACATTACGTACGGCACTGGCGCTAGGGGCTGACCGAGCGATTCAAGTAGAAACAGAAGACGGTTTAGATTCTTTATCCGTTGCTAAGTTGCTTGCTAAGGTCGCGCAAGAAGAAGCCGCCGATATCATTATTATGGGGAAACAGGCGATTGATTCAGATAACAATCAAACAGGCCAAATGGTAGCGGCTTTGTTGGATTATCCTCAGGCCACTTTTGCGTCCGAAATTCTTGTTGAAAACGGTGAAGCACAGGTTATGCGTGAAATTGACGGTGGTTTGCAGACTCTTGCGATTACATTACCTGCTGTTATTACGACAGATTTACGCCTGAATGAGCCACGTTTTGCTTCTTTACCTAATATCATGAAAGCGAAAAGAAAGCCGTTGGAGGTGAAAACGCCTGCAGATCTTGGTGTTGAAGTAGGTTCTAACGTCAGTGTGATTTCAGTCACACCGCCGCCCGAACGTGCTGGTGGAATTAAAGTAGGCTCTGTAGCTGAGTTAGTCGACAAACTTAAAAATGAAGCGAAGGTGGTGTCATGAGCGTTTTAGTCATTGCAGAACATGATAATAAGTCGTTAAAACCTGCGACCTTAAATACGGTTACAGCCGCCACTCAAATTGATGCAGATGTTCATATACTGATTGCTGGGCACGAGTGCCAAGCGGTGGCTGAACAAGCTAGCCAAGTGGCTGGTGTGACTAAGGTGATGGTGGCTGATAATGCCGTTTATGAACATCAGCTTGCAGAAAATGTTTCAAAACTAATTGTAGAAGTAGCAGAAGGCTATGAACATATTTTAGCGCCTGCGACGACAACGGGTAAGAATACTTTACCGCGTGTTGCCGCTTTATTGAATGTGGCACAACTGTCTGATGTTATTAAGGTTGAATCGGCAGATACTTTTGTTCGTCCTATTTACGCGGGTAATGCTATTGCCACAGTGAAGACGACGGACTCAGTAAAAGTATTGACGGTTCGCGCAACGGGATTTGATGCGGCAGCAAGTGAGGGTGGTAGTGCAGAACGCCAAGCGCTTTCTCAAGTAATCGCTTCTGATCGCAGCCGCTTTGTTAAAGAGCAATTGGCAGAATCTGATCGTCCAGAATTGACCGCGGCTAACGTTATTATTTCTGGTGGTCGTGGAATGGGCAACGGCGATAACTTTAAGTTGCTTGAAGGTGTTGCTGACAAGTTAGGGGCAGCGATTGGCGCTTCGCGTGCGGCGGTTGATGCTGGCTTCGTGCCGAACGATTTACAGGTCGGACAAACGGGCAAAACAGTCGCGCCAGATTTGTACATCGCCGTGGGGATTTCAGGGGCGATTCAACATTTGGCCGGCATGAAGGATTCAAAAGTCATTGTGGCTATCAATAAAGACGAAGACGCACCGATTTTTCAAGTGGCCGACTACGGTTTGGTGGCAGATTTGTTTGAGGCTGTTCCTGAATTGGAAAATAGTCTTTAAGACTTTACCTGAAGAAAATAAACAAAATTGAAACCTTTGCACGGTGCTGTCGTGTAGAGATTTCAAATTTAATACTGGTTTGCGGTGGTTTTGATACCACTGCAATCATAAGAACAACAATTGGAGACCAGCATGATATTCGAAGGACAAGCCGTTAAGGTTGCAGTCGATGAGGCAAGGGTGGCAACCGTCATTCTTGATTTGGCCGGTGAATCGGTCAATAAATTCAATAGCCTTACGCTGGCTGAGTTAGGTCAAGCCGTAGATGTACTGAAACACACGGATGATTTGCAAGGGGTTATGTTTACCAGTGCTAAAGATGTCTTTGTTGTCGGCGCAGATATTACGGAATTCATTTCTTGGTTCAAAATGACGGACGAAGAACTCACCGATAAGCTTCGTGATGTTCATCATCTGTTTACGGATATTTCCAATCTGTCTTGTCCAACGGTTGCGGCTATTAACGGCATCGCTTTGGGCGGCGGAATGGAATTAAGCCTGGCCTGCGATTATCGAGTGATGGCAGACACTGCCAAGATTGGTTTGCCAGAAACGCAATTAGGTATTTATCCAGGTTGGGGTGGTACGGTGCGTTTACCTCGTCTGATCGGTGCGGATAATGCCTGTGAATGGATCTGTGGTGGTGCCCAGAAACGCAGCGAAGACGCGATGAAAGACGGTGCCGTCGATGCCGTTGTTTCCGCTGATAAGGTTAACGAGTCCGCTCGTCACCTTATTCAACAGGTAATAGATGGCAAGCTTGACTACCATGCTCGTCGTGATGAATTGCGTGCGCCAATGGTCTTCTCTCCGATTGAGAAAATGATGGTGTTCGAATCCGTTCGTGGTGTGGTGGGTGCGAAAGCAGGCAAGCATTATCCAGCGCCGATGGCAGCGATTAAAACCATGGAAAAAGGCATTAGCCAAACTATGGAAAAAGCCATTGAAACGGAGATCAAGGGTTTCATCAAATTAGCAAAAGGCCCAGTAGCGAAATCTTTGGTAACACTTTTCCTTAGCGATCAAGTTATCAAGAAAACCGCTTCTAAGTACGCGAAAGGTGCTACGCCTGTTAAGCAGGCGGCGGTATTGGGCGCAGGAATTATGGGGGGGGGAGTTGCATATCAATCGGCTTCTAAAGGTACGCCGATTATTATGAAAGACATTCGCCCTGAAGCTTTAGAGCTTGGCTTGAGTGAAGCGAATAAGCTCTTTAATGGTCAAGTGGAGCGCGGGCGCTTAACCACGGCGAAAGCCTTTAAAGCGATGAATGCTATTGTCCCTGCTTTGAGTTATGGCGAATTTGAACATGTTGATCTAGTGGTTGAAGCTGTTGTTGAAAATGTCAAAGTTAAGAAATCGGTTTTGGCGGAAACAGAAACAAAAATAGCCGATGACGCTATTTTAACCTCTAATACCTCGACCATTTCTATTACTGAATTGGCGAAGGATCTAAAACGTCCAGAAAACTTCTGTGGTATGCACTTCTTTAACCCCGTACATCGTATGCCTTTGGTTGAAGTGATTCGTGGCGAAAAAACCAGTGATGCAGCCATTGCGAAAACCGTTGCCTATGCACAAGCCATGGGTAAAACGCCAATTGTTGTGAATGACTGTCCGGGTTTCCTAGTAAACCGAGTCTTGTTCCCTTACTTTGCTGGTTTCTCTTTGATGATGGAAGAAGGCGCAGACTTCCAACAGGTTGATAAAGTCATGGAGCGCTTTGGCTGGCCAATGGGGCCCGCTTACTTGCTTGATGTGGTGGGGGTTGATACAGCTTTTCATGCGGATCAAGTAATGGCACAAGGTTACCCTGACCGAATGAAGCACGAAGGTAAGAACGCGGTAGATCGTTTGTTCGAACTAGAGCGTTTTGGTCAGAAGAATGGTCAAGGTTTTTATACCTATGAGCCGGATCGTAAAGGTAAGCCAAAGAAAATCTTCAACGAAGAAATCAATGCTTTGTTGGCTCCAGTGGTCACATCTAAAACGGCACTGACCGAAGAAGATATTATCGCGCGCATGATGATTCCACTTTGCATCGAAACGGTACGTTGCTTAGAGGAAAACATTGTTGCGTCAGCAGCAGAAGCGGACATGGGATTGATCTATGGTATTGGCTTCCCTCCGTACCTGGGTGGTGCTTTGCATTACCTAGACCAAATGGGACTGCAGGTATTTTGTGACCTTGCAGATAAATACAGTCACCTAGGTAAGTTGTATGAGCCAACCGCGAAAATGCGTGACATGGCAAACAACAACACAACTTATTACGGCGCATAATTTCCCATAGGCTAGAGGAGAATTTCCATGAAACTGAATCCAAATGATGTCGTGATTATCGACGCCGTTCGCTCACCAATGGGTAAAACGAAAAATGGTGTATTTCGCAATGTTCGAGCGGAAAACCTTTCGGCAGGGCTAGTGAAAGCTCTGTTTAAACGTAATCCTAATGTTGATCCCAATGACGTGGAAGACCTAATTTGGGGTTGTGTAAACCAAACCCTAGAGCAAGGTTTTAACATGGCTCGTGCTGTTTCGTTGCTGGGCGGCCTACCAATTACCTGTGCGGCGCAAACTGTGAACCGTTTATGTGGCTCTTCCATGTCGGCACTCCATACCGCTGCTCAAGCCATTATGACGGGTCAAGGTGAGGTGTTTGTTGTCGGTGGCGTTGAGCATATGGGTCATGTCGGTATGATGCATGGCGTTGATGTGAACCCTGGACTATCAAAGCATATGGCGAAAGCGTCTATGATGATGGGGGTAACCGCTGAAATGCTGGGTAAAATGCATGGCGTGAGTCGTGAGGCTCAGGATCAATTTGCTGTGCGTTCCCACCGTCTTGCCCATGAAGCCACTTTGCAAGGTCGCTTTAACAACGAGATTGTTTCCCTTGAAGGCCATGATGCCGAAGGCAATAAGATTCTAGTTGAAGTGGATGAAGTCATTCGCCCAGAAACATCGATGGAATCCCTTGCCGGACTGAAACCTGTCTTCATGCCTAAAGTCGGTACGGTAACAGCAGGCACGTCATCCGCGTTGTCTGATGGTGCATCAGCGATGTTAATGATGTCAGCGAAAAAAGCCGAAGAGCTTGGTTTAACACCAATCGCTAAGGTGCGCAGTATGGGGGTAGCGGGTTGTGATCCTGCGATTATGGGGTATGGCCCAGTACCAGCGACAAAGAAAACCTTGAAGCGTGCCGGTTTAACCATTGACGATATTGATGTCGTTGAGTTGAACGAAGCTTTTGCTGCGCAATCCATTCCTGTACTAAAAGATCTTGGTTTACTGGATCTTGTGGATGATAAGGTGAATTTAAACGGCGGTGCGATAGCACTTGGTCATCCTTTAGGTTGTTCTGGCACTCGTATTTCGACTACCTTGTTGAATGTGATGCGTGAGAAGGACGCAACATTAGGCCTTGCTACCATGTGTATTGGTATGGGGCAAGGTATCGCAACGGTGTTTGAACGCGTCTAGCGAGAATTACTGGTAACCTTAAGCCCCGTCTTTTGAGCGGGGCTTTTTTATGCCATGATCAAGCTTAAATTAGGTGAGGATGTGTATTTTGATCAATGACGTGGAACACGCTCCAATCATTAGGCTTATCACTACGGAACAAGCATTACCGATTCGTCATAGGGTGTTATGGCCAGATAAGTCGATTGATGATTGTCGTGTTGAAGACGATAGCAGCGGTGAGCATTTTGGTGCCTTTATTGGAGATGATCTAGTCTGTGTGGCGTCGATATTCCAAGATGAAGAAGGCGTTAGGCTGAGAAAGTTTGCTACTTTGCCAGAATACCAAGGAAAAGGCATAGGTAGTCTTATGTTGGCGCATATCATTGATAAGCTGAACCGAAGTGCAGTGATTTATTTTTGGTGTGACGCTAGAGAAAGTGCACAAGCTTTCTATGGAAAGTTTGGCATGGCAATACAAGGTGAACGATTTTATAAAGCTGATATAGCGTATCGAAAAATGTCGCTCGCTTTAAAAAAGACGGTTTAATTCGACTATAAAATAAATGTTAGGAGGCACTAGGTGATCCAAGCAATCTTTGTCGCGAAAAAATCTAAATTGTCTCAGGTGGGAATTGACGCTGTCAAAGTCGATGCGGGCAAGGGCATAGTGGGCGATAGATATTATGGGAAAAAAGGCGATGATGGCCCAAATATTACTTTTGTAGAGAGTGAAGAGATTGTCGCTTTTAATGCTAACTTTGGCCAAAGCATCGCGCTGGCTGATACTCGTAGAAACATAGTCACACAAGGTGTGCGACTTAACCAATTGGTTGGCAAAGAATTTACCATTGGCGATGTGCGCTTTTACGGCGTTGATTTGTGTGAACCTTGTGCTTCACTTGGTCGGTCATTGGCGAATGGCTCGTTAACGCCACCACAGGTTGTTAAAGCTTGGCTTCACCGTGGTGGCTTAAGAGCCAATGTCCTGAGTACGGGTATAGTGCGAGAAGGTATGCCATTTAAGGTCTTATAGCATTCCTGCGACCCTCGGCAACCAAAGAACCAAATTTGGTGAAAAAGTAAACACCACTAATAAGCCAATGAGGATGGCGAGGAAGATCCATACCTCTTTAATCATTTCTCCCACAGGAATACCGTTAAGCGCCTTAATAATATAAAGCAAAATGCCGTATGGCGGTGTGATAAGCCCTATCATCATATTAAAGACTAAGACGATACCTAGATGGTTTAGGTCGATACCGAGTAGCATGGCACTAGGAATAAACAGGGGTGTGACGACCAACATAATGGTAGACACATCCAAGAAGCAGCCCATGATCAAATACAGTATGTTGAGTACAATTAAGAATTCAGCTGGGCTGAGGTTCCATGAACTGAATATTTCAAATACGCCTTGGGGAAGCTGCTCAACGGTAATCACATAGTTAAAAATAAAGGCACCACAGAGTACCAGTGTCACCACTGCGGTGGTTTTGACCGTCTCAACGACCACATTCCAAAAATCTCTAAGGCCCAAAACGCGATAGGCAAAGGTTGCTAATAATAAGGCGTAAAAAGCTGAGACAGCTGCCGCTTCTGTTGGCGTAAAGACTCCGGAATAAATCCCACCAAGTAAAATAACCGGCATTAACAGTGCGGGAAGTGCTCGCAAAAATGCCATGGGTAAAGCGCGCCAAGGAATCGCGTTTTCAATGGGAAAGCCTCTGACTTTTGCCATAATAAAGACAGCGATACCAAGAGAAATACAAACCATTAATGCCGGTATTACACCCGCTAAAAATAATGCGCCCACCGATGTGGAGGAAATAAGCGCGTAAAATACCATAGGGATTGATGGCGGGAAGATAGGACCGACTACCGCAGACGTTGCCGTTAAAGCACCAGCAAAGCCTCTTGGATAGCGTCCATCTTTGGTCATCATGTCGGTTATGATTTTGCCGACACCTGCGGCATCTGAAATCGCTGAGCCAGACATGCCAGAGAAAATGAGCGAGGTTAAAATGTTGACTTGCGCAAGGCCGCCGGGCACTCGACCGACCAAAGCCAGTGAAAAGGTTAATAGGCGGTCTGAGACCTTGCCCGCATTCATAATGTTGGCAGCGAAGATGAACAGGGGCACAGCCAGCGCAACAAAATTTCCGAAAGTGCCATTTAATACGTTTTCTGCGGCAAGGCCAATATCATTGCCAGACATCATTAAGTAAAAAACGCTGGATACGATCATGGCGATGCCAAGTGGTACACCGGTAATAGTGATAGCAATGAGCAGGATGAACATGATGAGCAGTGCGTAGTCCGCAAAAAATTCCATGGTATCTTGTTCCTATTAGGTATTACTGAACTTAGGAGTGCTTGTGTCTAGGCACTATATTAAATATTGCTGCGCCAGTCAGAGCCAAATAATTTCCATAGTCGAATACTGGATTTAATCGTAAAGCCAACTAAAAACAGTAAATAACAGCTATAAATCCAATGCATGGGAAGCCTAAGAACAGGGCTTTTTTTACGGGTAAGGAAATCTAGATACTCAATGGTGGCTGGTATCAAAATGATGAAGGCAAGGATGATGGTAAACATGGAAATGATAGCAAAAATACGTTTGGTCTTTTTGGGGACGACGCTATAAACCACTTCTAGGGTAACGTGATTTTTAATGGGTACCATGAAGGCTGCGGCCCAGAAAACGGCCCAAATGAAGACAATCATGATGACTTCTTCTGTCCAGCGAATAGGGTCGTTAAGCGCATAGCGATAGAAAATTTGTACTAAAAAACCGACGAAGGCGATTAAGAAGAAGAGTGCCCCGATTGAATCGGCAACCTTAGATAACAGGTTGCCGATTTTAGTCAGGTCTCTCCTACGAATAGGAGTCGTCATTAATGATTACTCCTGAGCCAATTTATTTACTTCTTCTAATAAACCTTCAGCCCAGTCTTCGGAGCGGTCAGAATTCAAGTAATAAGCTTGAACGTGTTGGCGGAAAGCATCAACGTCTGGTGTGGAGACGGTTAACCCAGCATCTTGAAATACGGAAATCAAACGCGCTTCTTCCGATTTTCGATTAGTATTATTCCAATTACATGCAGTAATCGCGGCTTTTCGCATGGCGCTTTTTTCGTCTTGGTTAAGTTTGTCCCAAGTTTCATTATTGACGACAATGTTGATGGCGTCGACTAGGTGGTTGGTCATAACAATTTGCTTGGTTACTTCATAGAACTTAGCGGCTTCAATAGTCGGAAGTGGGTTATCTTGAGCATCGATAGCACCCGTTTGTAGGCCTAAGTATACTTCACCAAATGGCATTGGCGTTGCTGATGCACCTAGAGCGTCACCTAAGAATAACCATGAGTCTGATCCCGGCATACGTAGCTTAATGCCTTTCAAATCGGCTGGCGTTTTAACATCACGGACTTTTCTTAAGTTTAACTCTCTAGTGCCTAGATAACAGGCATCTAAAATTTGCACATCCATTTCTGCAGCGACATCTGCTCTAAACTTCTGACCCACTTTTGAGGCAAGGAAAGCACGGTAATGGGCTGGGTTTTTAAATAAGTAACCTGAGGTCAGTACGCCGTATTTGGGAATGGCGTCGGCAATGAGTTGATAGGATAAATAAGACATTTCAACGTTGCCGCGTTGCAAAGCATCTAAGTCTGCCCCTGACTTGAAGAGAGAGCCTGAATCATAAAGTTGGATATCGAAACGGCCTGGGACCGAGGTATTTAAAGCCTCTTTAAATACCTTCATTGCCTTGGTATGAAGGTCTGAAGGGACAGAAGCTGTGGTAAATTTCAGTTCGATTTGATCGGCAGCAAATGCTGGAACGGCAAGTGTAGCGCAGCAAGCCATGGCGGCAACGATTCTTTTGATTTTCATGCTTTTCTCCATTGTCATTGATTTTTATTTTTTTAGAGATGGCGACTTAGATTGCGATATTTTCACTCTCTTAGCTAGTTAAAACTTTACAGGGGAATATTTCAAATGTATAGACTTGTTGTATCACTTGTATGACTATAGATTGTATTAGATGGAAGGTCATATATTGGAGGTTTAAAAAATGCGTAAAAATACAGATCTAAAAGGGATCGTTGGCGCTTCAGTAACACCGATTAATTCGAGTTATGAAATTGATCTTGAGCGGCTTAAAAATCATTGCGAAAAGTTGTTATCTCAAGGCTGTGACTTTATATCGGTATTTGGGACAACGGGTGAGGGCGCTTCTTTTTCTGCACAACAAAAAATCCATGCCTTAAGAGAAATGTCGGCTCAGGGTATGGATATGTCTCGGCAAATCCCCGGTATTATCGCGTCTTCAATAGACGATGCGGCCGCACTCTATAAGGTAGCAGATGAATTGGGTTGCCGCGCAGCCCTGATTATTCCGCCTTATTATTACCCGCCTTCAGGTGATAAGGGCGTCGGGGATTTCTATGAAGCGGTTGTGGCTGCTGCGGGTTCTCCAGATCTTGATGTGATTTTATATAACTTCCCTGTTTTTAGTGGCGTGGCGTTTACTCCGGCTTTGGTTAAAGAAGTGGTCTCTCGTCTTGGTCATCGTGTGGTAGGCATTAAAGATTCGACAGGCGATCTTGCTGGCGGTTTGGAATTGGTTTCCAGCTTCCCAGACTTATCGATATTTACTGGCGATGACCGTGTTCTTACTCGTCTGGTCAGTGCGGGGGGGGCTGGTATGATTGGTGGTTTGCCGAACCTTTTTCCCGCTGACAGTGTTACTTTATATAGAGGTGATGTTGATCCTGCATTTGAGTCCCGTGCCGCCAAACGAATTGAATTGGTCGATGGTCTTGGTGGTTTGATTGCCTTAAAAGCTATGCTGGCTGAAACATACAATTTACCGAGCTTTTCTCAGACAATGCCACCCTTGTTAGGGCTTTCGAATGATGTCAGAGCACAGTTAAAAGTAGAGTTAGAACTCTAAAATGATGATTTAAATTTTAATGGTTGAGATAACAATGAATCAAAAAGAGCTAGATTTTCCGGCTAAATCTAATGATGGTCGAGTACGTTTACTTGCCTATGAGCAATTCCAAGAGGCATTGTTGGATGGTCGACTTAGACCTGGACAAATGGTCAGTCAGCGAGAATTAGTGAAAATGCTTAGCTTGTCTATTGGCGCATTAAGAGAGTTGTTGCCGCGCTTACAATCTGAAAACCTGATTACTGTATTGCCTCAAAAAGGCATCATGATTCCAGCAATTGATTTGCAAATGATCCGAGATGCTTTTCAAATGCGCGCGGCGTTAGAAAGAGAAGCCGTGCTATATGCGCTAAAAAATATGCCCGATGAAACATTACTTGAACAAAAAGCACTGCATATTGAAATGATCGAAGCTGTGAAAGTGGGGGCTACTGAAGAGTTACTGCATCGTGGGCAAGAAATTGATAGCGGTTTTCATTCCTTGCTAATGCAGGCAACGCGCAATGAACTCTTAATGAGTGCTTACGACATTAATAATATTCGCATACGGCTTATTAAATTGGATCGTATTCGATTGAATTCTCTGACCTTGCCAGCGGCGTTTGGTGATCATCTTAAGGTAATTGATGCGCTATTAGCCCGTGACCGAAATGCCGCCATGGAAGCCATGGACAGTCATATTGGTAATGCTAGGGAGCGAGCGTTGGAATTGTAATATGTTTATCGACCGTCCCTCTTCTCAATCTTCTTCTGTTCAAGGCGGCAGTCTTCAAGCCTGCCGTTTACGTTGTGAGCATTTAAGGTTACCGCGCGGACTTAACCAGCTGTTACCCGAACTGTCGTGGAGTCTAAAGGGTCAGGGAGAGATGAGTGCTTGGCGTATCATTGCCGGTGAGTCCAAACAGGAAATAGAGCAGGGCGTTGGTCGTCTTTGGGACAGTGGCATGGTTGATGGTGCTTTATGCTCTATCCCATGGAATGGCAAAGTGCTGGTTCGCGATTCCCTCATCTGGTGGGCAGTTCAAGTGTGGGATGATAAGGGGAAAACATCTGGACATTCTGAGCCTGCGCAGTTCTTTACAGGCTTAGGGACAAGTGATTGGCAAGCCCAATGGATTGCCCGTTATTTTGTACTTCCTGCGGGTCGCGAAATACCACAAGACAATCATTACGATAACCGGTTTCAAGCACGCCCCGCTGATTATCTGCGTCGAAATTTCGATTTGGATGAGACGCCTGTTAGGGCTTTTATTTATGTTACTGCGCTTGGTCTTTATGAACTGTACATTAACGGTTCACGGGTCAGTGATGAAGTGATGGCGCCTGGCTGGACGGATTATCACCTTAGGGTTGAATATCAGAGTTATGATGTTAACCCGTTGTTAAATACCTCGCAAAATACCATTGGAGTTGTGCTCGGAGAAGGTTGGTACTCTGGTCGAATTGGTCACAATCAACGTCGAGCGGGCAACCATTATGGTGGTCGTCCGGGGTTTATGTGCCAATTGCATCTTGAGTTTTCTGATGGCCGCATTGAGTTACTTATTAGTGATGATCAATGGCAAACCAAACAGGGGCCAATCTGTTATTCCGATTTTTTAGTGGGAGAAATGTACGACGCCCGTTTGGAAATGTTCGGTTGGTCTGAGCCACAATTTGAGCCACATAATTGGCAACCGGTAGAAGTTTATCAACCGGAGCCAAAGGCGCCATTACTAGAAGCAAGCCGAGTTGATCCGGCAAGAGAAGTGGCTTGTCTTGAACATCATTCGGTGAAAGTTACGGCCTCTGGCGAGTGTGTTTATGATTTCGGTCAAAACCTAGCAGGCTATGTGGAATTGCAAGTGGCAGCTCCCGCAGGAACAAGAATTCTACTTCGCCATGCCGAACGTCTAAATGAGCAAGGCGAACTGTATACAGAAAATCTACGTTATGCGGTGTCGGAAGATATCTATATTTGCAAGGGGGAGGGTTTAGAAACCTTTAAGCCTCATTTTACTTTTCATGGTTTTCAATACCTTGGTGTTAGTGTATCAGCACCTGTAACGGACCTTAAATTGACAGCCATTGCGATTCAAACCGATTTGCCTATCACTGGAAAAATAAAAACGGGCAATGCCATGGTAAACCAGTTGCTGTCCAATATATTTTGGAGCCAGCGGGGTAACTTTTTATCCGTGCCAACGGATTGCCCACAGCGTGATGAGCGCTATGGTTGGTCTGCTGATGCGCAGGTTTTTTGGCGTACGGCGGGCTATTTTATGGACGTTTCCGCCTTTCTTAGGAAATGGATGGAAGACCTAATCGATGGGCAATCTGAAGAAGGTGTTTTCCCTGACGTTGCGCCGACTAAACCGTTAAACCCTTATCGCTTAACGGCGCAGCCTGGAGCGCCTGCATGGGGGGATGCACCAATAATTTTAGCTTGGCATAACTACTTACGTTATGAGGATAAAGCCTTGTTAAGTCGCTGTTGGCTGCCTTTTGTTAAGTGGATGGGGGTTGTTGAGTCGGCCAATCCAGATGGTATTCGGGTTAACGAGGTGCATAACAATTATGGTGATTGGTTAGCGGTTGGAGAGGAAACGGATCGCGCCTTGATCAATACGGCTTATTGGATTCATCTTGCCGATATTATGGCTGATATTGCTAGGGTTCTAAAGAAAGACGCTTTGCCATGGTTGTTGTTGGCGAAGAGGATAAGAATCGCCTTCTTAAAGCGCTTTTTACTGGAAGATGGCTCCTTATCTGGCAATACTCAAACGGCCTATTTATTAGCACTCGATTTTAAACTATTGCCTAACAAAATGACGGTGATGTTGGCAGATAAACTATCCCGTTTGCTCAGGGAGTCGGAAGGGCATTTGCAGACAGGCTTTCTTGGCGTTCGTCATCTAGCGCCTGTGATTAGTGAGTATATATCTCCAGAAAAGGCTGTCGATTTATTACTAAAGGATACCTATCCGTCTTGGGGGTTCTCTATTAAACAGGGGGCAACCACGATCTGGGAGCGCTGGGATGGTTGGACACCTGAAAAAGGCTTTCAAAGCAAAGCGATGAACTCTTTTAACCATTATGCCTATGGTGCTATTGGAGAATGGATATGGTCTCGACTGGCTGGCATCGATTGGGACGAGGCCGCTCCGGGTTACCGAAAAATACAGATGAGGCCCATTTTTGATCCGCGAATTGGCTTGGTGGATGCCGAATATGAGGCGACCACTGGTTTAATTAAAAGCCATTGGCAGATGGGGGAGCCTGATGAGGTAGTCTGGGACGTCACACTACCTTCTGGGGTAAGTGCGTCTGTGGTCTTATCTGGTCAATGGCGCTTTCAAGGAGACAATGAATTTGTACTCGCCTCTGGTTCTCATTCGATGACGATAAAACGCCATAAGCAAACATAATTGGCTGATGTGTTTCACTCTATTTTGGGAGTCGCTGGTGGCGCTTTCGTTGTCTTAAGTTGTTTGAATGCCACATACCGTATTACGCCCATTATGTTTTGCGTCATACAATGCTTGGTCTGCAATAGAAATAAGTTGCTCTGGATTATTATTGGAGTTTGGTATTTGAGTGGCGATTCCTATGCTTAAAGTTACTAGACCCAGTGACGATTTTTCATGAGGAATTGCTTTTTCTAGTATAGATGCTTTTAGGCTATTCGCGAGTTTGTAGGTTTCTTGTTGATTAAATTCTGGTAGTAGTACGATAAACTCTTCGCCACCATAACGAGCAATCATACCGGCTGTCGTATCTATGTGTGACTTAAGAATTTGACTGACTTGATATAAGCATTTATCTCCTTCTTGATGTCCATAAAAGTCGTTGTAGGCTTTAAAGTAGTCCAAGTCGATCATGATAATACTGAGATGGTGTTGCGATGTTTTAGCGGCTTCCCAGTCATCTCTTAATCGGTTAAAAAAGTGACGGCGGTTAGCTATCTTAGTTAGGTCGTCGGTTTGACTGATCAGTTGTAATGATTCATTCAATTCGAGCAATTTCTCATTGGCTTCTTCTGCCTCTTTTTGAGCTTTTAATGACTCTGATTTTGCTTTTGTTGTTGAATCAACAAAAATAGAAAAGGCTTTAGCAATGACTGAGATTTCATCTTTTCCTGATTGGGGAATCTTAACTGGATTACCGTTGATGTGTTGGATCATAACTTTACTGAGAACATTTAGTCTGCGAATTAAATAATGTTGTATGAACCAGAAGGAAAGAATGGTTAGAGCTAAAAAAGCTAAACTAAATATAAAAATTTTAACGACGACAGAATTAATCAGTTTACTGTGTTTGTTAGAAGCTTCATTTGTGGCATTTTTTACAGATAAGTAAAACTCAAAGCAAGCACTACTTAAGCGCTGTGCAGAAAGACGTGTTTGACGTGCTGCCCCAAGAATAGAGAGGCGTTGTTTGATCTTTTTGTTTTTTGTAACAAGAGTCAGCTCTGAGAGGCTTTTTATTTTTTCAAAGAGTAAGTCTTGATTCTTGTTCTTGTTGTTTACAGCCGACATCTCATTAATGTTGGATTGTGTAGACGTCATTAGTCTGTTTAGTTGACCTGGACTTTCTGAATATAAAGCTAAAACGGTTGTGTTAGCGGTATCTATTAATAACTTGTAAAGAATGATGTTTGATTCTGATATATTTTCTTTGAAGGTATTGTTTTCTTGAAAATCAATGAGCTCTTTCTTGATTTCATTGATCTCTCTATTCAGTTTTTTTGCTTCGAAAATTTGATCATCTAGAAATTCCAGTGAATGGAAATATTGAGTGCTAAGCCTATCTATATCTTGTAGGCGCTGCTTTTCTTGTTCCGAATTAGCTAAGAGCTTATTGCGAATTGTATTGAAGAATTGCTTGAAGCTTTCACTTAAGTGCTGAGGGTCTACATTACTGTACTGTTGGCTAATTATTTTTTCTAATGTTTTTGCTGTCAGGAGCTCAGTATTTCTTGATAGCTCGGCAGCATACATGGCGCGTTCAAACTGGACATGTGAAAGTACCTTAAACTCTTTTGCCTGCTGCCATAAAGTATAAATACTGTAACTACTGGTTAGTAAATAGAATCCCAATACAGCAAACAGTACCAAGTTTAGGCGAAACCCTATTCGATCAAGTGGTTTTAGCCAGGTACGACTCTTAGAATGCACTTATTTACTCCTAGATATAGGTCCGGATGATAATTACTTAAATGGAGGCGCGAATAGTATGCCGCCATCACTCCATAGCGCATTCAGACCTCGTTTTGTATCAACTGGAGTTCCGGGACCAAAATAGCGATTA
Source organism: Marinomonas transparens (assembly GCF_016463975.1). Taxonomy (GTDB): domain Bacteria; phylum Pseudomonadota; class Gammaproteobacteria; order Pseudomonadales; family Marinomonadaceae; genus Marinomonas; species Marinomonas transparens. The sequence continues at coordinate 149,799 of NZ_JAEMNX010000005.1, read as the reverse complement.
AAGATTTCTTCGTAATTCCCTACTGCTTTTATAACTCGATAGGCCCAATCTGGATCTAGGCCTAGCTGTACTCCTATACTCCCACTGTTTCCTAATAAATTATTGATTTCTATGTTTTTACTCGTTTTTCTAATCAAATCTACATTGCTCGAGGTGATGCCTTTTTCTTCGGCCAAGATAGTTGCCTGTACCACGGAGCGAATGATTTTTTCCCATTGCGGGTCATCATCTCTCACTGTTGGCCCAATGGGTTCACGTGAAAACGTCATTGGTAATACCGAGTAATCTTCTTGTCTATCTGTACGGTTTGCTAAGTTGATTAATAGGTTCATGCGATCTGCGGTATAAGCATCACACACGTTACTACGGAAAAATTGATCACCATTGACAAATATAATGGTGCTATTGAAATTTTGGGTCGTTATGTACTCTTCAATGTTTTTCTGCGTTGTTGTGTTTTCTGTTACACAAATGTTTTTTCCATTGAGATCGGCTAAAGACTTTATGTTTGAACTCTTACGAACGACAAAGCCTTGTCCATCAAATAGGTAGATGGCTGGGAAGCGAATGTGGTATTTGTTTTCTCGCCCTAATGTCCAAGTAGAACTATACATAACAACATCGACGACCTTATCTTCTAAAGATGTAAATCGTGTCTTAGCTTTCACTTCAACATAATTTATGTAATTTGGGTTTTTTAATACGGCAGCAGCAACTGCCTTGCAAAAATCGACATAAAAGCCTCTCCAATGGCCTTTTACGGAAATCGCACTGCGCCCTGGGTCGTCAGGGTAGACACCACAATTAAGGTCTCCTCTGTCGATAACAGTGGATAATGTCGATGCGCTGCTTATTGAGCTAAAAAATGAAAGCAAGAGAAGGAGGTTGATAATAGGTCGAAATTTAGGACGCGAGGTGTTGTGAACAGGCATAAAAAATTCCAGCTAAAATGTATTTTAGTTTAGTGCTATGTCGTTGATTAATAGGTAAGTAGATACTGATTTATAGCAAAAAAATGCCTTTATACCCAGATAGAATAAGTGTTGAAATGTTACCGGAGTGTGGCGAACTATCGTTAGGTGATGGTGTTATTTGTTAAATCATAACGTTTTAATGGAATTTATGGCTGCGTTTTTAATGACGTAATTTATGTGTTTTGTTAGAAGGGGGCTTATTATTCCTGTGATAAAACAAAGCATTTTATATCGTTAAAGCTGTGATCGAAGGGCTGAGGTTGTTTCTTGTAATGTCCTGAATGACAGCCTTGCACTATGTCATGTGCTATTAATAAGTAAGTGTTTCTAGCCTCAGCTATTGATTGGACTGATTCAGCTATAGGTTGAAATTTAAATGCATCACTCAATAACATAGGCGTTGTGGATTTGCCCTGAAAGCGCCATAGGTCGGCCGTTTGATCGTAGGCGTAGTAGGGTAGAATAGTCAGTCCGTGTTCTGCAACAAAATCGATCGCTTCTAAGATGAACTGGGCTTCTGAATCTTCTAAAAAATAGTTGAGATTGAACCTCACCCAACCTGGTTTGACGAGCTTTTCACCTTTTAGTAACGCTTCCTGAATACGCTTCGACTGCTGTGTGTTTATACCTAGTAACTGGTGTCCATAAGGGCCTGCGCAAGAACAGCCGCCGCGTACTTGAATGCCAAATAAATCATTTAACAACGCGGTGACAAAGCCATGATGTAAATAGCCCTCATCGGTTTTGATTCTAAAAGAGGTAATCGATAAACGAGCAGCCTGATGATTGCCCAGTTGCTCGATTTTTGGGTGTTGGTGCCAGTGTTTGTCTATCAATTTTACCAGTTCATGTTCTCGTGACTCGATGACTTTTGTACCCACTTCTTGTTTTAGCTGAAGAACCAAACCTGCACGAATCGATTCTATAATGCTAGGGGTGCCGCCTTCTTCGCGGCGCTCGCCTATTGGTAAAAAGGTGTGGTTGTTTGGTGTGACAAAAGACACGGTGCCACCGCCAATGAGGCTAGGTTTATCATTTTTAATGATGGCTTTTTTGACCACTAAAATACCTGGTGTGCTTGGGCCACCAATAAATTTATGGGTAGAAAAGAAAAGAGCGTCTTTAGCAAGTGTCTTATCACCTTGTGGGTTCATGTCTAAATCGACATAGGGTGCTGCTGCGGCAAAGTCCCAAAGGGCGAGGGCGTTGTAGCTATGTAATAATGAGGTAATAGCGTCTTGATCGCAGAGAATACCTGTTACGTTTGAAGCTGCGCTAAAGCTACCAATCAGGTATTTGCCTTGCTGTCGTTTTAGCTGTTCTTCGAGTGAAATGAGACAAGCTCCTCCTGTCTCTGCTTCAGCAATTCGAATGACTTCTACTCCTAATTCTCGCCAAGGCAATTCATTAGAGTGATGTTCGTAAGGGCCTATGAAAATGCAGAGTTCAGCTTTTTTCGAAGCACTTAATTGGCGCAAATTTAACTGGCTAATGAGTGTGTTGATCGCACTGGTGGCACCGCTACCACAAAATAATATTAGGTCGTCGTCACTGGCATTAACGGCAGAGCGAATTTGCTGGCGGGCTTGCTCTCGAAATGCCGTGGTTTGTTGTCCGGTGGCGTTTGCTTCTGTATGGGTGTTGGCGTAGAAGGGGAGAACGTATTGGCGAATGGCATCTTCGATGAAGTCCAGACTGCGGGCCGATGCCGTATAATCGGCATAGGTTAAGACTCTTTGTCCAAAAGGTGTGGTAATAGGGGTGTCCTTGCCTATTATACCGTTACGAATGTGAGAGAGTAGGTCTTCTTGTTCAGAGACTTGCTTATTATTTTCAACCGCTGTCAGCATTGGTTACACCTAAGTTTGAGTGCGCTTAATCGCTTAACAGTCTGTTCATTCTTCACTCTTGGTTATTAGGCAAAGGTAACTCCGTGGTCCATTTAATTTGTTCCATGGCGAAGTTAGAAGTGACATCGGTTAAAGCGGTTGCGCTAATTAATCGTTTATAAAAATTGTCATAAGCTGGAATGTCTTTTACTAAGACGCGCAGTAAATAGTCGTATTCTCCTGCCATGCGATAAAATTCAACCACTTCAGGAAACCCGGCCACAATGCGAGCAAATTCAGTTGCCCAGTTTGCATCGTGCTGATTGGTTTTTACTTGTACAAAAACGGATACCCCCAGTTCTAGTTTGTCGGCGTCCAAGAGGGCAACTCGACGTTTAATAAAGCCTGCGTTTTCTAGTTTTTGTACGCGTCTCCAGCAGGGCGTTTTTGATAACCCAACTTGCTGCGCCATGGCTTCTGTCGAGATACTATCATTAGTTTGAATTAAAGCAAGTAGTTGCAAATCTGTACTATCTAAGTGCATTTTGTTCTATTTTCCTTTTATTATTTAGAACGATGTTTTTTATTCTGTGTCTTTTTTGAATGCGTTGCAACTCTGTTCTCAATGATTAGGGATAAGGGGAATTTGAATCCTGAAAAAGAGACTAAAATATTTAGAAATGGCTTAATTTAAGCCCCTACATGGGTATTGTTTCAAAATCATTACTTTTTATAGAAAACATGCTTTTTTCATAAAGTTCACACTTTTACGGCATAACTTCCTTGGTTTTCTCTCTTAGAAATAGGTCTCTCCCTCCTATACTGGAGCAGTGCTTTTCATCATGGATTGAATAAAAAGTTGGTTTTCCTATGATCTAAATCGAACTAAGGTGTTAATGATGAGAATGAATAAAGTGGTTGGGGTGGTTGGTTTTACGCTTCTTTCTGGTGCTGTGTTGGCTGGCGAACACAAGGTAGTTTCTGATGAAACCATCAGTGAACAGCGACATGAGTTAGCTGAAAATACGGAAGGAAAAGGTTTTGGTCCTCAAGCCCCACGAGATATTGATCTTAAGTTTGGCCGTAATATTCGAAGCTTTGGCGCCGCGCCAGTGTCGACCAAAATGAACCTCTGTAATATCCATTTCCATAAAAATGCCGAGCATAAAGGGGGAGAGTTCACTCAATATGCGGGTAACGGCAATGGTGAAGGTTATCAAACTGGTTATGTTTATGCGGGCAAACTGACTGCTGAAGAGCTTAAGCCTATTAAGGGTGGCTCTGTCTGTAAGAGTAAGCATAGCCAAGTATTCCCTGGTGACACCATTGAAGTACATTATGTTTACTCGTCTGCTCAGGTAAAGCCGGGCCCAACACTCGGGTCTTGCATTAGCGATGAAATAAAGAATCCTCAGTTACGTGTGGAAGCGCAAGTCTATGTGGCGGTCAATGATAATCAAGCGCTTGATTTCAATAAATTGACTGCCCATGGTGTACGTGATGGCCTTTATCAAGCCACCGATATTCCGAATAATACAGGCACTCCAGTAACTTATGCGGGTTCAACAACGGGGCCTGGCTATAATGAAAAAGCCTCTCCTTATCAGGTAACATGGAATGTTCGTCCTAAAGTAGAGAAAGTGAATATTGAGACGATTGGCGATTGGTGTGATAGCGATAACGTCTTTAAAGAAGACCATGCCCATGGGGTAAGAAACCTAGTGGTTAACCCAGATTTACTTTCACCTATAGAATAAGTGAATTTCTATGTTCTGAGCTAAGATAGCTGGATCGTGATACGAAGCCCTCTTTGATAGAGGGCTTTTTAACCTAGGTAGAAGAAAGTCATGGAAGTAGATTTTAAAAGAATCAATGTGGAAGACGATTTTCAAACCTGTGTTGATTTTCGCAGGGATTCGTATTTTTGTAGCTTCGATACCTATGAAGGGTTTGAAGCTTCCATAGTAGGTTATCAAGACAACCTTTTCCTTAAAGTTGGCAATCCGGACTACTTTTATTTTCATTTATGGGCGCAAGGTAAAATTATTGGTCAGCTAGAGTTCAGAGCTTTTTCTGAGCTTGCTGATACCGGCTATGTGAATTTGATCTACTTGATTTCTGAATACCGTGGCTCTGGTTTGGCCGCTCAACTGCAACAATTTATTGCGGAGCAACTTATGGAGAAAGGCTGTAAGGGGGCTTTATTATCCGTGAGCCGAACTAACCGGAGAGCGTTAAATCACTATCAAGGTTGGGGCTGGCAATATTTTTCAGCTAATCCAAAACATGCCATGACCGATTTTTATCGGCGGCACTTTTCACCGCAAGATACTGAATAAGTATATTTTCGCTTTTCTTACCGTGTCGCTGATGTTGGATATCTACTCATCAACAATGAAATGTTATATTATAACATTTCATTGTTGTAGGAGAAAATCATGGGAAACCATCAAGGTAAATTGCCTGTTACTGTGTTGTCTGGCTTTTTGGGGGCGGGTAAAACCACCGTATTGAGTCACATATTAAATAACCGTGAGGGATTAAAAGTCGCGGTTATTGTTAATGATATGAGTGAGATAAACATCGATGCGGCGACGATTTCGCAAGATGTGTCGTTGAATCGTAGCGAAGAAAAATTAGTCGAAATGAGCAATGGTTGTATCTGTTGTACCTTGCGAGAAGATCTCTTGATTGAAGTCAGTAAACTGGCACAGGACAAGCGCTTTGATTATTTACTGATCGAGTCAACGGGGATTTCTGAGCCGCTTCCCGTGGCGGAAACCTTCACGTTCGCTGATGAAAATGGGGTGAGTTTATCGGATGTTGCTCAGCTTGATACCATGGTGACAGTGGTGGATGCGGTCAATTTTATGAAGGATTATGAAGAGGCTAGTGCCTTGAAGGAAACAGGGGAGTCATTAGGAGAAGAGGATGAGCGTAGTGTCGCGGACTTATTGATTGAGCAAGTGGAATTTGCAGATGTGATTCTAATTAGTAAAACGGATTTAGTCAGTGAAAAAGCATTGCACCAGTTAGAGTCAATACTCTGCTCCTTGAATACAGAGGCCGAAATTATTGCCATTCGACAGGGCAACATAGAGCCAAAACGCCTTTTAGGAACGGGAAAGTTTAGCTTCGAGCGGGCGCAACAAGCGGCTGGTTGGCTGAAAGAAATGCGTGGCGAGCATGTGCCTGAAACGCAAGAGTATGGTATCGGAAGTTTTGCTTATTTGGCGCGTCGTCCTTTTCATCCACAGCGTTTTTTTGACTTCCTTCATAATACTGAAGCATTTGGAAAGCTGCTGCGCTCTAAAGGTTACTTTTGGCTAGCAAGTCGGCCAGAATTTGCAGGGCAATGGAGTCAAGCGGGGGGGATTGCCCATTATGGTTTTGCTGGCATGTTTTGGAAAGCGGTGCCTAAAAATCGCTGGCCGGAAGACCCTGATTACCTTGCTTCCATTGAAGCTCAGTGGGTGGAACCTTTTGGTGATATGCGTCAGGAATTGGTGTTTATTGGACAAAACTTAGACAAAGAGGCTATAGCGGCCACCTTAGATGGGTGCTTATTAACCGAGCAAGAGCTATTGGCAGGCAAAGCGGCATGGATGGCATTGGCGGATCCATTTCCTGCTTGGGAAGAGGTCGCTTAGATTTAGAAAACACAGTATCCAATATTGTCATGAATAAATCTAAAGTAAGAGGGCGAGGCAATGGAATTGCTCGTCCTTTGCTGTGGTTTGATAGTCAAGTGATTGATAAAACCTCAGTGCACCTTGATTGGCTGAAAAACTGGATAGGGTTATTTTACGCTTAGACTCTTGTTTTGCTCGTTGATGAATCTGTTGCATGACCTTTTTACCAAAGCCCTGTTTTTGATAGTCAGGCAGTAGTATCAGTAAGTGAATATGAAAGGCATCATCATAGGGTTTAAAGCACACCAGCCCTATTTGTTTTCTATCCATCATAAGCCAATGAAACCAATGTGGTTGATAGTCGTTAATCAGGCGATCACGTTGAACGTCATCGTTCCAGCTAAAGCATTCTTCCACATAAGGGTAGATCCCTTGTTTAACCACAGTAAATAGCGCTGCAAACTCGTCTGGTTTTATTGCGGTAAATTCCATTTTCATTGGTGGTCTCATGTTTTATATTCGCTGTACTGTGTGCATTTAATTAGATAGGAAGAAACTATCTAGGTTAGGAGTAGTATGGATATCGATTTAAAGGCGTTATTGGCTCATTACCTTAATCAACTTGATAAAATGCTACAACAGGTTCCAGAAGAACACTTCTCGGCCTCTTTGTCCGCTGATATGTTTTGTTTAGCAACCAATGCCCGTATAGCGGCTAATTTTGCCTTGCGTGGCTATTGTCCTCTGGTGGGTGTTGAAGTCGTTTCTTTTGATAAGGGAAGTGATGACAAAAGTGCAGTTCGAGAGCAAATATCGGCTACCCTAGGTTACCTTAATAAATTGCCTAAGTTAGAGGCCTTGAACAAAGATGTGTTGCTTGGAGAAAAGGCGGGTTTTGTCGAACTTAGCCTACCACAACCCGAATTTTTACATCATTACATATTGCCCAATTTTTTCTTCCATATCAGCATGGTTTATAGCATCGCAAAGTCAGTAGGTATCCATTTAGGTAAGGCGGATTTTGATGGTTATCATAGCTATCCCGCAGGTTTTAGTTGGCTGAAAAGCTCTAAGTAGATGTCTTTTTTTTAGTGCTTATATTTAATCGTATGCTTCACGGTTTTCGCTGTATTGTTCATAGGATTGACTGAAAGAGTCCAAACAGTCATCCCGTTGTTGGCCTCGATATTCGTTACAAGTGTGCTTCTGATTTGCTTGTATTACGTCGTAGGCGCCCTGTGTTGTACAAGCTGTTATGGCAATAAAAATAAGTAAGACACTGATTTTTTTCATGAGTAGACTTCTTTAAATCGATTCGTCTTGTGGTTCCAATACTTTCGTGGCTTTGTGGCTGATTCGAGCAATTAGCTTACGTATATCTTCTTGAATCATCAAGAGTACTGGAATTAATACCAATGTAATGACGGTGGCAAACATGATGCCATAACCTAAGGATACCGCCGCAGGAATCAAGGCCTGTGCCTGCCTTGAGGTTTCCCACAGTATCGGCATCAAGCCGGCAAAGGTAGTGAAAGAGGTGAGTAATACTGCCCGTAATCGACTCTGGCAGGCTAGGCGAATGGCGTGCTTTACATGCACGGTGTCTTTGCGAATATCGTTAAATCTAGACACCAATAATAGGCTGTCGTTGACCACCACACCGCTGAGCGCCAAGATGCCGTTGAGGGAGAAAATGCTCAGTGATAAGTCATTCATCCAGTGTCCCAATAAAGCCCCGATAATACCAAAAGGTATTGCCATCATGATGATAATAGGTTGGCTATAGGATTTAAGTGGAATAGCCAATAAAGCATAGATGATGAGTAACGCTAGCATAAACATCTTGGCGAGGGAGGATTCGGTTTCGGCCTGTTCTTCGGCTTCTCCAGAGAAATCAAAATGGACACTGGCAAATTGCTTTTGCAAATTTGGCATCACTGCACTTTTTAGGTAATCCACAATCTCAGTAGAAGACATGAGGTCTTTATCCACTTCCGCAGAGAGATAATAAGAGCGCTTGCCATCAATACGTATGATGTCTGTTTGCACTTCGGTTTTTGTTAAACTGGCTACGGATGAGAGGGGAATGCGTGCGCCATTATCTAGGATAACCTTGGTGTTCATGATGGCGGTGGGTGACTCTTGCTGGTCTTTTGGGTAGCCGAGTCGCACTTCGATTTCATCATTGTCTCGTTGATATTTTTGCACCACAGTGCCATCAAAGTTCTGTGTTACTTGGCCTGCTAGATCTGTTGTGTCTAGCCCTAATAGGCGTCCTTGTTCGGTTAAGTTTAAAGTCAGACGCGCTTCAGGTGGGGTATCGTATTTTTCAATGCCGGTTACTGCGGGTAGGCCATTTAGCTTGCTAATGAGTGTTTCTATCGCCCCATCGAGGGCATTTGAATCACTGCTGGTGAGTTCCACATACAAGGCATCGACGGTATCTCGACCACTACGAATGCGGAAGCTTTTTACCCCTTCTGGTAATCCTGTGAGCTGTTGCCATTTGCTAGAGAACTGGCGGGCGGTATAAGGCCCATCGCTTTTTAGCTCAACACGAAAACTGCCTCCTTGGTCACCACTAGAGGCGGTTTGAATATTCTTAATGCCGCTTTCTGTTACTGGTTTCTGCTTTGGTCTTTTATCGTTAGAGAGGGGCTCTGCTGGCTTTTGATCTTGACCTTGACCTTTCCTGCTAGGTTTTTGACGCAGTTCAAGGTCTGCTTGATAGGCTGTTTGTTCTATCGCTAATAATGCTCGTTGAGTCTGTCCATAGCTGGTATCACTTTGCATGACAAGTGTAGCGCGTACTGTATCGCCCGGAATACGAGGGAAGAAGCTGGTGCGAATGTCGCCAGTGAAGGGCATCGACATGACGAGGGCAAAGAGCGTGATAAAGAGGATGCACATGGCATATCTTTGATTCAAAGCAAAATCGATGGCCGGTCGATAAAGTCGGTCACTAAAGTACTGCAATCCAGAATCGGCTCCTTGTTGAATCATGGCCCAAAACTTGGAAAGAATATTTTTTGGGACTGCTTTGTGAGTATTAAGGTGAGACAGGTGAGCTGGCAAAATGATTTTTGATTCGACCACTGATAGCACCAAGCAAATGGCGACGACGACAGCGAATTGGGAGTAGATTCTCCCAAGTCGCCCATCGATATTGGACAAGGCCCAAAAAGCCGCCACCGTGGTGAAGACGCCAAATAACGTGGGGACGGCCACTTGCATGGTGCCTTTTATGGTATTGCCTAGGGTATCGCCGTCTCTTTTTCTTGTCGCGTAAATGCTTTCTCCCACGACGACGGCATCGTCCACTACTATGCCTAGGGCGAGAATAAAGCCAAAGGTAGTGATCAGATTTAACGTTAGACCAATACTACTGGTTCCCATAATAAAAATGGTGCCGAAGAAGATGAAGGGCAAGCCCATGGCGACCCAAAACGCGACAGTAATATTGAGAAAAATAGCCAGCAAAACAAACACGAGAAAAACGCCTGTCATGGCATTTTTGATCATTAGATTGAGTCGTTGGTTAATCGATTCGCTGCGATTATTCCAGGTAGTAAGCTGCACTTTATTCGGTAAACGGCCGTTTTCTTGCCATGTTTTGACGACTTTTTGAGTGGCATTCACCGTGGTAATAATGTCGTCATTGCCCGTTGTGTTGACTCTAATGGCGAGACTGTTTTTTTGGTTGAAACGAGATAAGACAAAGTCTGTGTCATCAAAGGTATCGCGAATATTCGCAATCTCCCCCAACATGACTTGTCCTCCCGTGGCGATTTGTTTTACGGGAATATTGGCAAATTGCTGTTTGAAGTAGGCTTGCTCAGAAGCGCTAATGGTTAAATAGACGTCTTTATTGCTTAGCGTTGCGACTTGAGCAGAGCTTGATTCTGTTTTAATCGCCGTACTAATGTCTGATAGGGTAAGGCCATAAGCCTCCAGCTTATTTTTATCAATATCAATGAGCATTGTAGGGTCTAACATACCGGAAATGGACGCCGAGTTAATTTCCTCGTCAGCCAATAAGTCGGTTTTTAGATCGTCAGCCAGTTTTTGTAGAGTACGTCTGTCTGCATCGCCATAGAGTTGAATAATGATTGCGAGCTCGGAGCGTGTGTCTTTCGTAATAACGGCAGGATCGGCTTCGCTAGGGAAGCTATTAATCTCGCCGACCTTATCTTTTATGTCAGAGAAAACCTTATCTAGATCATAGTCGTCTTTTACTTCTATGCTGACCTGTGCCCCACCCGCAGACGAGCTCGACATAACGCTTTTGATACCTTCCACACCTTGTAATTTTTGTTCAATAGGAATGGCGATGCCTTCTTCACTTTCTTTTGCGGAGCCACTGTCGTAGCTGACATTGATGTCAATGCCATTGGGAGGCAAGGTGGGGAAGCTCTTTTTGTTGAGGGAGCCCATATTGATCACCCCTAGGGCAATCACTAAGAGCATCAACAAATTAGCGGCAACGGGATTGCCTGCAAACCACGGGATAATGCCTTTTGGTTGGTCAAGAGGGGTCATTATTGTGCTTGCTCCACAGGATTGACTAGGGTGTCTTTAAGGTAGCTACTGTAGGGTTTGACGAGCACATGGTAAGCCCTGTTTTGTAACTTCTCAGGCACTTGTATGTAGATGAATTGAGAGTCAACAAAGAGCGGTGTGGTCTCAAAAGCATCGAGTCGGTTGTCGTCATTCAGATACCAAATTTCACTTTTTTGGCTAAGGGCAGAGCTAGGAAGTTGCCATAAATTGGCCATTGGCTTGCCTTGTAATTGGATGGTGACGAAGGCCCCGGGGAGCAGCGGCGGTGTTTGATCCAAAGGGGAAGCAAGGCTGACGATTAAACTGCGCATTCTGGTGTTGGTATCAATGTGTTGATCGACACTCAGTATCTTGCCTTGCCAGCTATCGTTCGAGTCAATGCTACGAATAGCAACTGGCCAATCATGGCTAAGCAGGCTCGACATGGCGGGCAATTTTTGCCAATCACTACTGGCTAAGTTGATGGTGATTTCCGCCCGATCGGTACTGTATAACGTAGCAATTTCGCCTCCTGCACTTAGATAGGAGCCGGGTGAAATGTTGCGGTTAATAACCAAAGCATCAAAGGGCGCGACTATTTTGGTATGGTGCAGGTCGTCTTGGGCTTGCGCAAGGGCGGCCTTGGCAGCATTGACATCGGCTTTGGCATTGGCCAGTTGCGGAACGCGCAATACTAAATCGGATTCAGGGTCGCCTTTAAAGCCAGCAGCTTTCCATTCAGCACGGGCTTGATCACCTTGGCGTTGTTCTTCTTTAAGGGCAAGCTCGGCACTGGCCAGCGCTTTTTTAGCGCTCGCAACGGCACTGTTTAATTGGCGGTTGCTTAGGGTTGCTAACACATCGCCTTCTTTGACCCTTTGGCCTGCTTCAAGTTGATTGGAGATATTCACCACTTCACCGCTTACTTGGCTGGTTAAGCTAAGTTGGTATCTTGGTTTCGCAATACCGGAAGCCTGTATTGTTGCTGTGTGGCTGCTGGCCTGTCGCTTTATTGTACTGACGTCGATAGCTTGTTCTTTTTGCTCAGGGCGTGGTCTGCCGCGATCGAACTCTTGTTCTTGTAACGCATTATTAATGTAGAAGTAGGCAGCGATGGCGGCAAGCAAAGACAAGATAAGAAGCATCCATTGTGAAGAGGTCTTCATGGTTGTTTAACTCCAAGGCCTAGTGCCAATCCTAATGTAATACGGTTTGATAAATGATCGAAAATGAGCCTATCAAGTTGGGCTTCTAGATCAAAGGTGGTGGTTTGTGCAGAAATTAAGTCACTGAGGGCGACCAAACCGCTGCGGTACTTCTTTTCATATTGAGTTAAATTACTGCGTGAACTGGCGAGGGCATCACGAATATGACTGACCCTTTGTTGTAGCACTTTTTCTTGTCCAATGGCGTTTTCTACCTCGTTAACGGCGGTTAATAGTGTGTTGCGATAGGACTGGTAAGCCTGTGCTGTTTTTAGTTTGGCGATTTCTTTGGCGGCTTTTAATTGTCCGCCTTTATAGAGTGGTTGGGTTAACTGTGCGACCAATGACCAAACGGGGGCGGTAAATAATGCCATACGTGGCGATTCTGCTGCATCGCTCAATGCCGCGCTTAAACTGATGGATGGCAACATGTTTTTATAGGCCACTGAGGTATTCAGATCAGCCGCTTCGATGGCTAAATAGGCGGATTTTAAATCGGGACGGCGTTGTAGACTTTGCTCAGGTAGTTTATCTAGGGTCAGGCTGACATTTGGGTAATCTACATTTGGAGTCATGTTGAGTGTTTTCGTTGTTCCCAGTAGCAATTGCAGTTCGCGCTTTTTGGTTTCGAGGTTTTCTTTGTATTCGGCTAAGTTGGCTCGTGATTGTGAGGTTGAAGTACGGGCTTCGTCCATTTTTTCTAGGTTGTCTAGGCCATTTTTAAAACGTTTGATAATCAACTTTTCATTGGCTTCGAGCAAGGCCAATCTTTGTTGCTCTATTTTGACCGCATGTTGTCGAGCGGTGAGAGACAGCCAAGTTTTCATCACATTGGCCACGAGGGCATCGCGACTTGCTTGATAAAGTGCTTCGTCTCCCGCTAAGGTTTTTGCCGCCGCTTGTTCAGAATTAGCGAGTTTTTGCCAGAGGTCTAGTTCCCAGCTAACGGTTAGGTCAGCATTGTAGCTGGTGTCTGCGTCTTTGGACTCTCTCGCGCCAATACTGGCATTGACGCTGGGTAAACTGTCTCCATGGGTACTTTTCAATTCCCACACACTGGTTTGCAAGGTCAGCAAGGTGCTTTGCAAGTTTGGGTTTGCTATAAGTGCTTGCTTGATGAGCTTGTCGAGCTGTGGATCTTGCAGCAAATCTGTTAAATAGCTAGCAGGGGCGACCTGATCCAGCTGCTTCCATTGTGTCGCCTTTTCACTGCTTACTCTATTGAGTTCCTGTTGTGCTAAGTTGGCAAATTTCTCACGGTTTTCTGTGCTGGCGCATGCCGTTAGAACAAGGCTAAAGCAGAGCAGCCCGATATTCCATAAAGGCTTGTAGTGCATTCGATATACCTACGATAAATGACCGTTATATTCTTACCAGATTATTAGGTTATTCGTTAGCGCTTGGGACACTCTTTGCATATCTTTACAATTGTGTCGCTGGAATGAGTAACCTTAGATATTAACGCCTTAGACTGTCTTTAGGGGCCGTGGTTATATTCTCCTGTGTAAATTCTTTTAATACCTTGGCTAAGGTCTTAATGGCCCACTCTCGTTTTTCCATACTGAGTTCACTGTAGTTAAGTCGTAAGCAATTACGGAACTTGCCAGTGGAAGAAAATAATGGTCCAGGTGCGAAACCAACACCTTTTTCACGGCAGGCTTCGAGCATTTTTGTGGCATCGATGTTTTCATTGAGTTCTACCCACAATATGAAGCTGCCATCAGGGAAGCTCACTCGAGTATCGCTTGGAAGGTGGGTTTTGATGCTGTTAAGAAGGTGGTCTCGCTGTCGTTCATAGCGCTGCCGAACAAGACGTAAATGCTTAGCGTAGCCACCTAGGCGAATAAACTTGGCAATGGCCAGTTGTGGAAAAACCGGGCACATTGAGCTGTTCACATATTTGATGTGGGTGACCTTGTCACGATATCGGCCGGGGGCAATCCAACCCACACGCATACCTGGGGCGATGGTTTTTGAAAACGAAGAACACAATAGAACACGGCCATCGGTATCGAAAGACTTAATGCTTTTAGGGCGTGGAAATTGATAGGAAATATCGCCATAAATATCGTCTTCTACTATGGCAATGTTGTAGTTTTGCGCAAGGCGATAAAGCTTTTCTTTTTTGTCGTCTGGCATGGTGTAGCCCATGGGGTTATTACAAGTAGGGGTGACAAAAATGGCTTTAATTGGCCACTGATCAAGCGCCAGCTCTAATGCCTCTAGGCTCATGCCGGTTTCTGGGTGAGTAGGGATTTCCATGACTTTTAAGTTTGCCGCCTTGATGGCTTGCATGGAACCATAAAAGCTGGGTGATTCAATGGCAATAATGTCGCCGGGTTCGGAAACCGCTCTTAGGCAAACAGACAAGGCTTCTTGACAGCCGGATGTGATGACCAGATCGTCTGGATGGAGTTGACAGCCAGAAGCGACCGCCAAGCGAGAAAGCTCTATACGCAACTCTTCGGCACCTCGAACGTCGCCGTAACCTAATCCTAGTTCAGGGTGTTGCTTAGACAGGTCCGACAGGGTTTTAAGTAAAGGCTTTAATGTGGAGGCCTTCATATCTGGCATGGCATGTTGTAAATGAACATCGGTATCTTTTCTGGTGCGGATCATCAGCATATTCAGTACCGCCTCCCATTGGGATACTTCTAAAGGGCGCTGTGGTGGTCGTGAAACACTGGGCAAGTTGTCACTCTGTTGACGATGGCAAACGAAATAACCGGATTTTGGTCGAGCTTCAACTAGAATTTCTTGTTCCAATTGACGGTAAGCCTCTTGAACCGTGGAAATGCTGACGCTGTGTTCTTGAGCAAGTTGTCGTACCGAAGGTAATTTGTCGCCTACTTTGTAAAAGCCATGCTGTATGTGTTCCCGTAGACGGTTTGCTAGGTTTTGATAAAGCGTCATGGTTTGTCCCCGATAAGTGCCTTTATTTATATCTTTCGAATGTCTGTAATTATTGTAGGTTTTTTTGCTCGGTATAGTGACCATACAGATTGTGCATTATTACACCATACAGAATAAAAAACCTCATTCTGTATGGTGGATAATGAAATCATCTGGATCTGTATTGTTGATGGGCTTTTTTCTAAAGTAGTAATACACACACAAGGTCGCTGTGACATAGGTTAGCAGCCATCATTGGAAGGAGAAAAGCCATGTTAGTTATTAGTCTACTTGCTCATATTCAGTTCTGTATGGAGCGCTATCAAACACGTAAAGCCTTGGCAAAACTTACTGCAACACAGTTAAAGGATGTGGGTATTAATGAAGAGCTGCGTACCGCAGAAATAGCAAAAGCGTCATTGGGTGGTGTTTATCAGGATTTATACCGGACAAGGGAGCGTGAGTGATGTTGAGTACTCCGACTTTTTATTTGGCGATTGCCATGTTCGCCTGGGTAACCTCGATTACTCCAGGGCCAAATAACATTATGTTATTGGCGTCAGGGGCACAGTTTGGTTTTCGACGGACCTTGCCCCATATGATCGGCATCACATTAGGGATGGCGAGCATGCTGACTTCTGTTTTATTAGGGCTTGGTGCTTTGTTTGCTTTGTATCCGCCTATATATGAAGTCTTGAAGTGGGCTGGTTGTGCGTATTTGCTCTGGTTGGCTTGGAAAATAGCCAGTTCGCCGGTAGGGAGACTGCAAGATAAAGCGAATAAAGCTTCGCCTATGCGTTGGTGGCAAGCTTTGCTTTTTCAATATGTGAATCCAAAAGCGTGGATTATGTCGATCAGTGCTGTGGCGAGCTTTTCATTAAGCGGGGATCTGTATGTACTGTCTGGTATTTGGATTGTTGTGCTCTTTTCTTGTGTAAACTTTCCTTCCATTACCGTTTGGGCGTGGGCGGGAACCAGTATTCGTCGTTGGTTAACTGAGCCAAAACGTCAGCGAGCGTTTAATTTTTTCATGGGGGCTGCCACGGCATCTACTTTACTATTAATGGTGAGCCATTAGGTTCTCCAACATTGACATCGAAAGGACGTTCTAAATGAAAGGTGCTGCAATGCAAGTGACGGCGATTCCTAAATACATTTATTTGTACTTTTTGTGTCAGTCAATTAACTTAACCGCCGCGGTTATTTCGGTGGCCGTTGCTGCTGTCGTGGGAAATCTGATAGCGCCTAATGAGAGTTGGGCTACCTTGCCCTATGGTATGCAGTTTTTGTTTATATTATTGGCGACTTATCCAGTTTCTATCTTGATGGAAAAAAAAGGCCGCAAGTTTGGCTTTGTGGTGGGGGCGATAGGGTTAGCCGGCGCAGGTATTAGCGGCTATCTTGCTGTTCTGCAAAACTCTTTTTGGCTGCTGTTATTGGCACATTCTTTACTGGGATGCTTTGTTGCTTGTGCTAATTATTATCGCTTTGCTGCGGTGGATAATTTAACGGGGAAGGTGAAGTCTAAAGCTGTTTCTTTTGTGATTGCTGGTGGTCTTGTGGCGGGTATTATCGGCCCTTTTATTTCCAGTTCCCTACGGGATATCGAGGGGTTTCCTTTATTTTCGTTATGCTATGGCGTGCTCATCCTCTTGGCTTTGCTGAATTTGCTACTGATTCAGTTTTTGCCAAAAGAAACGCTTATAAAAGCGCATAAAAAGCAGGGTGTCGACGTTGTTAATGCTCGCCGTCGGTTATCAGAAAGTGCTTCTCCCATGCTGCTTTTTACCATTGTATCCGTTGCTTTGAGCTTCGGGATTATGAACTTGGTGATGGTCCAGTCGTCCTTGAAAATGCACCATATGCACGTGATGTTTGATCATTCGGCGATGGCGATTCAATGGCATGTGATAGCTATGTTTGCACCATCTTTTGTGTCTGGTTATTTGATCACCAAGTTTGGTCACCAAAAAGTGATTGGCACAGGATTGTTGCTGTTTTTGGTCACCTTTTTGGTGAATGTTCTTGATGATAGCTACTCGTCGATTGTGGTTTCTTTGATATTTTTGGGATTGGCTTGGAACTTGGCCTATGTCGGTGGCAGTGCCTATATTGCAGTGCTGTTAGAAGGCAATGAAGATGCAAAGCGTTTGCAAGGAGCGGGTGATACAGGCATTGCCATTTTAGCTATGTTGGGTGCCATGTTACCTGCTGTTTTGATGTCTCTTATTGGCTGGCAAGGAACGAATTTATTTGCGATAGGTTTGGTTGTATCGTGCCTTGTAGCGCAGCTGTTTTTATTAGGTCGTAATCAAAGGAAGTCACAGGGGGAGTATTGAAGGTGATCAACAGCGTCCAGAATGTTGAAGTGTCTGTGTGGAGTATTTATATGATTAAGACTCGTCTCAATACTCTTTACACTGGTATTACTACGGATGTGGAGCGTCGTTTTAAAGAGCATTCTGGTTTGAATAAGCGGGGCGCTCGCTATTTGAAAGGTAAGGGGCCGTTAGAACTCATGTGGCATGAGGAGGTGGGTTCTAAGAGTGATGCTTTGGTGCTGGAGTATCGTGTGAAGAAACTCAATAAACGTCAAAAGTTAAGCTTGATTGACGGTGGTCTTACTTTACATTCTTTACGCTAAACGCTTATTTATTAACTTGTTTTTCCTCGCAATGATTCGTAGCATGATGGCTGACTTGTATGAGGGAGACAGGCAAAAATGATTAGCCATTTGGACCACATTGTATTGACGGTGGCAGATATAGAAAAGGCGGTATCTTTTTACGAAACTACCTTGAAAATGGAAGCGATTAGCTTTGGCGAAGGCCGGCGGGCAGTGCGTTTTGGTAATCAGAAAATCAACTTTCAGTTATTGGGAGATGAAGTTCGTAACCATGCGATGGAAGGTTCAGGTGACCTGTGTTTGATTGCTGAATGGCCTATGGAAAAGGTGATGGCTTCTCTGCAAGAATCTGGAATAAATCTATTAGAAGGCCCGGTGACCAAGTCTGGTGCCCAAGGTCCAATTGAGTCCGTTTATTTTAATGACCTTGATAATAATCTCATTGAAGTGAGTGTTTATCAGGAGGGTGAGTTGAGTCATACAGATACCCATCATACGGATGAACAGAGTGATAATGCTACTGTTGAAGAGTCGAGTTCCTCAACAGGCGCTAAATCCTCATCTCAACCTAGTTCCTCGACAAAATATGAGTAACAACCTCAAGCACGGATTGGTACGCCTGCTCTTCACAGTGGGCAAAACCTCGTAACTGCCGTGCTTTGATCTTGGTGAATATAGGTTGTGTTAAGCCAGTTAAAAAGCGTGTAATCAATACCGCTGTGATGGCCGTGTTAGGGCTTTTGGTTTTGACATGGTGGGCGAACTCTTTGATGTAGTCTGCTAAGTTTTCTTGCCAATCATGATGACGGCTCCCGCTTATTTCTGGTTTAGCAAAAACGAGCACATTGTTACGGCAAACGGAGCAGTGGCCACAGGCTTCGGGTGCATTTTGATCACCGAAGTAGCGGGCTAGGTTGTGATTTAGGCAGCGCTCTAATTGAAAAAAGCGAATCATGGTGGCAATGCGCTCTATTTCGGCACTTTGTTTTTCATCGACATATTGCTGTAATTGGTTGGCTAACGTTTGATGATGAAATGCATGGGAATTGACCTGATAGACTTCGGTCAAGCCTTTACTTTCTAGTGTGAGGACATTCTGCTCCGCTGCGAACTCTAACACCTGCAGCACATCACCTCGAGATAACCCTGCCTCATTAAAGAGTTTATTGAAATCTGGCGCGCCCCAGATTTTTTTATATTGAATGCCAGTGAGAATGGCTTGGTAGGCATTCTGCCATTCAACCGGTATCTGATTTGCAAAGGAAATTCGATCCCCTTCCCATTTAATGCGTACATCAGCGTAATAACTGTATTTTGGTGTGATGGCACCGAGTAATTCGAGCTGAACCAGTAGGGTTTTGACTGGCAAAGAACGAATATTGGTTTGATTGGATAGTCCGTAAAGCTGTGTTTCCCACTCTTGTTCGACGGTTTGCTCTGCAATAGTGTGCAGCAGGGTGTCTATGTCTTGTGGCTCAGGTGTGTCACCGTAGACGAAATTTTCTAGAGTATGCAAGCCTTCTAAGCTAGCGAGCAATACGCAGCGGCTGGCTAGGTTGTCTCGTCCTGCACGCCCAATTTCTTGACTGTAGTTTTCAATCGACTTAGGCAAGTCATAATGTACCACAAGACGAATGTCGGCTTTATCAATGCCCATACCAAAGGCAATGGTCGCAACTATAATACGTGTTTTGCTGGACATGAAGTCCGCTTGAATGCGACTGCGTATCTCGCTGTCTAATCCCGCATGATAAGCAACTGCGGAATAGCCATCAGCTCTTAAAGCCTGAGCGATGTCTTCGGTGGTTTTTTGCTGAGTAACATAAACAATGCTCGGCCCTTGGGTGTCGTTCAATACGTTTTTTAACTTATTAAGCTTGTCATTAGCTTGGGCAGGTAGTAGATCAATGTCTAGATTATGTCGATAGAATCCTGTTTGTACTATATGCGCCGGGTGAATAGCGAATTTCTGCGCCATGTCTCTCTGCACTCGCCGTGTGGCGGTGGCGGTGAGCAATAGTACGAGGGGAATCGCGAGTTCTTGTTGATAGTGGGGGAGTTTTAAATAGTCAGGGCGAAAGTTATGGCCCCATTCTGAAATACAGTGCGCTTCATCTACTACTAGCATGGAAATAGGTATGCGCTTGATGAAGCGGCGAAAGCGCTCATTTTTAAAGCGTTCGACTGAAATCATTAGGATTTTGATCGAACCATTTTGTACCCCAGACATGACGGCTTGGCTTTCCTCTTTATTCTGGCTGGAGTCTAAACAGGCGGCAGCAATGCCTTTGGTTTTTAAAAAGGCCAATTGGTCATGCATCAAGGCGATAAGGGGGGAAATGACCAAAGTTAAGTCAGCTAGCTGAGTCGCTGTGAACTGATAGCACAAGGATTTTCCCGATCCGGTTGGAAACACTGCAAGCGAAGAGTGCCCAGATAAAAGCTGCTCGATGGTTTGGTGTTGGCCCTCGCGAAATTGGTCAAAACCAAACAGGGTTTGGAGAGACGACTCTAATGGCATCATCGCGAAATATTTCCCCATTCCTGCTCGCAGCCTTGTAGCTCACTTAGGTGATTTAACCAATAGTCTTCGCTACCAAACCAAGGGAAAGCTTTAACGAAAGCAGGATCATGCCAACGGTTTTGTAGCCAAGCAGCGTAGCAAATAATACGTACACTTTTGAAGACATCGATCAAATCTAACTCACGGGTTTCAAAGGGTAAGTAGGTTTCGTAACCCTCGATGATTTCACTGAGTTGTTGTCTGGGGTTTTCTGTCTGGGTTAAATGCAGCCATAAATCCTGAACCGCTACGCCATTCTGGCAATCATCAAAATCCAGTAAATGGAATTGGCCTTCATGCAGCATTAGGTTGCTGCGATGGCTATCACCATGAACAGGGCGAAGCTGAGTCGGCCAATAAGCATGAATACGAGCTTCGCTCATTTCTCTAAGCTTAGAAACCTGTTTTTTATAAATCGGCTTGAGCTTTTCAGGAAGGTATTTGCTACCCAAAATTTGACGGACGGCCTCATCCATTTGAGCTAAGGGAGAAACACTGATGCGCTCAATAAAGGGAGTGCTTTGCATTGCCAGATGTACTTGACCAATGAGCTCGCCTAACTGATACAGTTCCTCTAGATTATCGGCCTCTGGGTGTTGTCCAACCAGCCTTGGCGATAAACAGAAATAGATGTCGTTATGACGAAATAGGCTTTTACCATCAAACTCCATCGGAGCAACGACAGCCACACCGGCCGCCTTTAGCTGTAAGAGCGTGGCGTGTTCTTCAAGAATTTGTGCTTCGCTCCAGCGTTCTGGTCGATAAAACTTGGCAATAAGCGGTGATGCGTCTTCTATCCCGACTTGGTAAACACGGTTTTCATAGCTGTTTAGTGGATAGATGCGTGAATCGCTCCATAAGCCGGTGGACTCTACGGCATCTAAAATGACATCCGGTATGAGAGTAGAAAAAGCGTGGCTCGCAGAAGGCGTTGTGTGAGCGGCTTTATTCCCGGAAGTGCTATCGTCTGAAGACATGGTGTGGGCCCCTAAATAACCAGTGCCCTAGCGCTAGAGTTTGTCACAATGCTACGGGCAAGAAATCAAACGCTGACGATAGCGGGGAAGGAGTCTTATAGCAAGCCGAGGCGATGTTTAATCACTTTTACCTGAGTGTCTTTGATAGGGGCGGCAATGCCTTTTTCTATCATCTGGTTCCATTGTTGCCAAGACTTGATTGCTTCTCCTTGATGGTCTCGGCTTAAGTATTGCTGAACCTCAGCACGAAATGAGTTAGAGACGACAATAGGGTTGCCTTTTCCTAGAGAACGGAGACGAGTTAATGCTCGTCTAAATTTCTCTACCAACTTCGATGAGGTATCGCCATTTTCTATGAGATTGGTAATGGCGTGTAGATAGTTATAGTAATGCTCTACTTTTTCTTCGCTGGTATCACGGGCTAGGCGGAGAATTCGAGCGTAGGCGTGTTCAGTATTTTTCCAGTCTTGTAGCCGATTACTGAGTTTGCCGAGCCTTTCCGACCTTTCTATGGAATAGGGGGATACTTGTAGGACAGTAAGCATGGCGGCTTGTGCTGCTTCATAGTTGCCTAGCTTTTCTTGAGCGTCTGCTAATAGGTCGTAGGCCGATAAAAAATGACGGCTTAGTTTTATTGTCGTGTTTAAATTATCTATGGCCGCAAGAGTATTGCCTAGTTTCATTTCACATAGGGCGACGCCATGATGTGCCCAAGCAAAGTTTACATGCTCTCGGGTGACCTGCATGTAGTGACGTTTTGCTTCCTTGTAGCGCTTTCGAGCAAATAAGGATTCACCAATGATCTTTAAGCATAGACTGCCGAAGTGAGGCTGTTGCAGCATAATTTCCTTGGCTTTGACTTCCATATTGACAAAGTCTTGCTTCTTACGGAATTGATTGATTTCGTCAAACACTGATTTTTGTTTCTGTACCCGCTCAAACCTGCGCTGGAAAGCAGCAGGCGTAAAGGGTTTAACAAGGTAACTATCGGGTTGATATTCTAATACGCTGACGACATTTTCATAGGCTATGTCGGCGGTGATCATGATGAAAATGGTGGAATGATCTAGAGCATAGAGTTTCCGGGTAATTTCTAAAATTTGCTGGCCGTTGATAACACCACCTAAATTGTAGTCAGACAATACAATGGAGTAGTGATTGCTTAACAGGCGTTTTATCGCTGCTTGTCCGGAAGGTTCAACATCTATGTTGCTATAACCTAATGACGTCATGAGAGCTTTGAGCATAGAGCGCATCTCACCCATGTCTTCGATAATTAAAACACGTTGATTCGTATTGTTGGCATTGGGTGCTAAAACTACATTTGGCTTTTGTGCTTTTCGCAAAGGCGTTGCTAATTCTGCCACTATTTTTCCTTGTGATTTTGTTTGTTACAAAAAATTACAATTCGGCATTGTAGGCCATTTTTAGGGAAAATCATATCTTGTATACCTATTAGGTATATGGCATTCATATTTATTCCCTAATACTCAGTTTCAGGGCGTTTATTATTTGATGACGTAATATGTTGGAGCTTATTTATAGGAACGAATGGGCGAGGGGGTTTGGATGCAGGAATGAAAATTATTTTTTATCTTGTTTAAAGGTGAGCAACACACAAAGTAAAAAATTGTTTTTAAAACAACTATATAGACTTATATCGGGCTTAGAAAGTAGCTAATACGAGGTTAAATTTTGCCTCTACTCTTAGTTGGTGTGGAATAGTTGAGGGCTAAACTACACCAAGGCGTTTTTTAAGTGTTGCTTCTTGTGCTTCGGTTATTGGTGAAGCTTGACCTATGTCTATTAAGTGACGCCAATGCTTCCAGGATTTAATGGCTTCACCGATAAGTTCTCGACTCAGGTATTGCTGAACTTCTACCCGAAAAGAATTGCTTATTACCACAGGGTTTTCTTTCCCTAGGTTGCGTAGCCGGATTAAAGAACGCTTGAACTTTTCAGCAATTTTTGAGCTTTGCTCACCATGTTCCATCATGCCTGCAAGGCATTTTAGGTGGTCATAGTAGTAGTCTACTTTTTCTTGGTAGGTCCCTTTGGTTAAACGGATAATTTTTGCATAAGCTTGTTCTGCAACGTTCCATTCTTTGATTTTAAGACTGATTTGTCCAAGACGTTGAGTTCTATCGATAGAGCGAGGAGAAACGCCTAGTGCTGCCATGATCGCTTCTTGAGCCGCTTTAGGGTTTTTTAGTTTTTCTTGAGCGTCGGCAAGGACATCGTAAGCGGATAAAAAGTGACGGCTGAGCTCGATGGTTTTTTCTAAGTTAACGATAGCGAGTTCTGGATTTCTGAGTTTCAATTCACATTCAGCAATGCCGAAATAGGCCCAAGCTAGGTTCTCATTTTTCTGTATTGCTAGCTCGTAGTGTTCTTTGGCCTCCTCATACTGGTGGCGCGAAAATAACGATTCGCCAATAATTTTTAAGCATAAGCTCGCGTAATGGGGGAATTTCGTCATGATGTCTGTCGCTTGTTTTTCCATGGCGACAAAATTTTGTTTTTTCCGCGATATATTAACCTCATTAAAGACTTTTTTTTGTTTCTCCACTCGGTCAAGGCGTCGGAAAAAAGCCGCAGGGGTAAAGGGCTTAACAAGGTAACTATCAGGCTGGTACTCCAACACGCTAACGACACTTTGATAATCCGTATCGGCAGTAATCATGATGAAAATAGTGGAGTGATCGAGGGCGTAAGTTTTACAGGTGGTTTCTAATATTTGTTGGCCATCAATGCTTCCGCCGAGGTTATAGTCGGATAATACTATATCGTAGTGTTTAGCTAGGATGAGTTTTATTGCGTTTTGACCTGAGGATTCCACATCAATATTAGTATAGCCTTTTGACATCATTAATGACTTTAGCATTAAGCGCATTTCGCCAAGGTCATCGATGATTAAGACACGTTTTTCAGAACTATTCGTTGTGTGTTGTGCGTCAGATTTTTCATCCATTACTGTCGTAAATATATCTGTCACAACAAGTTATCCTAATTCTATTTTGTCTACTTTACTCTATTCTTAACATTATGAATGAGACCCTTGTATTAATTCTATTCTAGATGAGAGTTAATGTGTGCGGGGTTGGCATTAATTTATGTATCAATTGGTTACAAGTAATTTTAATTTTTTATTGAAAGTGAGTACTTCGGATTCTTTGTTGTAGTGTAAGCAGCCAATACGGACAACTCCGCCTTTATCGGAAAGGTCCAGTTGTTTATAAAGTCCTTGAGCGTAGAAATTGCCATCCCATAGACAAATACCTTGTTTTGCAAAAAATTCTGAAATCCTTCTCGGTTCTATGTCTTTAATACAAAAAGCGATGGTAGGAGTGCGTTCAGATAAGCGATCTACATCCTGGATTCCATAGAGAGTTAAATTAGGGATTTCACTTAGTTCACTAATCAAGGCTTTACTAAGCTCCGTCTCATGTTGCTGGATTTGTTGGAAGGAAACCCTAAGTTGTTCTCGTCTTGGTCCCTGATGTTTACCTAATGAAGCTAAATAGTTGATGCAAGCGATATAGCCTGCAAGGGCTTCGTAGTTTTGAGTGCCTGTTTCCCAACGGTTAGGGTCGAGATCCTTTGCGGGGGCTACTTTATAAGGGGTTAATAGGGCGAGTGTATCTGGCTTGGCATAAAGTACGCCTAAATGAGGTCCAAAATATTTATAAGCCGAGGTGATTAAAAAGTCACAATTGAGATCTTGCACATCGATTAAGTGATGCGGTGCGTAATGGACAGCATCTAAATAACTAATGGCATGACTACGAGTTTTGATCAGTGTCATTACCTCTTTTAAGGGCACGATAGAGCCGGTGACATTAGAGGCACAAGTGATTGCCACAAGACGCGTTTTTTTATTCAGTAGTTTCGACAAATGTGCCATATCTAGCGTGCAGTCGGCTTCATTGACCTGCACATAATTCACTTGCACTCCTTTCTCTTCGGCGAGCAATACCCATGGCGATACATTGGAATAATGATCTAAGTTAGTCACTATTATTTCGTCTCCAGGCTGCCAATCACGAGCAATAGCACGACTCATATGGAAGGTGATACTGGTGGCATTCGCACCAAAAATAATGCTGTTTTCTGATGGTGCATGGTAAAAATCTTTGGCTGCTAGGCGAGCAGACGACATCATTTTTTCGGTTTCTTTACTGGAAAAATAAGCGCCACCTAAATTGGCATTAAAGCGGCCTAAATACTGTGTCATGGCATCAAGCACAGATTGACTGACCTGAGAGCCTCCAGGCCCATCCAGAAAGATAGGAGTGATCCCTTGATAGCGTTGGTTAAGAGCAGGGAATTGTTTACGGCATTCTTCTAGATTGTACATACGGTTTTCTTCTTAATGCATTAGGTTCGCTGTGAGCACAAAAACATCCATAAAACCTTTGTCGCCATTGATAGGCTGGATTGGCTGTGCACTATGGAAAAATTTACGGTCATTTAGGACAACAAACTCACCTTTATCAAAATCATGGCTGATGAGTGCTGGGCTGTTTGCGGTAAGGTGAATATTGATATTGCCACCTTGGATATTATGGCGTTTCATCACATAGATCCCAATGCGATCAAAACCATCTTGGTGAATCCCCTCAGGCGCAGCCTCCACGCTCTGGTGATCCGCAAGAATGCGTAACTGATGGACTTCAATCGGTGCCTTGTCAGCAACATGAGCCATAGTTTGGAAATGTTCAAATAATTCAATGAAGGCGGGGTCTAGGGTGGTGTGATCATCAATATCTTCATAGCACCTTACCACATTTCCTTGGAAGTGATTGATGCTTTCATCTTGAACAAAGGCTTGTGAAGGAAGACGAGTCAATTGACCTTGTGCAAAGGTAAAACGTGAATAACGACGTAAACGAAAAGCACCATCGGCGTAAGGGTTAGGAGGTAAGTTATCAAAGGAAGACATAAGGTGGTCAAGTTTATTAGACGTTAGCTGTCCCAATTCTAAGTAAAAAGTATCTTTGGATGGCTTGGTAAGCATGGGGAATCCTCTTTTTTTTGTTATTGGCAGATTGTGCGCAAAAGCATACTTCTCGTGGAAGCCTGTTTATCCAGTTTAGTGGGACTGAAATGAAAAAGTGTTGCTTTTAATGCACTTTTTGGGCTTGTTTTTGAATTTTATATGTCTAAATTTCTACATATTTGGTTTTTTTATTCTTTTTTGGTGGGCGTGTTTAAAAGTAATGGCTTTTAAGCAGCCTTTGGCCGAAGTCAAAGAGAGCGTGATGAAATGGGGATTTCGTTTATTTAGCTAGCAAATTAGGGTGGTTTTTTAGTAAGACTTTAGTCGTATGCTTTCTGTTTTGCATTGACCTTCTCATGGCATAGTTAAACACTAGAAAAAAATAAGAAGGAAAGGTTATGCTTTATTTCCCACTAGTCTGTGTTGTCGCTCTATTCTCGCTATTTATAGTTGGTTACCTACAAGGCTCTATCGCCTTACCTTTTGTTATTATTGGTGCTGTGCTTTGTTGTTTGCTTGTGTTGCCAAAAACCTTGCGCTCACCTGCTGGACAGTTCGCAAAAAACGAAAAAAACACCGCATTTTTAGGGAGTGATACGGATTACACTGAGGTGAGTCAAGCGGTTACCAGTGCGACATCTAAAATGGCAATGGGGGCGGCTGAAGTTTCACATTTTGTTGATACATTAGCTAAAGACATTCATCTTACTAGTGATGACAGTGAGCAAATCACACAGGCAGTAGAAAGGCTTTCCGAAACTGGATTGACGCTTTCGAATCACCTTGGCCAGTTAGCCAATACAATGAGTGATACTGCTGAGTCGAGTAGTACAGCCCAAAGAGCGCTGACGCACAGCACAGATCAGGTGAATGAACTAACACAAAAAGTACTGGCGGCGAGTGAACAACTGGCGTTATTAACCAAGAGTGCCGATGATATCGATAGTATTACAGCGGTCATCAAAGGGGTTTCTGAGCAAACTAATTTATTAGCATTAAATGCCGCTATCGAAGCAGCCCGTGCAGGTGAACAAGGGCGTGGCTTTGCGGTTGTGGCGGATGAAGTGCGTTCATTGGCCGCCAAAAGTGCAGATGCTTCGGAACAAATTTCGGGGTTATTGACTGATGTACGTCGTAATAGTGAATTAACCAATCAAGAAATGTCCTCTCTTAAAACACTAACAGACTCGTTATCAAAAACATTATTGGGAGAAACACAGCGTTTTATTTCGTTAACGGAAGAAGTGAAAAGCGCTTCTATTGTATTGAATGAAGTGGAAGCGACAGGAGAGGAATTGGGCTCGACTAGTACGCAAATTAGTGGCTCTATTTCTCGTAT
The DNA here is from genome assembly GCF_016463975.1 of Marinomonas transparens. Taxonomy (GTDB): domain Bacteria; phylum Pseudomonadota; class Gammaproteobacteria; order Pseudomonadales; family Marinomonadaceae; genus Marinomonas; species Marinomonas transparens. Next base: position 122,224 of record NZ_JAEMNX010000005.1, on the reverse strand, counting down.
TAGCACCTCATTACAGGATATTTCTAAACGTAGTGATCGTCTCTCGGAAGAAGCGTCCAGTTTGAGTAATGGTGCTGAGGTAGTCTTTAGGGAGTTAGATAAAGTGGATCAATCCTTATTTTTCTCTGAGTTAGTCAAGACGGCAAAAGCTTCGGCTCAAGCGATTGCCGATTTGTTTGAAGCCGCCATAGAGAAAGGGGAACTGACTCAACAGGCGGTTTTTTCGACCGATTATCAATCGATTCAAGGAACCAACCCTCCAAAGTTTAGTACGGGGTATGATAGCTTTAGTGATCAACACTTCCCTGAGATTCAAGAAGCTGTATTAGAACAGAATGAAGAAGTTATGTTTGCCGGTGCGGTGGATGTGAATGGCTACTTCCCAACCCATAATAAAAAGTTCAGCCAGCCGTTGAGTGGCGATTATGACAAAGATTTGGTGAATAACCGGACTAAGCGGATTTTTGATGATCCGACAGGGCGCCGTTGCGGCTCACATACAGATACTTTTTTATTGCAAACCTATAAGCGTGATACGGGAGAGATTTTGCATGATCTATCTGTGCCTATTTATGTGAAAGGTCAACATTGGGGCGGTTTCCGAATGGGCTTCAAGTCAATTGGTTAAGCTGGTGTCTTAATAGCACACTTTTTACCCATTAATAGTACTAAGATCCGTTATAGTAAGTGCCTGTTAGATTAACTTAATGGGGCTTACTTTTGAATAAACCTGACGTGTCTAAAGAGTTTTTTACTTCCTCAGAGACAAAACCTTCAGCAACAGACGCTTTGGCTTTAGGTACAGGCATTAACACTTTCTTGCCTTTTTTAAAGCCCTATCGCCGTCAGGTGGTGTTGGCGCTTATTGCTTTAGTCATTACCGCTGGTGCTATGTTGAGCCTTGGTAAAGGGGTGCAGTTTTTAATTGATAAAGGCTTGGCTTCTGGTTCAGAAGCGGGTTTGACTCAGACGTTATTGGTTTTTTTGAGTTTGGTGTTTTTGCTAGGTGTTGGTAGTTTTTGCCGCTTTTACTTGGTTTCTTGGGTAGGTGAAAGAGTGGTAGCGGACATACGAAAAGCCGTTTTTAGCCATTTACTAACGCTTTCTCCTTCCTTTTTTGAAGACAATTCTCCTAGTGAAATTCAATCTCGTATTACCTCAGATACCACCTTATTACAGAGCGTGATTGGCTCTTCTTTATCGATTGCCTTACGCAGTAGTTTGATGCTGCTTGGGGGGATTTTATTTCTTCTAGTGATGCATTTTAAATTAACGCTCATTTTGCTTACCTGCGTGCCCTTTGTTGTTGTCCCCGTGCTGTATTTTGGTCGGCGAGTACGTAGCTTGTCTCGAGATAGCCAAGATGAAGTGGCAAACGTAGGGCGCTATTTATCACAAGCGTTACGACATATTAAGGTGGTGCAGGCTTTTACTCATGAGCGTCACGATGAAGAACGTTTTTCAAGTGCGGTAGAGCAAGCTTTTCGTGTCAGTGTGAAGCGTATTACACAGCGCTCCTTGTTAACTCTGATGGCCATTTTGCTTTCTATGGGCGGTATTGGCGTGATGCTTTGGTTCGGCGGCAAAGATGTGATTTCTGGGGCTATTAGTGCTGGTGACTTAGCGAGTTTTTTATTTTATTCGATCATTGTAGCGGGGGCAGTGACCGCCTTATCGGAAGTGATTGGCGAGTTACAACGCGCTGCTGGTGCTGCTGAACGAATCATGGAATTGTTGAATGTATCGAGTGATATAACTGGTGGCCAAGAGGGGAGTGTTGATTCGGAAAACTCGAATATGCTTCAGGGTGAGACTTTTATTGAATTGAATCAGGTGACTTTTTGTTATCCAACACGACCTAATACACCAGTTCTTAAAAACCTTAGCCTTACAATAAAGCAGGGTGAAACCGTGGCACTTGTAGGACCCTCTGGCGCAGGGAAATCGACCCTCTTTGAGTTGTTGCTGAGATTCTATGATCCACAACAAGGTGAAATACGTTTCGGCCATCATGACATTAAAGACTATGACTTAACGCAGTGGCGTCATCAATTGGCTTTGGTGCCTCAGGAAACGGCCTTGTTTGATCAAAGTGTGTTAGATAATTTAGGTTACGCGAACCGTGAAACGGACAAAAACGCGATCATTGACGCGGCGAAAAGAGCCAATGCTGATGAGTTTATTCAGTTGTTAGACAAAGGCTATGACACGCGATTAGGTGAAGATGGTGTGCGTCTATCGGGCGGGCAAAGACAGCGTATTGCTATCGCCCGTGCGATTCTAAAAGATGCGCCGATTTTATTACTGGATGAAGCGACCAGCGCGCTTGATGCGCAAAGTGAACACAAGGTACAGGCTGCGCTTAAGCTATTGATGGCCGATCGAACCACCTTAGTGATTGCCCATCGTTTGGCGACAGTGCTGAATGCAGATCGTATTATTGTATTGGATCAAGGGCAGATTATTGCTCAAGGGACTCACGTTCAGTTGCTCGAAGAATGTGCTTTGTACAAACGCTTGGCGGATTTGCAATTTGGGAATATGAATTAGCGAATAAATGACGGTTATTGTAGTGAATAAAAGAGGCGTATTCATGCAGGGTTATAAGATAAGTACAGACCACAATGATCTTGATTTCGAGGTGATTTATTCTTTTATATCCAATAGCTATTGGGCCAAAGACATTCCTAGAGTAACCCTGCAAAAGGCGCTTGAGAATTCCTTGTGCTTTGGTGTGTATAAGGATAGTGGTGAGCAAGTTGGCTTTGCTCGATTAATTACGGATAGGGCGACGTTTGCCTATTTAGCGGATGTCTTTATTCTCGACTCCTATCGAGGAGTAGGCCTGAGTAAATGGTTAATGTCTCACCTTGTCGATCATCCCGATCTACAAGGTTTAAGACGCATGATGTTAGCCACCAATGATGCCCATGGCTTGTACGCGCAATACGGCTTTGAAGCTATTAAAAACCCAGAAATTTTGATGCAAATTTGGCAACCGGATGTTTATAACAATTTCCTATAAAATAAAAATTCAATCTCGTTAAGGGAGCAAAACGGGATAGGGTCAATGGAAAGGTCGTACCGTTAAAGCTTAGCGACTAATACACCGCGATAAGCACAATTCAACCTGTTGTTTTCAATCCTGATACCGGGTGTATTGTAAAGTACTTCTAATTTCTCGGTGTTTATCGGAACAGGTACTTCCAGTGCGATATCTTCGCGATAAAATACCAGCCAAAGTTTGGTGGAAAGGTCAGCTGTGGTGAGGGTGAGTGCAATATAGTCTCGTTCGCCTTGTAGCCAGTCAGCTTCTGTCATTTTTTGGCTATGTTCGTTTAACCACTCAATGCCATCGTGAGGGTCATGTAAGTAAAGAGCATCATCCTCTAGACGTATTTCAGCCAAAATAGGGTAGGCTTTCCGTAATCTTGTGAGGGTCGATATGGTATCTTGTAGCGCTGTTCTCGCTTGGCTTTCTTGCCAGTTTAACCAAGTAATTTCATTATCTTGGCAGTAGGCGTTGTTATTGCCTTGTTGGCTATGGGATAGCTCATCCCCACCGAGAATATGGGGCGTGCCTTGGCTTAGTAACAAGGTAGCCATGTAGCAAAGTTGTTGGTTTAGTCGGTTGTGACGAATGTCTGAGTTATCGGTTTTTCCTTCAACGCCAAAGTTTTGGCTGATGTTGTCGCCGTGGCCGTCACGGTTGCCTTCCATGTTCGCTAGGTTGTGGCGTCTGTGATAAGACACCAAATCATTTAGGGTATAACCATCGTGATAGGTGATGTAATTCACTGAGTGTAAGGCGCTGCGGTAACCTTTATGGAAAAAATCTCGAGAGCCCATTAAACGTGTAGCAAACTGCTGCACAAGTCCTTCATCACCACGCCAGAAACGGCGTATGGTGTCTCGGTATTGATCGTTACACTCTAAAAAGCCCCTTGGAAACTGGCCAACTTGATAGCCGTTTGGCCCTATGTCCCAAGGCTCCATAACTAGGCAGGTTTCGCTTAACACAGGGTCTTGCAGGATAGCCTGTAGCAATGGCGCTTTGGCAGAAAACTGGTGATCGGTTCGACCGAGATCGACGCCTAAATCAAAGCGGAAGCCATCGACGCCCATGATTTCTACCCAATAACGCATACTGTCACAAATAAGACGGATGCTTGCTGGGTTGTAGGTATCAAAACAGTTACCACAGCCTGTGTAATTTAAGTATTGGCCACTTTCATGACGGTAGTAACGGGCATTGTCTAGGCCTCGGTAGCAGACGCTTGATTGGTCTAACTCACTCTCTGCAGTATGGTTATAAACCACGTCCAAAATGACTTCAAAGCCCGCTTCCCGTAGGCCATCTACCATGAGCTGAAATTCTATGACAGGGTCTTGTTTGGCGTAGGAAGGCTCGGGGGCGAAAAAGCTAATCGGGTTATAGCCCCAATAATTGTTTAGGTTTAATGCTTCTAAATGACGTTCGTTGGCAAAGCTAAAGCAGGGCATGAGTTGAATGGTGGTAATGCCAAGGGATGTTAAATGTTCAATACCAGAGTGAGAAACGACACCAAGGTAGGTGCCTTTGAGTTCGTCTGCTATAGGTAATAGTTCACTGAAACCTTTTACATGCAATTCATACAGAGTACGACTAGAAGCTGGCACCTTAACTCTTGCTGGACGCTGATGATTTGTTTGCACAGTACGAACAATTGATTTGGGTACGCAATAAGCAGAATCTATTGGATGTAGATGGCCTTCTTGAGTGATGGTCGCTTGGTCTTTATGCCAGACGAGTTTGCTGGTTAGGTCTTTTGCATAAGGATCGATAAGCAGTTTATTTTCGTTAAATAGCTTTTGTTGAGTTGCTTCGAAAGCGCCTTGAGCTCGTAAACCATAATGTTGGCCTTCGGTGAGCCCGAGTACTTCCATATGCCAAATCCCCCTTTGTTTAGCCACAAAGGGTAGGCGCTCTTGCTCATTGCCCTTGTTATCAAATAAGCATAAGTAGAGTTGGCTAGCGTCTTCAGAGACCACTGCAAAGTTAACGCCATGTTCAGTGACAGAAGCACCAAGTGGGAAAGGGTGTCCGGTGTTAACTTGGTATTGCATTATTACCTCTTCATTATTTCAGAGCTTGACACGAAACTGTGTTTGCGGGACCGTACAAAGCCTCTTTTTATTTACCTAACCACTTTAATAACATGCCTGCCAGCGGTGGTACTTGTAGTTCAATACTTTGCTCACGCCCATGGCTAGCAATATTACTAGTATGAAACTCTTGTGTTTCCATATAGCCGCTGCCAGTGTATTTTGCATCGTCTGTATTCAATACCAGTTGGTAACGTCCAGCACGGGGAACGCCAATTCGATAATGGCCCTGCGGTACCGGTGTGAAGTTGATGATTGCGATAACGTGTTCTTCATTGTTCTTAGCTTTGCGAACGAAGGCTAAAATACTGTTAGCGTGGTCGTCGTAGCTGATCCATTCAAAACCTTGATGGGAATGGTCGAGATGTAAAGAGGCTTCATTTTTATAAAGATGGTTTAGGTCTTTGGATAGGGTGTGTTGACCCTTATGTAGATCTATTTCCAGTAGATGCCAATCTAAAGAGCGTTCATGGCTCCATTCTTGACCTTGAGCGAATTCATTGCCCATGAAGTTGAGTTTCTTACCTGGATGGAAATACATGTAGGCGGAGAAGGCTCGTAAGTTAGCGAATTTCTGCCAAGCATCTCCGGGCATTTTAGTCAGCATAGAACCTTTGCCGTGTACCACTTCGTCATGGGAGATTGGCAGAACAAATTGTTCGTCAAAGGCATAAACAAGACTAAAAGTCAGTTCACCTTGGTGGTGTTTTCTGTAGACAGGGTCTTTCTTAATATACTCAAGCGAGTCATTCATCCAGCCCATATTCCATTTGAAACCAAAGCCTAAACCGTCCATGTAGGTGGGTTTAGATACCCCTGGAAAAGCCGTGGACTCTTCTGCAACGGTGAAGCAACGAGGGTGATTTAGGTAGACGGTTTCATTCAAGCGGCGTAGGAAATCAATGGCTTCGTAGTTGTGGTTACCGCCGTCTTTGTTTGGAATCCATTCGCCATCTTCCCGTGAATAATCCAAGTAAAGCATAGAGGCGACAGCATCGACCCTGAGGCCATCAATGTGAAATTCTTCCAGCCAGAAAACCGCATTACTGATGAGGTAGTTTACGACGTGCTCTTTACCAAAATCGTAAATCAGCGAGTTCCATTCCGGGTGCCAGCCTTTTTTCGGATCCGGATATTCATATTGTTTTGAACCATCAAAGTTTGCCAAGCCGTGACTGTCAGCAGGAAAGTGAGCGGGCACCCAATCCATGATGACACTGATGTCAGCTTGATGTAGAGCGTCGATGAGAGCTTTAAATTCTTCTGCTGTGCCAAAGCGTGAAGTGGCTGCAAATAAGCCAACTGGCTGATAACCCCATGAGCCATCATAAGGGTATTCAGTGACAGGCAGTAGCTCAACATGGGTGTAGCCCATTTCTTTAATATAAGGCACCAGCTGATCTTTTATTTCAAGATAAGTAAGCGGTAAATTGTGTTCGTTACGGCGCCAAGAACCAAGCTGTAGCTCATAAATACTCATGGGCTTTTCGTATAAGTCTTCGAGTGGGCGGTTCATCCAAGCTTCGTCTTGCCATTGGTGCTTGTTATCGAAGCAGGTCACACTAGCAAAGGAGGGAAATTGCTCAATTCGTTGAGCATAAGGGTCACTACGGTGAGGAAGCAGATCGCCATTATTAGCACGAATTTCAAACTTATAGCGCGCGCCATGATTCACATCTGGAATGAATAAGCGCCAAATGCCGTCGCCATTACTCGACATTGGATGAGCACCGCCATCCCAAGCATTGAAATCACCGACGACGGAAACCGAGCGAGCTGCGGGGGCATAGACAGCAAAACGGGTGCCATTTATTGTGAGTTCATCATTGACTGGCGCACCTGTTCTAATTGCTCCTTGGCTTTTGTATAGATTAGCTTGATGGTGTTGAGGATCACTAAAGGTCGCATTGGGGAATTGATAAGGGTCGACAATAGTAATGGACTCTTTACCGTAAAAGACTTCAAGACGGTAATGAAAGCGAGTCGTTTGCTGTGGAAATTCAGCATAAAATAGGCCTCTTTCATTCGCTTGCGTCATGTTAGAGAGTACTTTGTCTGAATCTATTCCCAATACGCGTATGGCGGTCGCATTAGGTCGCCATACAGTTAATGTTAAGTTTTTTTTCGAAGCGGATTCTTGCAGTCCTAAGCAGCCAAATGGGTCAGCACAGCAAGTATTTAAAATGTCTTCGATAAGCGGGTTTTTTAGTAGGCCCATTCAATTCTCCAGCAGAATCAATGCGTTAACTCGATGTTTGTTGGTGCTGATGGCTGTGTAGCTTGCTCACTGCCCAACGCAAATATTGGTTCACTTTATTAGGTGTTATTTGTGCGAACTCATCTAGCGCTGCTTCTGCTAGCTCCTCTTCAGGATGGTCTGCCTGATGTTGTTTTACATGGTCCAGTGCGGCTTGAGAAACCAACACGGGAAGGTTTACTTCTTGTTCAAATTTGCAAGCTTTGTGCTGCTGGCAAAATTGAATAAAAGCATATAGACCTTCAAAAATAAGACTTTTATACCAGTTAGGGTGTATGTCTGAGGTCAATGATTCGATTATGGCTGCGAAGGTATCTTCCCCTGGTGTCATTGAACTGAGTGCGCGTTTACAATCCAGTGTGGTATTACTTTGCAAATCACCAAAAACGATGGTGTTAACATGGCTTAAGCTTTCCCAAAGTTGTAATAACATAGACTCTGGTAGCTTAGTGATCATGCCCTGTTCAGAGCGCCAATCGAACCAGTCGACATCTTTCATTTTACTGTCGTTGCTATCAACATTATGGTGATAACGAACATGTGTAGTCACATAGGCAAATTCTTCATGCTTTTGTTGTAACACTTGTTTTAGTGTTTCGTAAAGCTCACTAGGCGATATCTTAGATAGAGTATCGAAAACAGATTCGCTTTCTTCTGGGTCAAAATGACGTGCACAAAGGAGCGCCAAGTTGTGAATGCGAATAGTACGTACACCATCAAAGGCATCTGGATGGACCTTGATTAAGGTCCCTGCAATTGAAATTAGCTCGTGACAAATGACTAATCCAATAGGAGAGGAGGAGCCGTTTTTTAGCAGAGTTAGAATCTCATCCTGATGCAGGGGTAAGCTTATGTTTGTTTCTGTTTCAGGTGTTTCTCCGATGACTAGCAAACGCTGACGAACCGTGATATCAGCAATGTAAGTTGCCAAATCTGTGGAGGGTTGCAGCATGAGTGAAAACAGCATTCTTGCCGAACGCCAGTCCTCTGTTAGTAATGTTTGCAGGTAAACAGAATTGAGTACCTTGTAGGCGGTCGTCGCCGGTGTTGAGTTAGGTACTGTGTTCATGAGCGCTCGACGGGAGCCTAGTTCGATTAAGCACTCAACCATTTCTGCTAAGCTAGGTTTCTCATTCAGTCGGGCTAACAGGGTATCTGTATCGGCTTGAGAAATTGCTGCACTATTGTGCTCTTGAGATTTATTGGTAACAGGCCAAGGTTTTTCATGAACAGGGAGTTGAATGCCAAGTACAGCGTTGTCTTGTGTGGTGATGGTGATGGTACGGCGGTTACCCGATTTAAAGGCATTTTTTGCCGACTGGGGGACAACGCGGAATTCTTCTAATTCACGTTTTTGTAGCAAACGAATAAACTCAAACAATTCATCGCAACCCTGCATGTCACTTATGGCTTCATCGATCAATATGGTAAATACCGCATTAGTTTGGTAATACCAGTGTTCTGCTATGATGGACAGTTCATTTCGAATGTGGGCTTGAAAGAGGGCTGGGTCTATTTTGCGGTAATCTTTATCTTCGTTTTGAATCCAAGAGAGGCACAAATAGCTTTCGTCATTAATGTTGAATGCCTGTGACGTTGCCAAGCTGTTTAAAGCTCGATTTGGTCGACCCGTTAGGCCTAACACATCGGATGCTCCAAGGTGTCGATAGGTATTAACCAGTTGTTGGGCACTAATGGCTTTTAATGGCGCTATGTCTTCGAGTGTTTGACAAAGGCATCCGGCATCTAGCAATTTCTGTTTTACGGCATCATTTTGCGCCAAAATCACCATAGAGGTTGTAGGTTTATTAGGCTTGTGCTGAATCTTATGTAAGCCGAGTGGGTCTAAGTCATCGGTTTTGATCAACTCATCATCGAGCATCTTACCAACTAAATAGAGGCTTTGTGCCCAAACCAGTGGTAGGTTGTCATTAGGTAGGCGTTTTTGTGAGCCTGGGTTTTCCTTTTCAGCGAGAATGTTTTCCTGCGGTACATAGTACAGCTCAGGTAAAAGCATTTGACCGTCTTTTTCGACCATTAAGGATTCGAGCTTATGTCGATAGAAGTTGGCACTTTCCCAATCACGGGCAAATAGCCTATCTATATAAAGGTAAGTAAAGAATAATGGCCATTCTGATTCAATGTGTTCGAAATTAATTAGCTCATCGAACTCGTAGTAAATACGGCTTTGATCTTCTAATTCGGACTGGTGACCATCCAGTAGGAAGCGTTTACAACCATACTCTCCACCAAGTTTGCTGATAATTTCCTTACGAGTTCGTTTTGTTAGTTGCTCATCGTTTACGGCAAAAGCTGGGAAGCTGATGATACTTAGGACGGCACTATCTACTTCTTTCGAACGGGATTCTTTAGGTAATAAAGATTGCAATACAGACCCAGCACGGGCCACGGCGTCTGCAAAGGAATGTACAACAGACCATTCAGGGCCATCTTCGCCAAACAAATTTAATCCATCCATGGCTTCCATGGCTGCTTTTGCCATGCCCACAGAGCTGGCGTTTATTTCTGCTTTACCATTATTTACCTTGTTGCCGCGCTCCCAAATACCGTAATCCGGTGTTCGGTAGGTACGTGAAATGTAATAAATAAGGTTTTGAATGAAATTGGATTCTTCACGGGTAAAAATGAGCTTGCTACCCGCTTTGGTCATTTGCGCCATCATTAGCAAATAAAAACTGGTGGCATCAATTTGTAAATGCCCCCAAGCATCATCTGCAACGGCTTCTAACCCTGTTTTTGTATCGTACTTTGCATGCAACGCATCTTTGGGATCTAGGCTGTGTTTAAAAGCTTCCACTTTATGGGATTGACGCATCATGGCGTAGAGGAGGCCGCGCATCATTTTAATGCAAGAAAATTCTAATTCGTGGGTACGTTTATCTGGGTTAGAAGCGCGCTTATAGGCAAGGTGTAAGGCCCAAACGGCTTGGATACTATAGACATTATCTCGCACCCAAGCATCGGTATAATTACCATGATTATTAATACTGGTGCTGGCAGGGAAAAGTCCGGTGACAGGGTGTTGGCGTGATAAAATGACAGCCTGAATATGTTGATAAAGAGCGTCTAACTTTTGTTGAGTATCAAACGACATGTTCGATGATCCCTTATGATATATATTTGCTTGTGATCTAGGTTACTCAGCCTACAACTGCTGAAATGAATTACTATTGAAACTACTATACCCAACCATAATAAGAGTCTCCAATAAGTTAAAGTAGTAAAATTACTTCTTTTTCACTTAATTTTTTTCACTCTAGATAAAGGCGACAAAAAGCCTTTTATAATGATCAAAATATGATCGTAAAAGGTTATGGAAGCACTTTTATAGGGCAAGAAACTTTAGAGAAAACACACTAAGTCACTAAACAGCATAGTGTGTTTTTAGAGGAAGGCGCAGGAAAATTTAGCAGCAGAGTGCTTGTTAGGTACTAAATTTATAGATCAATTGCCGCAACTGACTAGCGCAATCTTGCAGGTTTTCAACCGAGGTTCTAATGTCGCTGGAGTTCCTCGTCGTTTCTTCACACACTAGGGCGATATTTTCTAAGGTTTGGTTCACCGTTTGAGAAGAGCTGTGCTGACGGTTAGCGGCTTGGGTAATTTCATTGTTTAGTTTCGATATAGAGATAACGCCATTGGCAATATCGTCAAATGCCTGTCCCGCTTGGGAGGTTTGCTCTGCCCCTTGATTGGCCGTGTCTTGTGCGCTTTCCATTACCTTGACTGTGGTTAAGGTCTGCGCTGTGAGTTGTTCTATTAAACCGCCTATTTCGGTGGCCGCGAGTTGTGAACGTTGCGCCAATTGCCTTACTTCGTCGGCAACGACGGCAAAGCCTCGACCTTGCTCCCCCGCACGAGCAGCTTCGATAGCGGCATTAAGAGCCAGTAAATTGGTTTGATCTGCGACTTCAGAAATGATCCCTAATCTGTCATTAATGTGGGTAACGTCTTCCCGTAGCTGTTGAATTTGCTTAGCAGCTGCGCCCACTTCGCTGGACAGTTGTTGAATGTCTAAATTCGCCTTGTTCATGACACCAAGGCCTTGTTTTGAATGCTGACCTAGCTCTTGTGCCGTATTACTGGCGCGTTCTGCGATGCCTAAGGTACCTTCAACTGAAGCCATCACTTCCTGCATAATTTCTGTCGCTTGCCCTGTATTAGATAGTTGAGTTTCTACCCCAATAGCCGTTTTTTCGGTTGATTGATTGGTTTGTCCAACAATACTGTCTAGGGTTTCACTAGAGTGACTGACTTCACGCACAATGGATTGAAAGTTCCCCATCATACTATTAAAAGCCCCTGCCATTTCTCCCATCTCATCGTTGCCGCTGAATTCTACTCGTTGGGTAAGGTTTCCCGAGTGTTGTACTGAGGTCATGGTTTGGCAAAGGGACGTGACGCGGGTGGTGACTAGGTGAATGATATACAAGGCAGAGCCGCCGACGAGAACTGTTAGCACACTGACCAAAATAGCGTAATCTACTAATGCGTCTAGGAAAAAATGCATGGCGGCATTCATTGAGGCTGTGGTTATAATGACCATGTCCCAAGGAGTAAAACGAGATGCTCTGGCGATCATTTGATGATCGATTCCATCATTGCTGCGGTAATTAAAGTCGATTTGTTGGTTGTTAGAAGAAATATTGGCTAATGCCATGATTAATGAGTTGGGAGCGACGGTATTTGGATAATTTGAAGGCGCGTTTAATATTTGATTGTTTTGATCTAATAACCAAATGCTTTGTTGGTCACCGTAGCTAAACTCCGCTAAGCGCTTTATTGCTTCTTGTTGAGCTGTTTTTAAGGTTAGCTCGCCTGCTTGTTGACTGGCGTAAAGTTGTGCCAGAGTAGTATTGGCAATGTTTAAGATGTCTTTGTTTCTATCTTGTCTTGAATCTATGTTGCTTTGAAACAAGGAAGTAAGAGAAACTAAAATAAGCGCCGCAGTCCCCATCGACATCAGGCCTATAATAGCCCACAGTTTATAACGAATTTTAATATCATTGATGCGATCCAGCATACCTGTTTCCCCTTATGTTGAGCTCCTATTCTACGACGTAAAGGTTTGTAACTCGAACTCAATACATTGATTTATATCAAAAAGAAGCGGGTTAGATTATTGTTTGCTCAGTTTTTTTGAGACTTCTAGTGAGTTGATTTTGAGCGGTTTGGATTCATTCTGAAAAAGGAATAAATTGGATTATCTCATTGTTTTTGTTGTATCTTTTCTGTCGGCAACCATTTTACCTTTGGGTTCTGAGGCGGTATTGCTTTATTATTCAAATGAGGTGGTAGCTTCTATTGCTCTCCTGTGGTTATGGGCGAGTTTAGGTAATACGCTTGGCGGTTTGACGAATTGGTTTCTCGGTGCATTTTTGATTCGTTATGAAGGAAAAAAATGGTTTCCGATTAAACCTCGCGCACGTCATAAAGCGCAGCGATTTTTTAATCGTTACGGTGTTTGGGTTTTATTATTTACTTGGTTACCTGTAGTAGGTGATGCGATTGCTTTGGCTGCTGGTGTCTTTCGCACACCACTTAAGTATTTTTTGCCTTTGGTTTTTATTGGTAAGGCGGCGCGTTATGCCTTAGTCTTGTGGGGACAAAACCTGCTATTAAATGGGTAAAAAGTAATGGGATTTATCGACGTATGAGGAAATAGATTCATGAAAATGTCGCAAAAACTGATCATTGTTGTTGCTGGTTTGTCCTTGGGTGCATGTTCTACATCTGGGGAGCAAAATACTTTTATGACCTATCAAAATTTACAAGATAAGGTTCGAGAGCATGAGGAGCAATGGCAAAGTGTTCAGCCTAAATTAGAGCGAATTGATGAGCTAGAAGCAGAAATCGCTGCTTTGAAGCAAAAAACGGCTACCGCTACTGATATTCCTATGCCTGCTTCAAACAGCAAGGCGACCATGCTGACCGAAGATGAATCTATGTTAGCCGCGAATGTGGCGCCTGCGGTTACTCCTGCCATAGAAGAAAGCAGTGAAAATGTTGCTGCACCAGCCCCTATGGCTGTTGCCCCCATGGCTGTTACGCCGGTGGAGCCCGCGCCAATGACGAATCAACAATTGGCTAGTGCTGCATCAGGCACTATGCCTACAGCAGCGGTAGCAGCATCTGTTGTGGCAACAACGAAAACATCAAAAATGGATGAGGGTTACGGTGTTCAAGTAGCGTCTTATAGTAATCGTGATGAGGCCATTCGTGGTTGGCGTGTGTTACAGAAAAAACTGCCAGTTATCTTCGATGGCTTTGTTCCTCATGTGAATGAAAAGGAAGTGAATGGCCGTGCCATGTATCAGCTTAAGGTCGGACCTTTTGTTGATAAGTCTTATAGCTCTAAGTTTTGTTCTATGCTGAAAGAGCAAAATACAGACTGTCTCGTTACCAAATATGATGGTGAGGCTTTTTAAGCTAACCCCTAAGTGAAGTGTGGCTGATAAGAAAGGCGCTTTCTGTAAAGAACGCGCTTTTTTTAAGTTAGATCGTACATTTATTAAATATTTTAGTTGGTGCCAAAGTAAGGGATCTTTAATGTTGGACTTTAGAAAAGCTCATTTGAATGATTTACCCAAATTACTTGAGCTGGAGCAGGCTGTAATTGAAGCCGAGCGGCCTTTTAATGCATTGACTAAAGCCGTAGGTGCCGTTTATTACGACCTTGAGGCGTTGATCTCTGACGAGGACACTCAGTTACTCGTAATTGAAGTGGAGGGAGACATTATTGCGAGTGGCTATATTCAGATTCGTGCTTCGAAGTCTTACTTGCAACATAATCATCATGGTTACCTCGGCTTCATGTATGTGGCGCCCCAATATCGTGGGCAGGGGCTTAATAAAAAGATGCTAGATCGTTTGATTGCTTGGGGTCGCAGCCAGGGTATGAATGATTTTTATCTGGATGTTTATACGGAAAATAAGGCTGCATTAAAAGCCTATGAAAAAGCCGGCTTTACCTCAGGTGTGATAGAGATGAAGTTGAATCTTTAATTTATCGTTTGTCCATTAGTTTTGTCGGCGCAGCAAGAATGGTCAGGTTTTATCTTTTCCTTTTGTTACCTTTCTAATGAAAAAGACAGTGGTGTGACTACCTTAGGCGTACATAAAAAGGCACATTCTTTATGACAGCTTCACATAAAACGAATACTTTCCTTGATGCTTCTTTACCATTGGTTTTTCTAAAAACAGCGGCACCGATTATTTTAATTATGTTGGTTAACGGTTCATTTTCGCTGGTGGATGCCTATTTTCTTGGGGTGTTTGTTGGGGCTGATGCTTTGTCGGCTGTCACTTCGATGTTTCCTGCTTTTATCCTGATTATTGCCCTGTCGACGCTTGTCTCCAATGGTTTTGCTAGTGTTATGGCGAGGCAGTTGGGGGCGGGGGATCGGTCTAATGTTCAGGGAGTTTTTTCACAAGCGATCAGTTTGTCTTTAGTGGTGTGTGGTTTTTTAATCGCTTTGTTTTTGCTCGGGGGAAACGCTCTTGTTACTTCGGCGAGTAATGGTTCAAGCCATATTGCGGATATGAGTTATCGCTACATTTCTATTTTGATTCTCTGTTCTCCACTGGTATTTATTTTAACCATTAATAGCGATAGTTTGCGCTGTGAAGGACAGGTTTCCTTTATGGCGCTTATCTCACTTTTTTCTGTACTGCTCAATGGCGTGTTTAATTATCTACTGATCGTTGAAATGAATTGGGGAGTGGCAGGCTCTGCCTATGGCACAGTATTAGCTCAGGCGACTTCACTAGCCATAATATTTTGGTATCGAAAATATAAAAAGAATGTCCTTAGACTTCAGATTGTCCAGTTTTCTTTGTCACGACAATATTGGTTACGTTTTTTGTCTTTGGGGGCACCATCAAGCTTAAATTATATCGGCTTGGCCTTGGCGTCAGGGGCTATTTTGTACAATTTACAAACTTGGGATGCCGCTAATTATGCAACAACGGTTGGTGCCTATGGCATTATTACGCGCTTAATGACCTTTATCTTCTTGCCTTTGCTGGGCTTGAGCATGGTGTTTCAGGCGATTGTTGGCAACAACTTTGGCGCTAATGAGCTGGGTCGAGTGAATGCCAGTATTAAAATTGTATTATCCGTAGCCTTTATTTATTGTGTGTTTTTTCAACTGATTGCCTTTATGTTTAGAGCGGATTTAGGTGCCTTATTTGTCAGCGATCAGGCGGTCATTAATGAAGTGGTAAGGATTTTACCTTTCTCTACTTTAGCGTTGTTTTTGGTTGGCCCACAGATGATGATTAGCATGTTCTTTCAAGCGATTGGAGATGCAAAAAGGGCAGGTATTTTAGGCATTATGAAAACCTATGCGTTTTCTTTGCCGTTGATTTTCATCCTGCCTTTTTTCTTTGCTGAATGGGGTATTTGGTATGCCGCGGCGAGTACCGAATTTCTGGCCCTATTATTGACTATTCTGGTCTTGAGTTTGCGTAGCAGAAAGCAAAATATTTCTTTAGGGTTGTTTTTTAAAGAAGACTGACCGGCAGTTAACCTAATCTTTGGCACCCGCTAGATTAATTGCTATCACTTCACTTTTTCGTTAATACTCAATGCCATGGCTTCGGCGATTTTAATGCCGTCAATCGCCGCAGACATAATTCCGCCAGCGTACCCTGCGCCTTCTCCTGCAGGGTACAAGCCTTTGGTGTTGATGCTTTCTAAGCTTTTGGCATCACGTTTGATGTTGATTGGGGCTGAGGTACGCGTTTCTACCCCTGTCATTAGGGCATCTTCAAAGGCAAAGCCTTTTACTTTTTTGTTGAATGCCGGAATGGCCTCGCGAATTGCTTCGATACAAAAATCAGGCAAAGCATCTGATAAGTCTGTGAGCTTAATACCCGGTTTAAAGGAAGGAATAACACGGCCTAGCGCCTTAGGTGTTTCACCTTTTAAGAAGGCGCCAACGGTTTGGGCTGGGGCATCGTAATTACTGCCTCCCATGACAAAGGCATGACTCTCTAATTTACGTTGGAATTCGATACCTGCTAATGGGCCGCCCGGATAATCACTGGGGTCTATGCCAACCACTATGGCGCTATTGGCGTTGCGCTCGTTACGGGAATACTGGCTCATTCCGTTCGTCACTACACGGTTCTCTTCTGAAGTCGCGGCTACGACGGTACCACCGGGGCACATGCAAAAGCTGTAAACAGAACGACCATTTTTACAGTGGTGAACCAACTTGTAATCTGCTGCGCCTAAAATTTCGTTGCCAGCGTTAGGGCCAAAACGTGCTTTATCGACGGATGACTGCTCGTGCTCAATACGGAAGCCGACAGAAAAAGGCTTCGCTTCGATGTAAATGCCTTTGTTGTGCAACATTTCGAAGGTATCGCGGGCACTGTGACCAATGGCAACAGCAATGTGTTTAGAGTGAATGCGTTCGCCATTTGCAAGGGTGACGCCCGTTACCTGACCGTCTTCAATGTGCAAATCATCCACCCGGGCACTGAAGCGAATTTCACCGCCCAGCTCGATAATTTGGGCACGCATTTTTTCCACCATGGCAACCAATTTAAAGGTGCCAATATGTGGTTTGCTGACATAGAGGATTTCATCTGGTGCACCAGCCGCCACAAATTCATTGAGGACTTTACGACTGTATTGCTTCGGATCTTTTACTTGACTGTAGAGCTTACCATCAGAAAACGTGCCTGCACCACCTTCGCCAAATTGCACATTAGATTCGGTGTTAAGGATTTTTTTACGCCAAAAACCAAAGGTGTCCTTGGTACGTTCACGCACCTCTTTACCGCGTTCTAGGACAATGGGTTTGTATCCCATCTGTGCTAAAACCAAAGCGGCTAACAAGCCACAAGGTCCAAAGCCAATGATGATAGGACGCTCAGTTAATGTGGCAGGTGCCTGTGCAACTGGGTGGTAGTTCAAATCTGGTGTGATTTTGACCTGCTGATGATCAGCAAATTTAATCAGCAGGTCTTGATCACATGTGGTTTCAATATCCAAGGTGTAGATCAGCATGATGTTGGTTTTTTTACGGGCATCATAGCCACGACGAAAGACGTTGAAACTAACGAGCTGTTCCGCTGAAATCTCCAGCATGGATAAAATGCTGTTTTCCAGTGCGGTAGTGTTGTGATCAAGGGGGAGTT
The DNA here is from genome assembly GCF_016463975.1 of Marinomonas transparens. Taxonomy (GTDB): domain Bacteria; phylum Pseudomonadota; class Gammaproteobacteria; order Pseudomonadales; family Marinomonadaceae; genus Marinomonas; species Marinomonas transparens. The sequence continues at coordinate 104,649 of NZ_JAEMNX010000005.1, read as the reverse complement.
GGATATTGGAAAGTCGTATCATAGTGGTCAATATTCAGGATGCTGAGTCAGTGGTTTAATAGCGGGCATAATACGATATTTTTGCTAAAAAAGCTGGTCTTTAATGGCTTGGCTGATGGATCGTGTCTCGTTTTGACATAAGAGTGTTTTAAAATCAAAAAAACCAGTCAGGGTTAGCTGACTGGCTTTATATTGCTAAGCGCTATGATCTAAATAATACGAATTTAGTACTCAAAGGCGCCAATGTCCGGTGCGGACCCATTGTAGCTTTGGTCTACATCGGTACCGGCATCAATCAAATCACTGCCACTTTTGAGGTGGAAGAAGTCAATGTCTGGCAAGCTGCCATCTGATTTGCGAGGTTTAAGTAAGTCATTGATATTCAAACCTTTAAAGTCGCCAGATGATACTGAGATACCATTTTGCCAACTGTTATTGGAGATACTGGTACTGCTGGCATTGAGCTGATCACTGGAGTTCTCAGGGTCATAAGAAATGGTGTTTTTAATTTCTAATCTTTCTGCTTTATTGGTGTTGCTGAAAGAAATATTACGACCATTTTTATAAGCGATTGAGTTGTGAATGGTGACCTTGCCACGGTTACTATTATGATCATAACCATCTACCGCATTACCAGCGGCAATGGTATTGATTAAAATAGCATTATGTTTAAGGTCTTTATTATCACTGCCACCAGTTTTGAACCCGTTACCATCGCCATCACCTAGAGAACCATTTTCCAAGTATCCATTACGGAATACCCAAGTATTTTCGTAGGTAGTGGTGACATTATTTGCACCACGCAGGTAACCATCAACCCCGTCATCTAGGTTATTCCATGCACGACAACCATAAAAATAGTTACCACTGCCCACCGTGAGTTTCGCGGCGAAACCGTCTGCATTCTCTAGAGAAGAATCGGCGTTGTAGTAGGAATCGACATTTTTAATCAGGTTGTTACTTGCCCCGTTATCTAATTGCACCCCAGTATCAGCATTACGAGAGAAACTAGAGAATTCAATGATATTCTCATCGCCAGTAATGTGTAAGCCGTTATCACCTGCTCTTGTTACATCAATACCGTACATGTGCCAATGGTCACCGCTTAACTCAATACCACGATTACTACTGGATTCAGACATGGAAGAGAAGTTAAACACGGGATGGCTATCACCTGGGTAGTTTCTGAGGATGATTTTATTCGAGGATGAACCTGACTTGGTCATTTCAATCGGCGAGCTGAAATAGTAGGTGCCACTGCGAACATAAATGCCTTTGCTCGATGATGCATTATTAATCGCTGAGAGTATCTCACTTTCTGAGTCTACGACTATGTTATTGCTTATTTCAGGGCCATTTCCTGCTGGCGGTGTGACAGGGCCTGAGCCATCCAGGGTAATATTAAAGGAGTTGGAATTGCTTGTATCGCCATCTGAGTTTGTATATTTGATCCAGAACCAGTAGGGAACACCAGCATCTAAATTAGTGACTGTGTAGCTGGTGGTTGAGGGGGATACTGTGGCGATTCTTTCACGGTTTTTTGGGTTACTGTCTGTGTCGTAATAGACCTCGTAATTGGAGTTTGAATTTGAATTACTCCATTGCAATGTCACCTGATCGCCACTTCCTGATCCGCTTAATGTCACATTGAAACTACTGCTGGGCGTCGCACTGAATGCATTGGAATTGGAATACTCCCCCGTGTCACTGTCGAGGAATTTAATCCAGAACCAATAGGGTGTGCCGTTATCTAATCCTGTCGCAGTATAATTAAATGTTGACGATGATACGCTATCAAGTCTTATTCTATTTTCTGGGTCACTGTCAGTATCATAGTAGACCTGATAAGCGGCACTGGTTTGCCCCGAGTTACTCCAGTTTAGGTCGACTTTCTTATTACCTGCAAAGCCATTAAGTGTGACGCTGTCAGCCCAAGTGGCGCCAGATATTACGGCCAGTAGTGCTGAAAAAGTGATTGCTTTCGTTGTTATGTTGTTCATGATGATTGTCCTTCAATTTAATCCTTAAATTGCTTAGGCCGAAAGTTACTTGTGCATTTCGAACCTAATTCCATCTAAATGAAGTGCTTGAGGAAATTTAAAGAAAAGACTGTTTATTTTTTTTAAAACATCATTCCTCAAATAAAATCTTAGGAGAGAATGAGAATTATCGTCATTTATAATTTTTATCAAATGTATGCTAATCGATAGCTTTTATTTTCTATGTAGGCTTGTGATTGATCTTAAAGATAAAATTTTCTAGTGGGGTCATGCTGTTTGGAAGTAAATACAAGAAAAATAGATAAGTGCATAAACCTGAAGACAGGGTTTTCTTTAAGGTGTATTTTTTGGAATGAAGATTTACAGAGTGAAATAGGTGGGTATCTATAACTAAGGGGCTATTTATGTTTTCGATTGCTGTTCGTACCGTTTTGGTTTCAGCTGTTCTATTATCAGGCAGCTTTTCTCTTCCTGCTTTGGCCGATGATTCCGGCTATGGCGCCAAAGATCTAAATGAGCAACTTGTCATGTCGACCCTGTGGATGCAGGCATCGGCTGAATATAAGGCCTTATCTTATCAAGCCTTTAATCTGGCTAAAATGCAGTTTGATCGTTATTCCCGCAGTCATACTGGCAGCAAAAAAATTGCGGTGGTTGTGGACGCCGATGAAACAGCTATCGATAACAGCGCTTATCAGGCTTGGTTGATTGGCAAGGACTTTGGCTATTCAAGTAAAACATGGGCTAAATGGATGGACGCTGCACAAGCGAAAGCCATGCCGGGAGCCACTGATTTTCTGAATTATGTGGCGAGTAAAGGGGCGGAAGTCTTTTACGTAACAAACCGAAAAATAGTCGGATTAGAAGGAACGCGTAAAAACCTTAAGGCACTGGGCTTTCCGAATGTGGATGACAAGCATTTAATGCTTAGAACCGATAGCAGTAATAAAGAACCTCGTCGTGAAGCCATTGCTAAAGACTATGATATTGCTCTGTTTATGGGCGATAACTTGAATGACTTTTCTAACGATTTTAGAACCAAAAGTCTAGCAGACAGTGATGCGGCGGTAGAGAAGAATAAAGCGCTGTTTGGCACCACATTCATTATGCTGCCAAACCCAGCCTATGGGGATTGGGAAGGCAAAGTGTATGAGGGTAATTGGGGGGCATCGCCAGCCGAAAAAGACCAAATGCGTAAGTCGAAGTTTCGTATTTGGCAACCGGCTAACTGATTCCTTCAGGCTTTAGTTTTAAAAAAAGGTCGCGAATCCATTTAGGTGAGCGACCTTTTTTGTTGATTCGAGATCTTGGCGTGATTGCTGTGTGCGCCAATAGATTGTTCATAATAGACTCAAAGTGCCATGTTTTACTCACGACTCCGTGCAAAGACTTCTATTCACTAATAAGCTCTTGGATTAAATTGTTGGCCGCCCCTATAACTGGGTCAAAATGACGTTTGCTCTGATAGGCAAAGTACACAGGAACGGCTTTTTTTACTTCATGAAGTATGGTTATTTCTCCTTTCTTTTCGGCTGTTTGCGCGGCTTCCGTATGCAGTAAACCAAGTCCAAGGCCACTGCTAATTAGCGAGGACATCATATTTTCATGGTCGATCTGAATGAGTCGTGTTGGCGTGATTTTATGCTCATTAAAGAGAGCGTGAGCAAGGGTGCCACAGCATGTCTGAGGGTTAGGGGTGACCCAAGGGTGGTCATTGAGTAATTGCCAGTTGAAGGGCGTTTTTTTGTCAATTAGACCGAATGGCGCGACTAAAAACACACCAAACTCGGCAATTTTTAGTGTATTTAGGCTGACTTTTGGTGGCGTACTGTCATTATAAAAAATGGCATCAAGCTGGTTACTCATTAAATCTGCCAATATTTCTGGTGATTTACCCTGTTTAACCTCTACCTGAATATTTGGGTAGCGTTCTGCTATTAGGCTAATAAAAGCCCTTAATATTTCTGAACTCGCGCTTGAACCAATGCCGATGGCCAGTTTTCCAGAAATCTTGCCTTGTATTCGTTCTGCTTCATCAAAAATTTTGTCATGGGCTTTTAGGGTTTGTTCTACAAAGGGGAGTAGGTGGATGCCTTGCTTGGTGAGTGACATGCCATGGGCAGAACGTTCAAAAAGGCTTAGGCCCAAAGTGCTTTCCAAGGCTTTAATATGAGCACTGATTGCAGCTTGGCTTAGATAGCGTTTATGTGCTGCTTGGGTAATGCTGCCTTCTAATGCCACCAGTTTGAATGTTTTTAGTTGGTTAATATCCATGTGATTACCTTAAATTGGACCATTTTCTTAAAACATGGCCAGAAGATGCCACCAGAAAAAGTTAATGGGCAGTAAGATTAAGCCAGTGATCACAAAGGTGGCGACACATACTTTAGTGACAGCACTGATAGAAAGCTTGCCTAAGGCAATGGCGGTAATCAGAGGCGGGGCTTGGTAGGGTAAGAGTACATTTGAAAAAGCCAGCACTTGGGTCATTAACACGGCGTTGGAGGAGAGGCCGGTGACCTCTGCGAGGTGTTCGGCCATGGGGGTCATAATAGCGGGTACGCCAGCTAAATTAGTCACCACGGCGACACAAGTTGAAATAAAGGTGAGTAAGCTGAGGTTGAGCAGAGGGGCATTCGGAGAAAAAGGAATCGCTTGCGTTAGGTAATTAACCAACACACTCCCCAGGCCTGAATCCGCAATGATGGCGCTTAAACCAATAATGCCAGCGGCAAATAACAGAGTACCGTATTGTAAGCCTTTGTCTATGGTGTCTTTTCCGGTTAACCCTAATCTAGGCCAAAGGCATATCAGGGCTGCCATCAAGCCAATCCAGCCTGCTGAAATATGATGCAGGCTATCGGTAAACCAAAACGCGAAGCAGCTACAGAGTATCAGTAATAGGGTCTTTTCTTTTTTAGTGATCGCTGACTCTTCAATGGAAACGGCCATTGTTTGGCTCGGTGCCTTGTCTGGAAACAGCCATAAAATTACCCCAACTGTGACGACTAGTTTGCCCAAGCCTAGGAGCGGAAAGTGCAATAGTAAGTACTGCCAGTAAGAAAATGGCGTTTGATACAGCGTCTCTGCCATGCCAGAAAGTAACATATTGGGTGCATTGGCAGGTAAGATAGAAAAGGCGGGTAAAAAAGTGCCAAATGCCGCGGCCAGCAACATACCTTTGCGCCCGTTAGAGTCTGCGCCATAACCAAAATGATCAGCAAGAGTGGCGATGATAGGAATGATTAATACCACACGCCCCACTCCAGAAGGAATCAAAAAGGCCAAGCCCATCGCGAATGCAGCAATCTTGATGATGGTGCCCTGATAACTGTTGCCCAACATTACCATGAGTAACCGTGTGGCTCGTATATTCAGGCGGGTATGGGAAATGGCTGCACCAAAGACCATGCCACTGAATACTAGCCAAAAAGTTGATGATTGAAAGCCAGAGAAAATGACTTGGTTGGGAGCCAATTGAGTGGCAGTAGCAAAAGCGAATAAGCTTAAAGCGGGCCAATAGGCAGGCACTAAAGACGTGGCCCACAAGGCGATGCAGATGAAGAGCAACCCAGCGACAAGGGCTTGGGATAGGGGAAGGAATTGGTAGCATACACTGCTTATTACCAAGGTTATTGCCAAGATCAGATACAAGGGCCAACTGGGATTAGTCGTGGGTATCTTATCTACAATGCCTTTCGTAGGGAGTATTGATTGCGGAGAGGGACTTTCATTCTTCATCAAAATAGCCTCGTATTGGATAAGTGCTACTGTGCCATTTTATCGTAGGGTAAATCTACGGTTTTATATTGAGAGGCCTCAGTGATTCTGAGGGGACTTTATTCCCCCATAGCAGGAGGGAATAAAGTGAATAGCTGGGGAGTTTAGTAGAGCGTTTCTTTTACTTACGTTTTAAGTAGCCTATTCCATAGGCTGCAGTGCTTAAGGCAACAATCCCACCACAAGCAATGGCCCAACGGGCGCCAAGTAAATCCGCAACCCAACCGACTAATGGGCCACCAATAGCGGTGCCACCTACTGAAGTAGCAAGCAGAATAGCGATAACTCGGCCTCGAATGTACTTTTGTGCTGAGAGTTGCACAAGACTGTGTACTGAGGTGGTAAAAAGTTGCGTTGTCATGCCTATGACACTGAGTAATAGGGCGAACACCCAGAAATTAGGAATAATGGATGTGACGAGGGCGGTGACCCCAAAGCCAATGGCAGAAAATGATATGAAGCGGATGTTGGGTTCATCTCGACTGGCGGTAATCATGGCACCCACAATAGAGCCGATTGCCATGATGGACATGAGGATACCAAATTGTTGGGAGTTGCCTGTGAATACATTTACTGTCATTGCAGATAAGTAAACGGTGAAGTTGAGACCAAACATGGCGAAGAAAAAGAACATGCTAATGGCCACTATCATGTCAGGACGTTGACGAATGTAATGAAAACCATCGAATAAGGTGGTTTTTTTTGTAGGCTGAGTGTCATTGTTTACTTTTGGGGTATCTGTTGGTTTAGCCTTGATAATGAACATAATCGCCAGAATGGGTAAAAACGATAGAGCATTTAGTGCAAATACCCAGCCAGCCCCTATTAGTAAAATCAAAAAGCCTGCGATAGCTGGGCCAATCATACGTGCGCTGTTAAAGGAAATAGAGTTTAAAGAGACGGCATTAGGCAGGTCTTTGTCAGCGACCAAGTCGGCAACAAAAGCATGTCTGGCAGGGGTATCGAAAGCTGTAAAGCAGCCAAGTAAAAAGGCAAATATGTACATATGCCATAGTTCAAGATGACCATTTAAAATCATCACAGCTTGAAGCAGTGCTAATAAGCCCCGTAGGGTTTGGGTGGTAATCAGTAATTTTCGGCGGTCAAAATAATCTGCAGCCCAACCAATAATGGGTAGAAAAATAAATTGTGGCGCAAATTGCAAGGCAACAACAATACCGACTGCTGTGGCATTGCCATCAGACAGTTCTGCGATAACAATCCAGTCTTGGGCGGTACGTTGTAACCAGGTTCCAATATTTGAAATGAAGGCACCAATGGCCCAAAGGCGATATTGCGGGTTGCTTAACGAGCGAAACGTGTTTTTCAAGGAGGGTCTCTGTAAAATATAAAACGGTGTTTTGAAATTATATCAGATAATTGTTTGGTATGATTGAGTTTGTAGTGCACTTGGCAAAGTTGGCGGTTGTACAACAAAGAGATACCTTATGGCCTACTAAATAATTGATATTTGATGATGAAAAAAACAGATAAAAAAATCGATAACGCACTGCGAGAGGCATTAACCCAAGTATGTGAATCGGCATTGGCTTCTATTGACGGCTTTGTATGGTTGACTCATTTGGTTAATTACAATGATTTTCCTCGCTCATTGAACATCGTTTGTGTATTTGAAACCGATGAACAACTGTCGACGGCTTACGACAAGAAAGAAACGGATCAACTTTGTCGTCTTATTGAGAGCAAGCTAAGAGACATTGATATTAAGTTAAAGCAAGCTATGAAGCAGATTAGTTTTGACACTGAAGAAGCCTGTGAAAGGTTCCATGGTGGTAAATGGAATGAATGCCTTCAGAAATTTAATTTGCATTAAAACAGAGTGGTAATTTCTTTTCCTTGTCCTTCCATTATGGCGCCCTTATTGATTATTGTGAGCTATTGTTTTACTTTGTAAGGTTATGTTAATAATCAGCTGGATACTGATGTTGCTTTAGATTTCTTTTTAGCCGAAAGTTAAGGTCAGATCAGAAGGATGTAAAAGAAAATGGACAACTCTTTGAATACTGAAATGGTGGTTTTATACGATGCTGTCGTATCAAAAACGCCTACGGTAGAACAGTTCAGTACCATAGCTGATGCGTTACGTGACGCGCCTGATGATGACAGTATTTATCGGGTTTGTATTCATTCGGGTACTTATCATGAGCGCTTGGTGATCAATAGAAAGAATGTACATCTGATTGGTTCAGGGCGAGACCAGACTATTATTACTCAAACTCTTGTTGCGGCAGAAAAAGGCGACAGGGGCGAGATTATTGGTACTTTTCAAACACAAACGATTGAAGTCAATGCGTCTGGATTTATGGCGCAATTTTTGACTATTCGCAATGATTTTGACCTGTTGGAAAACGCATTAAAAAGCGACTCTGACCGCACTAAATTGCATCAGCATACTCAAGCAGTGGCTTTGTTGCTGGGAGAAATGAGTGATAAAGCAGCGTTTTTAGATGTCTCTTTAGAAGGCTATCAAGACACTTTTTGCAGTCTTGGAGGGCGTGCTTATTTTACTCAATCACGTATTAGTGGCACGGTAGACTTTATTTTCGGCAGTGGCGTGGTGGTGTTTAATTATTGCGACATTGTTTCGCGCTATTGTCCCTCTCAAAATGGGCCTATGGGTTATCTTACGGCACCCAGTACCAGTCATAAACAAGAGTATGGTTTGAGTTTTTTCCAATGTCGTTTATTAAAAGAGGATGCGCGGGTGAGTGCAAAGAGCTATGCGTTGGGACGACCTTGGCATCCAACGACGACGTTTCTAGATGGTCGCTATGCAGACCCTAATGCTATTGGTAAAAGTACCTTTTTGAACACCGCCATGGACGATCATATTTTTGGTTGGGATAAAATGCATGGCACTTCTATTGAGGGTGAACGAATTTGGTTTACGCCAGAAGAGCATGCTCGTTTTGCGGAGTATTCTTCTACTGGGGCCGGTGCGGCGAGTGCTACGGCATTGGAACCTAACTATCGTCCACAGCTAACATGGGAAGAGGCCAAGGAGTACTCATTGGCGAATATCCTTGCTGGTTGGCAGCCGACATTTTAAGGTGTTTCGCAGCTACTTTTGGTCTTAATCTCCTCCATCTGAGCTTTTAATTGCGGGTCTTGTTGCTCAAGATATTTGCGAACACGGGCGATAAAAGCTTTATTTTCATGGAAAGGTACACCTATCTGATGGGCATCGGCTACCGCCTCCATAGCAACACTATCATGCTCATTAAATACCTTAATCATCTCTTCTGCTTTCTCCCGAGAAAGTCCTAGGGCTTCAAAGGCCGAGCGCCCCATTCGTAAGCTACTATCAAAATTTTCTCGAATAATATCGCGACAACCATAGGACCATAAATCGTAAACGTGGTGATTATCGAAGGCACGCGCGATGACATGTAACTTAGGGTAGTGTGCAATGGTGTATTTGACTAATTTTGTGACTTGTTCAGGGTCATCGATAGCGATAATAAGCAAGGAGGCGTCATCAATGCCTGCCGCATGCAATAGATCCGGTCTTGTTGCATCACCAAAGTAATGCTTCACACCAAACTTTTCCAATGCTTCAAGGCGTTCGACACTAAAGTCAATGACGGTAGAGTGGTAATTCGCGAGTCGTAGAATACGGTCTATGGTACTGCCCATACGCCCAGAGCCAGCAATGATAATCTGGTTTTCATCCGGCATATCTTCATCTTTTCCTACGGTTTTGTCCTCAGCATAGCGCGGGGCAACAACGCGATCATAAATAATAAATAAAACGGGTGTCAGTAGCATGGATAAGGCTACGACAAGCAGTAAACGATCTGCAATTGGCTGTGGAATTACACCATTAGCGACGGTAAAAGAGAGCAGCACGAAACCAAACTCACCGGCCTGAGCCAATCCTAGGGCGAATAACCAATTGTTTGATCCACGGATGTTGAAAAGCTTGCCTAATAATAAAAGAGTGAGCCCTTTGATAAGGATTAAGACAATGGTTAAGCCAAGAATAGAGAAGAAATGACTAAATAGAAGATGAAAATTAATACCAGCCCCTACTGTCATGAAAAACAATCCTAGTAAGAGTCCTTTAAAAGGTGCAATGTCACTTTCTAGCTGATGACGATAGGGGGAGTTAGCAAGGACAACACCCGCTAAGAAGGTGCCTAGAGCGGGAGATAAACCGACGAAAGACATGAGTAATGTGGTGCCGATAACAAACATCAAAGCCGTTGCAGTAAAGAGTTCTCGTAGTTGCGCCATGGCAATAAAGCGAAAAATAGGTGTCGCTAAAAAGTGACCACCTAGTATCACGGTAGCAATAGCGGTGATATTTAATAGGACTGTCTGCCAAGCATTTAAGGATGTTAGAAAATGAGCCGTTGTTTGGTGGTCTGTTGGTATCGCATTATGGCTTAAGGCTTCCAATAGCTCAGGGGTAGCTAATAACGGAATAAAGGCCAACATAGGAATGACGATGATGTCTTGAGCCAGCAACACAGAAAAGGAGGACTGTCCGCCATCAGATTTCATTAGACCTTTTTCTGTGAGGGTCTGAATCACGATGGCGGTGGAGGATAAAGCGAGCACAAGTCCAATCGCTAAACTGATACGCCAACTCTGGTCTAACAGCATGCCTAGCATCATTAAAAATAAGGCTGTGAACGCGACTTGACCACCTCCTAAGCCGATTAGTTTAGACCTTAATGCCCAAAGTTTCTTAGGCTTTAGCTCCAGTCCAACAAGAAACAACATTAATACCACGCCGAGTTCCGCAATGTGCTGAATGGACTCAATGTTGACGTTGAGCAAGTTAAGTAAGGGGCTAATTATAATCCCTGCTAATAAGTAACCCAATACAGAGCCAAGACCTAGGCGAGAGGCGATAGGAACCGAGAGTACCCCAGCAATTAAAAATACGAAGGATAATAGTAGAGCATCTGTCATTGGGAGTGGTTCCTTAAAAATTCATTAAAAAGAGCGTATTAGATCATTTAATATTGGGCAGTAAGCGTTAATAGCAGTTTGCTAGTCTGCCTGCTGCTTTCAGCGTTTGGTAGATGGCCAATGGCTCTTGCATTGCTGCGCTTAGGTCTTCGATTCGTGTTTGATTAGAAGGGTGGGTTGATAGAAATTCTGGGGTATTGCTTTTACCCTGTTTACTCATGTTTTGCCAAAGCTTAACGCTTTCTCTTGGATCAAAGCCCGCTTTCGCCATTAGGTCGAGTCCCATTTGATCCGCTTCTGATTCATGAGTACGGCTGAAAGGTAAAATGATGCCTACTTGAGCACCAATTCCTAGGCCTTGGAAAATCAGTTGTTTGGTTTGACTTTCTTCGCCGCTAAGTGCTTGGGCGACTTGTAATGTTTGGCTGGTGGCCAGTTGTGTTGAGACTCTTTCATTACCATGGCGAGCCAACACATGGCCCACTTCGTGTCCCATTACCGCTGCCAGTTGAGATTGATTACTGGCGACTTTTAAAAGACCTGTGTAAACACCGATTTTATACCCGGGTAGGGCAAAAGCATTGACCTGCTCGTCTTCAAAGACTCGCACTTCCCACGCTTGCGCGCGATATTTTTCGGGCAATTCAGCGATTAGGCGATTAGCGACGCACTCTACGTCATTAATTTTTTTTGTGTTTTGAGTTTGCGGTGTGGCTGTTTTCATTTCTTGAAAAGACGCTATGCCCATTTCATCCAATTGTGAATCAGGGAGCAAGATAAGCTGCTTTCTACCTGTTGGAGAAGTACTGCATGCTATGAGTAATGCTGAAATGAGGGTGATTGTGGTGAGTTTTAGCATGCTTTTCATTGATCAAGGGTCTCTTTGAATGGCTGTTTTTTATGGCGGAAGCGACGATGTTGCTGATGATGACAGATTAACCTAATAGCCTTTATATTGCAGCCTGAATAAAAGGACTTAGTGCTAAGCCCTTTTATTCATTAAGGGTTACTTGGTTAGCTCATCCATTTTGCGAATAGCGCCTTTTACATTTGCCACATGGGTTAGGTTGATAATATGACTAGCACCTTGAATCCATTGTACTTCTAGGTTGTTTTTTTTGAATAGCGTTTTTGCATAGTTTGCGCTTTCTGGGTTCACTAACTCATCCTTGGTGCCTTGTAAAATCAATACAGGTAGGGTCAGGTTAGCTAGTTTGTTTTGTGCTTGTTCTAAACTATGGGACAGATCCAACACTTCTAAATTGGAGTTTGCCCATTCATCAGGAATGATGGCATTGGGAATCCAATCTAACAGGGTATTATACCAACGGGGCTCGGCCAGTTTAGGCTCTAAATCTCCCGCGAGTATGATGACGCCTCTGGTGTACTCTGGGTAATCCGCTGCCAGCATGGGCACCAAAGACGCACCGAGGGAATGTCCCACCAAAATGACTTTTTTATGGCCGTTTTTTTGCCATATGTCTTTTAACATTGGGCCTATTTCATCAGATTGAGTTTGCAGGTTGGTGGGGAACACGTTACCTGCATAACCTGATTTCCCCCAGCCAGGGCGATCAATCGAAGTAATTTGGTAATCCTGTATCAGCTTTTTTTCTAAAAAGTATCGAGCAAAGGATGACCAGTCTCCCGGTGTGCCATGAACAAATACCACAGTTGGTCGAGCGTTATTGATGGCTTCGTTGCTGACATAGTGCAGCCGATGGCTGGGTTGTGGTTGGTCTACGGTAACGTATTCATTATGAATGAGGTTCGGGGTTTGCATCACTTCTTGCGCAATGGCTTCATTTTCTTTGATTTCCTTGGGCATAGCACAAGCGGTTAACAGCAAAGTAAATCCACTAAAAATCACAATTTTTGTCATGGGTTTTGTCGCCTTTTTTGGGTTATCTTCTGACCTTGCTGTTATTCTATAAGTTCCCTATGACAAAAAGACTTTCTTACTAGAGTCTTTTCAGGTTCTAGAGATCACAAACCGCAGTAGCGAAGTCATCAACACTTTGCCAGTTGGTAAATTCTATATTGCTACTTGGGTCAGTTGGTCCCTTGGTCATCCACATAATAAAACGAATCATATTACGATCAATAAAACTGTAACTTTGGTAATTTAATTTACCTGCGAATACGCCTTTTAAGTTTGGTTTCCAATTGAGTTGAGTCAAAAATTTTATGATGTATGGGTTGGTCTCTGGCTGGCATTTTTCTGCTTTTCGAGCGACTAGGTTGACGGTATAAAAAGCACTTGGTTTGCTTTCTAATAGAGTCTTGTTTTGTGTAATAAAGTCCGCAACGACTTGCTGATGTTTACCGTAACGAATACTTGCTCCGATAACGAGTTTGTCATGTTGATCTAGGCTGTCTTGAGTGGCTTCTTCAATGGGTAATAGCGTAACGGTATGACCTTGTTGTTCAATGACTTGTTGCATATGTTGGCTGATTTTTCTGGTATGGCCATCTGTGGTTGAGTAGATAAGTAAAGTCTTCGACATGTGAATTCAGAAACTGCCTCTGTGAATTAGGTTCGCCGTGCTCAGCGTTAGATTGTGATCTGTTATAAACACTCGCTGGCTTGCTGTAAAGCGGGTTTCATATTACACAGAAAATAAAAAGCGACTTACCGATTGAAAGTCGCTTTTTCTTTGCATTGATTAGAGATCATTCCTCTGAGCTGTGTTTTCTGGCGCGAATATCCGTTTTAGCAGTTCGGTTGAGTTTTTCTTGGGATTTAATTTTTGCTTTTAGGTTGTCATCATTATCTTCGTGATGAAGTTTCAAAAACTCCGCGACTCTTTGCTTCGTCAAGCGTTTATCTGCTACTGCTGCGGTAATGGCGCAACCAGGTTCTCCATGGTGCTGACAGTCACTAAAACGGCATTGTTCAGCTAGCGCTAGGATGTCAGCAAAACTGCCAATGATATTGTTATCAAACTCAGTAAGTTGTAGTTCACGTAATCCTTGGGTGTCGAGTAGTAGAGCACCAGATGGCATGGGTTGTAATGAATTTGACGTACCTATGGTCCTCTTTTGTTGCTTATCTGTTGTTTTCATTAGAGTGTTGATTAGAGCGGATTTACCTGCGCCAACGGCACCTAATAGAGCAACGGTTTCGCCACTTTTTAACCATGGAGCTAAGCAAGTTAGGCTGTCCACATCTAGGGCGTTGACGGCTTCAACCATGAGTAGCGGATCAAGTCGCTCTACTTGGGCGCGTTTTTCATCGGCATCTTTACTGGTGTCTGCTTTAGTTAATACCACCACAGCGTTTGCTTGAGCTTGATGGGTGAGTTCTAAATAACGTTTGATAAGTGCCAAGTTGAAACTCTCATTCAACGCACAAAGTAAAAATACCGTGTCTATGTTGGCTGCGATATTGTCAAATTCAGAGCGTCTATCGAGAAGGCGCAAAAAATTATGGTCAGTATCTGTGACTACCCAGTCGCCCACCGTCATGGCTGGCATATTTGAATCAATGTTGAGTTGAAACAAGCCCATTTCACCTATGAGTTCATAGGTACTTTCTTGGTGAGAACAAATCCGTGCAATACGATTAAACTCCAAGTCATCCAATGACAGTTGTTGCTGAAAATAAGGTTGCCAACCTAGTTCCAATAAAGAGAAAGTAAAATCCATTAATTTAATCCTAAGCGTAAAACGCGATCTTAAATGTAGAGCTAAGTTTCTAGGGGTCAACTGATTATAAAGCTACGAAGTGCTGCTTTTAATCCGTTTTTCTTTATAGAACATCGTTTTATTTTCCTAAAGCAAGCGATGTTATTTTTTGAGATTAGCATAGTGTATAAAATGAAAAAATAAAACGCTCGTGCGGATAGCAAAGATTATAAAAATCTTCTTCAATGTTAAAGCGGCAAAATTCTTGCTTGAAATACATGAATGTTTCATCGGTTTATCATGTTGGCATTTTTGATTATGTTGAGTGCTATCTTATTTATCCGTTTTGTTAAAGGAAAGAGAGTAGTTTAATAATCGCAAAGTTGAAAAGGTGGTTTTAATGAAAATAGGGTTGTTAGCAGCTGGTATTACGCCAGACACTTTATTACCTAGCTTTGGTTCCTATGCAGGAATGTTTGTTACTTTGCTGACAAAGCAAAATACGGCTTTTGAGTTTGAAACTTTTAATGTGCGAAACGATGTATTTCCAAACAGTGTTTTGCAATGTGATGCATGGCTGATTACTGGCTCTCGCTCTAATGTGTACGAACGTGAGCCTTGGATGCTTAAGCTCAATGAGTGGATTCGTAAGATAGATGAAAATAAGCAGCCATTGGTTGGTATTTGTTTTGGCCATCAAATTATTGCTGATGCTTTAGGAGGCGAAGTCGCTAAGTTTCATGGTGGTTGGGGAGTGGGTATTCATCAATATGATGTGGTCCAAGGTGTGGCATCTTTGCCTGAGCATTTAACGTCTTTTTCAATTTGTGCTATGCACCAAGATCAAGTGGTGACGAAACCGCCACGGGCGAAAGTATTTGCGCATTCTGACTTCTGCCAACATGCAGGCTTGGTTTACGGTGAGCATATTTTGACTTTACAAGGTCACCCTGAGTTCAGTAAAGCTTATGAAACGGTATTAATTGAAAGCCTAGGGAAAAGCGGTAGTTTCTCTGCAGAAATAGCAGAGCAAGGTCGTCAAAGTGTCGCGCAAACAACGCTAGACTCTTTTGAAGTAGCGGCTTGGGTTGCGCGGTTTATCGAATCTGCCCATAGAGCTCGATCTGTAGCCGCTTAAAAGCAGCGAATATTTCAAGGTATTAAGCTTTAAACGTCCTTCTAAATTGGGGCGTTTTTTCGTTTGTGCACTGTTTTCGAATCAGGCTAAAAGTCGTTATGTCAGGTTGGAGGTGTCGCTTTAATTGGTTTTCATTTTTTTGTCTTATTGTGGGTTCATACTGGGGGCTTGTTTAGTGAGGTAAACTTGAATTAAGAACTGTCTGATTGTCTTGCTTATTTATGTAAAGAAGCAAAATAAGTAGGTCGATGTCGTGGTAATACTGGTTCTTGGCATAGCCTTTGAATGATTTCTGTATTCTTAAACTCACCATTTATCGAAGGGACCCAAGTGATGAGAGATGTTCAAAGGTTCAGCCTCTTGCCTGAGCTGAATCTAGATTTGAAAATATTATGTGACATGCTTTCAATAAGTCTTGATGCCTATTCTGCGAATGTTGCTCTTTACAGGCGCATTACAACTTGTCTTGAACAATATGCCTTTCAACGTATTTCTTTTTTGTATTGGTCGCTTTCGGAGCAATTGCTATTTTGTTTGGAAGCCTTACCGCAAGACACTGGAACGATGAACCCTGAGGCGGGCTATATTGGCAAAGCGTATTTAGCGGCGACAAAAGCGCCGATTGAAAAAGCACCAAAGAGAATGGTTGTGGTCAATAAGCAAGCATTGAAGCGTTTGAAAAAGTTAGGGGCTAAGTTGGATGATAGGCAATATGCCATGGCTGTTAACCAATGTTTAATGAAAATTCAGATGATGGCTAGCCAAGATCAACGCTATCAAGTGAGGCTAACAGGCTAATGCTGTTCACTTAAGTAAAGAAAGCGAGGTCCAGTGGGCCTCGCATGGTAAAGCAATGAAAGACGAGATATCCAGTATTTTGTAATGCTGTTTCGCTTAAGTGAACAGCATTAGATTAAGTGATCCTTTTTTAATCGGCTGTTAAGGCTAGCTTAGAAGTCGTAAGCCGCCGAAACATACACTCGGCGTCGTTCGCCGACGAAGGAACCGATGTTTTCGGTAAAGCCGCTCACGGCGTATTCCTTGTCTAACAGGTTTTTGATGTTTAATTGGAATGTCCAGTCCTGCCAGTTCGTTTGCCAAGACGCATCGTATACCCTGTAGGGTTTGACCGTTTGGCCTTGTCGGTTGATTTGGCTACTGACGTAGTTGGCACCAAAGGCAATCGATGAGGTAATGGTTGGGAAGTCGTATCGAGTCCAAGCACCTAGTTGATTATAGGGGGTGTTGGCAAAGCGATCGCCGTTGGCGTATTGAATGCCGTCACCCTCTATATCCGCCTTTACTCGTGTATCGTTGTAAGCGTAACTCAGGTTAGCGACCCAACGTGGGGTGATATCGGCCATGATATCCAGCTCTATGCCTTGACTACGCACTTTGCCAATGGAAACCGACAAATTGCTATCGTTAGGGTCTTCTTGCAGGATGTTTTTGCGAATAATGTGATAGGCCGCTAGGTTCACATTGAGCTTGTTGTTAAACCAATAAGAACGAACGCCTGCTTCGAACTGTTGGCTTTCTTCCGGGTCGAACGGGCCTCCGGCACTGGGTTGTTGGTCTGCGGCATCCTGTGGAACAAAGCCGGTAGAGAAAGACGTATAGGGTTTCCAGTTATCGCTAATGTGGTAAGTCGCACCAAGGCGAGTCGAGTAGCCGGTGTCGTTATAATCGTCTTTGGTGTTATTTATGTGGTTTTCGAGGGTCTCTTCTATACGGTCAATCCTAGCGCCTGCTAATAGATTCAAGCGATCTGTCGCGCGCCATTGGTCTTGGGCATAAATGCCGATTCGCTCAGCCAGCACGTTTCTGTCTGCGTTTAAGTTTAAGCTGTAATGACTGACATCATCTTGATCATAGATGGGGTTGGTTAGGCTCAGGTTTGAAACGCCGTCACCTGTGCCGGTTGCCCGTGAGTATTGGTAACCTTTATCAAGGTGGTAGTAATCGCTTCCGACGAGCAATGTGTGGTTATCCAGTTCCGCGGTTAGGCTAGCAGCAAAACTCACGCCCTTGTTGGTACGTACTTGGTCACGGTATTGGCGTCGTGTGGTGTCAGAGATACCGTCACTGTTGGTATCGAGTAGTCTGTTGACTTCATGGTATTTTTGCGTTTCTGTGCTGTCAAAATAGCGTGCAGAAAAGCGGCTGCTTAGCCAAGTATTGATGTCGTGGTCGAGTGTTGCTTGAAAGACCTGCGCATCAAGCTGTTGATAATCGCTTTTTTCGTTGTTGTTCCACGAGGTGTCGGCTAAGAAATTACCATCGTCATCGGTTGGGATGCCGCGTAGGCGAGCGCCTGTAATATGTTGGTAGGTGTCTGTGTATTGCAGGGTAAGTGTATTGTTGTCGTTTAGATCCCACGCGTAACCTAGATCAATGATTTGGTTTTCTTCTTCAACATTATTGCGATAGGAGTCTTGGTCATCCGAATAAATACCGACTCGGTAGCGTTGTGATGCGTCTTCATTGATTGGACCTGAGGACTCAACGCTGCCGCTCAAGAAGTTCTTATTACCGGCGCTGACTTTAAGGCTATTTTTCTGTTCGTAGGTTGGTTTTTTCGTCACGTAGTTTATGACACCACCGGGTTCACCCGCGCCATATACTGCACCAGAAGGGCCTTTTAATACTTGTACTTGTTCTATGGTGAAAAGTTGTGGGATAGCAAAAAAGTCGCCGCCTAGAGCGTCACCTTTCATACCATCGTAAAGTACTTCGTTTTGACTAAAGCCACGCAATGTGACATTGGATACGTTGTTTTGCGACATGCCAGAAATAGAGCGATATAGGTCTGTAATCTGACGAGCAGCTTGGTCTTTGATCAGGGTTTCTGTGACCACTTGTACCGATTGTGGGATTTCATCAATAGGCGTTGCGGTTCTGGTTGCTAGGGTAGCTTCGTCTTCTTTGTAGTAAGAAAGCGCGCGGCCTTCGACTTGAATTCCTTGGAGTTGTACGTTGGATCCATCCTTAGTTTCTTGCTTCGAGTCATTCGAAGATATATTGGCATGGATGCTGCTTTTGGAATCGGCAAGCAGGTGGCTGGAAAAAGCCAATGCGCCGCAAGTCTGCATCATAATAAGGGTGGTTTTTAACGTCATAGCACAACCGTATTTTGAAATAATGGATTGCGCATAATAATGCAGTTGATAACCATTATCAATTAATAAGGTTGTTTTAAGTCATGCCTAAGTGAGTGGGGAATAAAAAGGCCATCCAGAAGGATAGCCTTTGATTTGCTTGCTTAAAACATTAACTCGCGCGAGCTTGAGATTCTTTTTTCAGATAACCAAATAGAGTGTCTTTCAGTTGCAAGCGTTGTTTCTTAAGCTTCTCTTCTTCAAAGGTGGTTGAAGGCACAATTTCCTGCTCCATTTTTTCAATTTCATGGGTGAGGTGGTTATATTCATCCCATAGTTTTTTGAAGTGAGCATCAGACAACTTTAAGGCATGAATGTCGTCTTTGAACTCTGGAAACTCGTTGATTAAGCTGTGATGTTCGATTGCCATTTTTATATTCCCTCTGTGGATGTTCTTTATCATTAGAGTAACGCTGCCTTAATAATGAAGCCTTGATATCGATCAGGTTTGATGAGCTCTTATGGTGAATTTTCGAACAACCTGTTGCTATGATGGGATGCTGACTTGCAAGAGGGGGCAGAAAAATAGGCTGCTGTTGAGCAGCCTATCTTAGGTTATGCAGCTGAGTTAGTGTTATAAAACTTGGCTTCTTTTTTTAGGTAACCAAACAATATGTCTTTTAGTTGAGTGCGCTGCTTTGTGAATTTTTTCTGTGTCATGCTGGTAAAGGTGATGGACTTCTGTTCCATTTTTTCAAGTTCGTGGGCTAGAAAATGAAATTCATCAAATAGCTTTCTGAAGTGCGCATCGGTTAATTTTAAACGGTTAATATCGCTTTCAAATTGTGGGAATTCGTTACCTAGGGTTTGCTTATACCTCAGCATGATGCTCTCCTTTATTTATTGTTTTACCCCGAGCCACTGCTTATACACTCATGGTTTAATTTGCGCCTGATATGCAAAGACCCCATTATTTGGTGGTGAACAGTATTTGCTGTTGAAAAGGCCGCTAAATATTAGTTCTTTTACTTTTTTATTATGGTCGGTGAAGGACTGTTTCGCTTGTAATGATTTGTAGCTCTATGAAAGAGTATTGTAAGTTGGCCCAGATTGCCGAAATGGAATAAGGGCCGTGTGGGGTTAAAAATTGAGCTCGATTCTTGGTTTGCTATTTTTCGCTAGGTCGACTTCTGGTGCACAGAGAAAAATCCGTGATGAGTCGATGCCTTGTGCAATTAGGTAGTCTTTCAAGTGTTCAGACCTTTGTACCGCAAGCTTTTTGGCCGCTTCTTTGCTGGCTGGATCTAGGTCATCGCTTGGTGGCTGATCAATGCCTAGGTCGAGGAAGCTACTTACGCCACAGGCTTTTAATTTACTTTCTTCCTTGTCTTTCATAAGCGCACTGAGCTGTTCAAGAAAGTTATCTTGGCTGGTATTTAAATGAGCGTCTTCTGCAATGAATAATAGGGGTTCGACTCGAATTTTTAGTAGTTGCTCACCGGCAAATTTTGCCACACTGATAACATTTGCGTAGGGCACAAAGGTTTGCATCAGGTAGCTGCTAGAGGCTTGGAAGAGCGCGTTGCGAATCGGCACCATTAAGAAGTTTTGCCAGCCAAACTCTGGGTTTTCGACATCGCCAGTAAGAGGGATGTTTAAGTCGATGTTGTTGTCGCTGTCTTTTAGTATGCCAACAGCAATATTCAGGGGCATAGCGCCTGCTTTGATGGCTGAGCTGCTTTCTTTGCTGCCGCCTAGGTCAAATTCTCTTAGCAATAGGTGTGAGTTACCGTTGAGTTTGCCGTTGTCTGCCTCTAGGGTGAGGTCAAGGTTCAGTTGGCCTGAATCGATTTGATAACCCAATGCATCGGCAATGTACGAAGAGTAGGGGGGTAACTCGGCCTCTTTAATAATGAACTCGCTTTGCATGGTGAGTTTATCGGCCATTGGCCATATTTTAACGTCATTTTGAATGGTGGAATATTTACCATTGCGGGCTTTAAGGGCGAAGGTAGCGGCCTGATCTTTGTCTTTAGTATTGAGATTATGCAGTGACAATGTATCAATGTTTAGGGTGCGTTTTAGTGCTGGCGAAATACTATTGTCTTCCATATAAAGGCTAGATTCGCCTGTCATCTCATAGTTATCTAAGATGACATGGTAGGGGGCTTTGAAGGCCGGGTTTTGCTCTGCATTCTGGGTGTTCTGCATCGCATTTTCTGCGTCTGCCGCTTGTGGTGGCGCGGCACTTTCAAACGAGGTAGGAGCGGTTTGTGCTTCTGCATCAACAAAAATAAGGTTCTTTATATTCTTGTTGGCATCAAGAAATAAGCTCGCTGTCATTGAATCTGTGATGATGCTTTTGATTAAGGCGCCATCTTGGTCTGCTTCTAAGTTGGCGATTTTGATCGTGCCAATGTGAGCCAGTGGAGCGAGCGCGGGCTGGCTATTTAATAGTTCGGAGAGGGTTAGATCAGAGATGGTTAATTCAGCAAGCTGGGCGTTGAAATTGTCTCCCTGTGCTGAAAAGTTAACACCATTAAACCCGGCTTCTGTCCATGCGGCAATGCGTTTGTTTTTAGCAAGTTGGCTGTCTAATGCTTGGCTAGAAAAAGTAACATTTGTACCTGTGATTTTGGGACCTAGATCATTCTCCGCGACAACCTCTAGTATGTCTATGCTGAGTTGGGTATTGCCAATAGAAGCCTGTGTTTCACCTTGAGTGAATTGTGTTTGCTTAGATTCTAAATGGATATTCGCGCTAGCTGACATTTGCTCGGCAGAGACAAATTGAAGGCTAGATTGTTGAATATCTAGCTTGGTCAATGCCGTTGCAACGTGATCTTGCTCGTTAAGCATTAGGTCGAGGTTTTCTACTTGTGTATTTAGGTCTAGGTTGTTTAATTGATAGCTAGGTACATCGCCGACTTGTTCTTGGAGAAACTGGAATGACAGTTTGAGACCTAGGGTGCCGTTCCCTTGGTTATAGGGAGCGGGTAAAAAATGGGCAAAGCTACTGAGAGGTAAGCTGGTTTTGTCTATTTCAACATCGGCCTTGGTTGTTTGAGGTGAGTAGCTGAACTGACTTTTTATTCCTACCGTCGCTTCATTGAGCAAAGCGGCTAAAGCGATTTTTCCTTGCCAATTAAGCTCGCTTCCAGATAAGTCTTTTATACTGAAATTTTGAATGGTGACCGTATCTGATTCGATAGGGCTGTCATTGTCCGCTTGGCGAGATAGGTGGAAATGACTGTTGGTGAAAGAAAAGCTCGGCAGTTTGATGTGCCAAGGTTCGCTGCTTTCTACTACTTCTTCGCTTGTTGTTTCTTGCTTTTCTATTTGTGGTTCTTCACTTAAGAATTGAGCGGTATTGATGCCAGCAATTATCCAATCGTTTTGGCGTTGGTCGACAACTATGTTCAGGCCGTCAATGCTGGCTTTAGAAATGGTAACGGTGCGGGTGAATAGGGGAAATATACTGACTTCGAAAACCGCATGTTTGAGTGTCAGAGTGTCTTGGTTCTGATTATGAATAGCAACCTCTTCCAGTTCCATTTTAGGCGGGAAAAAATTAATAGATAGATGGTCGATAGAAAGTTCTTGGCCTTGTTCTTCGATATAAGCCGATAAATAGTGCTTGGCGACAAAGGGGGTAATTAGCCAGATCAAAGTAATGAGTCCTGCAATTACCACGAATGGTAAGAAGACAAAGTGACGGAAGTGTTGACGAGTCATGGTGAGCCTTTATGAATGCTTGATTAGTTTTGCTTAGCCAGTTTCGTTTTTGTTTTCTGAACGAAGTGGCATTCTTAATAAATAAATACTGACGGCGGTGCCAATACAAATAAGGCCAATGGTTGCCCAAAAACGCGAAACGATAAAGATAGAAATCGCCATGCCTGCCCACATAAACATAATGGCTCTATTGCGAGAGCGTCTAGGTATGCCATCGCCAGATTGCCAATCACGAATAATTGGTCCGAAATGTTTATGTTGAATAAGCCAGGTATGGAAACGCACGGATGATTTAGAAAAGCACCAAGCGGCGAGCAAGACCAGAGGGGTTGTAGGTAGTAGCGGGAGAAAAATACCAATAATGCCAGTGATGAGTGAGAACCAGCCCAACATGATATAAAAAATCTTTTTTCCCTGCATACGAAGGTCACTTGTTATGGTGGATGGCATTAATATATTCGTATTCTAACGTTTGCTAGATGATAATTACTAGTTTGCTTTTAGGTAGAAGTGTAAACGTTTGAAACGATAAAGAACGAGCGATTTTGGTGAACTCGTTCTTTAGTCTTAATTGCCTGATTGGAAAAGGGCCTCCATGCTGTCTTCTTCAACTTCGTTGATGATAAGAGGCCAGCCGCCAAGACGCTTCAATCTATTGACCATTTCGCAAAAGAGTTCGGCGGTTTTTTCAGTGTCGTATTTTGCTGAGTGGGCTTCTGCGTTGCTAAATGGAATGGCCGCGGCTTCACAGGCTTTCGCTAAAACAGTTTGACCATACACCAAACCCGCTAAACTGGCCGTATCGAAGCTAGAGAAGGGGTGGAAAGGATTGCGTTTTATGTCTGAGCGTTCAATGGCTGCATTTAAAAAACCATGATCGAAGGCGGCATTATGACCCACTAGAATGGCACGCTTACAGCCTACTGATTTTAGTTCTTTACGAACTTTCGCGAACATTTGTGTAATGGCTTCTGTTTCTGGCATGTCTTGTCGATCAGGGGCGTAAGGGTCAATACCAGTAAAGTCCAACGCGGCTTTTTCTAGGTTGGCGCCTTCAAATGGCTTGATCAAAAACTCCAATGTTTCATGGATATAAAGGTCGCCATTTTCATCCATTCGAAGGATACTGGCAGCCATTTCTAACAAAGCATCGGTTTTTTGATTAAAGCCTGCGGTTTCTACGTCGATAACAATGGGTAGGAAACCTCGGAATCGGTCTTTGATTTCATGGTTTGACAAAAAATGATCCTTAATGCGGCCGTTTGTTCAAGGTTGACGGTATAGATAAGCTATGATCATAACACAATAGATAATGCATGAACGAGATGTCTCAATGGGAATAACCCAACAATTTTTAATTTGTATTGGCTGTTTGCTGGCTGTTCTGCTGCCTGTTGGGCAAGCTAATGCACTCACTTATTATCAATCTGGTATTACTGATTCTCAATGGCAACTTTCAGGAGATATTTTTTCCTGTCGCTTAACTCACCCTGTTCCCCATTATGGTGAAGGTCGTTTTATTAAAGAAGCGGGCGAACCGATGAAGTTTGTTTTACAGCCGCATAATGAAAAGCTTGGGCCGGGTCAGGTATATATTATTTCAAAAGCGCCTAATTGGTCGCCGGGTATTAAACCGGAAACCTTACAAATATTACCTTATCCGGGCTATGGCTTAACGGTTGAGGTTGGCGGTAAAGTGGCCGAACGTATGCTCACCAGTTTAGATCGTGGTCGTCATCCGATTGTCGCTGGAAAGGCGTGGGAGGATAAACGCGAAACGGTTGAAGTTGGGCTTTCTAATATTAATTTTGCGCCTGCCTATAACGAATTTCGTCGTTGCTTGTCTTCTCTGTTGCCAGTGAATTACGGACAAATTGCTCGAACTGCCGCTTTGTTCCCTAAAAATGGTAAGGAACTGACGGACCCTATTAAATCTCGTTTGAACCTGATTGCTCTTTATGTCTCTTCTGATCCAAGTGTGGAGTACATCTATATTGATGGTCACACGGATATTATCGGCTCTCGTCGCGACAACCGTGAATTATCAAAAATTCGTGCCGAAAGAGTAACGGCTTATTTATTGGATAGAGGGGTTCCAGCAAGTAAAATCATTTCTCGATATCATGGAGAGCGTTACCCTTCCGTCAGTAACAATACCGCGAAAGGCCGCGAGCGTAATCGACGGGTGACCATACGTTTGGAAAAAGCGGAGAACAAATAATCGCGTTTTAAGGTGTTACTATCAAAAGCCCCTGTTTTCGTCGAATTATCTTTACGAACAGGGGCTTTTTGCTTGCTAAGCAAGGGGTGAAATCTTACACTTAGCAACCCCCTTTTTTAATCATTTGCGTCGCCATTTTAACTGGTGAGGGAACGCAATACCCTTGAGGAGAATAGAAAGAATGTCTGACGTGAAGAAGGTAGTGCTAGCCTATTCTGGCGGCCTTGATACTTCCGTAATCGTGAAGTGGCTTCAAGAAGAGTATAACTGTGAAGTGGTCACCTTTACTGCTGACTTGGGTCAGGGTGAAGAGGTTGAACCAGCTCGCGCGAAAGCTCAAGCGTTGGGTATTAAGGAAATCTACATCGAAGATTTGCGTGAAGAATTTGTTCGCGATTTCGTTTTCCCTATGTTCCGTGCCAATACTATTTATGAAGGCGAGTATCTACTTGGTACTTCTATTGCGCGTCCTCTGATCGCGAAACGCTTGATCGAGATTGCCAATGAAACCGGTGCGGATGCGATTTCTCATGGTGCAACGGGTAAAGGTAACGACCAAGTACGTTTTGAGCTGGGTGCTTATGCTCTTAAACCGGGCGTTAAAGTAATTGCCCCTTGGCGTGAATGGGATCTTACTTCTCGTGAAACGCTCATGGCATACTGCGAAGAACATAAGATCCCCGTGGATTTCTCGACTAAGAAGAAAAAATCTCCTTACTCTATGGACGCGAACTTGCTGCACATCTCTTTTGAAGGTGATCAGCTTGAAGATCCTTGGACTGAGCCAGAAGACGATATGTGGCGTTGGTCTGTATCGCCTGAAGATGCGCCAAATGAAGCGACTTATATCGAAATCGGTTACGAAAAAGGCGACCCAGTTTCTATCAATGGTGAAGCAATGTCTCCTGCAACTATCTTGGAAACATTGAACAAGATTGGTGGCGCGAATGGCATTGGCCGTGTTGATATCGTAGAAAACCGTTTTGTGGGTATGAAAGCGCGTGGCTGTTATGAAACACCGGGCGGCACTATCATGATGAGGGCCCATCGTGCGATCGAATCCATCACGTTAGACCGTGAAGCGATGCACCTAAAAGATGAAATGATGCCTCGTTATGCCAAAATTATTTATAACGGTTTCTGGTGGTCTGAAGAGCGCCGCATGATGCAAGCTTTGATTGATACCTCTCAAACTTATGTAAATGGTACGGTTCGTTTGAAACTCTACAAAGGGAATGTCACCGTTGTGGGTCGTCAGTCTGAGAACAGTTTGTTCGACAGCTCTATCGCAACATTTGAAGACGATGCCGGTGCTTACGATCAGAAAGACGCAGCGGGCTTTATTAAGCTTAATGCTTTGCGTATGCGTATTGCTGCGCAGAAAGGCCGTGGTTTTCTTGATAAAGACAACTAAGCGATAAAAGTTTATAAAAAAACGCTCCATTCTTGAAGAATTGGGGCGTTTTTTATTTTTGTACAGTTGGTCAGGTTTGTGTTGGTTTAGCCTATATAACCTTGTTTAGATTCGCTATGCTGTATGTTGAAAGAAGAGTTGAAGGATGAGTAATCATGACAATTTATAACTTTGGTTCGATTAATCTCGATCACCTTTATCAGCTTGATCATTTTGTTCGACCGGGTGAAACCATGGCATCGAATAGCTACCAACGTTTATTAGGTGGTAAAGGCGCTAATCAATCTGTTGCTTTGGCAAAAGCGGGCGCGGATGTTAAACATGTGGGAGCGATTCATCACACTGACCAGTCGATTTTACAGCAGCTCCAGTCTTTGGGAGTGGATATAGGTTTAATTGCTTTGCTTGATGTGCCGACAGGGCACGCCATTATTCAGCTTAATAAAGAAGCGGAAAATGCCATCATTTTGTATCAGGGCGCGAATCATGCATTAACTGAAGCACAGGTTGATCAGGTGCTTGAGCAAGCGACTGCAGAAGATTGGGTGTTATTGCAAAATGAGACTAACCTGATTGAATACATTATGCGTAAAGCTCAGCAACAGGGAGTTAAGGTTGCTTTTAACCCCGCCCCTATGGACGCAGAATTGACTAAGCAAGTGTTGCCTTTTGTTGATTTATTAATCGTTAACGAAGTGGAAGCCATGGATCTGATAGGGGTTGATAATGTTGATGCCGCTATCACAGGACTTCCAGCGGCTTATCCTGACTTGGCCGTATTAATGACCTTAGGAAAGGCAGGCGTACGCTACTTTAAAAAAGACATTAATGTGTTTGTGAAGGCGTTTTCTGTTGAGGCGGTAGATACGACGGCAGCAGGAGATACCTTTATTGGTTTTTGCTTGTCTTCCTTAATGAATAACGACGAGATGACACAAGCCTTGACTCGTGCTTGCGCCGCCTCAGCGATTTGTGTCACGCGCTTGGGGGCTGCGATAACCATTCCCACGGCACAAGATGTGACCGAGTTTTTAGCCAATCATGTATAAAGAAGTAAGAGGATAGAAAAGATTATGGCTCGTAAAATTATTATCGATACGGATCCCGGCATAGATGATGCGATGGCGATTTTTTTTGCTTTCCAAGCTCCTGAGTTGGAAGTGCTGGGCTTAACGACAACCTTTGGTAACGTATCGGTTGAATTGGCTACACAAAATGCAATTACCCTAACTGAAATCGCAAAAGTGGATGTGCCTGTTGCAAGTGGTGTTGTTGTTCCTAGAGTGATTGCTCCTCTACCTCACCCTGATTTTGTGCATGGTAAAGATGGCTTTGGTAATATCGATTGGCCTGCACCAAAAGGCAAAGCCATCGATAAAAGTGCGGCACAGTTTATTGTTGATACGGTGCGTGAGTTTCCCGGAGAAGTGACCATTGTGGCGCTTGGCCCATTAGGAAACTTAGCCGCAGCGTTAGAACTAGATCCTGACTTGGCTGGTTTAGTCGATGAGGTGGTTTTGATGGGGGGAACAGCGATTGAATACGGCAATGTATCGCCCGTTGCAGAAGCCAATATTATGAATGACCCTCACGCTGCCGATCTCGTCTTCACTGCGCCTTGGCAGGTAACCATGATAGGCCTTGATGTGACGCATCAGGTGTTACTAGATAATTCGGTATTGGAGCGCATTCGAACGGCCAACCCAGCAGAAGGTGAGTTTTTATATCAATGTTCACAGTATTACATCGACTTTTACAGCAGCCGATTTGATATGGATGGTTGTTATTTCCATGATGCCTCAACCATTGCCTATGTGATGGATCCAAGTATTTTTGGTGTTGAGCTTGGCGCGGTACGTGTTGCTTGTGAAGGCATTGGCATTGGTCAAACTATCTTTGCTCCACAAGGGATGGACTTTCCGTCACCCAATTGGGTAGATGTGCCTATGACACAGGTTTGTATGGAAGTAGACAGTGATAAATTGCTTAAACTATTCGAGACAACCATGTCCTAAGTCGCTAGAATGAAACTATTAAAAGGCATGGAACCTCCCATGCCTTTTTTATTGCGCGCTATTTTTGAAATTAAGCCCTGAGAGAAGTATGAAATTATTAATTAGAAACCTTGACCGCAGCACCACAGAAGAAGAGCTAAGGGAGTTATTTGCTACACACGGTACTTTACAGTCTTGTACCCTTGTAATGGACAAACAAACCGGAGAGTCGAAAGGCTTTGCTTTTGTTGAAATGCCAAAAGTTGGTGAGGCTAAAGTAGCAATTAAAGTTCTGAATGGTATGGAAGTAGATGGTGCTAAAATTCGTGTTAAGAAAGCGGAAGATGTGCCACAAGCAGAAGGCAGTGCTGAGAAAAAATAAGCTTTTAGTTTTTGGATTTATTTCGCATATATTATCTAGCACTGCCTTTATGGTGCGCTAAGAATGTCCAGCAATGAAGGCTTTAATAAAGTTAATATCTTTTTCGATAATAGTGTGAAATTTTAGTCTGATAGTATGTTTATCATGTTCGTTAAGAATATCCAGGCTGGGGTCGCATAGTATTTTAATAAATGCGGTTCTACCTTCGTGAATGGCTTTCAATTCCAATTTCACCAGTTTAGAGCCCTGCAAACCTGATGGGGCTTCTACCTCGATCATCTTAGTTGATATGTGCTTGCAATGTATTGGCATGACTATGCCATTAGTTAAATAAAGTGAGCCGCTCCAAAAACAACGTACATATTGGGAGGTTGCAGTCGCCATTGCTTTATCCTATGAAGAGTGAAAGGTTAAAGTTATTTTTTGTAGTTTTTTGTCAGAGGCTATTATAGTGAAAATCATGGAAACAGCTAGAGGTTAAAGAGACGATTTTATTAAATCACAATGTTATGACAGATTTTTAACATGACATAACATTGTGCTTTTTAACGTGGCAAGAGGCTATTGGTTTTGTTCTTGTAAGGAATCACCCAAGGCATTGATTAGACTATCCATTTCTGCCTTTTCAGTTGCGAAAGGCGGCGCTAGTTGTATGGTATCTGCACCGTAACGAACATAGTAGCCTTTATCCCACATAGACATGGCAATTTGGAAAGGTCGCTTGGAGGGTTCACCGTCTACTGGCGCTATGGTAATACCAGCCGCAAAACCATAATTGCGAATGTCTGTGATGATGGGGTTGGCATCTCTTAATTGATGCACGCAGTTTTCCCACACTGGACTCATGTCTTTAACGCGCGCAATCAGGTTTTGCTGTTTTATCTCCTCCAATGAAGCAAGACCTGCAGCACAGGCGATTGGGTGAGCTGAATAGGTGTAGCCGTGGGGGATTTCTAGCATATAATCTGGACCGCCGTTGTCCATAAATGTGTCGTAGATTTCTTGTTTGAATGCCACAGCCCCCATGGGAATGACGCCATTAGTGACTTGCTTTGCCATAGTAATGGCATCAGGTATTACGCCAAATGCTTCTGAGCCTGTTTGAGCGCCCATGCGCCCGAAGGCGGTAATGACCTCATCGAAAATCAACAGAATATTATGTTGATCACAAATCTCCCGTAATCTTTGTAAATAGCCTTTAGGCGGTATGATCACGCCACCAGAGCCTGACATTGGTTCAACAATAACAGCCGCAATGTTTGATGCATCGTGCATAGTAATGAGGTTGAGTAGCTCGTCAGCACGCTCTTTGCCTATATCAGCCATACCTTTAGAGAACTCACTACCCGGAACTTGGGTATGGGGTAAATGATAAGATTCCAAACCTTGTCCATAAAGGGTTCTATTGGCTGGAATACCTCCGACACTAAAACCTGAAATGCCTGCACCATGGTAGCCTTTAGCGCGGCCAATGAATTTGGTTTTGGTGCCCATGCCTTTTTTACGCCAATAAGCACGAGCGACTTTAAGGGCGGTATCGACAGATTCGGAACCAGAGCCAGTAAAGAAAATACGGTTTAATCCGCTAGGCATGAATTCACTGATTTTTTCTGCCAAGAGAAAAGATTTTTCGTGGCCAAATTGAAACGCAGGGGAGTAGTCTAATGTTTTGACTTGATTTGCAACCGCTTCGTTAATGCTTGGAACGCTATGTCCTAAACCACAGGTCCATAAACCAGAAAGACCATCGAAGATTTTTCGGCCATCTAAGTCTGTGTAATAACGGCCTTCAGCAGAGACTATGATTCTTGGGTCTTTTTTAAATTGACGATTGCCTGTGTAGGCCATCCAGTGGGCATCAAGCTGAGCTTGAGTTAAGCGGGATTTAACGATATGGCTCATGGCGCTCTCTCTTAAAAATAGATAGGGATAAGTAGAGAATGCCGAGAAGGAAAGGTTTAGTAAATTAGATGTTATTTATTTTCACATAATCTTTTAGTTAACTTTTTTGTATAAACGGTTGGCCTCTTAATCCTTTTTTAAATAGTTAGTCGTGGATGGTTTTCTTTTTAACGTCGAGGGTACTTTTTGTTTTGAACGCTTAAGTCCCAAGTTTTTCAACATTTCCTATCATTGGTTAGGTTAATTACTCATTACAATGGTTCGTGGCCTCTAATGGTTAGGGGCAACAATACAGCTTTGAAAATTGGAAGTAGGCATTCAAGTAGTATTAGCCAGTCTTGACATATTTTCTGATGGTTTGTTGCTAATAATGAGTTGGGTAAAATTCATGGACGGTTTGATTTTTGGGATAGTGGTATCGCTATTCAGTAGGTGTTTACCCATCTAGTTAGGTCTTACTAGGAAGGTTTTATTCGTTGGTCTTTGCTACTTATTTGTACTTTTTTCCTTTTTTGAGCATTTTCAAAACATCCATGCCATAGGGCATTAGGAGAAAGTACATGACGACCAAAATCGATAACTATCCTCATTATTTGGTGGAAAAAGTAAATAAGCATCTTCAGAGACGTGATCACTTAGGTGGGCGCAATCTTTTACATGGCCTTAACCCAACAGCATCTTCGCTTAGGCTGCTTAGTAATGACTACCTTTCCTTGGCTAGTCATCCTAAAGTTAGCATGGCACAAAGAAAGGTACTGGTTGACTTAGATAATTTTGTTCTTATGTCTTCTGCCTTTATGTGTGGGGATAACCCACAGCTTCATTTTGAACGGCGTATGGCTGATTTTATGGGCTCTGATGAGACGGTTCTGTGTCAGTCTGGGTATAACGCTAATATAGGCTTGGTACAGGCGATTGTTGAAGACGCTCATGTACCCATATATATCGATATGATGGGGCATATGTCCTTGTGGGACGGTACGCATTTTGGTAGATCGCCGGTTTATCCATTTCGTCATAATAATGTGGATCATCTTATGTCGTTGATTGATCGCCATGGCCCCGGTTTGGTGATGGTTGATTCGGTATACAGTACGAATGGCAGTGTTTGCCCTCTAAAGGAGTTGGTTAATGCAGCCTATGGAAAAGGTTGCCTATTATTGGTTGATGAGTCTCATTCCTTGGGAACTCATGGTCCACAAGGGCGTGGTCTGGTGGTGGAATATGGTCTACAAGATAAGGTGATGTTCCGTACCGCTAGCTTGGCGAAAGCTTTTGCTGGGCGCGCTGGTATTATTAGCTGTCCAAAAGGCTTTGCTGATTATTTTAAATGTACGGCCAACCCTTCTATTTTCAGTTCTGCTCTGTTGCCTTATGAAATTGCTGGCTTAAATGCCACCTTGGATTTGATTATTCGCGCAGATGATAGGCGTGAGCAACTGCGTCATAATGCAAATTACCTGAAGCGAGCCTTGAGAGACCTGGGTTACAATACCGAGGCTTCGCAATCGCAAATTATTGCGCTTGAATCGGGAACCGAGCGGCAAACGATGATATTAAAAGATGCATTAGAGTCTAGGGATGTGTTTGGCTCGGTATTTTGTGCACCTGCAACCGCTAAAAACCGTGCCTTGATGCGCTTATCCGTCAATGCCGGGCTAACGGAAAGTCAACTAGGTCATATTGTTAAGGTATTTAAGGATATTAGGTGGGAAGTTGAGTTTGACCAATGGCGCTCAACTCATAAATTATCGCGCTCTTTTCAACAGGTCGCAATGGCTTGATGTTGAGTTAAGTACTTTTAGATTTCACAAAGGGGTTAGCCTAGCTCAACCCCTTTCATTGAAGGGGTTGAAAGGCCTAAAGACATTTTATGTGGTGGAATTGAGCGCTGTGTTATCTTGGAAGTATTGCTGTAAGGAAGCCGCCTGAGTACCTTGCTGGGGAGGTGTGTTTGTTTCTTGAATAAAGGTCGCTAGGTAGGGTTCTTTTCCATGGATTTTTGTACTTGGGTAGCAGTATTTTTGCCAGTCTGAGCCTATATTAGGATGATAAAAGCCGTCTAATGTAGGGAATAAAGGCAGGCTGGATGAGCTGTCTAGTACCCTAAGTAAGGCCTCTGGCGCCCCGGCATCCGTCGCTACTTCTTTATGAACTTTCATGTCTTCTTTATTTAATAACAGTAGTCTATGTTTTTCCCCTTGTTCATTGAACATAAAAAAATCTAATGACGCCGGGCTTAATTCGGTGTGTAAATGATATTCCACGATGTTTTTTTGCCTAATAAGAGCAAAGAAATAGCCTACTACTGCAGGGTCATCAATTAAGGGGCTGCTTGCTTTTAAGCCTTCTCTGACTACTCGTGTCATCTCGTTGAAATAGTCTTGTTGATAATGCCGAATCAATTCATTTATTTTTGGGAGAATATCTTGGGTGCTTTTCTTCAAATAATAATCAATGACCTTATTGTTTAAGGCTTCGATGGCGACCTCTTCATCCGCAACGCCAGTGAGGAGGATTTTTTTGACATAGGGATTTTCAATGGCATTACAGACGTCTAAGCCATTGTAACCAGTCCCTGACATAGCATAGTCGGTGATCAGCACGGATGGTTCTGAAAAGCGTTTGTGGTCGAGGGTTTTGTGTAAGATGGATTTGCGATCAAGTTTATAATGGTAAGACGAGTCGTTATTAGTTGATAGGAAGTCTTGTTCGAGTAAAGGTTGGTATTGAGTATGGCCGTTGATGTAATCAATGGCTGCTGTGGGGTCAATAAAAGCCTGATAGGCGACATGCGTGTTTAGTGCTAAGGGGATGCTGTCTAAAAATGCCTGATGGTCATCTAAAAAAACCACGGTAGTAGGGTGATAATAGGCATTAATTATTTTTTGATTAGATTTAAGCATCATTAAAATTCCATCTTTTTAGTTACTATTTTTTTAGTTTTTTTGTTCCGTCATGGGAAAAGAAAGCACAAACTCTGTAAATTCTCCAAGTTCAGAGTCGCATTTAATGCTGGCATTAAAGCTCTCTAATACTTTTTTACAAAACGCTAAACCAATGCCCGTTCCAGCCCCCTTATCCTGATTGCCGGAAGAATAAAAGTTTTCAAAAATTGAGTCTTTGTCCTGTAGCGAGATCCCTCTGCCATTGTCTCTAAAATAGAGAAGGTTTGCATTAGGCTTTTTATCTAGGGTTATTTCAATACTGGCTTCCGAAACATCATTTGTAAATACTAGGGCATTTTTAAGCAGATTAAAAATCACATGCATCATGAGTATATCCGAGCCTAAAAACTGAAAGTCTTTACTAAGTTCTGTTTTGACAACTTTACGTTCTTTATTGGAGTCGAACGGATAGCGCTGAAGTGCTTGGGTGATGATATTTGCCATAGAAAAGTGCTCGAGCTCTTCCCTATTTACTTTGGGGTTGCTCAAGTTCATTAATAGCATGTCAATAACGGTATTGGAATGCCTGACTTCGCTTTCGATTTGCTTTATGGAATGCTCTAAGGCGTTAAATGCATCTGACCTGATCGTGTTTGTGACCAGGTTATGCACTTTCGCTAATTCATAGGCGTGTAGTAGTTTAGGTAGATTTTTTTCTAGTCCATAGGCATGGTTTCGAATGGTCATCAGTGGCGTTCTTAGTTCATGAGAAACCTCAGCTCCAATAGATGCTAGTACTTTGAGCTTTTCCTGTTTTAATCGATAGGGATAATAAAAAATGATGCTAGTGGTGATGATCAAAAAAGTATAGATAGGTAGTTGGACAAGGTAGGGGCTGAATACGACTTTATCGACGGTTAGAGCATAGGCCAATATAGCTAGTAATGAACCGATAAGAAACATAGTTATGAATAATATCCAGTTGTAAGCTGCCAATATTAGTAAGGTCAACCCCGCCATAGTTGACATAGACCAGACAATGTTGCCGTTGTTCATCAGTAACATATAAGTAAAAAAGAAGGGTAACGCGTAAGTCATGCCAACTAGCCAGTAGAGGTTAGCATATGGTCGCATCCAGCTCGGCCAAACTTTTAGGAGTGTTAGCCCTAAAAATAAAAGGCTGCCTAGTAGGCGTAATGCTAGGCTATCATAAGGCTGTGGAAATATATAAGTCCATAGCAAATAGTATGACGGGAAACCAATTAGGCCAATTATACCTATGTAAAAAGCGTGGGGTAGAAAATATTCTGCACTCTCGGAGAGTGAACGACAGATATGACTATACACACCATTTAGCCATATTTTCATGGATCGCACTTTATATTCTTCCTTGAAAGTGATTCGCTCATAATAATGAATATGCTATTTTTTTTGTTGATTGAGTAAAAAAGACAATACCTTATGTCGCCGTGATGCGTTTGATTTTTAATCAGACCATGCTGGCCATGCTATTACAGTCAAGTAGTTATGACAATGTGATTGAGCGAGAATAGCGTGTCCAGTGGTTTTGGCTTGGCTAGTTTTATTGAAAAGAAGCAGGCGTTAGCTAGAGGTCTTATCTTTAAACTCACAAAGGTCTTCAATAATACAAGCGTCACATTTCGGCTTACGTGCCACACAAATGTAGCGCCCATGAAGTATCATCCAGTGGTGAGCATCGAGTAAAAACTCTTTCGGAACAAATTTGAGTAGCTTCATTTCCACTTCTAACACGTTTTTCCCCGGTGCGACTTTAGTGCGATTTCCAAAACGGAAAATATGCGTATCTACCGCCATGGCGACCTGTCGAAAAGCCGTGTTGAGCACCACATTCGCGGTTTTACGGCCAACACCGGGTAGGGCTTCTAGCTCTTCGCGGGTTTCTGGCACCACACTGTTGTGCTTTTCGATCAAGAGTTGACAGGTTTTTATGGCGTTTTCGGCTTTGGCATTAAACAATCCGATGGTTTTGATATAGCTTTTTAGCCCATCAACCCCCAGAGCCAGCATGGTTTCAGGGGTATTAGCTACGGGGAAGAGCTTGCGAGTGGCTTTATTGACACTGACGTCGGTCGCTTGAGCGGAGAACAAAACAGCGATAAGTAATTCAAAAGGCGAACTGTATTCCAGTTCCGTAACGGGATTTGGGTTTTCCGCTCGTAAGCGTGAAAAAATCTCGTGGCGCTTTTGTTTATTCACTTTACCTACCTTTCGTTTTACTTTTTTCCAATCTTCCTCCATAGCAGGGGGAGGAGCTAAAGCGGTTTAACCAACTTGCCCTGTGACACGAACACGCTTCGACTCGCTTGGACCATCTATGGCTTTTTGTGCTGCGATACGGTTCTTTTCTCGCTCATCAAGGTAGTTCTTAAAGGCGATGAGCAGTCCTAAGCCAATAAAGGCGCCGGGTGGTAAGATAGCAAAAAGCACATTAGGGTAGTTGTCGAAGACAACCAATTTCCAATGCGCTGCCGAGTCGCCAAACAGCAGCTGCATATCAGTAAAGAGTGTACCTTGACCGATCAATTCTCGCATGGCACCAAGGGCAATCAGAATAACGGTAAAGCCCAGTCCCATCATCAAGCCATCGAGCGCAGACGGTAAAACAGGGTTGCGGCTGGCAAAGGCATCAGCACGTCCTAAAATCGCACAATTGGTGACGATTAATGGAATGAAGATACCGAGAATTTGATACAGCTCGTAGGTATAGGCTTGCATGATGAGTTCGATGCAGGTGGTAAAAGACGCGATAATCATCACAAAAGCAGGCAGACGCACCGCATCCGCCACATAATTACGAATTAGAGAAACCGCTATGTTAGAGCCCATCAATACCACCATGGTGGCAAGCCCTAGTCCCAGCGCATTAACCACAGTACTGGTAACCGCGAGCATTGGGCATAAGCCTAATAACTGTACTAGGGCGGGGTTATTCTTCCAGATACCGTTGTAGATGATCTCCGCATAGTTCGCGCTTGGCTTATTCTCTTGAATCGCTTCGCTATCGATTGTCTCGGCGCTTGTTGTCATTGGATTATCCTAACGCGCTAGCAGCGCATCTTTATGTTGTTCGAAATAAAGTAGCGTATTTTTAACGGAGCGCACGACGGCCCGAGGGGTGATGGTTGCCCCAGTAAATTGGTCAAAATCGCCGCCATCTTTTTTAACGCCCCAGCCTTTTAATCCAGGGTTAGATAGGGACTTATTTGCAAAGCTTAAAATCCAGTTAGATTTTTTTAAGTCGACCTTATCCCCAAGTCCGGGCGTTTCTTTATGACTAATGACACGACTGCCAGTCACTACGCCATGTTTGTTGACGGCGACCAGCATATCTAGATTACCGTTATAGCCCCGTGGTGCTATGGTTTCAAAAATAATACCAGTGACCTTACCGTCTTTGCGGGCAAGGTGGATTTTGATTGGTTCAGCACTGCCCAATAGTGGATCGGCAGCCAGCATAGCGGTGTCTTTAGTGAGGTCATTATCATACAAATCCGCAGGCAATATTTCATTAAAGGCTGAAATTTGGGCATCTAGAATATTATTTTGTATGGTGCGCTCGGTTAACAGATGAGTGATAGCGATAAGCCCCGCAGTAAGCACCGCGAAGAGACCTAAGCCAACACTGTTACGACGAATGGAGGCAAACAATTCCATTAGTTGTCCTCCTTAATGTTGAGACCTGTTTTCGCTTTCTTATGACCATAGGTTCTTGGCTGAGTGTAATAATCAATCAAGGGCGCTGCAAAATTCATCAACAAGACACCAAATGCCATGCCATCAGGGTAACCCCCCCAAGCCCTAATCACATAGACCAAGATGCCTATTCCTGCACCGTAAACCAATTTACCACGATTACTGGTACAGGAAGACACAGGATCGGTAGCGATAAAGAAGGCGCCAAACATCGCCGCACCAGTGGTTAGATGAAATACTGGGCTAGCGGCATTGCTGGGATCAATCAGGTAGAAAATACCCGACATGACAAACAAAGCACCAAGCAGTGCCACAGGAGTATGCCAAGTGATAATACGCAACCAAAGTAAAGCGATACCGCCAAGCAAATAGGCGAGGTTAACCCACATCCAGCTACGTAAATTTAGTGTCTGTAAGGCAGCGATGGTATTAAAAGCGGTGTCACTATCGAGCAAGTCCTTATGTTTGAAACCGTCTAAAGGGGTTGCCATGGTGTAGCTGTCGATAGCGGGAAGGTGATGAAAAATCGCCTGTAGACTTTGCATAAAGGATAAACTGTTGCCAGAAGCAACCAGCTCTTGCACACCAAGCCACTGGCTCATGGGCACAGGAAAAGACACCAGCACAATGGCGTAACCCACCATAGCCGGGTTGAACGGGTTATTCCCTAGGCCGCCATAGATTTGTTTGGCGAAAATAATGGCAAAGCCCACCGCGGTTACTGTTACCCACCAAGGCACTGCGGGGGGGAGCGCAACACCAAGCAACACAGCGGTTAATAAAGCACTGTAGTCTTTTAGAAAGAAAGCCACAGGGCGGCGACGCATTGATAAGATAGCGGCTTCGCATAATAGCGCGGTAATGCCTGCAATGATCAAGTTGATCGCCGTGCCCCAGCCAAATAGCCAAGTTTGTACAATAATGCCGGGTAGGGTCGCTAAAATGACCATTTGCATTACCCAAGAGGTGCGCTGTCCTGCACGTTGAGTGTGGGGTGAGGTGATCCTCAATAATGCCATCTAACGATTCTCTTGCGTGTTATCTTGCGAATGGGTGAGTTGCGCTAAAAGCCGCTCTGCATCCTGTTGTTTTTGCTGTGCTGCGAGGATTTCCTGTTGAATACTTTCTGCTTCCTCAGGCGTACCTTCAACACTGTTTTCTAGGCGTTTGGTCAGCTTATTTATTTGTGCTTTTGCTAAGGCGGCGGCAATTTTTTGCTTTTTGATTTGTTCCGCTAAATTTGGCTTTTCGTCCGACGTTTTTGTCTCTATTTTAGGCGCTGCGGTTGGCTCGTTTGTTTGCGATTCGAGTGTGGCTAATTTTGCTTGAGCTTCTGCCAATTTCTGAGGCCATTCTGATGCTTCAATCTCTGCATCGTCTTTGCCTTGTTCTTTTAAAAGCGCAATGTTCTTTTCTGCCTTCTTAATGCCCGCTTTGGCTACCGCAAGGTCGATTTTACGTTTTTTATCCGCATCGGCATTAGCAGGGGTCATTGATGCTGCTGGCGCTGTGGCCGTTTCAGAAGGATTTGTTTCTGTTTCGAGTGTCGCTAGTTTTGCTTGCGCCTCTGCCAATTTCTTAGGCCATTCTGACGCTTCAATCTCTGCCTCGTCTTTGCCTTGTTCTTTTAAGAGCGCAATGTTCTTTTCCGCTTTTTTGATGCCAGCCTTGGCTACCGCAAGGTCTATTTTACGTTTCTTATCGGCGTCGGCGTTTGCAGGTGACGAGGCTATTGCTGCTGGCGCAGCAGGAGCTGGATTGGCGAGTGTTTTTTCTAAGTTATCAGCGCGTTGCTGTGCTTCTTTTAGCTGCTGGCGTATGGCATCGATTTCAGGTGCCTGAATCTCTTCTGCTTTTTTCAGCGCTTTCTCAACTTTTTTGACCGCTGCTTTGGCAATGGCCGCGTCGATTTTCAGCTTTTTCAATTCGTCGCTGACTGCCGCTTTCGCTACTGTGGTTGCCGGCCCGTTTGCCCCGAGTTTTTCCAATAGGGCTTGAGCGGCTTTTAGATCCGCTTCAAAGCCTGCAATTTTAGTTTTTATCTCATTGTCGTCAGGATTTTCTAGGAGTTGTTTTTGTAGCTTTTTCAGTTTCACGCCTATTAAAGCAACATCGACCTTGGCTTTTTTCAATTCGTCGCTGACAGGGGCTTTTGCTGGCGCTGGTGTGGCTGCGGCAGAAGGTGCTGCTGTGCTGACTTTTGCCAATTCCTCTTCTAGTAAAGCGACCTGTTTTTCTTGCTCGGTGGCTTGTTGTTGTAGAGCATTGATTTCTTCTAGGTGTTCATTCTCTTGCGCGGCAAGTAATTGCTTTTGTAGTTTCTTAAGCTTGGTTTTACCAATAGCTAGATCGATTTTCAGCTTTTTGCTTTCATCATTCGTTGATGCGGCTGAAGGCGTTGCTGTTGCTGAAGTTGCCGCTTTTGTCGGCGCCGCTTTATCACTGGCTTTTTGCGTTGTCGCTTTTTGACGAGCGAGACGCTTGGCTTCTTTCTCCGCCGCTTCTGCCTCTTGGCGAGCTTGACGAGCTTCAAAGCGTTGCTTGGCTAAATCAGATTTTACATTGGCTTCGCGGGCTTCACGAATGCTGCTTTTAGAATGACGATAGTATTGCACCAAAGGAATACTACTTGGGCATACGTAAGAACAAGCACCGCATTCGATGCAATCGAAAAGATTGTAGTGTTCGGCTTTTTCGTGCTCTTGGCTTTTGCTAAACCAAAGTAATTGCTGTGGTAGCAAGCTGGCAGGGCAAGCTTGTTCACACATGCCACAGCGTATGCAAGCTTGCTCTGGTGCCGGAGTGGGGAGTTCTTTCTTCGTTGCTGCCAGAATACAGTTACTGGTTTTGACGATAGGCACCACCGCAGAATCGAGCGTGTAGCCCATCATAGGGCCACCCATGACTAAGCGGTGCAGCTTTTTTTGTTCGGATTCAGCGTAGTCCAATAAATGCGCAATCGGAGTGCCCAATAAGGCTTCGACGTTTTGCGGTGACTTTAACGCGTCTCCCGTTAGGGTGGTGAAACGGGAAATCAGCGGCTTACCTTGATAAATAGCGTCGTGTACTGCGACACAGGTGCCGACATTTTGGCAAAGAATGCCAATATCGGCAGGGTGTTGGCCGCTTGGTACTTCTTTGTTGGTCAATAGTTGAATCAGTTGTTTTTCACCGCCAGAAGGGTATTTGGTCGGAACAACGGCGACTTTTATGGTGCTGTTACGCTCATCCAATAAGCGATTTAGCGCAGCAATAGCGGTGGGTTTGTTGTCTTCTATACCGATCACCACTTGGTCTGCTTCAACCAAATGTTGCAGGATCTCGATGCCAAGGATCAATTCCAGTGTTTTTTCACGGATCAGCATGTCATCTGCAGTGATGTAAGGTTCGCATTCTGCGGCGTTAATGATGAAGTGACTGAGCGGGTGCTTATGGGCCCCTTGTAACTTCACTTGTGTCGGGAAGCCTGCACCGCCCATCCCCACAATGCCCATTTCACTTAGATAGGCCAAGACATCGGTTTTACTGCCAACTTTCCAGTCCACGAGTGGGGTGAGTTCTGTCCACTCATCTTGTCCGTCTGGCGTGAGGATAATACAGAGGTCACTTAGACCGGATGGGTGCGCAATCAAACGCTCTTCAATCGCACTGATGGTGCCAGATGTTGGGGCGTGCAAGAAGCTGCTGAGAAAGCCATTGTTCATCGCAATGGTTTGGCCTTTGAGTACCTTGTCGCCTATTTTTACTAGGGGGCGAGAACTTTGTCCTATGTGTTGCCCAAGGGGCAAAATAAGCTCGTTTGGTAGTGGTGGGCGGCCTAATGGCAGTTGCAAGGATTGCGCTTTGTTCTGCTCTGGATGAATACCACCATGGAAGGAAAAAATCTGTGCTGCTTGCATATTAGTGTACAGCCTCCGTTTGGCGGTCGGTGGCAATAATATTTAATGAGGTGGCTGCAATGCCTTGAGGTTTATCCCAAGACCAAGTTCTAGAGGTCACGCCGACTTCTACCATATCGATACAATCTACCGGACAAGGCTCGACACAGAGGTCACAGCCAGTGCATTCATCGGCGATGACGGTGTGCATTTGCTTAGCGGCACCGAGAATCGCATCCACAGGGCAAGCCTGAATACATTTCGTGCAACCTATGCATTCGTCTTCACGGATAACCGCAACACGCTTTGCGGTTTCTGTACCGTGATCACCGTCTAACGGTACGGCTTCCACGTCTAATAAGTCCGCTAAGGCTTGAATGGTGACTTGGCCACCGGGCGGGCAGTGGTTAATGGCTTCGCCATTGGAGATGGCTTCTGCATAGGGACGGCAGCCAGGGTGACCACATTGACCACATTGGGTTTGCGGCAACAGGGCGTCGATTTGGTCAACAATCGGATCGCCTTCCACATGGAAGCGCACATTGGCATAACCAAGGATGGCGCCAAAAATGAGCGATAGGGCAACGAGGATTCCAACAGCAAGTAAAACAGTCAGCATGATGGCTCCTAAATCTGCACTAGGGCAGTAAAGCCCATGAAGGCAAGGGCCATTAATCCGGCGGTTACCATGCCGATAGCCGAGCCTTTGAAAGCCGTCGGTACATCCGCCACATTGATGCGTTCACGCATAGCAGAGAAAAGGATTAGAACAAAAGAGAAACCAACAGCGGCACCAAAGCCATAGAGAATGGATTCGACAAAACCGTTTTGTTTGCTGGTGTTTTGCAGGGCAACACCCAATACTGCACAGTTGGTGGTGATCAAGGGTAAGAAAATCCCCAAGACGCGATATAACAAGGGGCTGGTTTTGTGAACCACCATTTCGGTGAACTGCACAACCACGGCAATTACCAAGATAAAGGAAATGGTTTTTAAATACTCAAGACCAAATGGCTGAAGTATGTACTCGAACGTGAGGTAACTACATAGGCTAGATAAGGTCAGAACAAAGGTCGTGGCCATCGCCATACCAATAGAGGTTTCTAG
This sequence comes from Marinomonas transparens, assembly GCF_016463975.1. GTDB lineage: Bacteria > Pseudomonadota > Gammaproteobacteria > Pseudomonadales > Marinomonadaceae > Marinomonas > Marinomonas transparens. Next base: position 62,809 of record NZ_JAEMNX010000005.1, on the reverse strand, counting down.
CTTTCCAGACACACCCATAAAAGGGCAAAGGCCCAAAAACTGTACCAATACAAAGTTGTTAACCAGTATGGTGCTGACCAGAATTAGGAGATATTCCGCCATCTCACGTCCAAATAAAGTAATCGATGAATGTATAAAGTGTAAGACACGCATTATGACATTGCGCGCAGCGTAACTATACCAATCTACTTATAACTAACAAGACTAAACGTAGTGTAAATTCAGTCCGATTTAGTATATCGATAATAGGTTATTGTTATATAAGTTGGATTTATCATTTTAGAATACTAATGTTGCCCACCTTATTAATAATCGTTCTTATTTAAATAAGGTGGACGAGGCCATATCGCTTGATTTTAACCTTACATTACCCGTTGGCCGGGTTTTGCGCCTGCGTGGGGCTCAAGCAGATAAATTTCCTCTCCACCTGGGCCTGCGGCCAATACCATGCCTTCCGATAAACCAAATTTCATTTTACGTGGTGCAAGGTTGGCCACCATGATCGTCAGTTTGCCTTCTAGGTCTTCTGGCTTATAAGCTGACTTAATACCAGAAAATACAGTGCGAGTTTCGCCACCCAGATCTAACGTCAATTTAAGTAACTTATTGGCTTTTTCTACGTGCTCAGCTTTGGCGATCAAAGCAATGCGCATATCCACCTTGGCAAAATCATCGAAATTGATTTGCGCTGCGATGGGCTCTTTGGCCAGTTCACTTTCAACCGTTGTTGGGGTGGCGGCTTCTTTAGCAGCGGCTTCCGCTTCTGCTTCCAATTTTCCTTCTTCGATCATGGCGTCAATTTGCTTTTGATCGATGCGACCCATTAACGGTTTGAATTTATTAACGGTTTGACCGAACAATAGCTCGCTGCGGTTATCCCACGTTAATTCTTTACCAAGGAAAGCCTCCGCGTCGGCCACCATGTTGGGCATAACAGGTTTTAAGTAAGTCGCCAAAATGCTGAACAGGTTCAACGCCACGCTACACACTTCCTGTACTTGTGGCAGAGTGGCTTCATCTTTAGCCAACACCCAAGGGGCTTTATCGGCAATGTAAGTATTGGCTACATCGGCAAGGCACATGATTTCACGAATAGCTTTGCTGTATTCGCGTTTTTCAAAAAACTGAGCAATGGTGTCACCAGCGTCGACGAAAGATTGAATCATGTCGGCTTCGCTAGCTTCTATTGATAATTGACCATCAAACTTCTTATTAATGAAACTGGCCGTACGGCTGGCGATGTTAACCACTTTACCAACCACATCTGAGTTTACTCGTTGAATGAAGTCTTCTAGGTTTAGATCGATATCATCGACGCTGGCATTGAGCTTAGCAGCAAAGTAGTAGCGCAAATATTGCGGGTCCAAATGGTTCAAGTAGGTGCGGGCTTTAATAAAGGTACCGCGAGATTTCGACATCTTCTTACCGTCTACTGTGACATAGCCGTGGGCGTTCACCCCTGTTGGCGTGCGGTAACCCGCGCAATCCAACATGGCTGGCCAGAATAAGGCGTGGAAGTTGATGATGTCTTTACCGATAAAGTGGTAAAGCTCGGTGTCGGACCCTTTCGCCCAGTAATCATCGAAGTTCAAGCCTTCAGTGCGATCACACAGGTTTTTAAAACTTGCCATGTAACCGATTGGCGCATCTAACCAAACGTAGAAGTATTTGCCTGGTGCGTCTGGGATTTCAAAACCAAAATACGGCGCATCACGGCTGATGTCCCATTCTTGCAGGCCAGAGTCCAACCATTCTGCTAGTTTGTTGGCTACTTGATCTTGAAGTGTGCCGCTGCGCGTCCACTTTGCTAAGAAATCTTGGAAATCAGGAAGTTTAAAGAAGTAATGCTCTGATTCTTTTTCAACCGGTGTGGCACCGGAATAAACAGAAACAGGATTGATCATTTCCATTGGCGTATAGGTGGCGGCACAGACCTCGCAGTTATCACCGTACTGGTCTTCGGCTTTACATTTAGGACAGGTGCCCTTGATGAAGCGATCCGCAAGGAACATTTCTTTCTCAGGGTCATACGCCTGCACAATAGAGCGCACGGCAATTTTGCCATTGTCACGCAACGCCGTGTAAATACTGTTGGAGATTTCACGGTTTTCATCAGAGTGGGTGGAATAGTAATTGTCGTAGCCAATCAAGAAATCGTTAAAATCCGTCATGTGTTCTTGACGCACACCGTCGATCAACTCTTCCGATGTAATACCGTTTTGAGCGGCTTTAATCATAATCGCTGTGCCATGGGCATCGTCTGCACACACTGCGGTACAAATATTGCCACGCATTTTTTGGAAGCGTACCCAAATATCAGTTTGGATGTGCTCCAGCATATGCCCTAAATGGATAGAACCATTTGCATAAGGAAGGGCGCTGGTAACTAAAATTTTGCGTTGCGTTTGTGCCATTTTTGATAAGCCTACTGGATTAAAAAGATCGAATATTCTATCGATTAACAGGCCATGCTGATGAATGCGTAAAAAGCCCAACATAATCGATAATATTTAGAAGGCGTAATTATAAGACCCCGCTTCTAGTGTGCAAGCGTTAGACTTGCTTTTCCGCAATTTGCCCCCACTCTTTGGCAGATAATCTGAATTTATTTTGGCTATTTGTGGTTAGACAGGGTTAAAGCAGAATAATGGTTACCTATTATAAAGAACCACGCCACATTTCTAGGAGTATTCCATGTTAAGCGATGCCCAATTACAGGCAAAATTAGAAGCCCTCATTGACGACAACAGCGGCCAATCCTATGGTGCTGTGTGGCAAGTAATAGGGGATGAAAAACGTCTTCATGTCACCTTAACCTTGGGTTACCCAGCACAACAGCAACAGACAGCAATAGAGGCACAGATCAGAGAAACACTAACGGATGATCGTGACTTGCTATTAGACCTTGAACACAAGGTTGAAAGCCAAGCAACACAGGGAAGTATTGAAGGACTAAAAGGCGTTAAGAACATCATCGCTGTGGCTTCTGGCAAAGGCGGAGTAGGCAAATCCACCACCACGGTAAACCTTGCCTTGGCGATGGCGAAAGAGGGGGCTCGAGTCGGTATTTTAGATGCGGATATCTATGGTCCAAGCCAAGGTATGATGATGGGCTTCGCCGATGGTACTCGCCCACAGGTGCGAGAGGATAAATACTTTATGCCACCGACGGCCCATGGGGTGCAAGTGATGTCGATGGCGTTCCTAACCACCAAAGATACCCCAGTGGCGTGGCGTGGCCCTATGGTCACTGGTGCCTTGATGCAGATTTTGACACAAACCGATTGGAACGATCTTGATTACCTGTTCATCGATATGCCACCGGGGACGGGGGACATTCAACTGACTCTAGCGCAAAAAGTCCCTGTGGCGGGGTCTGTCATTGTAACGACACCACAAGACATCGCCTTACTCGATGCCCGCCGCGGCATTGAAATGTTTAACAAGGTGAAAATTCCGGTATTGGGTGTGGTGGAAAACATGTCTACCCATATTTGTTCAAACTGTGGTCACCATGAAGCCATCTTTGGCGACCAAGGTGGTGCCAGTCTTGCCAAAGAATATAATGTCAATGTATTGGGTCAATTACCGCTTAGCCTAGCCATTCGTGAACAGAGCGATGCAGGCCAACCTATCGTGGTAAGCGCACCAGAAAGTGATGCGGCAGGCATTTATCAGTCGATTGCTCGCAAGCTTGGTGCTACCCTTGCTGGCCAACAAGACCCTCAACAAGGTAAGCAATTTGTCATGCCTACCATTGGCATGAGTGACGACTAAAAGAGACCGAGGAAAAGCCATGCGTTTGTGTGACCGAGATATTATTAAAGCCTTAGATGACGGCTCAATTGTTATTGAGCCTCGTCCTGATAACAGCGTGATTAGCGGTGTGTCAGTGGATCTAAGGTTGGGCAATTCGTTTCGTGTGTTTCAAGGTCACCCAGCCCCTTACCTTGATCTAAGCAGCTCAAAAGCCGACCTTAGCAAGGTAATTGAATCCGTGATGAGTGACGAAATCACCATTGAGGATGGCAAGCCCTTCTTTATCCATCCAGGTGAACTTGTGCTCGGCGTGACCAAAGAATCCGTCACCGTCCCTGACTACTTGGTTGGCTGGCTCGATGGTCGTTCTTCATTGGCGCGACTTGGCTTAATGGTACATGTTACCGCCCACCGAATAGATCCGGGTTGGAGCGGTGGTATCGTCTTAGAGTTTCTCAATGGCGGTAAGCTTCCCATTGCCCTAAGCCCCGGCATGACCATCGGCGCCATCAACTTCGAAACCATGTCAGGTTCGGCGGATCGTCCTTATAACAAGCGGGACAACGCGAAATATAAAAATCAAACCTCAGCGGTTGGGAGCCGGATTTCTGGCGATAAAAACTAGGTTTTTGATTTCAAATTACTTTTCAGGAAAGAGGCTTCGGCCTCTTTTTTTGACCTCGACGGTCGGGTCGCTCGTTGGCTTAGTTGTTTTTATTCTAATGCTTTGTTTCCATAAGTTTTATTCCGCTCCGCTAAGCGGGTAACTTTTGTCAAATTCAAGGGTTATTTTTTATTAATCACTCGATAGTCCAATTTTCCAGCAACAGTGCCGGGCTTCTCTTTTGTTTGCACATCAAAGGTGGCGCTGTTTTTGTCTTTTTTGGGGTTGATTGACGCAATGGCCTGACCATTGATCAGTAGCTGATAGCTTTCTGAATAGGTGATGTTTAGGTCTTCTGATTGTGTTGACTCAAATAATAGCTTGTCTTTTAAGCGAATATCTCGACTTTCCCCTCGAATCCATTGACCCACTAATGGTTGCGCATTGAACTGGGTGTTAGAGTGCGAAATCTTAGTATCCGATAAGAAAATCTGAATTAAGTCGCCTCTTAACGCCATGTTACGGCGTTCTGCTACTCGAGCATTGAGTGCGTCAATCTCAGCGCTGGCTTTATTATTATAACTTTCAAGTTGCTCAACGGCTTTATCGGTTCCTGTAGAGGCGGTTGTTTGTTGCTTAGGCGGTTTAAACGCGTCCCCTATACGCTGCTTTAATTCCATATAATGCTGATTGGCGAGTAGGCGTTGAGAGTCTCGTTTTTTTAATAAATCTAGGGAAACGTTAGGAGCAACTAATGGTGTGTCTGGTTCCACTTTTTTGTCAGCAACAACTTTGCTAGAAACAGCAAGATCATTAGGCACAGCGGCCTCTTTAGAAATAGCAATATCTTGTTTCGTTTGGCTATTTTGCACCATTGGCAGTGAGCAGGCGCTTAGTATAAGTGTGGCGAGCCAAAGTCCGGAGCGGAATAGTGACATGAAAAATCCTGATATTATTTGTAAAAATAAGCGGCTGAAAAATGTAAATAGCCATGAAAAATAAATGCCATCAAGTATGCGGTATGGTTAGCGTTATGTCGAGACGTTGCAGAAGGAGTGGAGGTCGTCCCTTTAGTTTATGTTTATTGGCATGTTGACAGTGAATCTCTGAAAGCTGGATAAAACGCACTAAGGTATAGTGCGTGATGCCAAGCAAATGTGAGGTGATTAGTTTTGGTGTCTGATCTGAGGTTGATTCTGGGATTGGTTCCAAACAACACATTCGTCTAGAGTAACGCCTTGTCCGCCGAAAATATCCAGTGCGCTGCCGATGGTTAAATCCACATTACCAGCCGATAATTCATTAACGCGCTTTAGGTCATTGAGTGATCGAGCACCGCCAGCATAGGTCACCGCTATGGGGCAGCTTTGGCCCAGTAAGGTGACCAAGTCTTCATCTATGCCTGCTTGTAGGCCCTCAACATCTGCGGCATGAATTAAAAACTCATCACAATGATTGGCCAATTCAATTAAGTTTTCGCTATTCACTTGCGTTGATGTCACCGTTTGCCAACGGTCGGTGGCGATATACCAACCGTCTTTAGTGCGACGGCAGCTGAGGTCCAAGACCAAACGATCGACTCCCGTTTCACGTTTTATTTTGTCTAATCTATCCCAAGAAAACTCGCCATCTTTAAATAAATACGAAGTCACAATGACATGAGAAGCTCCCGCTTTCAGGTATTTAGCGGCGTTTTTTTCTTTGACACCGCCACCATACTGTAAGCCATTTGGGTAAGTTCGTAGCGCGCTGATGACCTCGTCTTCGTTGCCTTTGCCCAATGCAATAACGTGGCCCCCAGTAAGGCCCTGTTCACGGTATAAACTTGCATAATGAGCGGCGTCGTAATCACTGATAAAGTTTTCTTTGGCGCCTTTATTATTAAGGCTGCCTCCTACGATTTGTTTAACTTTGCCTTGGTGTAAATCGATACAAGGACGAAACTGGGTCACAAAAAACTCCAAATAGGGTTGAGGGTAAGAAGAAATTGTAGCGGAAAATCCAATCAGGTACGATGTACCAGAGCAAAGAACTGTTACAATCTTTCTTCACTTATTATTTAGAATGACACTCTGCCATCATGTTACGACTTTCCATCGCCGTGGTCATTCCTGACCACGAAATTGAGCTCACCGCTATACGCGCACAGGGAGCGGGGGGGCAGAATGTTAACAAGGTCTCTTCCGCGATTCATTTAAGGTTCAATGTGGCCAATTCGTCATTACCTGAATTTTATAAAGAACGTTTGCTTGCCCTAAGTGACGCTCGCCTCACCAAAGATGGCGACATTGTGCTTAAGGCTCAGCAGCACCGTACTCAAGAACTGAATCGAGAAGATGCCCTAGCACGTCTAAAAGCTCTTATTTTAGACGCTGTTCGCGTACAAAAAGCCCGCCGTCCGACTAAGCCTTCAAAGTCTTCCCAGAGAAAGCGCGTCGATCAGAAAAAGCAAAAAGGCCAAATAAAAAGCCTCAGACGAAGCAATTGGGATTAGCTGGCTAAAGGGTTTCTTTAGGGGGTTTTGACCACATTAAAATTGCTCCATGCCTGACTGGTAGGCATGACCTCAAGGCTATTAATATTAATGTGCGCAGGTTGGCAGGCAAGCCAATAAATGATGTTTGCTATGTCATCAGATTGCAGAGCGTTAGCCCCTTTATAAAGCTGATCGTATTTATCTTGATCGCCATTGAAGCGCACTATACTGAACTCACTTTCTGATAAACCGGGTTCCAAACTGGTCACTCGTACACCTTTGCCCACGAGATCACAGCGTAAATTGCGTGAAAACTGTGCCACAAAAGCTTTTGATGCGCCGTAGACATGGCTGCCTGGATAGGCCCAATTTGCCGCGATAGAAGCCAGGTTGATAATAGAGGCACCGGATTTATTTAGCAGAAGTGGTAACACCGCGTGGGTGACATTGACGAGTCCAGTAACATTCGTTTCTATCATGGTATGCCAGTCAGACAATTTCGCTTGATCACTGGGATCTGTGCCTAACGCTAGGCCGGCATTATTGATTAAACACTGGATGTTTTTAAAGGCCTCGGGAATCGTCTTGACGAAGTCTACAACTTGCTGGTTGTCTCTCACGTCTAATGTGGCGATATGAACCTTGGTACTGCCCGCGAGTTCATCAGCCAGAGCGCTGAGCCGTTCGTGGCGACGGCCAGTAAGCAGCAAATTCCAGCCCTGTTTGGCAAACAGGCGCGCTGAAGATAAACCAAACCCAGACGTGGCGCCGGTAATCAAAACGGATTTATTTATTGTCATCTGTATCCTCAATCATTCAATTATTTAGTAATGAATAGAGACCTTTGCACGAAGTCGCGAGCAAAGCCAAGACGAGGCAAAAATCGACGAAAAAGCGGAGTTTATGGGGTATAAATGAGCACTTTGAGTCTATTTTTAACAATGTATTGGCGCGCGCAGCAGTCGTGCAAAGGTCTAGAGTAAAGAGAATAGCGAGTCAAATAAGCAAGCCATAGGGCCAATCTTATTAACCGCAAGTGCCAGAGGACTTATTCAGACCTTCCTTACGTCTTCAATTAATCTGATGGCGTTGTTGAGGGGACGAGGTTAGCAGCTGTTGAATGAGCTGTCCCAATGTTTCTAAACCTTGTTCTATTTTATTTTCTGGTATGGCGGAAAAACCAAGGCGAATATAATTCTTCGGGGCAGATTCACGAGCAAACAGGCTATCGCCAGATTCCACAAGAATGCTATAGCTAGAGGCAAACCGGACTAAATCCTGACTGAGTAAAGGCGCAGGTAAACCAATCCAAAAACAAAAGCTGCCCTTCGTTTCATGTACTTCACAACCTTTAAGGTGTTTTTTAATGCCTTGCGACATTAAATTCCACTTCATTTCATAAATAACACGCATTCTTCTCAAGTGACTGTCGTAATAACCTTGCCCAATAAAGAGCGCGGTCACACTCTGGTTATTGGCTGGAGGGTGTCGGTATTGCAGTCGTCGTAAGACTCGTAGCTCTTTTATCAGTGCTTTATTGGCGACCAAATAGCCCATTCTTAAACCGGGTGAAAGGGACTTGGATAAACTGCCTGTGTAAATAACGCGGTCGTTTTGGTCCATGCTTTTTAAGGATTGTAATGGCCGTTCATGAAAATTCACTTCACTTTCGTAGTCATCTTCAATAATGATGAAATCGTCCTGATTGGCTTGCTTCAAGAGGTCTATCCTTCGCTCAATGGGCATGGTGACTGTGGTTGGGTATTGATGACTTGGGGTCACGCAAAGATAGTCACAGGCGCTGAGTTGCGGGCCAAGAACAAGACCATTTTGGTCAAGATCAAGGAAGGTGAGCTTGGCTCTTGCGCCATCAAAAATATGTCTTTGATCGGCATAGCCCGGATCTTCTAAGCCGACGAGAGTGTCTTCATTGGTCAACAAACTGGCCAATAAAGACAGGGAGTTTTGGGTTCCTAGGGTGATTAAAATTTCTTCGGGTGCGGCTGTAATCCCTCGCTTGGGTAAAATATGTTGCCGAATTTGGCTAATTAATTCTTTTGAGTCTATATCAATATAGTCTTCGATCCATTCATGGACACAACTTCGACTTTGTGCAATTCGAGTACATTCACGCCATTGATAAAGGGGGAAATGAGTCGGTTCAATTTGCCCGTAAATGAAAGGGTAGGAATAGGTGATCCAGTTTTTATCCTTATTCAGCGTATTGAATCGAGATGGGGTTGTTTTTAAGCGAGCGCTCCAAATTGGGTCGTGCCCTGCCACTTCTTGGTATTCGTCCTGTGCTTCGGCAAGCTCATAATGACCAACATCTGGATTCACGAAATAGCCACTGCGTTCCCGTGAAATCAAGAAGTTTTCATCAACAAGGCTTTCATAAACCAGCATCACCGTATTGCGTGAGACGCCCAATAACTGCGCCATTTTACGGCTAGAAGGCAGGGGGGATGTACCGAAGTAGTCTTTTTGAATTAAATCGACAAGCTTTTCTCGGATTTGTTGTTGGAAGCTCCTGCCCGGTTGAAATTCCATGCTAATTAGACAGTCATTCATTCGATTCGTCCTATCCCAAAAATAAGCCTTTTTCACTTTGTGTTGCACCCATATTGAGCAAGCAAGAAGTTCGCCAAGTTGATCTTGATGCCTGATTGATGAATGGGCGTTGGTGGCCCATGAATTTAGATGATTGGCTCTATGGCTTTGTCGATCAGGTCAGTAACGTAAATAAGCATGATCTGGCATTTTGCATTTTATCTTGTTGCGATGCCTTGAATGATTTCATTAAAGCGGTGTTTTTGACACGGCGAAGAGGGCTGGCTTATGAACACACTGGATATTAAAAATGCATCCGTCATTTATCCGGCAGCGGAAGGCGGCGAAGCGGTTACCGCTTTATCCGATATCAACCTAACCATAGAGCAGGGCGATTTGGTGGTGGCATTAGGCGCCTCAGGTTGTGGTAAAACGACCCTGTTAAGTTTGATCGCGGGATTTATTGCTCCCACTAAGGGCTATCTCACCTTGGGCGATAGCAAGATTAAAGGCTACCCACGGGTCGCCTGTGGCTTGGATCTTGGTGATGAAGTGCGAGGCCCCAGCGCAGATCGAGGCGTCGTGTTCCAAAAACACGCGCTTTTGCCTTGGTTAGATGTGATGGGCAATACCGAATTTGGCCTTAAGTTACAGGGTGTGGAAAAAGCGCAGCGGCGTCAAAAAGCCGCCGACTTTCTTAAACTGGTGGGTTTAGAAGACTTCCATCATCACAAGGTTTATCAGTTGTCTGGTGGGATGCAACAGCGTGTAGGGATCGCCAGAGCGCTGACCAATGACCCAGAAATGTTGTTGCTTGATGAACCTCTAGGCGCACTGGATGCACTGACGAGAGAATCGTTGCAAGAGCTGTTGCTTGATATCTGGAAAAAGACCAACAAGATGATGTTCTTCATTACCCACAGCGTCGATGAAGCCTTGTTATTGGCAACACGATTGATTGTCATGTCGCCTCGTCCCGGTCGTATAACTCATCAATTTGACCTCAACTTTAATAATGAATTTTTAGCCTGTCGTGATGCCCGTTTAGTGAAATCCAGTGAGGCTTTTATCGCGATGAAAGAGCAGGTGCTTTCTATTATTCACGGTGACGAACAGCAGACACAGGAGGCTTAATATGAATGCTAATACCCTATCAACCGACATGGCAGGAAAGCCTTTAAGCTCACCGACAGCGGACAAGGTTCATGCTATGGAGGTTTATCAAGTACGAGAATTTACCCCACTGATTCAAAAAATAGTCATTATTAGCAAATCAAAAATAAACCAACCCTCAATCAAAAGTGGTGAATATTATGGCACCCCGGGGGCGGGGGATAGCCGCCTGATCTCTATCGTTTCCACCGTGCTTTTTATTGCTCTATGGGCTTTTGTCACCGAGCTTGGTTATGTGGACCCACTCTTTTTGCCTTCCCCCTTTGATGTGTTGAATCGACTGCTAGAAGTGATGAATGATGGCTTTGCAGGAGCAACATTAACAGAACATCTTTCCGCCAGTTTGGTGCGAATCTTTGGCTCTTTTTTGTTGGCTTGTCTAATTGGTATTCCGCTGGGCATCATGATTGGTTGCAGCTATATCCTGCGTGGCATTTTTGACCCCTTGATCGAATTTTATCGCCCACTGCCTCCCCTTGCTTATTTGCCACTGATCATCATTTGGCTCGGGATTGACGAAGAAAGCAAAATCACCCTGATCTTCTTAGCCATGTTGGCTCCCATTATTTTAAGTGCTCGATCTGGGGTTACCTCGGTCCGCATTGAACAAATACAAGTTGCCTACTCCATGGGCGCGAGCCGCTGGCAGGTCATTACTCAAGTGATTGCTCGTGGCGCCTTGCCCGATATTTTGACGGGTATGCGCATTGCCATCGGTTTTGGCTGGACCACCTTAGTGGCCGCTGAAATGGTCGCCGCAGAACGAGGTATTGGTTTTATGGTGCTTAATGCATCGGAATTTTTAGTCACCGATGTGGTGATTGCGGGAATCATAGTGATCGGCGTGATTGCCTATTGCTTTGACCTGCTAATGCGTTATTTGGAAAGTAAGTTAGTGCCTTGGAAGGGCCATAATTAATCAAGAAATAGTATTTGAATCAACGACTAAAACTAACCTATCAAGGAGTTGCTATGAAAATGTTTCAAAAAATCTGCCTTACCATTGGTGCCATTGCGCTTTCAGCGAATGCCCTGTCAGAAGAAATCACCATAGGTTATCAATCTATGTTTAACCCCTATAAGCATGTTATCAATGAGAAACTGCTAGAGAAAAACCTAGGGGTGACTATTAAATGGCGCAACTTTTCCTCCGGTGCAAAAGCCATGACCGCTGTGGCATCCGGTAGTTTAGACATTACCTCGGCGGGCTCTAGTCCAATTGCAGCTGGGGTTAGTAATGGTGTTAATGCCGAGTTATTTTGGATACTAGAAAATATCGGTGACGCAGAAGCCCTTGTGGTGCGTGATGACTCTGGTATTACCAAACCCTCTGATTTGAAAGGCAAGCGCATCGCTGTGCCTTTTGTATCAACAACGCATTTTCATACTATGTTTGCTCTAGAGCAATTTGGGCTTTCTACGAAAGACGTTAAGTTACTGAATATGCAACCCAGTGCGATTTCTGCCGCTTGGACCCGTGGTGATATTGATGGGGCCTTTATTTGGGACCCAGTACTCGGCAAAATTAAACAAGATGGCCATGTGCTGATTTCTTCTAAAACCTTAAGTTCGTGGGGTAAACCGACCTTTGATGGTTTGGTAGTGAACAAAAAGTTTGCGGCGACTCACAAGGATTTTATGGTGGAATTTGTGAAAATCGTAGCGGCAGTAGATAAAGAATATAACGACAATAAAGCGGCCTTTACCGCTGACAACCCTATTGCTAAATCGATTAGTAAGGTAACCGGTGGTGATATCGCATCGGTTCCAGCGGTATTGTCTCTGTATGAATTTTTGAGCTTAGAAGAACAGGCTTCTTGCGCTTGGTTAGGTTGTGGCGCCAAAGGCGGTGCGGCGGCGTCCCTTAAAGCGACCTCTGAGTTTTTATTAGAGCAGAAGAAAATCAGCAAGTTGAAAGACGATTATTCTGTGTTTGTGACCCCAGAGTATGTCGAAGCGGCACTGAAATAAGCTCAAACCTTTTCACCTAATTACTTGTCTAGCAAAGCCAATATGTCTCACCACATATTGGCTTTTTTGGTGGCCAAGGAAAGTTAGAAGGCGCCAAGCGCCTGTATTAAGCCAATGATGGAGACCAGCATCATCAGGGGAAGAGAAATAATCTTGAAGGATTGTGGTGGGCGCTGATTAAAAAAGTATTGGCCAATTTTCACCGCAATGAGGGTAGGAATTAACAGCCAAGCCAGATAAAAAAAGGTCGCCTTGGTAGCGGCATGACTCATGGCCAAACCTAACAAAGCAATGCATTCACTGACAATAAAAAATAGAATCATGGTGGCCCGTTGGGCGCGCACATCCAATGAACTGGATAGCATGTAATAGAGCACCATAGGTCCACCAATGGAGGCACTGGAAGTGCCAATGCCAGAGGTGGTGCCAAACATTAATTTACGCCATAAAGAATCAGGCGAGGCTTGATGGTTGCGAACTAAGAGCAAAACCAACAGCATAACCAAACCGCAAATCAGTAATTTTAACCTGTTCTCCGGTATCCAGTGCAGCAAGCATAAACCAATGGGAATGCCCACAAGAGAACCCAATGTGAGTATTCGAAAAGTCCTATAGTCGGCTTGCTTAGCGGCTTGTTTGGCGAGACTGAGACTACAGATAAAATCGAGTCCAAGTACAATCGGCACGCTTTCTACAGGACTCAGAAATAGGTTCATACCGACCACCGCAATTACCGCAAAACCAAAGCCGGAGTAACCGCGTACAAGACCCGCTATAAAGACGATGGGAAATAAATACACCATGTTTTCCATAAAAGAACCCACTCAATAAGAGAGAAAAAAGAGGTGCTCAGTATGGCGTTCTAGAAAGGTCTGTTTGTAGGGCCAATTGGCAATCTTGTTAGCGCCAACTGAGCATCGCTTTAAAGAGAGCAGCGCTTGGTTCCATCGAATGAATGGACTGGATCTAAAGCCCACTATGGCCTTGGGGTAAGCTGAATTCATGGATTATAAAATGAATGTCTGGGCTGGAGAAACACAATGTCTATCGCTGCTATGCAAACCATTGAGCAAGATCGAAATCACGTTTGGCATCACCTTAGCCAACACAGTGTTCTGAAAACACAAGACCCCATGATCATAGTGAAAGGTGAGGGATCACGGGTATGGGACATTAAAGGAAACTCCTATCTTGATGCTTCTGCGGGGGGCGTTTGGTGTGTGAATGTGGGCTATGGCAGAACATCAATCGCCGATGCCATTAGCCAGCAATTATCGACATTGAATTTCTTTGCCGGAACAGCAGGCACCATACCCGGAGCGGTATTTGCCGAAAAATTGGTTGCCAAAATGCCTGGTATGAGTCGCGTGTATTATGCAAGCTCAGGTTCAGAGGCGAACGAAAAGGCGTTTAAAATCGTGCGTCAAATCTCCCATAAAAAATACGGTGGAAAGAAATACAAAATCCTCTATCGGGAGCGCGACTACCATGGCTCTACGATTGCGACACTAAGCGCCACAGGTCAAGAAGAACGGCGTCAACAATATGGGCCTTTTGTGCCCGGCTTTGTCGAGTTCCCCCATTGTTGCGAATATCGAGGCCAGTTTGGTGATGTAGACAATTATGGCGAATTAGCCGCCCTTGAACTTGAGAACGCCATTTTGAGAGAGGGGCCAGATACCGTGGGCTCGGTCATTCTGGAGCCCATCACTGCAGGGGGCGGTGTGATAACCGCACCACAGGGCTATTGGCCAAAAATTCAAGAAATTTGTCGTAAATACAATGTGCTTTTACACATAGACGAAGTGGTGTGTGGACTGGGCCGAACGGGGAAATGGTTCGGTTATCAGCATTATGGTATTCAACCTGATATCGTCACCTTGGCAAAAGGTGTGGCTTCAAGTTACGCTGCGATCTCTTGCACCGTCACCACGGAAGCCGTGTTTCAAGAGTTTTTGGCAGATGGGGCTGAAAAAGACGTGTATTTCCGAGACATTAGCACCTTCGGTGGCTGTACCGCAGGCCCCGCTGCCGCCATTGAGAATATGAGAATAATAGAAGAAGAAGGCTTGGTCGAAAACAGTGCCCTGATGGGCGACTACTTATTGGCAGGCTTTCAGCAACTAAAAGAAAAGTTTGAACTGATAGGGGATGTTCGAGGCAAGGGCTTGTTGCTTGGGATTGAACTGGTGAGTGACCGTGCCAATAAAACACCTGCACCAGAGCAAGTGGCTATCAGGGTGGCGGCCATGTGCATGCAAAAGGGGCTCATTATTGGCAGAACCAACCGGTCTTTTGAGCAATTAAACAACACATTATGTTTTTGTCCTGTGATGACCATCACCCAAGAGGAAGCGGACTTCATCTTGCAAACCTTAGATTCCGTATTTTCAGAACTGAGTCTATAACCCTCTCCATCTATAACAACGCCCATCTCGTCATAGCATTGGCCTGATGGGCGTTGTTGGCTTCTATTCTTCCTATTACAGGTTCATCGCTATTCTATTCCTTTAACTAGAAGGGGGGGATTGACGAATCTTGTTGTTTTTCAACACTATTGATATGGTGAATCCTAATAACGAGGGCGTGTATCTTTATTTTAGAGGAGAGCATTCATTGAACAAAACCTACCAAGGTAGTTGCTTGTGTGGTGAAATCACCTTTGCCGTATCTGGTATTGATGAAAGGGCAGCCCAGTGTCACTGCACCATGTGTCGTAAATTCCATGGTGCCGCTGCTGCGCCTCTCGTGAGCGTAAAGCAAATACACTGGCTATCGGGTGATGATGTACGTAAAGACTATGTGGCAGACAATGGTACCACTCGTACTTTTTGCTCCGCCTGCGGTTCTAGTTTAGGATTCCGTTGCAAGGTAGAAACGGCACCCATGGAAATAGCTATTGGCACTTTAGATGACGAGGTGCCAGTGACAATCGATGCGCATATTTATGTAGACAATAAAGCCAATTGGGATCACATCGCTGATGGATTACCCCAATTTGCTCAAGGTCGAGAGTGAGTGATTTCATTTTTTAGATTCAAAGAGAGGCATTGCGCAATTATGATGGACAACCAATTAGAAACGACGCGACTAATTTTACGCCATTGGCAAGCAGAAGATTATCCGGCTTACGCCAAAATCAATGCTAATCCTTTCGTCATGGAATACTTTCCAGCGGCCCTTTCAGAGGAAGAGAGCTACCAGCAAGTTGACCATATGAAAGTCTTCCTTGAAGAGCATAACTGGGGCTTGTGGGCGGTTGAATTGAAAGATACCGGCGAGTTTATTGGCTTTGTTGGGCTAAATCGTAAAGACGCCACCAGTGGTATACCCAATTCACCCTTGATTGAAATTGGCTGGCGCTTATCCCCTGAGCATTGGGGTAAGGGCTATGCAACGGAAGCAGCACACAAAGCATTAGAATTTGCTTTTAATGAACTAGAAGTAAAGCAGGTGTATGCCTTTACCACAGTCACCAATGCGCGCTCTCGACAAGTGATGGACAGCATCGGCATGCAAGATATGCAGCAAGACTTTAGTCATCCTAAACTGGACCCAGAGCATCCCCTAGCGCAGCATTGCTTGTATAAGCTCACCAAGGAGCAATGGCTTTCGGATTGAGGGGGTTTGACCAGATACGGATCGGGTAGCAATAATACTCATCAAAAAGGGCTTTGACCCCGGCTATTAAGGTGAAGTGCCTTTCACTCAAACGCTTTGTATTCCTAAGCTTTATTCCGCTGTTTAATTCAGGGAAGGCTGAGCAGGTAACTTCTTTCCTTGAAACAAAGAACAACGACACAAAACTTTCATTTAAAGGAAAGCAAAAGTCTTTTATCGGACTTTCAGTCCAAAACGTGTCATTGGCATTGTTTAATGTAAGGTTTTGCGAGACGCTCGATAGCGTAAAGTGTCGATAAGTGTTTATGTATTTGGAAGTCTAGCGTTACCGTGTCTCGGAAACGGATCATGGTCGTTCAATCAGGATTGAATCGAAGTTCGTTCTTCTGGGTTCACTTTATTACAGAGGTTTAAAATGCCCCATTCATCTATTCAAATCGTTTGCCAAAGTTGCGGCACAAAAAACCGTTTACCTAAAGTCAAGCTGAGCGACAAGCCTTTGTGTGGGAAGTGTGGCAAACCTGTGCTTTCAACCCGTCCTATTATGGGCAGAGATAGCAACTTTAAACGTTATATAACCGACAATGCTTTGCCTGTGGTGGTCGATTTTTGGGCTTCATGGTGTGGGCCGTGCAAACAATTTTCGCCTATTTTCGAACAAGTCGCCGGAGAAATGTCTACCCAAGCTTGTTTTGTGAAGTTAGATACGGAGCAGAATCAAAGCACCGCTGGTGGCTATAATATTCGTTCCATCCCCACTCTGATGATATTCCACCATGGCAAAGAAATTGCCCGTATGTCAGGCGCTTTACCTAAGCCACAATTTAAACACTGGCTCGCTCAAAACTTGCCAGCCGTGTGAAACGCTTGTTGTGTTTTTGTAGCTTTAATTCAAACGCTTAGCTTTTTTCTTAATTAAAGAGCGGAATAAAACTCGCAGTCCAAAGCATTTAAATGGAAGTAAGCAAAAGATTAACTCTTCCTTTGGAAGACATAAGCAGAAGCCTCAGATTGCCTTATTTTGTCGTTTCCAGTGCCGCAGTGGTTCCCATAATCCTGCTAGTGAGATAAGGATAATGCCAAGGATTTCGTGTAGCCCGAAGGGTTCATCTGCCCATATGGCGGCGCTGATGGCGCCTGTGCTTATTTCGGTCATAAACACAATGGCTAATATTCCTGGGCTCAATATGGTTGCTCCCCATAATATCCCCATGGCGGGTGGAATGATTAATAAGATCACCACAGGGACAAGCCATGGTAAGACGTCATAGAGAGTGGCAAGAGAGGGGAGTATTTGACCTTCACCAATAGGCAGTTGTGTTAATAGGAATGCGAACACACTTCCCCATAAGAAATAACAAAGGGTGGCGTCTATCGTATTTTGTTTGCCGCCTTTTTTCATGTAAACCGCAGCCAGTGCCCAAACGATACCCGATGCAAGTCCCATCCAGTCTCCTATGTTGTCTGGCAATGGTAGACCTGAGTCTATTTTGAAAATAATCAGGACGCCAGCGAAGGCCAGAATCATGGAGATCCAACGATCAAGAAAGATTTTGTCGCCGAGTAGATATCGGGCAAGTAAGGTGCTCCAAAGCGGGGTTAAATAATAGAGCAACATGGCGTTAATGACTTGGGTGTACAGTAGTGCGGCAGCATAAAGTGTTAACCCTAGTGCGGCGAGTAGAATGGGGACGTGTAAGGCAATTCCCCCTTTTATAAGGTTTGGTAACCGCAGAAAGTAAAGTGGTGTCAAAATCAGCATTGGGAAAGCGTAGAAGATAACAACAGACCACAGGCCATCAATGCCTGCATCATGCAGCGCCCGCAAAGGGATCCAAAGAATACCCCAAATAAGTCCAGACAAGGCGACGGCGATTAAAGCAAAATTTTGGTTGTCAGGCTTAAACATCAAGCTTCCTTACATTTCATTTGGCCTAAATCATAAATGAATGCAGTGTCATTAGCTTGTAGAAAGTTGGCATTTGATTTTTAACAATAGAGGAAGGGTTGGCCGTTTTTGGTAAATATTGAAAGAGGTCTCTCCGCTGTGTGGATGAAAAATAAAATAAAGCCACACGTCCAGTAGGACGTGTGGCTAAGGTTAACAACGAAATAGAAGTGACACTTTATACTTTAAAGGTACCCACTTGGTTATCGAGTGCCTTGTACAAATCAGAGATTTGATTGGATTGGTTGTTAATCAGTTTAGACACTTCCTTCACGGCATCGGTTTGTTCTTGAAGAGAGGTCAGGTTGACGTTAATTTCATTAGATACGGTAGATTGTTGTTGTGTCGCTTGGGCGGTTTGCGCGGCCATGTTCTGAACCTTGTCGAAGGACTGGTTCAAGGCGTCAAAGATACGAATTACTTCGTCGAAGTTTTTCGCTGTGGTGTCGGCATTGTCTCGGCTGTTTTGTGTTGAGGTAGAGGATTCATGAACGTTTATTTTCAAGCGTTCGATCATTTTTTCAATTTCATCCGTGCTGTCTTGAGTTCGTGTGGCCAGTGTTCTTACTTCGTCCGCAACGACGGCAAATCCTCGACCTTGCTCACCTGCTCGTGCTGCTTCAATCGCCGCGTTTAGTGCGAGTAGGTTGGTTTGTTCTGCAATATTACGAATCACTTCAAGTACTGAGGCAATGGCTTCAGAGCTTTTTTCTAGTTCACCTGCACGTCCTAAGGATTCTTCTATATCCTTGATCAGTGCGGAAATGGCTTTATGGGAGATGTTGACCGCATCAATGCCTTGTTTGGTTAACTGGCTTGATGTGGTCGCTTCGGTCGCTGTGCTTGTTGCGACTTCAGCCATCTCTTGGTTCGACATGTTCATTTCATGACCAGCACTGACAATGGAGTCAGAAGCATTGACCAATGCAAGTGTGATATTGGCGGTGGTTTCTGAAGCGTTTTTCAGTTCTCCTGTCATTGGGCCGAGCGCACTGGATTGTTTGTGGATGTTTTCGATGATAGAACGCAAACGTTCTACGAAACCATCAAACTCCTTGGCTAACCCCCCTAGTTCGTCTTTCGCTGTCGAATTGATTTTTTGCGTTAAGTCCCCGTCGCCCTCCGCTATTTCACGAATACGATCAGTCATATTTTCAACACTTTGAGTGAGTCTTAAAGGAATAAAGTAACCAAAGAGTAGGGCAACAATGAAGGATATGGTAATAATGCCCATGGCAATTTCTTGATAAAGGGTGACTTTTTCAGCGACGCGGTCTTCCATTTCTCTAGAATATGTTCTTACTGTTTCTCCCGCTTGATCTAATAGGCCGCGTATTTCTCCAAACCTTTCCTCCGCAGTAATGAAGTTTTTAGGCAGTGTTGTCTTATTTCCTATGTCAGGTGAAGACAAAATTTGATAGCTTTCTTGTAACCACTCATCAAATAACGAGTCGAAGTTTTTATAGGGTGAGATTAGGTCTGGTTCAGACATCAGTAGGGTTCGATAGCTATGAAAGCGTTGTAAAGCTTGTGATGTATTTTCCTCGAAGCGTTTTTTGTTTACTTCTACATCGCCCACACCATTAAGGATTTGTTGTTGTGCTAAACGTGCTTGATAGAGGTCCCTGTCTGCATTTAAAACTTCTGAAATGGCTTCTATATAGCGGTTCAAATCTAAATCAGCCCCCATCTTGTCTTTCATATCATGAGTATGCGTTCCTAACTCTTCCCCTGCTTTGTCAAGCTGATTACGTATAACGTAAAACTTTTCATCCAACTTGATAAATTCTTGAGATAATTTAATGCTTGCTACCGCTGATAAAGACAGTTGAGTACTGGCATCGATCCATTCGTTGTAAAGCGTGTCAAAGGATTCAAACGGTTTTAGTAGGTCTGCTGGCTCGTCTTTTAAATATTGACGATATAATTGAAAACGATCAAAAACCTGTTGGGCATTTTCGTCAAAGTCCTGTTGGTTTGCTTGTAAATTTCCATCACCTGTATAGATTTTCTCTTGAGCGAGACGTGCCTGATAAATATCCCTGTCCGCATTGAGAATTTCAGAAATCGCTTCAAAATATTTTTCGGCTTGTATTTTCATGGCATTATTTTGTGTACTACTCATAAATATCATGAAGACAAATAAAGCCGCTAAAATCAGCGCGAGAGAGATAATTGGAAGCATGACTTTGATTCTGATAGAGTGAATTCGCATATCAATCCCTTATATATGTTGGAAGATAACAAATAGTCTAGGAAAGGGTTTGATGTCGTGCCAAATTTATTATCAATAAAAACGTAATGTTTGGTAAACTGACCAGTCTTTTTTTTTTGACTATTGATAATGGCTTTGCTTGATGAACCGTCGCGACCTTTTTAAATCTGTTATGGCTCTTGTTACTGCGCATTTTGCGACTCACTCCCTTTTTGCCCAAAAAGGGAGTGGCAAGAGTGTGCTTGAACCAAGCGCTATGCCTGTTCTTTTTATTGGTCATGGATCGCCAATGAATGCGCTGCGAAACACGCCTTTTACTCAACATTTAAAAAAGTTAGGGCACGATTTGCCCCAGCCGCGAGCTATCTTGGTAGTGTCGGCCCATTGGGTAGCCAATGGGCCACGGCTAAGTGGCAGTTCTCATCCGGATACTATTTATGATTTTGGTGGTTTCCCTGACGATTTATATCAGATTCGTTACCCTAGTCCCGGCGCTCCAGAGTTAGCGGCTCGGGTTGCTAAAGGGTTAAAGACAGATCAAGGCGAAGTAGATGCGACTCGTGGTTTAGACCACGGAGCTTGGACGGTACTGCGTCACCTTTATCCCCAAGCGGATATCCCTGTTATACAACTGGCAATGAGTGCGCGCTTGACTATGGCAGAGCATATGGCACTGGCTACGGAACTACAGGCTTTACGACAAGAGGGGATATTGATACTTGCCAGTGGCAACATTGTTCATAATCTAGGCGCAACCAATCGCACGCCGGGGGCGATGAACGTAGAGTGGGCTATTGAGTTTGATGGCATTATAAAAGAAGCCCTGTTACAGCGAGACCTTACTCAGTTACTTGCTTTAGATAAGAGTAAATACCCCCTGTGGAATATTGCTCATCCTACCATTGAACATTATGTTCCCTTACTCTACGCTTTAGGTGCTTCAACGGAAGAGGATGTGATTCGCTTTCCCTATGAAGGCTTTGAGTCCACTTCCATCTCCATGCGCTCAGTGATGTTTGGGTAAAAGGTTTTTATTGCCATTCCTGAATTCAAGTTCGAAGTGAGAGACGTTTTAATTAAAGTTTGTTTTTAAAAATGCTTTCCTAATAAGGGCAGATAGCACGGTTCTTTTTTAATAAAAATTTAATGAAAACACTTCCTACATTTATCATTCATGGAAAGAATTGCCCTCTGGGCGTTGCTTTTTGTTGGCCCTAGTGTGGCGATAAAAGCAAATCTGTTACTTTTTATGTTGATTCGTTGCGTTCTTCGCTTTTGACTTAAAATAAAAAGCATACTGTCTATACTGTACCAATCTTCAGAACCCTATGTGGATGTCAGGGTAATATAAGAATATAGGTAGGCATACATGTCAGCACTCGATAATAGACAATTATTAAACCTGATCCGTTATGCGCCTGTCGTTGTTGTTTGCGTGTTTGCTTTAGCGGTTAACCTTATTGCTATTCAAGACAATCGTGAGCAGGCTGCTCAGAGCATTGAAAATCTTCGTGAAGAGCTTACTTTACAGCGCAAAGAAGCGATTCGCTCCCAAGTCCATCAAGTCTATACCCAGTTACTTCTGGAAAGATCTCAAACCGAAAGTGATTTAAAAGAGGCTGCCAAGCAGCGTGTCTATGAAGCCTATGGTATTGCCAGTTATATCTATGCACAAAATATTGATAAGCCGAAAGAAGAAGTCAGCAAACTCATAAGTGAAGCGCTTAGACCTATCCGTTTTTTTGATGGGCGGGGGTATTTTTTCATTATTGCGAGTGATGGAAAAACCATTATGAATGGTGCAAACCCTTATTTAGAAGGTCAAAGTGGTTGGGACTTGCAGGATGACAGTGGGCATTTTATCGCGCGTGAGATGTTAAATGTAACAGAAAAGAAAGGAGAGGGGTTTCTTCATTGGAACTTTAAAAAACCGGGTTCTATTAGCAATAAAGAATTTGCCAAAGTGGGTTACATCAAAAAATTCGAACCCTATAACTGGTCTATTGCGACGGGTGAATATCTGACGGATTTTGAGTCTGCTGTGAAAACCAGAATGTTGAAGTGGTTTTCTGAATATGAATATGGCGAGAACGGTTACTTCTTTGTATTGGATAAGGAAGGCACTTTATTAGCTCATCATAGAAATGATTTTTTGGGCTTAGAGTTCTCTATTGGCGACAAGGTGAAGGAGGAACTGATACGCGATGTGAATGAGCAGATTAGTCAGGGCGGTGGCTATGTTCGCTATTCTAAGTCGCTTACATTGGGTGGCGCGGCAATATTAGAGCAGGTTAACTATGTAAAAGAGGTGCAAGGCTGGGATTGGATTATTGGCACTGGCTTTAGTGCACAAACGTTTGAGAAACACTTGCGGCTGAAAGAAGAGCAGTTTGTTGAATTAAATCACCAAAGTTTGATGCGTTTAATCTATTTAACAATTGGCTCGATGATCTTGCTTACTCTGTGTTCTTTGTATGTCGGGAATTTAATCGCTCGGCGTTTTAGTGTGTTTCAACATCAAATAACAGAAGACTTTGAAGAGCTGAGTAATACAAAAGATAAAATGGAATATATGGCATTGCACGATGATTTAACGGGGTTGCCTAATCGTGTTTTGATGCTACAAGATATTAAAGAAAATATTCAATTAACAGATATAGAAACAGAAAAATTGGCTGTGATGTTTGTTGATTTAGATAATTTCAAAAATGTTAATGATTTATATGGTCATCATGTTGGCGACTTATTGCTTGAAGTGGTTGGCCAAAGGTTTAAAACATTGGCGTATTCTGGTGGCTGCGTCTCTCGGTTTGGAGGGGATGAATTTGTATTTTGCTTTCCAAACTTGAAGGGTAAAGAAGACGCTGAAGATAAGGCAAAAAGGATACGAGACGCGTTAGTCTCCCCTATTGTTATAGATGGTAGGTCTCTTTTCGTCGGCTGTAGCATTGGGGTGTCTATGTACCCTGATGACAGCTTTAATGCAGACACTCTAATCAGTCAAGCCGATACGGTACTTTATCAATCTAAAGCCAATAAAAAAGGGCAGGCTCTTTTTTATAGCAGTAGTATCAGCGTGCAAATTAAACGCAAAATGAAAATTGAGCAGGAATTAGCTCGTGCGTTAGAAAGAGAGGAGTTATCTGTCTGCTATCAACCTCAGATGAGTGCTGGTGGTGAAAAGCTGGTCAGTGTTGAAGCGTTAGTACGCTGGAAGCACGCTGACTTAGGGAATATTTTTCCCGATGAGTTTATTTCTATCGCAGAAGAAACAGGCATGATTCATGACCTAGGTTTGTTTGTTTTTAGAAGGGCTTGTAAAGATATTTATGCCCTTTCTCCTAATGGAGAGGATGCCCTTAATGTATCGGTGAATATTTCACCTGTTCAGCTGATGGATCCAAATTTTAGCAATACTTTGTTAGAGATTTGTACTTGCGTTGGTATTGAACCTAAGCGCATTACCTTAGAAGTCACTGAAAATATTTTTATTCATAGTTTAGATACGGTGCAGCCATTATTAGTGAAATTAAGAGAACAGGGGTTTGGGCTGTCGTTAGATGACTTTGGAACAGGTTATTCTTCTCTTAGCTATATAAACAGCCTACCACTTACCGAAATAAAAATAGATCGTTCCTTTATCAATAAATTTTTAGATTCTTATCAAAGTGACATGTTGGTTCGCATGATTATTGGCATGGGGCGTTTATGTGATTTGGTGGTGGTGGCTGAGGGAGTTGAAACAAACGAGCAACATAAGAAATTACTGAGTTACCGTTGTGACTTAGAGCAGGGTTATTATTTTGATCGTCCTTTAACGATAGAGGGCTTGTCTGAGAAATTCCCAAACCCTCAAGCTGAAAATAAAGCCAGTAACACTCATGCAACTGATCTATAAATATAGAGATGAGGGATAGATTATGAAGCTTTCGCTGATCGTTTTAATAGTATTAGGTGTGTTTTCAAATACCCTTATGAGCGCCCCCCAAGAAATTGGGCTGTGGCGTCATCAGGCGAGTGACATTGAAACAAAAGCCGCGCTCGAAGAAATAACACGATTTAATGAAAGCCAAAGCCAATGGAAAATCGTGCCAGATCTTATACCAGAAGCTTCTTATACCCAATCGATAAGAGCGGCCGCTCAAGCGGAACTGCTTCCTTGTATTATCGAAATTGATCAACCACTAGGGCCAAATTTTGCGTGGAGTGGTGTTATTCATCCACTGGACGGTTTGATTGATGACGCGCTATTAGCTTCAATCAATCGATCAGGAAAAGGCACCTACGAAGGCCGAGTCTATTCTGTTGGGGCGCTCGATGTATCCTTGGCTCTTTTTACCCGCAAGTCACTTCTTAAGAGAATCGGCGCCCGTTACCCGACCATAGACCAACCGTGGAATAAGACGGAATTTATGGACGTTTTGGATGCGGTGAAATCGACAGGCGACTATCAATACCCATTTGATATGAGAGCACAGGATGTCACAGAATGGATTCCTTACGCATGGGGGCCTTTTATGGCTTCTTGGGGAGCTGACCTGATTGACCGAACTGATTACCTGACGGTCGATGGGGTTTTAAATTCAGCAGAAGCGATTCAATTTGGGCAATGGATACAGCATCTTGTGGAAGACGGTTATATGAATGCTCACCCGAAGAATGACAATGGCTTTGAGAATGGTGATATTGGTATTCAGTATGGTGGTTCTTGGGCTTTGAGTCGTTATTACAGTAGCTTCAAAGACGATTTAGCGGTATTGCCTGTGCCTGATTTTGGTCACGGTTCTATTATTGGTGGTGGATCTTGGCATTGGGCAATGGCGGAAACTTGTGCGCACCCAGAAGCGGCCAAAGCCTTTATTACCTTTTTGATGACCGCGAAAGAGCAGGCCATTATGTCTCAGGTGATAGGGATCTTCCCGACCAATAGCGATGCTACTGCATTGATTGAAAGTTATTCGAAGGGTGGTCAATGGCGAATGCTTGTTGATTTTTCTAAACGCTTTTCTAAGCTGAGACCGGAAACACCGGCCTATGCAGAAATTTCTTCTAGTTATAAAAGAGCCATGAGCAATATTTTAAATGGCATGCCGCCGAGACTTGCATTGGATTTAGCGGTTGATAATATTCAAGCTGCATTTGAACGCAATAAAAACTACGCCTCTCCTTAAAGGTGAGGCTGTTTTAGAGGCAAAGCGATTAGAGTGCTGGTGCTTGAGCAATCCAAGGAGAGCTAATGATGTGCGCTGGCTGGCGCTGCATGATGATCTCCCCGTGACGTACGGATAACAAGACTTCACCTTGGCGACGTACCACGCTGTAGTCGTCGTGACCTTCTAACAAGATGAAGTTGGCAGGGTTGCCGACTTCTATTCCGTAACCTTTCAAACACATGGCCTTGGCGCTGTTGTCGGTGATCATATCGAGTGCACTGGCGTAATCTTGGTAGCCCATCATCTGACAAATGTGCAGTGCAAAGTCTAGGGTGCGCAATAGTTTACCGTTACCGAGTGAATACCAAGGGTCGAAGATGGAATCTTGCCCTAGGCAGACGTTGATATTGGCTTCTCTTAATTCTTTTATGCGGGTCACACCACGGCGTTTAGGATAGGTGTCGAATCTACCTTGCAGGTGAATGCTTTCGGTCGGGCAGGAAATAAAGTTGATGCCGGAGTTCTTCAGCAGTCGAAATAGCTTTGAACAGTAGGCATTGTCGTAAGAGTGCATGGCGGTGGTGTGACTGGCGGTGACCCTTGCTCCCATGTCATGAAATAAGGCTTCACAGGCAAGAAATTCAAGAAAGCGGGAATTCGGATCGTCAATTTCGTCACAATGGACATCGACTAAGCAATCGTATTTTCTCGCCAACGCCAATAAAATTTTGACAGACTTTTCACCCAGTTCGCGGGTGTATTCAAAGTGTGGAATACCACCGACAACATCGGCGCCAATCTCTAGCGCCTCTTCCATGAGTTTCAAACCATTTGGGTAAGACAGCATGCCATCCTGTGGGAAAGCGACTACCTGTAAATCTATTTTGCCTTTCAGTTCCTCTCTGAGGGCACATAAAGTACGAATGCCTATTAAAGTCGGATCTGTGGTGTCGGCATGGGTTCGAATCGCTTGAACGCCGTTTTGCACTAATAATTCAATCGTAGATAGGGCGCGTTTGCGGATATCGGCTTCGTTCAGCATGGGTTTGCGTTGACTCCAACGCTCGATGCCTTCGAAGAGAGTGCCGCTTTGATTCCACTCGGGTTCACCAGCGGTGAGTGCCGCATCAAGATGAATATGGGGTTCGACGAAGGGCGCACATATTAAGTTACCCGATGCGTTTATTGCCTTGCCAGTCGCGGCTAATTCGCCCTGTTGAGCTTCTAGACGAGCGAAGTGGCCGTTTTCTATGGTTAAGCTGAAGAGTTCAGGACGCTGACGTAGGCGGGCGTTAATAATATACATAGACGTTCTCAGTGGTTGTGTGAGTCTGACGTATTGGCCTTTAATATTGCGATGATTAAAGTACTTTGTCTATTGATACAAAAAATCTCTATCAGTGTGAGCTGATAGAGATGGGTTCTGAAACAACTAGGAATTATCGAGCGTTGGGCTTGCCTCAGTGTTGAATGCAGAAGACAGCACACCATAAACGGCAATCGCGACTATGACTCCTACAATGGGAGGCAATACAGGAGAGAAATACGCGGCAGCTGAAGCAAGCGCATAAGAGCTCAGTCCAATCCAATTGAAGTCAGGTAATTGAGCGTTTTCGAGCAATGGGTATTGACCTTTATGACGTAGCCAAAAATCCGCCATGATGACGCCACCGATCGGTGGAATAAAGGTGCCTAATAATACAAGGAAAGGGATCAAGAAGTTGTACATGCCAAACACCGCCATAATGGTGCCGATAGCAGCACCTATAATGGTGACAGTTCGACGTTTGTCGGTACGAATGAGATTACAGCCAGCGACGGCAAAGTTGTAAATGGTATTGTCTTGAGTGGTCCAGATATTCATAAACAACATTAATACGGCTAACACTAAAAAGCCTTGAGCAAGCATGACATCCACAATGTCTGCCTGTTGGTAAATTAAAGTACCAAGGGCACCAGTGAATACCATCAAACCATTGCCAATAAAAAACGCGCCCATGGTCGCCCACACTGCGACTTTTCCGCTATTCGCAAATCGGCTCCAGTTAGTGGCTTGCGTTGCGCCACTGACAAAGGTACCAATGACGATTGTTATCGCCGCCGCGAAGCTCAAACTCTGGGTGGGTTCGATACCAAATAGAGCGCTGACACCGCCGACATCCATTAACCCGGTGTAAAGACTGATTAAAATAAAGATCAGCATGGCGGGGACCGCAATACGAGAGAGTAAGTCCATACCGCGAAAACCAATCATGGCGGTAATACAAAAAGCCATGCCGAATAAGATCATGAGCGGTGTTTGCCAAGCTTCAGGAAGGGCAGTGACCTTGACTAAAACAATCGCCAGTGTGGCTGTGCCCCATGCATACCAGCCAATTTGTGTGAAACCGAGAATGAAGTCGGATAATTTGCTGCCAACTTCGCCAAAACAAAAACGCCCCATTAATGCGCTGTTCAAACCGCTTTTGTAGGCAATAAAGGCCAAACAAGAAGCATACGTACCAAGCAGTAAGTTACCGATCAAAATAACGAAGAGTAATTCGCCAAATGAAAAAGCCGTGCCTAATGTCCCGCCAGCCCACATGGTGGCGGTGAAAAAGGTGAAGCCAAGCAAGATAACGGCCATGGGTAATAAACCTCGGCGTTGATCCTGTGGCACTTCCGTTAATGGATAATCTGATGGCGTCATAATTGTCTCCCATGATGAATAAGCTAAATCAGCTTAGTAAAGTGATAAGCAATTTATGAACCAGCTTTTTGCAATTTGTGCACTATGCCGTGCTCGTCAATATTTGGTTAAGAATCGATGGGCTCTCGATTTGCCAGTGGCATACTGATAAGATTTTATTAAGCATTTTTGTTTCAGATTAACTTGGCTATTATCTTGTTAGTTTTTATTTATTAGTTAATTTATTTTAATAGTTTTATAACTGTCACCACAAAGATTAACTATGACTACAGTAGTTAAGTGACAGTCAGAAACAAGCAGGAGAGAAGGTTATGTCTAACGAAAGCAAATGTCCTTTTAATCATGGCGCTGCAGGTGGAAATCAATCAGCAGGTCGTGGCACTTCC
This sequence comes from Marinomonas transparens, assembly GCF_016463975.1. GTDB lineage: Bacteria > Pseudomonadota > Gammaproteobacteria > Pseudomonadales > Marinomonadaceae > Marinomonas > Marinomonas transparens. Next base: position 34,264 of record NZ_JAEMNX010000005.1, on the reverse strand, counting down.
AATAAAGATTGGTGGCCTAACCAGTTAAACCTAAAAATCCTTCATCAGCATTCAGCAAAATCGAACCCTATGGGCGAAGAGTTTGATTATGCCGAAGCGTTTAACAGTCTAGATTTGGAGGCGCTGCGTCAGGACCTTTACGCCCTAATGACGGACTCCCAAGATTGGTGGCCAGCAGACTATGGCCATTATGGCCCGTTTTTTATTCGCATGGCTTGGCATAGTGCAGGCACTTACCGTACCGCAGATGGTCGTGGTGGAGCGACGTCTGGTACACAACGTTTTGCACCATTAAACAGCTGGCCTGATAACGTCAACTTGGATAAAGCTCGTCGTTTACTTTGGCCAATAAAGCAAAAATATGGCCGTAAAATTTCTTGGGCGGATTTGATGATTTTGGCGGGTAACTGCGCATTAGAATCGATGGGTTTTAAAACCTTTGGTTTTGCTGGTGGTCGTGCGGATGTTTGGGAGCCAGAAGAGGATATCTATTGGGGAACGGAAAAAACCTGGTTGGATGACGCCCGTTACACAGGGGATCGTGAACTTGAGAATCCATTGGCTGCGGTGCAAATGGGTCTGATTTATGTCAATCCGGAAGGCCCAGATGGTAAGCCGGATACCTTGGCGTCTGCCCGTGATATTCGTGACACCTTTGGCCGTATGGCAATGGACGATGAAGAAACCGTTGCCTTGATTGCTGGCGGTCATACTTTTGGTAAAGCCCATGGTGCAGGCGATGCCGCGCAAGTTGGTGCTGACCCTGAATCAGCAGGTCTAACTGAGCAAGGCTTTGGCTGGAGCAATAGCATGGGCACGGGCAAAGGTGCTGATACCATTTCTAGTGGTCTAGAAGGAGCATGGACTAAGAGCCCTATTGTTTGGGATAACGGCTATTTTGAAAACCTGTTTGACTATGATTGGGAATTAACCAAAAGCCCAGCTGGTGCTTGGCAGTGGACGCCAAAAGACGGAGCCGCAGCGGAGTCGGTCCCTGATGCTCATGACGCAACTAAGCGTCATGCACCGGTTATGTTTACTTCGGATTTAGCATTACGTGATGATCCGATTTACGGGCCGATTTCAAAGCGCTTTTATGAGAATCCAGATCAACTTGCTGATGCCTTTGCTCGTGCGTGGTTTAAGTTGACTCACCGCGATATGGGGCCTGTTGCCCGTTACTTAGGACCTTTGGTGCCACAAGAAGAGCTGGTATGGCAAGACCCGATTCCTGAAGTGGCTTATGCGGTGGTAAATGAGCAAGATATCACAGATCTTAAAGGTAAGATTTTGGCGTCTGGCCTGTCTGTTGCGCAGCTGGTGTCTACTGCGTGGGCATCGGCTTCAACTTACCGTGGTTCGGATATGCGTGGTGGAGCAAATGGCGCGCGTATTCGGTTAGCGCCACAAAAAGACTGGGCCGTTAATCAGCCAGAGCAACTTGCTGTGGTTTTAGCGACTCTTGAAAAGATCCAAGCAGAGTTCAACGGTATTGATTCTGCTAAGCAGGTTTCGTTAGCAGACTTGATTGTATTGGGCGGATCCGTGGGGGTTGAACTGGCGGCGAAAGCAGCCGGGCATGAAGTGACGGTACCATTTACTGCTGGGCGTGCAGATGCGTCTCAACAACAGACTGATGTGGCGTCCTTTGCATTACTTGAACCTATTGCTGATGGCTTCCGTAATTATTTGAAAGGCCGTTTTACTGTCTCGGCAGAAGAAATGTTGATCGATCGAGCTCAGTTGTTGACCCTTTCTGCTCCTGAAATGACGGTATTAGTGGGTGGTTTACGAGTATTGAATACCAATGTCGATCAATCCCAGTTGGGGGTTTTAACTAAGCAGCCTGAAGTGTTGAGTAATGATTTCTTCGTCAATTTGTTAGATATGGGAACCAAATGGTTCGCTGTTTCTGAAGACGAAGAGGAGTTTCAAGGTCGTGATCGTCACACTGGTGCGATCAAATGGTCTGCAAGCCGTGTCGATCTTGTATTTGGCTCTAACTCTCAACTGCGCGCAATTGCTGAGGTGTACGCTTGCTCTGATTCACAAGAACGCTTTGTGAATGATTTCGTTGCAGTGTGGACCAAGGTAATGGAGCTGGATCGATTTGATCTAGCTTAAGAAAGGGAAAAGCCAGCTAACCCAATATTGTTTGAAATTGGGTGACACTGAGTTATCGCTTTCAACCACTCCTATAAGGCGTGTTTCCAACACAAAACCCCGTAATTTTAGCCATTGCGGGGTTTTTATTTGCCTCTTATACAGAAAATATAATATAGATAGATGAATCAAATGGGCTTTGAGGGCATTTCTTTGTCATCAAGCTTATTTATTCTATGGATTTTATTGGCAGATGAGTGTTTTATGAAAAATACTGGGCTAAGGGCTATTGCATTGCTGGAGGGGGCAAAAGGTATTGTCGCTCTCATGGTGGGAGTGGGAGTTTACACTTTGGAAGGAGTAGACCTCCATCAACTGGTTGATCAAGTTGCGCACTATTTAGACGTTGACCCAAAGAGCTATTATCTCAGCATGCTACAACATCTACTGGATAGCATAACCAATGAAAGCTTAATGATAGTGACCATCATAGCCTTGCTATATAGTCTAGTTCGTTTTGTGGAGGCCTATGGTTTATGGAAGCAATTACGTTGGGTTGAATGGTTTGCCCTATTGAGTGGTGCCATATATTTGCCATTTGAAGTTTATGAAGTGATGAATGACCTTAATTTGATTAGCGGTGGTGTATTGGCAATCAATTTGGTTGTTGTTATTTACATATATCGAGTAGTGAAACAAAAGCCAAAAAGGTCTCTTGCACCTTACGTGATGAAATTACCCGATAGCTTTTAATGAAGGAAGAGAGAGGTTTGCTCTAGATCGCGCGTATCGCAGTGGTGCAAAGCTCTCTAATAGTAATTAAATGGAATCCTATGATGAAAAACTCCCCGCTATTATCTCGCCGAAATATGTTAAAGCTCACTTCAGGCAGTTTGTTGACTGTTCCTTTTATGGGATTACAGGGCTGTAATTTTCCTTTTTCAGCCGGCAAAGCGCATGCCGCAGTATTTGATACTTTAGCCCCTAGCAAGCCACAGTGGGCAAGTGGCGGCACTTCTGCTATTACAGATATCCCTTATTCTAATCCTTTGCTGGATGACCCGCTGGGTAACCTATGTCGTCTTGTTGAGCCTATGACAAAAGGTCCTTGTTATTCAACAACGCAAGTACGGCAAGATATTTCAGAAGGCCGAGATGGTTTACCCATGCGGCTATGGTTCAAAATAGTAGACGAACGTTGCCAGCCTGTTGCCGGAGCAAATGTTGATATTTGGCATTGTGATCCATACGGCATTTACAGCGGTGATGACATGAGAAGTGTGAATTTTTGCACTACGGGTAATAAAGCGGCCCAAGCTCATGATTGGTTTAGAGGGGTACAAACCACAGATGAAAATGGTCTGGTGTATTTTGAAAGCTGCTTTCCCGGTTGGTATGTGATGCGCGCTGTGCACATTCATTTGATTATTTCTAAAGAGCAGCAGTCAGTTACCACGCAAGTGGGCTTTGATGATGCACTGGTTGGCTCTATTACTATGAATGAAGCTATTTATTATGATCGAGGTGCGCCAGCGATCAGTAATATTACTGACTCAGTTTTCCCTCATAATGGTGATGTAAGTTACTTTATGGAAACAGAGCAGTTGGCGGACAAAACCATGTTGGCTTGGAAAACATTCGCGGTTGGCTTTTAACTATATTAGTTATTTTTACGCATTGTTTTTGCAAGCCGTTTTGGTAAATTATTTGAGTGAACTAGCATAGGCAGAAGCGTTTTTATGACATTGATTGGCCTAAATGCCATCGCATTATTGGAAGGCTTTAAAGGCCTATTAGCCTTGTTGATTGCCGTTGGTGTGAACTCGTTAGCAGGCGCGAACTTTCACCACACTTTAGAAACCTCTATGTTGCAGCTCAACATGGTGCCGACCGATGAATATCCGAGTTTGTTGCTGGGAATCGTTGAAGGCATAACCCGTGAAAATGTAATATTTGTGACACTATTAGCCTCCTTGTATGCCTGTGTTCGATTTGTGGTTGCCTATGGGCTTTGGCACAGGTTGCGTTGGACGGAATGGTTTGCCTTCTTAAGCGGTTCTATTTACATCCCTTTTGAGCTGTACGCCATATACGAAGAGGCGAATGTTTTGACTGTCGGCGTGTTAGCATTGAATGTGATTATTGTGGCTTATATGTATTGGGTGCTAAAGCAAAACTCTAAAACGACGGTTTAGTTATTTTAATGGATCCTCTATCACTATTTTCAAATCTAGAGCTGACATTCATCTGCTATTTTGACACTTTTATTTACAGTAAAAAAGTGGCTTGTTTTGCATATCTTAGATAGCTTGATTGGTTGTCATCTAATCGTGTTATATAAAGAGACTTTGTACTTAATGTTGGGGAAATATGAGCTCTTCGGTATTCCGAGAAAGCGTAACCGCTTGTGATGAGTGTGATTTAGTTCATCAGATACCGCCACTTAAGCGTGGCGAGCGCTTTGTATGTGGGCGCTGCGGTCATATATTATTGAATTATCGTGAGCATGTAGAAAAGCGAATTTTAGGCGCTGGTTTTTCGTCTTTGCTGATGTTTGCGTTTGCATTGGCTTTTCCCTTTCTTGGTTTTTCTAGTAATGGTGCTGAGCGAAGTGTGACCTTGTTTCAGGTTGTGAGTGTGTTGATTGCTCAGGATTATTTAGTTTTGAGCATCCTTATTAGTTTGGCTTTGTTTGTTTTTCCTGTCGCCTATTTGGCGACGGTTATTTTTTTAGTCTGGTCTTTCCGGCATCGTCATATCAGCTTGTCTACAAAGCGTTATTTATCCCATTGGGTCATAGTGATTCAGCCGTGGTTAATGGTGGATGTTTTCTTGGTGGGGGTGTTAGTTGCCCTAGTGAAAATGAATAGCATGGCGGACATTCAATTGGGTCTATCTTTTTGGGCTTTCTGTGCTTACGTTCTTTTATTATTAAAAACGGTGACCTTGATCGACCGACGTTGGCTGTGGAATAGCATTGCGGGGCGAGCGCCAGGGCATCATATTGGAGAACAACTTGAAACGGCGAATAAGCAGGGGTTAATCGGCTGTCATAGCTGTGGAGCAACCTTGCTTAGTTCTGCTCATCATTGTAGTCGTTGTGGTCACTCGGTTTATAGTCGACGTCCGCGAAGCTTAGCCACTACCATTGCCTTTCTGATCGCCGCTGTCATCATGTTTGTTCCTGCGAATGTCTTTCCTATCATGCATACCACATTTTTAGGGGGGACTGAGCCTTCAACCATTATGGGAGGGGTTTTCTTGCTTTGGTCTTTGGGCTCTTATCCTGTTGCCTTGGTTATTTTCTTTGCGAGTGTTGTGATTCCTTTGACTAAAATTTTGTCTTTAATCTGGCTTTGTTGGCAATGTTATTACCCAACAGAGCGGGAAACCCTACAGAAAATGCGGCTGTATCGTATCACCGAAGTGGTTGGCCGTTGGTCAATGATTGATATTTTTGTGGTGGCTGTTTTAACCGGGCTGGTGCAAATGGGTAACCTTATTGCTATTTTGCCAGGGCCTGCTGTGTTGTCTTTCGCCGCTGTGGTTATTTTGACCATGTTGGCTGCTATGGCGTTTGATCCACGATTATTATGGGACAAAGATGAGAGGCGAGTTATATCGTCTTTGTCGGAGGAAAAAGAGTGACAGAGCGTAATAAGAATATCGTGAGCCTTCGGCGCGTACATTTTAACACCATATGGTTGGTCCCACTGGTGGCGGTTATGGTGGCGGGTTGGATGCTTTATCAGAATTGGGCAACACAGGGGCCAGTGATTACCTTGATTGCTTCTAATGCTGAAGGATTAGAAGCAGGACAGACGAAATTAAAAGCACGCAATGTGGATGTAGGTAAGGTCATCGATATTCGCCTGAGTGATGATTACGATAAGGCGATTATCAATGTGCGTATGAATCAGGGTACGCAAAACATGTTAAGAAAGGATGCCAAGTTTTGGGTAGTGAAACCTAGGATTGGGAAAGAAGGTGTGAGTGGCTTAGGAACCCTGTTATCTGGTGCTTACATTGATATGGCACCGGGTACAGAAGGGGAAAAAAGCGATGGATTTGTGTTGCTGAGCCAGCCGCCTTTATCCACTAAAACAGAAGGTATTCGCTTACTCTTGCACAGTGATGACAGCTCTAAATTAGATGTTGGGACCTTGGTGCATTTTCGAGGCTACGAAGTTGGTTATATCGAAGAGGTTGGGTTTGATACTGAGACAGGCTCAATCACTTATCGAGTCGTGGTTAAACCGCCTTATGATGCTTTAGTGAATGATGCCGTACAGTTTTGGATAACCCCCGGGCTGTCATTTAAAAGCTCTGTTCAAGGTTTTGAGGTTAGGCTGGATTCATTAGAAACCTTTTTATCGGGAGGCATTTCCTTTGGTTTGGGAGAAGAGCGCAGCGCAGGAGCGCCAATAAAAGACTTAACTTCATTCCGTTTGTTTGCTTCAAAAGAAGAGGCTGATAATAATATTTATGATCAAACCATCGAGTATCTTTTCTTATTTGATTCCAATGTGAGTGGCTTATATGCTGGCGCTGATGTGGAATTTAGAGGCGTGCGAATCGGTACTGTACTGGAGGTTCCTTTTACGGGAATTTCGATGGACAAGGTTACCTCACTTGATCGACCTGTGATTCCTGTGTTGGCTCGTATTGAACCCCAACGTCTTAATGCGTGGTCTGTGTCAGGCGACATATCGATACAGAAGTGGCAAGAACTATTGGATGAACGAATTAAGCAAGGGCTTAGGGCGACCTTGGTCATAGGCAATTACCTTAACGCAGCAAGAGTCATTAGCCTTGATTTTATGGATAATCCTCCATCCCCTAAGATAACAGAGTTTGAGGGCTATCAGGTATTTCCGACAGGGCCTGATTCTTTAGCCAATATTGAAGGGAAAGTGTCTGGTCTGCTGGATAAATTTGCAGACGTGCCACTTAAGCAGACCTTTGAGCAGCTTGGCAGGACCATGGGCGAGGCAAATGAAACCTTGCGTCAATTACAAGCGGTCAGCAAAAGCGTGACACATTTGATTGAGAAATCAGAAACGCAGCAGCTCCCAGCGGATCTTTCTGAAGTCATGGCGCAGTTAAATATAACCTTAGAAACCTATCAGGCCAATGGCCAGATAGGGCGGCCATTGCGTGAAAATATGGTGTCTTTGGGTCGGTCATTAAATGAATTGCAGCCGCTTCTTCGACAGTTACGAGAGAAGCCAAATACACTGATTTTTGATAGTAAACCGCGATTAGAAATACAGCCGAAAGCGGCGCAATAAGATGAAGGATTTAATGAATATTATGATGAATTGGCGCATTTTACCTATTCTATTGCTGGGTTTGCTCTTGTCAGGTTGTGCGACTCAGGCAGACCCAAGTTATGAATATCTTTTGATGGATAACCCCTCCTATCAGGTTAAATCAGAGCAGACTAGAGTGGCGTCCGTGCAACTTATGCCAATCGTGGTGGCGAACTATCTAACAGGCAATGAAATTGTATTAGTGACCAACACGGGGGATGTGCATCGTTCTCAGAGTAATTTGTGGGCCGAGCCCTTGTCCCCTCAACTCACTCGATTAACCCAACAAAGATTGGAAAAAACGCTGCCTAACTTGACTTGGTTTGCTCGGCAAAGGTTGCCCAGTTATGCCATTGCACAACTGAATATCGAGGTGGACAGTTTTTTTGCAGATCTGAAGGGCATTGTTCATATCTCAGGTCGTTGGCAGCTTATTTCTGCCGAAGGGGATCTGGTTTTCTCAAAAGCGTTTTATGTTGAAGATAAATTGAAGTCAGATGGTTATTCGGTCATGACACAAACTCTTGCTACTAATTGGTTCGACAAAGTGGTTAACCCGATGGCACATGACATCGCGAGGGTATTTAGCCAATAGACTTCATGTTCTAAAAAAGCGGCCATTAGAGAAATCTAATGGCCGTTTCTTATGGAGGGTATCTTCCACAATATACAAAAGCGTCATAAACCTTCAACCTGAGTTGTATCTATAGGCAGCCAAACATTGACGGTGACAAGCCAATTGGATACTGACGGAGTTGGTTTAATATCAATGTTTATATCGCCTTGATGGGCATCTATTATTTTATGCACCAAATATAAACCCAAGCCAAAACCATTAATATTGGGTGTCTCTGTCTGGCGAAAGTATTTATTTAACCAACGTGAGGGGTCAATAGGAACATTAGAGTAATGATTATTTTGGATACTAAATAGCGTTCCTATTTGTGCATTTTTTTCTTGCTCATGAATGGATATATGAATTGTACTGTCATTTGGACTGTATTTTTTGGCGTTAACGAGTAGGTTGCTAATAATATGCTTGAATAGATTAGGATCTGCATTGATGGTGCAATCAGGGCTGATGTTGAGTGTGTAAGGGCGTGTTTTAGGCAAGGACTCTTGTAGGCAATTTAGGATAAAGGGTTCTGTATTAATGGATTCAATTTTTGGCTGTAACGGACGTGAGTCATGGGATTCTGCGTCCAGTGTATTTTCTAGTAATTGGCTTAAACGGCTCACCGAATTCTGAATTCTGTTATGGCGTTCGCTAATGAAGGGGGAAAGTGTTGGGCTACTCATTTCGATGGTTTGAATTGCGCTGTCTATTACCGCGAGCGGCGTGTGAATTTCATGGGCAACCATGGTCATAAAAGTTGACTGCTCATGGCGCCGTTGTATTTCCTCATTGGCCTTTTTATTTGCCTTGCTGGCGGCTATTTCTGCGACCAGTTTTTCCGCTTCAAATTGGTTAACTTGTCGGTGCATACCTTGTTGCATTGAAAACAGGAAGACTAAAGACGCGATGGCTGGTGCGTTCATTATCATGGGATAAAAGGGAATGGCACCGAGCGCACTGAGTATGGCTATAGAGAGAATAGCCACATAAATGGTGGTTCCAATAAATACCGACTGACTTCCGACAGAGCCTGTTTGTGCTACTTTCCATGACACAAATAATAATGACGGAAGTAACATCAGTGCGAATAAGAATAAATAAGGTGCGAAATACAGATAGTAGCCTAGCGGAATGCTGAATATGGTAACAATGGTGAAGATCAAGAAGGATAAAAAGAAATAATGTAAACGGGGGAAACTGTGTTTCGAGTCATAATACATAATAAAAAAGGTAATCGAACAAAGGGAGTGAAAGCTAATACTGAGCGGATCTACCAGATTCATGATGTTGGGCGAATCAGGTAGTAGGTAGCGTGCGATTATGCCACTCAGCATTACTTTATGGATAATGATAACGATGGCATAACCAATGATAGGTAAATAAATCGGTTGCTTTAACCATCGCCACATAATAAATGCATTAATGGATATTAAGGTCAATGCCCCTAAAATAAAACCTGATAGCAGCATATCGAGATTGTTAATTTTCGCTAGCTGATCGCGTGACGATAAGATGAGTTGTAGAGTGGAATCATCATTCCCCTGCATTTTTAGGTACAAAGTTTGCGGTTCATTATCAGTTAAGGTAATCGAAAAAGTATAAGGACCGTATATCAAACCTAAGGGGTGTTGATTGGCTGCAATGGTATCGCCCGCTACCTGAACAGTGTAGCTTGATTCGTTTTTTGTAGAAGGGCTGTAGAGAGTCAGTTTATCTATATAGGTCGGGCCTGCCGCTAATAGAAAGCTGCTTATATTCTTTGTGTTTTTCGAGTCACTTTTTGGTGCGCTTTTCTGCACAGTAAAGCGAAACCAATGAGTGTCTCTGGTGTAGCCGCCATTAAACGGAAATGGCGTATTTTTAAAAACCACATCACTTGCTGTTATGTCATCAATGGTTAATAGCCCTGTTGGGTCAATGGCAATATCGATGCCAGATGATAAGTACAGAATCTCACTGTCATCTGTCAGAGTGATTACTTCTTGTGCTTGTATCAGGCAAGAAAAAAAGAGGCTGTATATGAATGTAAAAAATGTTCTCAATGTTATTACCCAATAATTTGATTACTTAATAGGCAAGCAATTTAATGGTTTAAGTAGTTAATATCAAATCGCTTTTTAGTGTCTGTCACTTATAGAGACCTTTGCACGACGTCGCGAGCAAAGCAAAGACGAGGCAAAAATAGACGAAAAAGCGGGTACTTATATGGATGTAAGTGTTAGGGCGACGCATAGCCACAGGGGGGTGGTTAATAGGACAATGCAGGAGCCATTGCCGAGGATGCCAAAGCCGCGTTTATGGGTTATAAATACTCCGAGCATCTCCCTGCGCTTTGAGTCTATTTTTAACAATGTATTGGTACACACAGCAGTCGTGCAAAGGTCTCTAGATGATGAGGAGGTTAACAGCACGAAAAGAATTTATAGTGACGTAGGGTGCAAGGTGAATGTCTGTCGAACACGGAAAAGTGAGCGACATCAGTACCAGTGAGCTCACAGTCTAATGTTTCCTATGTTGAGCAATACAAGCTGCGCTATCAGGATTATAGACTGTATACAGAATATGCGATGACGGTAAATTACTGTGCTTAAAAGAGCATATTATCGAAAGACTCTGAAGTGCAAGAAAGCTTAAGGGGCAGCTTTACAGAAAATCGTAGCATCATCGAAAACCAATTAATCCACAGGCTTCCTCTGCTTTCTGCAGAGGGAGACCGTGTTTTGTGCCTTGATAATTATTGATATCTACTCATTATTTAAGCGTATTTTGATATTGTGAAATCGCTTTAATGTGCTCAGGTCCAATGCCACAACAGCCGCCGATTAGGGTTGCGCCGTCTTTATTCCATTGTTTCACCCAAGTTAAATAAGCGGGTGGCGTTAGGTCTTTTCTTATTTCATCTAAATCTTCGTTTGCTGCTGCTGATTTTGGTTGGGGAGGAAAAGCATTCGCATAAGCGCCTATTTGAATATCTGCGCTGTTTAATGACTTTAATGTGCTTTTTGTTAATTGAATAGCTTCGCCGATGATTTCCGGCTGGCTGCAATTGAATAGAATCGCATTTACGCCAAGGGCATGCATGGCCTTCACTGCATCGACAACCGTTTCGCCTGAGCGCAATACTGGTTCAGCAGTTGGCTCGGCGTCTTCTAATGTAAAGGAAGCCCAGAAAGGTTTTTTATCCGTATCTATTTTATCGACTAACGCTTTGACGCGAGTGACTTCCTCGATCAAAGATTGGGTTTCAGACAGCCAAATGTCCACATAAGGGTTAAGCGATTCGATTAACGGAATGGCTATTTCGTTTACGCGCTCGGGTAAAAAGAGGTCAGCACGGTAAGAACCAAACAGAGGAGGTAGGCAGCCTGCAACTTGAGTATCAGTATTGCTTTCTTCTACTGCGTTACGTGCCATCTTGCCTGATAGTGCCGCCAATTCATGACCCTGCTCTTTGAAGGCTGTTTCACCTATATGGAAAGGCACCACAGCGTAGCTATTTGTTGTAATCACTCGGGCGCCACTGTCGATATAAGACTGATGGGCGAGTTTTACAATATTAGGTGTTTCCATCAGCGCAAGGGCCGACCATTCTGGTTGTCTAAAAGGGGCACCAAGGCGTTCAAGTTCACGACTTAATCCGCCGTCAAGAATGGTAATCGATGTCATGCTAAATCCTATGAGCTGTTTAAATATAGAGGGGATTTTAGACAGATTTTAAGACTATTCAATGACTTTTATTGAGAGACAGTTTGACGCTGGGTTTACGAGAGGAAAGCTAGACTTTTGATGAGTAGGTATATGTAAAAAATAAAGAACAACACTGCCAGAAAAGGGGAGACTGACAGTGTTGCTTTTATCTTTTTTCTATTGCTAGAAAGTGTAATTAATGCGTACGCGAGTGGCTAGGATTTCATCGTCTTGGCTTGCCGCCACGTCGTCAGCCGTTGAGTATGAGGCTGCTAAAGTAACAGACGCATTCTCGATGTCGAAAACAGGCATGGTGTAAGCGGTATAAGCAGTCATCACAGATGTCTCAGAACCGGCATTATCTTCAGTAGAAGAAATCAAGCCTAAACCAAAGTTACCCGCTGTCATATTGATAACAAAAGAATCTACTTCTTTGTCAACACCAGTAGAGTCGTCTTTAAGGTGAGTCATGGCAACGTTAACGTTTGCGCTTGAGACATCAAAGTTTGCACCGATAGAGTAACCTGTTTTGCTAACATCGCCACCAGCAGCCAAATCGTATTTCACACTTTCATAACCAGCAGTAAAAGTAGCAGCGTCAGTTGAGAGAATCGCGATTGGGCGAATACCTGAGAAGGCTGCTTTATTATCACCATTAGTATCATCGTCACCATAGATGGTGCCAATTTCGATTTTTAGGCTGTCGCTTGGTGCAAAGTGAAGGGCAATTTGTCCACCATCATCCGCTCGACCACGGGCTAGGTTCGCTTCATAAACAGCGACACCGCCGGCGTTTGAAACCAAAGTGTCTTTGCCTTTTGGAAAAAGATTGATTGCCTCAAAGTGACCTACTTGTACATCCCACTTGCTATTACCAATTTTGGCATAGACGTCAGCAACGTATGATGAGTTATCTACTTTGAGTTCAATGGCGCCTTTACCTTCGATAAAGTTATCACCTGAAGTATGTTTGTTATAAGCGGTTAGCTCTACACGTCCGTCTTGCTCGTAAGTAGTCTCACTAACGGATTTATCATAAACATCAGTATTTAATTCAATATTGGCACTCATGGTAGGAGCGGCGTTGGCGATACCAGCAGATAGCATACTGCTGACAATGGCTGTATATAGAGTGGTTTTTTTCATAATCATAATAAATAGGCCTAAATTGTTTTTTTTATAGTCAATAGATCTTTGTGTAAAAAATCGTACGATTTTCAGTAGTCATCATCACGTATATGTTCTTTTATTACAATAATGAAAGCCTGACTTTAGGTCTTAATTTTTACTTAATTCATGCTTAATTTAATCTTAATTTTATGCTTCTTAATAATCTATTAAGTGTTTGTTTTTGTTTGTTTTTATTTTTCAATCTTAATTTTTAAGAGGTTTTTTTATAAGGTTTAGGTGCACGAAGAAGGCGTTTTTTTGGCCGGATTTAGGTTTTTTAGTGTGATCTATAGGGCTCTTAGCTGACTTATTTACAGTCTTTATGTCGCTAACTTACTTACAAAGCAACATTTTTCACTTGATCTTTTGCTCTGTATTTTTAATAGAAGGGGAAAAGATTGATGTCTTTATAGGTCTTTTTTATAACGTTTCAGCATTTCATTTTGGCTTTCAGGAATATCCGTAACAGCAAGTTGCTCATTGATCATGATGCCCATAGTGGGAAGTGACGAACGTTCGATCTGGCTATCAATGGACCATAGTTCAGAGCGCATTAAAGATTTTGCACAGTGTAAGAATACTTCTGTAATGGTTATTTCAATGCAAACTTTGGGCGGATTACGCTCTTCTGTAAAAAGAGCTAGGTGTTCAGTAGAGGTGCTGATGCGAGCGGTGCCATTAATTCTTAAGGTTTCATCTACCCCAGGAATCAAAAAAAGGCAGCCGATGTTTCCTGTTGCTAATAGGTTGAGCAAGCTATCTAGGCGGTTATTGCCTTTTGATTCCGGAATAAGAATGCATTTATTATTGATGACTTTGACAAAACCTGGTTTGCCGCCACGGGGCGAGCAATCAACATGGCCAGAAGCATCATGGCTTGAAAGGGTCAAAAAAGGCGATAGCCGAATAAAATGAATGCTGTGTTTTTCTAATTCATCGAGTTGCTTGTTTTTTGCTCTATCTTTTGGAAAGCCCAAAAGGGCTCTTAAGTCTGTTTCCGATTGAATGTACATGTCCCTTCCTTTACCGCCAACCATTAAATACTTATGAGTAAAGAGTACTGAGCTCTGCATAAAATGTCATTTTTAACTCAATGACACAATCTATGGTACTGATATAAAAAGGATTTAGTGTTCTCTATATCGTTCTTTTTGATACTATGTTAAGAAATGTAAGCAGAACTGGGCCATGCGACAGTGACTTAGTCTTTATTGAGTGTGATTAGCGTAAGTAGCAAACAGAGCTAGGCTTAAACAGATGAGCTATTAATAGTAGGAGATGGGATATAAAGATGTTAAATATCTGGAAAGGGTATGGCTGGTTAGTTCCCGCAATTTTAATCGCGGCTTTTATTGATGTGCAGTTTGTTATTGATTATTTCATGGGCGATGGCTTTTATGGGGCGAACAACTGGGTAAAGATCATCTCTTTGGTTGTTGTCTGCTTATTTATGGGGGGAGTTGGTTTATTGCTGAATTACAAAGCTCGTTTGTTTCGCCGTACTGAAAATATAGACGATATTATTAAGCCACCTGCACATACCTTATTATTTTTACCAATAGAAATTTGGGCAGTCATTGTTCCTTGTCTTGTTTTAGGTTTGCATTACTTAGCGCCAGCGCAGCAAGATAAAACCTTAAGTTACCTAGAAAACCCAAAAATAAATGACATCTATGCTGTTGACTTTTCAAAGATTTTTAAAAATGAAGACCCTGTTTATAAATACGGCACCATGCTTGTTGTGTCCACTAATTTGAACCTGATTGAAATTCAGAGCAGTACTCATGCCTATGACGGTATGAGTGGTGTCAGGAAAGACATACACAATGGTAAAGCCAAAGACATGCGGTATTACGGCGCAGAAGTAACGGCTTTTAATGTGCAAGAATTGATTCGTTTTTATCGGCAAAAGGCCATACTTTCCGTTAAACGTGATTGATCGTCGGCCGACTTTGATATGCCAAAGTACCTTGTGGGACTTGTACTAAGCGGGTTGAACTAAGAGAGGTTTGAGCAGTCGAATTTGCAGATCGTCAGATTCTTTTCTTTAGTCGTCTTTGGAGATAGCAATGTTGCACTATATAGGGCTTGTGGTGATGCTATTGGCATCGACTTTTGCTTTGGCTTCAGAACCAGTAAGTACCAGCTTTTGGGGAAATACTGCTATTGGTGGGCATGATGCCACAGCTTACTATCAAGCGGATATGGATCGCCGCTCACGTTTAGTAAAGGGCGAAAAGCGCTATCGTGTGAGCTGGCAAGGGGCGGATTGGTATTTCGCCAGCCAAGCGTCTGCAGATAAATTTTCAGCGAACCCAACAAGCTATGTTCCTCACTATAATGGCTTTTGCGCAAATGCGTTGAGTTTAGGAGAAGGTAAGGTCAAGACTGGTGGAGAAGTTTGGGAGTTTTTTGGGGATGAGTTGTATTTGTTTTACGCAGAAGGTGGGCGCCAACGCTGGCTGAATGGAGATTGGCAGGCTTACAAGCACGTCGCGGATGAGGCTTGGTCTCAAATCCTACTAAAGAACTAACTTTTATTCGCATTCTTTATATTGCTACTGAAAATGATTAGGAGTCTGTGTCTCCTAATCATTTTTTGCTTCAACTTATCGCGCCACCGCTTTTGGCTGATTTAGCTCTTTACGCTTTTTTAGAGTCTCGTAAAAAGGCGCGTAGGTTGGTCTGTCTATGTATTTTCCGTCTCCTGATTGTGCGAATAACTTGTTGTCATGCCAAGCCAGTTTACCATTACATATGGTGGTCTCTGGGATACCATTAATTGTCATACCTTCAAAGATGCTGTGCTCAATGTTGGAATGGTGGGTTTTAGCTGACAGGGTTTTACTCTCAGCCGGGTTCCAGATAACCAAATCGGCATCGGCACCGACGCGAACACAGCCTTTGTTTGGGTAAAGGTTGAAAATTTTCGCCGTATTGGTGGAGGTCAGAGCAACAAATTCGTTGGCGGTAATTTTGCCTTGGTTGACGCCTTTTTCCCATAGCACCATCATGCGCTCTTCAACGCCTGCTGTGCCGTTTGGAATCTGTGCAAAGTTGTCTTTGCCCATGGCTTTTTGCTCGGCACAAAACGCACAGTGATCGGTTGCCGTGGTTTGCAAGGTGCCGCCTTGCACTCCTTTCCAGAGAGCATCTTGGTGGTGTTTGGGTCTGAACGGAGGGCTCATAACATGGGCGGCGGCCGTCGCCCAATCTGGGTTTTGATAGACACTTTCATCGACGGTTAAATGCCCTGCTAATACTTCACCAAATACGGTTTGCCCATGGTCTTTGGCATAGCGAATGGCATCGACCGCTTCTTCTGTTGATACATGAACCAAATAAATGGGCGCACCTAATGTATTGGCAATACTGATGGCTCGGTTGGCGGCTTCGCCTTCAACGGAAGAGGGTCTAGACAGCGGGTGGGCTTCTGGGCCAGTAAAGCCCTCTGCAACCAGTTTGTTTTGTAGGTGGTAAACTAGCTCACCATTTTCGGCATGAACGGTTGGAATAGCACCGAGCTCTAAACATTTCGTAAAGCTTGCCACCAGAATGTCATCGGTCGCCATGATGGCATTTTTGTAGGCCATAAAGTGTTTGAAACTGTTTACGCCATGATCCTTAACCAGAGTTTCCATTTCTTCGGCAACACTGTCTTGCCACCAAGTAATAGCCACATGAAAGCTGTAATTTGCATGGGCTTTCTTAGCCCAATCCCGCCACTGGTGATAAGCCTCTAATAAAGATTGTTGAGGGTTAGGGATAACAAAATCGATAATGCTGGTGGTACCGCCGGCCAAGGCGGCTATGGTGCCGGAAGCAAAATCATCTTTTGCTACCGTGCCCATAAAAGGCAGTTGCATGTGAGTGTGTGGATCAATACCTCCAGGCATAATCAGCTTGCCTGTGGCATCAATGACTTGTGCATCTTTGGGGACGACACTGATGTCGCCAATTTCGATGATTTTAT
The DNA here is from genome assembly GCF_016463975.1 of Marinomonas transparens. Classification (GTDB taxonomy): domain Bacteria; phylum Pseudomonadota; class Gammaproteobacteria; order Pseudomonadales; family Marinomonadaceae; genus Marinomonas; species Marinomonas transparens. Next base: position 17,403 of record NZ_JAEMNX010000005.1, on the reverse strand, counting down.
TGTCTTTGCACAGAATGTCCGCTTTGAAGGTTTCTTCGTGGGTGACAATGGTGCCCCCTTTGATAAATAGGCTCATGACGACGTCCTTATTTTGAATGAAGATCACCAGAAAGAGACCCAGAGGTTTCTTCAGGGATGATTACAACAATGGCTGATGAGAAAATTAGCGACCCGAAAGATCGCTAATGCATCAAACTAGGTTATTAAGATGGCAGGGCATCGGTTTGCTTGGCTGCTGACGTGTTCATATTAGCTAGAATGAAATAAACGATAGCACCCGTAAAGGCCCCCGTGAACCAACCATAACTGTAGAACCAACCAAGTGCTGAGACATTTAATGCAATCAGAGTGATAGCCACAGGTACCGCAAAGGCGATTAAGCCTGCGTTATTAAAAGCAGGGTAAAGACTGTTTGGTTTGTATAGAGCCACTAGATCTAAGTGCTGACGCTTGATCAAGAAGTAATCAATAATCATGATGCCAGCGATAGGCCCAAGCAAACTTGAGTAGCCCAGCAGCCAGTTTGAATACATGCTTTCGACACTGACATCAGAGTCTAGCCAGCCCAATTTTTTCATCAACTCCCAGCCCATTAATAGAATGCCAATAAGGCCAGTTAACAAGACGCCACGGGTATGGTTAATGAACTTAGGCGCAATGTTTTGAAAGTCATTGGTTGGAGATACCACGTTGGCTGCGGTATTCGTCGAAAGGGTGGCAATAATGATCAATACCATGGCAATGGCCACCCATAATGGGCTGTCGATTTTACCGATTAAAGAAATGGGGTCGGAAATGGTCTCGCCGACTAACGTACTTGACGCGGCAGTTAGCACAACACCCAGTGCAGCAAAGAAAAACATCGTGGCAGGTAGGCCAATAATTTGACCAACTATTTGATCTTTTTGGCTTTTTGCATAGCGGCTGAAGTCTGGGATATTGAGAGACAAGGTGGCCCAGAACCCTACCATAGCGGTTAGACCGCCAAAAAAGTAACCAAAAAAACCAGCATCGGCGGGACGATTGGCGGGTGTGGCGAGGATTTCCATAAAAGATACCTTACCCCCAGCCCAAAGCATCAGACCAATACCGACGATTAATAGTAAGGGAGCCGCCAAGGTTTCTAGCCACTTTATGGACTCGGCACCGCGAATCACCACGTACATATTGAGCGCCCAGAAAATAAAGAAGCCAATCACTTCTCCAACCCCGCCTAAACTTGCCCAGCCATCGGAAACAGCCGACAAGAATAAATGGATTGCCAAGCCGCCAAACATGGTTTGAATGCCGAACCAACCACAGGCAACCAGTGCACGGATTAAGCAGGGGATATTAGAACCTAGCATGCCAAATGAAGAGCGTAATAGAACGGGGAATGGGATACCAAACTTAGTCCCCGGATAAGCATTTAGCGTTAATGGCACCAGCAAAATGATATTGGCAATCAGAATAGTAAACAGGGCTTCCATGACAGATAAGCCGAAGTAGGCGGTCAGTACGCCACCTAGGGTATAAGTCGGAACACAAATTGACATGCCAACCCATAGCGCAGCGATATTCCATTTGCTCCAAGTTCGGTCTTTGATTTTAGTGGGCGCTAAATCGTCGTTATACGCCGAACTTTGTTGCAGGTCTCCATCGACCTCCAACTCATAAAACTCACCTTGTTTGACAGACTTACTGGTCATTTTTGCCACCTCTTCTGTTTTTGATTATGTGTGTGCATTCATTCAAGTTGAGTGACTCTTTTATTCGAGTCACTTTTTTACACTGAGCAACGATTTCAATTGGAATCGTTTTATTGCTTTTCTTCTCTTGTATTCATTGATGTTCTTTGGCAATGCGCTCACTGGCTTCCAACATGGTATGGAGTAAAACGTTAGCGCCAGCGGCACATTCAGCAGGAGAGCTGTATTCTGCTTCGTTATGACTAATGCCATTTAGGCAAGGGGTGAAAATCATCCCTGTTGGTACCAGATCGGCCATATAGCAGGCATCGTGTCCAGCGCCTGCGTAGATGTCCATATGACTGTAACCAAGCTTTTCGGTCGCCGCTTTTACATCATCAGAAGCATTAAACTCGACGGGAGCAAAGTACCAAAAATGGTCGACCTTGACTTCTAGGTCTTGATCGCTTGCCACCTTTTCACAAAAGGCGACTAACTCTTCATGCATGGTTAATAACACTTCAGGGACTGGATTACGCAAATCAGCACTGAACTTCACATTGCCCGGAATGGTATTGCGCGAATTTGGCCATACCTGCATAAAACCGACTGTGCCTAAACCATTTTCATGGCGATTGGCGATCGCTTGCATTTCGGCGACGATGAGCGAGCTTGCTAGCATGGCGTCTTTACGTAAATGCATCGGTGTGGTGCCAGAATGGGAAGGACGTCCAATGACCTCAATGTTATACCAGCGAATACCTTGGCCTAATCTCACAACGCCGATGGCTTTCTTTTCATCTTCAAGAATCGGGCCTTGTTCAATATGGGCTTCAAAAAAGGCCCCCATATTACGGCTACCCAATTCCATATCGCCTAAATAGCCAATGCGTTCCAGCTCATCCCCTAGACGTATACCGTTAACATCGGTTTTATTTAATTCTGCTTCTAAATCAAAGCGGCCCACATAAGTACCAGAACCTTGCATGGCGGGTTGAAAACGTGAACCTTCTTCGTTGGTCCATACGGAAAATTCCATGGGAGTGGGGGTTTCGATATTGTTTTCATGCAGAATTCGCAGAACTTCAACACCAGACAATACACCAAATACCCCGTCGAATTTTCCACCCGTTGGTTGAGTATCCAAATGGCTGCCAGTGCCGACAGCAGGGAGGTCATTGTTTTTACCTGGGCGACGGGCAAAAATATTGCCTATTTTATCGATGGAGATATCACAGCCCGCCGCTTGGCACCAGCTGACAAAAAGATCACGGGCTTGTTTATCGAGGTCGGTTCCGGCGAGGCGATTACAGCCACCTTTTTCTGTGCCACCAATCTCTCCCATTTCCATCAAGGTGTCCCACAGGCGCTGTTCGTTAATGCGAAGGTCTTGCATGATCGTCTCCTATATAACTTATTGTCTCGTTGAAATGACGGATCTATTTAGCGAATAAGCGTTTCTCTACATTTAATAAATCGTCATTTTATCTATTTAATCCAGATATAATATTGACCAAAAGGTAAAAAATAATTGCAAAAAAAGTCAATTGTTTGTCTGCTAATAAAAATAGAATGTAATAACTCAAGCTTGATACATGATTAGTGCATGAGTGATTATTGAAGCTGTCTTTTTGGTCAGCAATAAACAGGCCAACTTTTATTGGTCTGATTTATATTTGCCTCGTTTGAGCGGCGTTATTATGTTATTTTATGACGAAATTATGTTTATAAAACTAAGCGAAAACAGTGGGTTACCTGTATAGCTATGATTGAATAAGGTAGGAATACAGTTTGGCTGAAAAAAGAGTAAGACGTACCCAGCAGTCGGTAAACAGAGAAGTATTAGAATCACGTATATTACGTTCTGCAGAAATTGCTTTTGCTGCTAAGGGCTTTAGCGGAGCGTCCATGGAACGCATCGCTGAGATATCAAAAATATCCAAGCAAAATTTAATTTATTACTTTCCAAACAAAGACTTACTCTATAAACGAGTGTTAAAAGAAATACTGGATATTTGGATTGAAAAACTGTCTTTTCTGGAAAATCACGGTGATACCCCAGAAGCCGTTATACGCAATTATGTGCGTGAAAAAATGCGCCTTTCCCGACTTTACCCTAATGGTTCTAAGGTATTTGCCCACGAGATTATAAGTGGGGCTCCGGTATTAAAAGAGTACCTTGTGAGTCATTTGAAGCCTCAATTTGATCGCGATGTTGCGCTAGTAAAATCGTGGATCGACAAAGGGTTGATCGATGATATTGATCCTGAGCATTTATTTTTTACCATCTGGGCGGCCACTCAAACCTATGCAGACTTTTCTATTCAAATGGAGGTGTTGTTAGGCAAGACAAGTTTGCAACAAGCGGATTTTGAACGGGCAGAAAATGCCGTAACTGATTTTGTTGTGCGCGCTCTTGGTGCCAAAAAAAATAGTTAAAATAATTTAACCCCTTATTTTTTTCTTATTTTTGTTTTAAAAAAGCGAACTTTTTCAAATAAAAATCTAAAAAAATCCCTATATTCATGATCTTAATTGTTAAGTTAACTATTTCGTTAACTTAACTTTATTTGGGTTGTTTATTTTGGTGCAGGCTTTGCGCTAAAAAAAACAATTTACTCCCTAGGCAATGCCTGATATTAGTTTTTATACCAAATGGTAAAAACTTTAATAAAAAGGTGGGGGTAGTATGATTTCTGTTTCTGAAGCCATATCTTATGAGCATGCGACTGGGCCAGATCTGTACGCGCTATGCCAACAGGCATCGAAGGTGCGGGACGAATACTGGGGCAAACAGCTCACCTATTCTAAAAAAGTTTTCATTCCTTTAACCAACATGTGTCGTGATAGCTGTGGTTATTGCACGTTTGTACAAGCACCGGATTCGCCCCATGCGAATTACATGACACCAGAGCAAGTATTGAACACGGCGCGAGAAGGGGCGGCATTGGATTGTAAAGAAGCCCTGTTTAGTTTGGGAGAAAGGCCGGAAGAACGCCACCAAAAAGCCCGAGATTTACTGCATTCCCTCGGTTATAACAACACCCTAGATTACCTCCATGACCAGTGTGAAAGCGTGCTAAGTGAAACCAGTTTATTACCCCATGTGAATGCAGGAGCCCTTTCCTATAACGAGTTAAAACAGCTCAAACCTGTGGCTGCCAGCATGGGCATGATGTTGGAAAACATTTCCAATGAACTGCTTAAAAAAGGCCAAGCCCATCATGCTTGTCCAGATAAAACCCCGAAACGTCGACTCGATACCCTAGAGCAAGCCGGGCGTTTAGACATTGCTTTTACCACGGGAATCTTGATTGGTATTGGCGAAAGCTGGGAAGAACGTGTGCGTAGCTTGATTGCCATTCGAGACCGCCACCTAAGCTATGGCCATATCCAAGAGGTCATTATCCAAAATTTCCGCGCTAAAGCTGGTACGGCGATGGAGAGTTATCAAGAACCTAACCTGCATGACATGAAGCGGACGATTGCCATAGCACGTTTGATTCTACCCAATGAAATCAGCATTCAAGCCCCACCTAATTTGGAGGTGGAATACGGCAGCTACATCAACGCTGGCATTAATGATTGGGGAGGGATTTCGCCCTTGACCAAGGATTTTATCAACCCAGAACGGGCTTGGCCGCAAATTAGCAGTGTGACGCAAGCTTGCGAAGGGTTGGGTTATACACTGGGTGAGCGCCTCACTATTTATGGCCGTTTCCAACGCCAAGACAACAAGTATTTAACATCGAATCTAAGCCAACGAGTGGCGTCACTGGTAAGTCACCTCACTCGCCCTAGTCAACCATTAATCACCCTAGTTAATCACTAAAAGGGAGCGATCAGCGCATGAACCTAGCCAATGAAATAGCCAATTCAATGACAGAAAAAAATCATTATTCCACCCTGTTAAATGGGCCAATTAGTGCCTCTGTACAGTCTATTTTAGCGCGCTGTTTGCTAGGTGAAGAGCTCAGTGTCGACGATGCTTGTGTGCTGTTCGCCACCCAAGGTGAGGAAGCCCTGGCTGTTTTAGATACCGCAGACAAGGTGCGAGAAAAGCGAGTGGGAAATACAGGCACTTTTGTGATTACCCGTAATATTAATTTTACCAATGTTTGCTACATGGGCTGTCGCTTTTGTAATTTTGCCAAAGAAAAAAGTGATGCCGAAGCCGAGTTTTTAACCGTTGAGCAAGTGGCTGATAGGGCCGAAGAGGCGTGGGCACGGGGCGCAACCGAAGTCTGCATTCAAGGTGGTTTGCACCCAGACATAGGCCCAGATTATTACCGTGACCTAATCGTAGCGGTAAAAAAACGTGTGCCAGATATTCATATTCACGCCTTTTCCCCCTTTGAAATTTGGTATGGCTGCAAGAAGGGGCGTCTTGAACCAGAAGTGTTTTTGACAGAATTAAAGAATCTTGGGCTTGGTTCCATGCCCGGAACCGCCGCCGAAATTTTGGATACCGAAGTACGCAAGCAACTGACCAAAAATAAACTGACCACGGAAGAATGGGTGCGCATTATTAAGGCCGCCCATTCGGTGGGGGTGCCGACCACGTCCACCATCATGTATGGCCATGTGGATCAGCCGATTCATTGGGCCAATCACCTGAAATTATTACGTGATATCCAGAAAGAAACCGGTGGTTTTACTGAATTTGTACCGCTGGGCTTTATTCATTATGAAACCCGTTTGTATCAGGACAACCCAGACAAGGTGCGCCCCGGCCCAACCCGAGATGAACACTTCAAAATGCACGCCATTGCACGGCTAATGCTGCAAGGTCACATAGATAACATTCAGGCTTCTTGGGTCAAAATGGGCCCGGATGTGGCGACAAAAATGTTGCGATCTGGGGCTAATGACCTAGGGGGCACCCTGATGAACGAAAGCATTTCCCGTGCCGCGGGCGCGACCCACGGACAGGAAGTGGTTCCCGAAGACATGGTGGCCAATATTCAAGCGGCAGGCTTAAACGCGGTACAACGTAACACCAAATATGAGACGGTGAAAACTTACTGTGTTGAAGAGAAACACCCCCAAACGCCCACAACAAACCGCATTGCGATTCTAGGGGTGGCCTAATGACAGAACTGAATATCACCCTGTTAGCGGGCGGCGTGGGTGGCGCAAAAGCAGCGGAAGGTTTGGCAGCGAGTCACTACGCCAAAGGCACCAAGATTATTGGCAATATTGCCGATGACGATGAATTTCATGGTTTATGGGTATCGCCTGATATCGATACCCTAATGTATTCCCTTGGCGATCAGATTGATCGTCAACAGGGTTGGGGCCGAAAAAATGAAACATATCAGGTATTAAAAGAGCTAGCCGCCCTAGGGCAAGATACTTGGATGACCCTAGGGGATCTGGATCTAGCGACGCATATTTATCGTACCCATTTGAAAAAGCAGGGCGTAAGTGCCAGTGAAATTACCCGACGTTTGTCTAAGCGTCATGATGTCAGTGTGCCCATCCTGCTGCCCACTGACGATGTGGTGCAAACCCGAGTCAAAACGCCTCAAGGCTGGATGTCTTTTCAACAGTATTTTGTGCGTGAGCATTGTCAGGCTGATGTTGTAGAGATTGAGTACAAAGGCATTGAAGAAGCGACTGCCACCAGCGAAGCGTTAGAGCAAATTGCCAATAGTCAACTCATTGTGATTGCACCGAGCAATCCCATTGTCAGCATAGGGGCCATTCTTGCGGTGCCAGAAATCCAAGCCGCCATTGAAAAAAGCCAGGCCTATGTTATCGCCATATCCCCCTTAATTGGCGGTAAAACCGTAAAAGGGCCGGCGGACAAAATGCTTGAAGCTGCGGGTAAAAGCATCGATTCGAAAGGTATTTATCAGTGCTATAGCCGCTTCTTAAACGCCTTGGTGATTGACGGCGCCGATGGGCAAGACGCGCTTTGGTTAGAGGATCAGGGCTTGGATGTCTTGGTAACACCGACGCTGATGAACACCACGCAAGAAAAAACCAGGCTGCTAACGCAAGTCGTCGAATTTGCTATGTCTAGACAACTCGACAGCTTGACAACTCGACAAGCGAATAGGAGAAGTTCATGACCTATCACCCAATCGATAAGCTTTGCGTGGTGATTCCGATGAAATCGCCGCAACGGGCCAAGCAAAGATTAGCCAATCGTTTGTCTGACTCAGGCCGTGAAAAACTTGCCTTGAGTCTATTTGACAATACCTTGGCCTTTTTTCAACAGCACTTTCCTATGTTGGATGTGTTGGTGGTGAGTGAGTCCCTCGATGTACTTAATTTAGCGCAATCTTATCAGACCAACACACTCTTTGATGATGGTGCAAAGGGGTTAAACGGGGCGTTGGATTTCGCCTGTGACTGGGTGACAAAGTCGGGGTACGACAGTCAATTGATCGTACCAAGCGACATTGCCGTATTGGACCCGGAAGAAATTAACCTCTTAATCCATGCGGCCCAGAAGGCGCAGGTGGTGATTGCCGTCGCCAAAGATGGTGGTACCAATGCGTTATTGACATCACCACCGGATGCGATTGATTTTGAGTATGGAAAGAACTCCGCCGCAGCGCACAAACACCATGCGCGCAGTAAACAGCTTATTTGTCGTAGCGTGCATTTTACCAACCTTGCGCTAGACATTGATCATAGCGAAGACCTTGAAGCCGCCGTGTTACGTCAGCCAGAGCGTTTTAAAAACTGGTGTTCGTGCTTTTCCTCTGCCGTTAAGGAGCATCATTATGCCTGATGCAATGAGCGTGTTTCGTCTTATGGGGTTGCCGGATTTTCAAGCGGAGGATGACCTTGCCCAGAACATTATCGATACGCTCATTGCCAATCAACAAAGCTTGGTGGAAGGCGATATTCTGGTGATCGCCCACAAAGTCGTGTCAAAAAGCGAAGGGGCCTGTGTTGATTTGCACCATGTCACACCCAGTGACGAGGCAATCGAACTGGCGAAAACCGTCAACAAAGACCCGCGAAAAGTAGAAGTCATTCTTTCCCAATCTACACGCATAGTGCGTGCCATGAAACGCCCTGATCAACAGGAAGGCGTGCTGATTGCTGAACATAAAAACGGCTATATCTGCGCCAATGCGGCGGTAGATGAGTCCAATACGGATCACCCAGGGCAACTTATTTTATTACCCAAAGACCCAGATAAAAGTGCCCGACAACTGTGCCAACGACTCGAAAGTCACTTCGCCTGCAACCTAGGTGTGGTCATCAGCGATACCTTTGGTCGTCCTTGGCGACTAGGGCAAACCAATGTGGCGATTGGCTTGGCGAATGTACCCGGTGTTATGCATATGCTCGGTGAAGAGGACGCCTTTGGTCGACCGCTCAGCGTCACGGCCCCCGCTTTTGCTGATGAATTGGCGGCTGCGTCCGGCTTATTGATGGAAAAAAGCGCCAAATCGCCAGTGATTATTTTCCGTGGCTTGTCTTGGCCAAAAACCGACAGTTCCAGTCGGGACCTTATTCGCGCTCACAATGAGGATCTCTTTCGATGAAAACAACGATGACAATAACGATGAAAAAAATGGTGAAACAACGATGAATGACACGATGAATAACGTTGCCATTATTGGCGGCACTGGCCCACAAGGTAAAGGCTTAGCCCAGCGTTTAGCCATGGCGGGAATCAGTGTGATATTAGGCTCCCGTGATGCACAAAAAGCCCAAGCCTGCGCGGATGAATTGATCGCCAACTTAAAAGAAAAAAACGGCACAGAAGCCGACATTATGGGCTTGAGCATGGAGGACGCCACAAAAGCCGCCGCTGACTTGGTTATTTTGTCGGTTCCCTACAGTGGGCATGATGACACCTTAACCACGCTCGCGCCGTTGTTAGTGGGCAAAACCTTGGTCGACATTGTGGTACCACTGGCACCGGGTAACCCCAAAGCCGTGCAAATGCCAGAAGAAGGTTCGGTAACGGAAGCCGCGCAAGCCTTGCTAGGCGAAGCGATTCCTGTTGTCGGCGCCTTGCATAATGTTTCCGCCGTGACACTGAACGACCTTTCCCGTCCGATCAATTGTGACATCTTGGTGTGTGGGAATGATTTAGCGGCGAAAAAACGCGTCATGGCCTTAATCGACACCATGGGCACCAAAGCCTATAACGCAGGCTTGGCAGAAAGTGCCCGCTGTATTGAAGCGCTTACGCCGATTTTGATTCGTCTGAATATTTCTAAAGAGGTGCCTTTTTCCCATGCGGGGGTTCGTATTTGTCCCCCAGAAGGTCACTAATCGAAATCTAGGTGCATGACATAGTGAAAAGCTGTTCAGGGCAGCGTCACACTTTATTGAAACATTATTAAAAAACACAATCACAAGAGGAACTTATTATGGAATTTGGTATTACGTTTAAAGGTTTTGTCAGCCCAGACCGTGCCAGAAATTTAGTGCGACAAGCGGAAGCAGCGGGTTTTACCTACTGCTGGTTTTACGATTCGCACATTTTGTGGCGTGAATCCTTCGTGGCCATGGCCATGTGTATGGAACACACCCAAAAAATGCGCTTTGGCCCCTGCGTGACCAACCCGAATATCCGCGATTGGTCATTGTCTGCCAGCCTATACGCAAGCTTGGCGCACCAAAGTAATGGCCGTTTTGATATTGGCCTTGGGCGTGGCGATTCCTCCATGCGCGTGATGGGCAAAAAACCGGCGACCTTGGCGCGTTTATCGGAATTTACCACCAAGGTAAAAGCCATGGTACGGGGCGAAGAGGTGGAATACGGCGAATGCCCAGAGCCAGTGAAACTACCTTGGGCAACGGGCTACGAATTACCTGTGTGGATCGGTGCTTACGGCCCCAAAGCCCTCGCCACCGCCGGACAAGTGGGGGATGGCTTGATCCTACAGATAGGTGACCCTGATCTGGTTAAATGGTTTAAAGACCAAGCGATCAGTGCCGGTGAAGAAGCAGGCCGAGATATGTCTAACTTTAAAGTACAAGCCGCCGCACCGGCCTACTTTGGCGACATGGACTACTGCATCGAACACACCAAATGGTTCCCTGCCATGGTGGGTAACCACGTGGCCGACATAGTGGAAAAATACGGCAGCGAATCCGGTCTTGTACCAAAAAGCCTCACCGATTACATCGAAAATCGCAAAGGCTACGACTACTCCAAACACGGCCAAAGCGATAATCCATTCCTAGACTTCATCACCGAAGACATAGTCAAAAGCTTCTGTGTACTGGGCACGGTGGAAGACCACATAGCTAAAATCAAAGACCTTGAAGCCGCAGGAACGACCCAGTTTAATATCTATTTAGACAGTGGCGATGAAGAAGAAATCATCGCCAAATATGGACGGGAGATTATTCCGGCTTTTAATGGTTGATTGGCATCAGCAGGCAGCGGGTGGGTTATAAAGGGGCTTTGCCCCTTTTTATATCTAGTTCATTGGTTTATTAGTTATGTCGTTTCCATTCAAACGCTTTGTTATTTCTAAGCTTTATTCCGCTCTGCTGAGCGGGTAACTTTTTGCTAGCGCCCAAAAAGTAACCAAAAATTCGCTTGTCGGACTTTCAGCCCAAAACGTCGGATTAGCTTGGCTAAATATCGGGTTTCGCAAGACGCTCGATAGAGTAAGGCATAGAGTGTTTTTTTCTGTTTAATAAGGCTTGTTTCAACTGACCCTGAAACTCCGAGTAGTCGCGCAATCCGTTCCTTGATAAAGAGTCGTCGAAGTTCGTTCTTCTGCTGTATGAGCTCAGAAAGTGTGGATGAGCTATTTTTAATCAACTCATTGTGCGCGTTTTGTACTGGTAGAAGATTAGAAAGCCTTTAGTATCAATGGATAAGGGGCTACGGAATTTAATAAAATATGCATATTAAGAAGTCGGTAAATTCAATGGTTTTAGCATGTGGTTTGCTAATTTTTCTCCTTCACTAGCTACCCTTTGTGGCTTCCTCTTGCATGTGGGGATATTCTAAAAGGCTGGATTTAATGATTGTTTCTTTGTTGCTGATAAACGGAAGGTGCCATTTTCATTTTCTGTTTGAAGAGGCGGCGAAATACGCCGTCATCAGAGTAGCCTAGCGAGAAAGCGATTTCCTTCACCGATTTGTTGGTGGTAAGCAATAATGTGCAAGCATGGCTTACACGAATCCCATCAATAAAAGCCTTAGGTGTTTCCCCTGTCAGGTCTTTTAATTTTCGGTTTAGTGTGCGTTCAGAAATTGCCATCACCTTGGCTAAATCGGGTGCGCTCATGGTTTGATAGTGGGCTTTACGAACGGCATATTCAGCTTTTGCTAAAAACGGACTTTTTGAAGCTTGATAGCCTTCTGGCACATATAAATTTTGAGACTTTGGTATTGCGTCGACTACTGAAAAATCAGCCACCACCTCTGCTGTTTCAGTACCGGCCAGCCTTTTTACGATATGCAGAGTTATGTTTACCCAAGACAGTGGTCCTCCAGCAGTGATGATGCCATTGTCATCGATTAACCCGCTTGCCCACACCGCATTTGTTTTAGGAAAGCGTTGTTTTAACTCATCATGCAACCACCATGTTGTGGTGCATCGTCGGTTATTAAGAATGCCAGCTTCCCCGAGTACAAACACTCCGCTACAAGATCCACACATGAGCGTTCCTTGTTCATAGTGTGTTCGTAACCAAGATTGTGTTTTTGAATCTGTCATTGCTAAGGGAGGATGACCTTGTTCGTTCGGAATGAAACCGGGCACCAATACCGCATCACAATGACGGATGGAGTCTAAGTCGGAGTCCACTTCAAAAATACGCCCGTGACCGTCAGTAATTGAACGCCCATCCTGATTAGCAAAAATTACCTTTGGGTTCCATTCGATCTTGGATAGCGCTTTATCTTCAGATTTTTGCACAAAATGTAAGCCGCTTAATGCTAGCAGGTCATTGATACCCATTAGACCAGATGGTAGCGCATTATTAATGCAAAGAATCACTATTGTTGTCATAAATGGCTCTTTTTAAGTGGGTGGCAAATATTGCATGGATGATGTCTTTTTTGCCACTGCAGGTCAAGAGAAGTTGACGTTTATACTGGCCTCTCGATAACCACACGAGGGCATATTATGAAGCCAATACAGGGCACGTTTTTTTACTTAGCGATACTGATGTTCATGTTTATAAGCACATCTGCCGCGCACGCGCAAAACACACAAAAACAGGAGTCTATTATGAAAGAAGCAACCTACATTCCATTTGAAGCAAAATCTGATGAAGGCAAAAATCTCGCTAATTTTCTTACTGAAGGAGCAAAGTTGGTCGCCCAGACAGAGCCTAACACTCTATATTGGTATGCACTGAAAAAAACCGATGGAAGCTTCGGGATTTTTGACTTTTTCCCTAATGAAGCAGGCCGAGCTGAACACTTTGCAGGTCAAGTGGCAGCAGCATTGCGAGCCCATTCTGATAGTTTAGTAGCAAAAGGTTGGGATAAGGGTGTTGTAGCGAATGTTACTAACTCTGCGGTTTTGTCCTATAAAGAGCCCAGTAAAATATCAGAAAATGCAACGCAGGCAACTTATATACTACTAAATGCTCAAGCTGGAAAAGCGCAGGCCTTAGAGCAATTATTGACGGGGGCAGCGTCGATTATCGAGCAAACTGAACCCAAGACGTTATTGTGGACATCGCTTAAATTAGATGACAACACCTTTGCAATTTTTGACACCTTTACTGATGAAAGCGGAAGGGCGGCGCACTTTTCTGGCAAAGTTGCTGCTGCGCTCAAAGTCCAAGCGGATGGCCTTGTCGTGGGAGGTTGGGAAAACGGTGTACTTAAGAATATTCATAATTTTGAGATTCTTGCCGAAGCAGGAAAATAATTTATTGTGAACTATATTCAGCATTATGCGCTAAATAACTATTGGCTTTTAAATGAATTTTTTTGCTATCGAAAAAAACAGTTAATTATGTATGGCGCGCTAAAATACTGCACTGCATCAAGGTGTCAGTTGCTCAAATGACAGATGATAAAATGGAGGAAAAAATGATATCAGATGAACAGAAAACAATGGTGGTAAGTGCTTTAAAAAATGCCAGTGAAAAATGGAAAACGGCATTTAATAAAGGTGATGCAAAGGGCTGTGCATCACAATATGAAGCCGATGCCGTCATGGTGGCAAGCCCCTTTGGAACCTTTACAGGCACGGAGGAGATCGCCGCCTTTTGGCAGAAACTGATCGACGATGGATTTTCAGATGTTGACTATATAAACCCTGAAATTGAAGTCATAGATGGAAGCTGTGCCGTATTATCGTCTGGGTGGCAGATGAACAAGGCGAAGGGGGTTATTACAAAAGAGCTTTGGGTATTGCAGGATGACGGAACGGCAAAGTTACGCATAGATGAATTTGAAGCAACAGGTTAGCAATTAATGTCTTTATCTTTCAAAGCCAGTCATTTCAAATGATTGGTTTTTTATTATCTGCTCATCAAAATCAGGTTTGGGGTCAGATCAAAAATAGAATAGCTGCGTCTATAAACTGTATCAGTTGAACATTGGATTGTAGTTTTCCTAATACGCATCAGAGGAAGCTATTTCTTGATCTGACCCCAATACCAACATTGTGAACTCTGTCTTCTACCCGACCGTCGGGGTCAAAGCCCTTTTCTATAAAGCTCACTAGAAGAGTCGAAGGTTATCAGCTCGAAAAGGTGTCCAGTTCTATTAGAGCACTACACTCTCTCCCCCGAAGAAGTCCCTTTGACGTAATTCTGATTGAACTACCATGATTAACTCATGTGACACAGTAAAGCGAGTCGGAATACAAAGCTATCGAATAGAAACCCAATAAAAACAAAGACATAACCCCTCCCTAACCCTCCCCTTGAAAGCCATAAGGGGAGGGAACTGTCATGTTTTTTAGGCTTCTTCACCTGCGAAGCTGGCAATTTTCGCTTGGCAAATCTCTTCTGTGAGAATTTTCAATTTCTCCACTTCCCCCGCTAACCAGTTGAGTTCTTCTTCGGTGATTTCGTAGTGTTCGGAATAACGGGAATCCACGTAGGCGCGTTTGAGTCGTTGGAAGCTGCGTTTCTGGAAGCGTTGTGTTTGGGCGATGCCGTCGAGGGAGAATTGCTCGATGAAGCGTGGGTCTTGGCGGATGCAGTAGGAACGTAAGAGTTCGATATTGTGGGTTTTGGGTAGGTAGTTGGTGTGGACTAATAGGGTGCAAGAATAAAAGCGTTCGGCTGCTTGGTGTAGGTGAAAGGCTGCTAGTTTGTATTCCTTATCCTCCATATCAATTGTGAAGTGCTTTAAAAATCCATTGGCGCTTTTGAACCATTGTTCATAATGTTTTTCCGCAATGGTTTTTTGCTCGTCTTGGGTTAAATTACCGGGGCGGGGGAGTTCTCGTGTGTCACTGGCGTAGATTTCGATGCCTTCTTCACGGATGTCTTTGAAGAAGTATTGGCCTTCGTGTAGGCGTTGGTTGATGTCGTGTATGGAGTGCACGATCAGGCCCAGTGGCCGACCGATACGGCGTTCGATTTTTTCTTCCGCTTTGTTCCAGATGTCAAATTCTTCCACCAGTTCTTCTTGGTTGACGATCACCAATACATCGTAATCACTAACATAACCATTGGCGGGGTCGTAGACCTGTGTGCCCTTGGCTTGGCTGCCAAACAAAACGATTTTTAAGATGCGAAAATGCTTTTTCTTGCTGGTCTTGCCCAGTAAGTAAGTGTCCATCTCATCGAGCAGCACCGTAGAAATAATAGGTACACTCATTTGTTGGCGCAGGGTGAGGTGATCGAAGTTGGTTCTCATGGTGGTATGTTACCTTATTTCCCTATCATGGCTATGATAATGGTTATTTTTAATATGTCGATATGTCAGCCCCTTTGACAGAAAACCAAAAATATAACTTTTACACCTACAAAACAAAGAGATAACCCCATCTTCCGCTTTGTTCTAGATGTTAAACTCTTCCACTTCTTCTTGCTTCACAATCACCAATACATCGTAATCACTCACATAGCCATTGGTTGGGTCGTAGACCTGTGTGCCTTTGCTATGGCTGCCAAATAGAATGATTTTTAGAATGCGGAAGTCGGATTTCTTGCTCGTCTTACAGATTAATGTCTCTTTTATTGACTAGAATCGTGGCGATGGTTTACGCATCCTGCTGCTGGCGTGCAGAAAGATAACGCATTGTCTTTGGCATCTTGCATCGCCTCAATACTTACATTCATGTAAGTGTCCACTCCTTTATCTATGTTATTTCGTCTTGGTTTTAGCTCGTGATGTTACCGAAATGTCTTTTGATGGATTTTCTCAATTAATAGGGGTGAGTTTTTATTTTTTTAATATCGAGAGGTTTGAGAGATTTGAGACTGACATTCTATTTTTCTAGTACAGATAATGCGTAAAAGTATCTATTTGTAATTATGTGTAATCGTTTGTTGGTGGCCCTTGCATACATTGAGCTGGTGAATATGAAACAAGAGTTAGCCAAAGAGCATGCAGGCTATTTATTGGATCAAGCTGACATTGCGGATTGATATTTACTTTTAGCCCGTAAGGAACGTCAACTGCTTTTGTCGTTCCTTGATCTATACACGCTGTGATTACAGCGCAGCTCAAGCTAGCGTGGTAATTACGTCCTACAACACGTTACACAGTATGGAGGAATTGACTGTATCCGATTTGAATGACCTGTAAAAGATGGATTTTTAATTAACATTTGATACTTCCTTTGACTTTATATTGCGCAGAGGGAAGAAGATAGAGGTAAAAGATTATGGCTGATTTGGAATTAATTTCTGTTATTGACAATGTTGGCAACATACAGGGTGAGTTAACGTCTGGCGATACTACGGACGATACCAATTTACGCTTGTCTGGTACGGTTACGGCGGGTTTGGCGGTGACTATTTACGACGGTAATGTTGAGTTAGGTGAAGCCACGGTTACAGGTACTGACTGGACATATCATGCAGCACTGGCCAGCGGGGGGAGTTATTATTTAAATATAAAAGCGACGGATTCTACAGGCAATGAAATCGCGGTCACGCCAGATTTTAGTGTGATGACGGACACTGAGGCCCCTTTTATTATGATGGCTGATGTTACTGACGATGTGGGTAGTGTATCGGGGAGTCTAACGTCGGGGGACCGCACGGATGATACCAGCTTGTTGTTGTCGGGGTTCTCTGAGCCGGGTGCGACGGTGACCATTTACGATGGGGGTGTTTATGTGGGTGAGGTCATCACAGATGACGATGCTTATTGGGCTTACAGCGCGACCTTGACCAATGGCGAGGGCTATGATTTTACCGCCACAGCCACGGATGCGGCGGGCAATGAAAGTGGTGCCACAGCTAGTTTCGCTGTGACCGCGGACACGAGTGCGCCGGAGGTGTCGATTGATGTGGTCACGGATGATGTGGGTAGCGTGACGGGCACGTTGACATCGGGGGACAGAACAGACGACACCAACTTGCTGTTGTCCGGTACGGTAGAAGCGGGTTCAACGGTCAAAGTGTATAACGGTGATGAGCTGCTGGGTGATGCGATTGTTGAATCAAATGGTGATTGGACTTACAGAGCGAGTCTAACCAACGGCAATGATTACCAGTTAAATGTCAAAGCGACGGATGTGGCGGGCAATGAAAGCGATGCCACGTCGGACTTTAATGTGACGGTGGATACTGATATTGCGCCCCCCAGCATCGTGTTGGACAGTGCCGGTGAAGATGGCATCTACAACGCTGCGGAACTGGGTGC
>NZ_JAEMNX010000049.1 GCF_016463975.1 Marinomonas transparens | reverse complement strand
TTTTCTTAATTAAAAAGCGAACCTACGACCTTTGATCTTTACTCGGTTGCGGGAGCACTTTTCTTAATTAAAAAGCGAACCTACGACCTTTGATCTTTACTCGGTTGCGAGAGCACTTTTCTTAATTAAAAAGCGAACCTACGACCTTTGATCTTTATTTGGTTGCGGGAGCAGGATTCGAACCTACGACCTTCGGGTTATGAGCCCGACGAGCTACCAGACTGCTCCATCCCGCGACAAATAATTTTCGCTAACATGCTGTTGATTAGTTGCTTAAGGGAGCACTTCACTTAATACAAGTGAACCTACTACCTTCGAATTATAAGCCCCACGAGCTACTATTCGGCGACTAATCATCATTGATTACAAAGTGTTTTTCGCTATGAAAAACACCCTCTATTGTCTTCGAGTAAAAAACCCTATGAACAAATAGAATGTGCCACTCCGTATCAACGAGGTGCGTATTATAGGCAGATTAAATAAGGAGTCAAGTCCGGTTCTGGAATAACCCACTATTAGTTTTATAAATCAGCAAACTAAGTCATCTGACCTTGCTATTCGTATTAGCTAAACAGATTTAAAAGTACTTGTACCTACCTCTATCGACCTGTAAAAAGTATTAATCAAATTATCTCTATCACCATTTTTGGAGACGAACATGCCAAGTATCATTGAAAAAATTCTTAAAAAATCCGCGATTCCAGATAAGAATAGCGCCCTTTCCGGCA
Organism: Marinomonas transparens; assembly: GCF_016463975.1. Taxonomy (GTDB): domain Bacteria; phylum Pseudomonadota; class Gammaproteobacteria; order Pseudomonadales; family Marinomonadaceae; genus Marinomonas; species Marinomonas transparens. The sequence continues at coordinate 8,311 of NZ_JAEMNX010000049.1, read as the reverse complement.
GAGATGATGTTATGAAAATTTCAGGGATCCATGCCGTAAACAAAGCCTCTTTACACGCCCCCCTACAGGAAAACGAATCTGCTATTGTTCTCGGGCTGGGTTGCTTCTGGGGAGCGGAACGTAAGTTTTGGAATACACCAGGAGTCACCATCACTTCTGTCGGCTATGCGGGGGGATACACGCAAAACCCAACATATGAAGAAGTCTGCTCTGGACAAACAGGCCATGCGGAAGTGATTAAGGTGGTTTTTGATACCACTCAAATATCACTAGAGGGTGTATTAAGAGTCTTTTGGGAAAATCACGACCCAACCCAAGGCATGCGTCAAGGTAACGACATAGGTAGCCAATATCGCTCTGTAATATACACACTGAAAGAGGAAGATTTAGCGATAGTAGAGGCCAGTAAAAACACCTATCAAAAAGAATTAATCAAGGCGGGACACGCTATGATAACAACGGAAATTGAGCCACTGGATGTTTATTACTTTGCTGAAGAATATCATCAACAATACCTTCATAAAAACCCAAATGGATACTGTGGCTTAGCAGGCACAGGAGTAAGCTGCCCTATTGGTTTGGCTCTTTAAAAAGAACACAAAACAACAATATCTAAACAGCACACCCCACACATCAAAAAAAACAGACATAAAAAAACCGAATTAGACTTTCCGCTGAAAAGCTAATTCGGTTTTTTTGTGTGCCTAGACTAACCTAGCCATCAATGTTGATACTGTACTCTTGGTCGTTGAAAATAACCGTGATCGAATCCGTACTGTTCACGATACTATTTCCATCAGAGTCAAAGTCCGAATCGTCCCCAAAGGTAGCAACATCATTACCATCTATCTTCACACTACCATCTGTGACACTCACATGAGCCGATAGGAAATCAGTAATAGCAGCCATATCTGCATCACTATCTGGCGCACCATCAACACCAGTGAGCAAGTCGGTTAGGTCCAAGGAATCTTCTCTAGCGTTGAAGTCGGTGATTAGGTCATTAGCCTGCTCACTCCAGCCATTAGCTTGACCGTGATCAGTAAGAATAAACATATCTTCGCCTGCACCACCAGTCAGAGTATCAGCATCCCAGTCCTCCGAACCTATCATGCCGCCTAATAGCATATCATCGCCATCACCGCCAATTAACGTATCTGCTCCGTCTCCACCGATAAGAACGTCATCACCGCCTTTACCGTCCAGCGTTTCTTCACCTGACCAGTCATCTCCTCCCCTGCCTCGTAAATCATTGGCCTGATCATCTCCAGCTATACTGCCATTCTCTTCTTGCACTCTATCGATATCATCAATTTCAGAAACTCTTGCTTCAATCGACTCAGAGTCCTCCACATAGGTCACACGATCTTCCATATCTAAGAAAGTATGGAAAGTTGGGTAATCACTACTACCTACTACGGCATAACTACCAACACTACCGTCGGAACTAACGGGCGCAAGAGAGACATCTAGATCGTAAGCGCCACCCTGATCCCAATAAACAATCTCGATGGAGTGATTACCATCACTATCAACAGTAAAGGTATTAGTATCTGTAGAAAATGCTTGGTTTTTATTCGTCGTTATGACTAATTTTCCATCAACCCTAATTTGATAACCATCATCGGCACCGACCTTGATGGAGTAAGTGCCAGCAGCTAACAGCACACTACCTGAAAGCCTTACTGCAGCATCGCCAGACTCTGTCGACGGATGAGAGCTTAACGAGTCACTATCCTTACCAAGGAAAGCTTCAAGGTTACTGCCTCGGCCAAGATCACCTCGTCCGTCATTATAACTCACAGTGGTTGAAGTAAAGGTAGCATCCGCCTTACCAGAATCCATAACGGCTTCAACATCGTCTAAACCACCTAGCTGACGGTAAGCCGCAAAGAATTCACCATGCAGTCCTGACATACCACCAGTAGCACCACTGGTTGTGGACACATCATTAGTATCAATCAAGGTCGTCGTTGTAATAGACTCACTACTACCACCTTCCGTACTCGTCACCGTCACAGACAAGTCAAATTGACCCACTGATTTAGGCGCTGATAACATCAAGCCATCAGCCTGATTTTCGGACAGTGAATAAGTACCATCACTCGCAGGCGAAATAGTATTACCGTTGGCATCGAGTAATAAAACCTCTGCTGGAAGCGCTGCAATCTCATAAGTCAGTGTTTCACTGCCATCATTATCAGTTTGCTGTCCGCCAAGAGAAACTGGATACAAGATAGTCTCGCCTGCTTCAGTACTAGACACAGACAAGTTGTCATAAATGACACCGCCATCATTGTCATTAGAGTACGGACCAAATGAAGCTAACGGAGGTGTATCAGGTCCATTATAGGTGACTGAACTAGAACCAGCCGTCACCGTAATGGATTCACCCTCAATAACAGAAACAGTGAAAGTGAAGCTCTGTCCATTAGAGACATCTTGATTTTCTGCGACAGCGACAATTTCTTCACCATCCGCTGTCACGTGGACAATACGCAAGTCCTTACTAATGGCCTTACCAGCACCACCAGACCCACCGTCAGGCCCATAAAATGCGCTATAATTGACCCACTCGGCACGGTAGTAATCATCAACATTTGCTGGATTATTTAGGTCATTAGAATCACTAGGTTGGTAACCAAATACAATACCAACCGAGTTATTCTGACTATCAAGAGCCTCACCGCTCGCATCTGGATCAACTTCAACAGAAATCTCATAGCTATTTTGAACACTATCTAAAGTACTGTCGTAAGCACTATGTTTAAACACAGCAGACTTACCAGAGTTAGACATTTCTTTAAGCACGCCATCCGTATCACTCCAAGCACGACCATCATCATTATCACCAGTGAGTGAAATAGATTTCCACTCCCAATGATTAAGGTCAGTGAACTTCTCTGTATAAAGAGGCTCACTCAACTCAATAGGTCGACCTACTTCCACATTAAGTTCAGGCGCATCCACAACCGCTGTCACAGAAAGGTCTAGTACTCCGCCATCACCAGTGTTTGTCTGATAAGTAATATCAGGCACATCACCAGACCAATCCTCTACTGGTGTAAAGGTATAAGACCCGTCGGCATCAATAACCAAATCACCGATACCCGTAATAGCTAACGTTTCGCCAGCATCTACAGATTGGCTACCAACAGAGAATGAAGCAACCAATGAATCACTCTCATTCGCTAACACTCCTTCAGCTGCCGTAGCACTGATCACAGTATCTTCTAGGCCGCTAGCGCTATCGAAGGACGTCGTAGTTGTCACAGACTCACTGCTACCACCTTCCGTACTCGTCACCGTCACAGACAACTCAAACTCATCTAATGCCTCAGGAGTAGACAACACCAAACCGTTAACCTGATCCGCTGACAATGCATAAGTACCATCACTCGCTGGCGATATCACATTGCCACCCGCATCAAGTAACGTAACCCCTGTTGGAAGCGCTGCAATCTCATACGTTAGCGTTTCACTGCCATCGTTATCGGTTTGCATCCCAGAAATAGTCACCGGGTACAAGGTATTTTCGGCTATTTCAGTGACATCCGCAGCACTACGAGATACAGAAACATTGTCATAAATTACGCCGTCATCGTTATCCACTGAGTAAGGACCAAATGAAGCCAACTGAGGCGTATCAGATCCGTTATAGGTCACTGAGCTGTCGCCAGCAGTAACTGTAATGGATTCCCCGTCAACAACAGAAACCGTAAAAGTAAAGTTCTCTCCATTAGACACATATTGATTATGTGCTACCGCCAAAACGGTCGAAACACCATCCACAACATGGGAAATACGCAAATCTTTACTATCAGGGTGATCGCTATATGAATTACCAAAATTGATCCAATCAGCGCGATAGAAATCGGTTGAATCAACATAGCCAAACACTAAGCCAACGCCATTATTGTAAGAACCTAGGCTTTCAGCACTATCAGCATTTGGATCCACATCAACAGAAATGTCATAACTATCTTGAACGCTCAATAACGCATTATCCGCAGTACTGTCTTTCAGCACTGCCGAGTTAGCAGAATTAGAGTCCTCTTCAAGAATATTACCGCGAGTAGACCAAGCACCATCATCACCTGCAATTAGGAAGTCACTACCATCAGCCTTCTTAAGGTCAGCGCTACCAGCGTCAAAACGAACCGACTTCCACTCTGAACTAGAAGAAATACTAACGTTACTAAAGTTCTCAGTATAAAGAGGAAGATTCGTGCCTAGAGCAGAGCCTATCTCAACACTAAGCTCAGGGGCATCCACAACACCAGTAACAGATAAATCTAACGTTCCTCTATCTCCAGTGTTTGTCTGATAGGTAATATCAGGCACATCACCAGACCAATCTTCCACTGGGGTGAAGGTATAGGATCCATCGGAATTAATAACCAAATCACCAACATTAGAGATAGTTAGCGTTGATCCAGCATCAGTCGTCGTTCCTCGACCAACGGAGAATTGAGTCACTAGCAAATCAGTATCAAGATCGACATCATTCGCTAATACCCCTTCCGCGGCGGTAGCGCTAATCACCGTGTCTTCTAAACCGGTATTAGCATCATCAACGACCAAGGTATCGCCATTCGCTACGGTAATATTCAGTGTATTAACAGAGGAATCCCCATCAGCATCCACTACAGTATAAGAATACGTAAGCTCAGTAGACTCTGCGGTATCTAAAGAAGCAATCAGACTATCACTTGGAGCGAAGGAGTATGAGCCGTCGCTATTAAGAACAAGCTTGCCATTATCATCGTCAACTGTTTGCGCAACCACATGACCTAAACCATCCCCTCCAGCATCTATCTCAACAATGCCTGATAATACAGCAGGAAGAGGCTCAACATGGGCAACAATAGAACGGGTCGTGCTTTCACCCTCTGGCGTAGAAACAGTTGTCGACACATTTCCATTCGCATCACTAAAACCGTCTAATGACACTCTATATGTTACGCCATTAACAGTAACATCCGTTGATGGCAACTCCCCTAAGGTCACCAAATCATCAGTGCCATTATTCCCTCTATTCGCCGTTTCATCATGGGTAATAGGTAAATCCAATTCAATGAGTTGTGTCTCACCATCAATCAACAGTGTAAATGTCACCACCATAGTCGTCGATTGTAATGTCTCATACCTTGAACTTATCTCGCCGTTATCATGAGTAAAGCTCGCAACCGTAAACTGACCATCAATGTTTTCAGTAGATTGACCAGTAGTGTCTGACAATTCAAACCTACTTGGTCCGTTATTGTCATTATCATCATCCCAAGTCAAACCTTCAGAATAACGATCACCATCACTCTCTGTAGAATCAGTATTACTATTACTTCCGCCACCAAATTGAGTGTCTGAAAAACCGTTAGCAAATGAACCGACCGTAAATGACTCAACAGGTGTAGGCACATACAAGGACTCGGAGGTAGTCACAGAAGTCGGTGCATCGTACATAGAGACACTGGCTGTATCAACATCTGAAACATTACCAAATTTATCGGTAACAGTAGCACTCACTGCTAGTGTATTGCCGGGTCCTGGATTGGCAAAAGCAGTACTAACCACACTCGTTTCAAGTATCGACTCATCTACCACAATACTCTTCGTTGTTGTGCCATCTGTCAGTGTTAAGATGTCACCCACTTCCACATCACTTGGCAAAGTCACATCAACATTAATGTCGCCATCAAGCTCACTATTGCTAATAACACCATCACTATCCGTATCTTCACTGATCACGACAGTCGCTGAAGCGGCTGAAGTATCTACCAAGACACTGTCAGAGTGAGATTCAGACACATTACCAAATTGGTCCGTCAAAGTAGCACTGACTTCGAATGTATTTCCGTCTCCAGGGTTCGCGAAAACAGTATTCACAGAGCCCACTTCAAGCACGGCAGCATCCACAAGAATATTCGTCGTGGTCATTCCATCTGTTACTGTGATGGTATCGCCTTCTACAGCACCACTTGGTAGAGACACTGCGACATTAATATTTCCATCAAGCTCACTACTGCTAATGACCCCGTCTTCGTTTATATCTTCACTGATTGAAACCACTGGAGCACTATTGTCATCTCCCGCTAAGGTATCAACGATATGAGCTGAGTCAGCACTGCTGATCACGCTATTACCCGCAGCATCGCTGGACGTTACGTTTATAGTGAACTCGGTATCAGCGGCTAAGTCACTGCCCGCCACATCCACTGTCCAATTACCATACGCATCAACCGTTGTGCTGTAAGCGTGGCCATTAATTGTCATCGTCACGCTATCACCTGACGTAATATCGCCACCCGTTGCGCTACCTGACATACTGAGAGTTTGATCGCTTTCTGTTGCGTTGATCACATTATCTGCTGTGATCGCATTCACGGTTACTACGCCCGCATCAGCAGAAGTGTCTTTAGTAATCGTATCCCATGACTCTTGAGAAGCCGTATTTCCATAACTATCAGTAGCATTGACAACTATATTTAGCTCACCATCTGCTAACGTTGATACATCAATGATATTGGTAAAGAATCCAATATCATCAGGATCTTGTATAAAGCCCTCAGTAATCGTTAACGTCTGACCTTCGCTGTCTGTGATCGTAATTGAAGTAACATCACCACCGAGTTCTACAAAGGTTTCGACAGTCAAATTACCTGTCTCATCAAAGTTAATAATCATGTCGCCGCTAGGGTCAGAGGCTAATACATCAACCTCTGCAACCGTATCGACAAAATACGACTGCGTGCTTGGAGTGGAGAATGGATTACCTGCCTCATCCTCTCCTGAAACCGTAACAGTAACGACATTACTAAACTTACCGGTAACAAGATCTGAGCCCAACACATTGACAGAATATAAATAATGTCCGTCAGCATCTTGCTCTTCAGACACGGTTCCCGTGCCAATAACAACGCCATCCACGGTGACAGTTAGCGTGTCACCCGGTTGCGCCGCACCGCCAACATAACCAGTGACTGGCACTTCATTTCCTGCCGCCGCTTCCTCAGAGTTTATGACCTTATCATCCGTCAACGCGTAAACAACAATGTCCCCAAAAGCGGTCAGATCTACACCGTGTGTAGAAGTCGCGGAGCTTATTGCCGTGTTACCAGCCGCATCACTTGATACCACATCTACATTGAATACCGTATTAGCCGCTAAGTCGCTACCTGCCACATCAACAGACCACGCACCTTCGCTGTCCACTTCACCAGTGTAAGTGTTCTCACCAATCGTGATACTCACTGCATCACCGGCCGCAATGTCACCACCGGCTGCGGTACCTGTTACAGTAATCGTCTCTCCGCTTTCTGCCTTGTTGATCACATCATCTTCTGTGATGCTATCAACCGTTACCGTACCCGCATCCGCTGAGGTATCCGATCCTGCCACTGTTTCACTGGCTTGCGTCGAGACGTTACCCGCCGCATCCGTGATTTGTGCTGTAACGGTACCTTCTGGTGCCACTTCAATCGTCACAACACCCGCTGTCATTTCTTCAGCAGAAACACTGTAGGTCGCGCCGTTGATGGTTAAGGTGTCTGTGTCAACATTGAAGTCATCTGGCAAGCTGATGGTCGCGGTTACCGTGCCATCTTCACCAAGTTCTTCTGCGTTGTAGATGCCATCTGCGCCTGCGCTTTGCAAGCTGATGCTTGGTGCACCCACGCTGGTGTCTGTTGTACTAATAGACGTGCTCGTCGCTTCAACCACGTTACCCGCCGCATCCGACAAGCTCGCTGCCACGCTATCACCTGGGGTGACTTCAATAGCAACGCCGTTTTCAATTTGTTCTGCGGTTAAGGTAACAACCACCTCGTCGCCACCGTTCACGCTGTAGGTCAAGGTATCGCCAATTTCAGAACCCGCTACCGACATGGTCGCTGTGATGGTGCCATCTTCGCCAATCTCTTCCGAGTTGTAGATGCCATCTTCGCCTGCGCTGTCGAACGTGATGCTTAGCGTACCGATACTAGCGTCCGCACTTGCAACCGTTTCGCTGACTTCTATTGAACTGTTACCCGCCGCATCCGACAAGCTTGCCGTTACGGTATCTTCTGGGTGTACTTCAATCGCAACGCCATTCGCAATTTGCTCTGCGTTTAACGTCACAGAAGTGTCTGTTCCGTTCACGCTGTAGGTCAAGGTATCGCCGACTTCAGAACCCGCTACCGAGATCGTCGCAGTCACTGTGCCATTGTCACCAAGCTCTGCTGCGTTATAAACACCATCATCGCCGGTGCTTTCGAGCGTGATACTTGGTGTCGCAATAGTCGTATCCGATCCTGCCACTGTTTCACTGGCT
>NZ_JAEMNX010000048.1 GCF_016463975.1 Marinomonas transparens | reverse complement strand
CTCTGCTGCGTTATAAACGCCATCATCGCCGGTGCTTTCGAAGGAAATAGCTGGTGTTGCTAAACTAGTGTCTACGGTATAAGTAGAAGTTGTCGTACTCCTTACAGTATTGCCCGCTGCATCTCCTGACACTACATCTACTTTCAGTGTCGTATCCATAGCTAAGTCACTACCTGCAACCTCAACAGACCAATTACCGTCGCTATCGACTACAGTTACATATTGCGTTTCATTAACCATCAAAATAACAACGTCATGGGCTGCAATGTCACCACCGGCTGCGGTACCTGTCACTGCAATCGTTTGACCACTTTCTGTGCTATTGATCACATCATCTTCAGTGATGCTATCAACCGTTACCGTACCCGCATCCGCTGAGGTATCCGATCCTGCCACTGTTTCACTGGCTTGCGTCGAGACGTTACCCGCCGCATCCGTGATTTGTGCTGTAACGGTACCTTCTGGTGCCACTTCAATCGTCACAACACCCGCTGTCATTTCTTCAGCAGACACACTGTAGGTCGCGCCGTTAATGGTTAAGGTGTCTGTGTCAACATTGAAGTCATCTGGCAAGCTGATGGTCGCGGTTACCGTGCCATCTTCGCCAAGTTCTTCTGCGTTGTAGATGCCATCTGCGCCTGCGCTTTGCAAGCTGATGCTTGGTGCACCCACGCTGGTGTCTGTTGTACTAATAGACGTGCTCGTCGCTTCAACCACGTTACCCGCCGCATCCGACAAGCTCGCTGCCACGCTATCACCAGGGGTGACTTCGATCGCAACGCCGTTTTCAATTTGTTCTGCGGTTAAGGTAACAAC
>NZ_JAEMNX010000047.1 GCF_016463975.1 Marinomonas transparens | reverse complement strand
GGCAACTTCGAAGCGGTGGACTTCAGCGCAGCGACGGCGACGGCACAAATCACCGATACCATCGACACCACGACGGTAAGCTTGGCAACCAGTGACGTGAACGAAGACGCGGCAAGCGTGACCTTCACCGCAACCTTGTCGAACGCGGGTGAAAGCGACGTGACTGTTGTTACCGATCAAGGCGATATCTTGATTGCCGCGGGTGAAACCACAGGCACCTTGGTGATCGATACCCAAGACAGCGACGTGTACCTGGATGCTTCCAGCATCAGCGCGACAGTCAGTGGCGTGAGCGGCGGCAACTTCGAAGCGGTGGACTTTAGCGAAGCAACGGCCACCGCCCAAATCACCGATACCATCGACACCACCACCGTGACCTTGGCAACCAGCGATGTGAACGAAGACGCGGCGAGCGTGACTTTCACAGCGACCTTGTCTAATCCAGGTGAAAGCGACGTGACTCTTGTTACCGATCAAGGCGATATCTTGATCGCGGCAGGCGAAATGACTGGTACCTTGGTGATCGATACGCAAGACAGCGATGTTTACCTAGATGCGAGTAGTGTGACTGCTTCTGTTATTGCATTGGATGGCGGCAACTTCGAAGCGGTGGACTTCAGCGCAGCGACGGCGACCGCCCAAATCAACGATACCATTGATACGACGACCGTCACCTTGACAACCAGCGATGTGAATGAAGACGCGGCGAGCGTGACCTTCACAGCGACCTTGTCGAACCCAGGTGAAAGCGACGTGACTGTTGTTACCGATCAAGGCGATATCTTGATTGCCGCGGGTGAAACCACAGGCACCTTGGTGATCGATACCCAAGACAGCGACGTGTACCTGGATGCTTCCAGCATCAGCGCGACAGTCAGTGGCGTGAGCGGCGGCAACTTCGAAGCGGTGGACTTTAGCGAAGCAACGGCCACCGCCCAAATCACCGATACCATCGACACCACCACCGTGACCTTGGCAACCAGCGATGTGAACGAAGACGCGGCGAGCGTGACTTTCACAGCGACCTTGTCTAATCCAGGTGAAAGCGACGTGACTCTTGTTACCGATCAAGGCGATATCTTGATCGCGGCAGGCGAAATGACTGGTACCTTGGTGATCGATACGCAAGACAGCGATGTTTACCTAGATGCGAGTAGTGTGACTGCTTCTGTTATTGCATTGGATGGCGGCAACTTCGAAGCGGTGGACTTCAGCGCAGCGACGGCGACCGCCCAAATCAACGATACCATTGATACGACGACCGTCACCTTGACAACCAGCGATGTGAATGAAGACGCGGCGAGCGTGACCTTCACAGCGACCTTGTCGAACCCAGGTGAAAGCGACGTGACTGTTGTTACCGATCAAGGTGATATTTTGATTGCCGCGGGTGAAACCACAGGCACCTTGGTGATCGATACCCAAGACAGCGACGTGTATCTGGATGCGAGTAGTGTGACTGCTTCCGTTATTGCACTGGATGGTGGCAACTTCGAAGCGGTGGACTTTAGCGAAGCAACGGCCACCGCCCAAATCACCGATACCATCGACACCACGACGGTGAGCTTGGCAACCAGCGATGTGAACGAAGACGCAGCGAGCGTGACCTTCACTGCGACCTTGTCGAACCCAGGTGAAAGCGACGTGACTGTCGTTACTGATCAAGGCGATATCCTGATTACGGCAGGTGAAACCACAGGTACCTTGGTGATCGATACGCAAGATAGCGATGTCTACCTAGATGCCGATAGCATCACTGCGACCGTCAGTGGCGTGAGCGGCGGCAACTTCGAAGGGGTGGACTTTAGCGCAGCGACGGCCACCGCCCAAATCACCGATACCATCGACACCACGACGGTGAGCTTGGCAACCAGTGACGTGAACGAAGACGCGGCGAGCGTGACCTTCACCGCGACCTTGTCGAACCCAGGTGAAAGCGACGTGACTGTCGTTACCGATCAAGGCGATATCCTGATCGCGGCAGGTGAAATCGCAGGTACCTTGGTGATCGATACCCACGACAGCGACGTGTATCTGGATGCTTCCAGCATCAGCGCGACCGTCAGTGGCGTGAGCGGCGGCAACTTCGAAGCGGTGGACTTCAGTGCAGCGACCGCGACCGCCCAAATCAGCGACACCATTGACACCACCACCGTGACCTTGACAACCAGTGATGTGAACGAAGACGCGGCGAGCGTGACCTTCACAGCGACCTTGTCGAACCCAGGCGAAAGCGACGTGACTGTCGTTACCGATCAAGGCGATATCCTGATCGCGGCAGGTGAAATCGCAGGTACCTTGGTGATCGATACCCAGGACAGCGACGTGTATCTGGATGCTTCCAGCATCACGGCAAGGGTTATTGCATTAGACGGCGGCAACTTCGAAGCCGTAGACTTCAGCGAAGCGACCACAACGGCTCAGATTTTCGACAGTATCGATAATACGACGGTTAGCCTAAGCGCGACGGGTTCCCTCACGAGTGAGGGTGGGGTGGTTGTGTATACCGCTACCTTGACGAATGTTGCTCAAGGTAATGTGTCGGTCGAATTGAATAACGGTGAGACCATCATCATTGAGGATGGTGAAACTACTGGGCTAGTGTCTATTGATGTTGCTAATGACGCCAATGCAAATAACGTTAGTGCCGAGATTACGAGGGCGACAGGGGGTAACTTTGAGAACCTTGTGATTGACCAAACACCTGCTGTGGTTGATGTGGGTATTGCCACTCCTAGTATTGAGTTTGAAAGTACTGGTGCAGACGATATCTACAATAATGAAGAATTGGGAGCAGATGGTACTGTTACAGCAACCATTTCGGTAGCGGGCTCTGAAGTTGGTGACATATTAACCTACAGCGTGAACGGTGAAGAAGCGACTGTTATCTTAAGCGCAACGGACATTGCTGAGGGTGTATTGGTGGAAGTGTCTCCCGAAGCGGTTGTTATGGCGTTTTTGTCGGATGAGGCCGGTAATCGCTCAAGCGAAACGAGCGCTACGGCGGCGGGTGCAGATACTGCTGCGCAGGCTGGCACGGTAACCGTGAATGCGATTACCGCCGATGATGTGATTAGTGGCACCGAAAGTGATGAGATCGTTGCCGTGACAGGTAGTGCTATCGGTGGCGATATTGCCGTAGGCGATGTTGTTACCATGACCATCAATGGTTCTGATTACGGCACCACAGTCGATATGGAGGGTAATTGGGCTGTCGATGTAGCCGGTAGTGATCTTGCAGCAGATACGGAATTTAATGTGATTGTTACCTCAAGTGATGCAGCAGGTAATACGGTTGATAGTATTGGTTCCTCCGAACATAGGGTGGATTCTCCGACGCTGTTAACCCTTACTGCAGGTTCGGTCGAAGAAGACACTACGGTGGCTGGTGATACGGTTGCAACCTTTACTTTGTCTGATGAAGACGAGGAGCCAACAGTAGGCTTCACTTCAGGTACTAATCTAGAAGGTTACTACGCTCTTGATGGCAATAACATTGTATTGACTGAGGCAGGCGAAGCTTTCTTAGATGCAGGTAATCTGTTGCCAGAAATCAGCTTGACGACGGATGGTAGCTTAACGGACAGAACCGCGACAGATACGCCAACTACTGTGCTGGTTAATGATGCGCCTATTCTATCCTCCGATGATGTCAGTCTATCTGAAAGTGTTCTGGTTACTTCTACTAGTCAGTCTGTTACGGGTAGCTTTGCTGTTGCGGATGAAGAGGGGGACTCTCTTGGGGTTAATTTGGTTGCGCCAACAGCGACTTATGCCTCTGGCGGGGAGCCTGTTGTCTGGTCTGTTTCCACTGATGGTGCACAGTTAATAGGGGCTGCCGATGGCGCTACTGTTGTAACGGTGACTCTTGGTGATGTGTCGAATGGCGTAGGAATTTACACGGTCGAATTAAGTGCTCCGCTAGATAATATCGCAGCGGGATCTGAAGATTCACTGGCGATTGAGTTTGGTATTCAAGTAGGTGATGGCGCGACGACTACCACTGAAAGTGTCACTTTGACAATTGAGGATGATGTGCCTGCTTCTGTGGTTACCTCAGCGACTTTGAACGTGAATACGGGGCCTGATGTGGTCGAATCATTCATAGTTGGTTCATTCGCTAATGGCTTTGTGAATGCAGAATTCGAGAGCGGACGCAATATTAAGAAAAATTACGACCTGATAGATAATGATGGTGACAACTATGATGACCGTATCACTTGGGATGATAGGCGTTCGAGTAATGGGACAAGTGAGTACCAGTTGACTGACCCCGTAGGGCAATCAACTGAAAGTCTTGACGGTAAGTTTGAGGTAGCCACTTTCACTCATACTAATAGTGCTATGAGTTCAAATTATAGTGCTTTGCAAAGCACAAGTATGGTGGTGACATTTACTATGGTGATTGGCGATGCGACTCAGTTGATCGAGTTAGAGTTGCCTATTACCCATGACGAAACAGCAAACCGTGGTAACAATAGTGATGATGTTGTGGTCTTAGGTGAGCTGCCATCGACAGAGATTGTTGTTGATGAGGTTACCTATCAAGTCTCGTTAGATGGTTTTATGGATAGTCAAGGGAATGTATCAACGACTCTTTCTACTTCAGAAGGTGAAACGACCACGCTTTCTCTTGTTGCTCATGTAGAAGCCGTCGGTGTAGCAGAGCCTGAAGATATTGTGTTATCTGGAACGGTTACTGTCGAGGCAGGAGCAGATGGCTTAGATCATGTGGTTGCTCAAACTGTTGAGGATAGTAATGGTACTCTGGTGCTTAGTACTGATGGGTCCTATACCTTTGAACCAAGTGACGGTTTGGTTGATTCTTTAGGCGTTGCTCAATCTACTCTTGTTAGCTATTCCTACAGGGTTGTGGATGGGGACGGAGATACTTCCGTTAATACCTTGAATATTACTGTGGAAAATCAGGGTACCTTGGTGGCTAATGATGTTAATAGTGGTCTAGAAGATAGCGCTATGAGTGTAGCAGCCGCTGATGGCGTGTTAGCGAATGATATAAGCAGTAGCAATCTATTGGTTACTTCATTCTCTGTTGAAGGTGAGTCGGTTGACGCTGGGGCAAGCTTGGCGATTGCCGATGTCGGTGACTTGACTGTGAATAGCGACGGCTCTTACACCTTTATACCAGTGAAGGATTGGTCTGGTGATGTGCCAGAGGTCACTTATGTTACTAATACAGGAGATAGTGGGCTACTAACCCTTTCTGTAAACGGTGTTGCGGATACCCCAGAACTAAGCGTAACGCTTGGTCGGGCTACGCAAGTCCCTGGTGATGCCATCGTCCAGTCTGCTGAGGGTGTTTCTTCTCTTGGGAATGTGGGTCGTAACCGCTTTATGGCGCGCAATATTGAAACTGAGACGGAAACTCGGGTGTTTGATTTCGGTACTGAATACGCAGGCGAAACGGTTACTTTATCTTTTGATTCTGTGTTTAGCGGTAATTGGAGTGATGGTCGTGGGTATTTTTCAACAAGAGACAGTTATGTTATTAAGGCCAATGATGGTGAGTTGGATGATCTAACTTCTCGCGGCAGTTCATCTATTAATAGTGCTTATACAGTGACACTGGATAGTGAAGGTAAGGTGACTGTTGAGTTTGCTGTGGCGAGCACTAGAACAGATGAAGTGGTTGATATTAATAACATTGAAGCGACATTAACGACGACTAACCTGTTGTATCCAGTGAATATTTCTGGTTCGCAAACAGATAATGATGCTAGTGAAGTCTTAACTTATGAAATTGCAGCGCTTCCGGTGGGAGCTTCTTTGCTCGATGCCGATGGCAATACCGTTTTACCTCTGAATAACGGCACTTATTCCTTATCAGAAGATCAGGTTTCTGGATTGCAGTTATCGATTCCTGAAGATGCGGAAGACTTTGACTTGTCAGTCACAGGGATTAGCAGTGAAGGCGCTACGGATGAGTCGACCGCTACTACCTTGAGCGTTGGAAATAGCAGCATTGGTGATAGTGTGACTTATGTTGGCGGTACTGAGTCTATTGAATCAAGAATGGCTGAGATTGATGACATTGATCGGGTTCAAAGATGGAATGGCAGTATAGAGGGAGATAATCAAGACAATGACTTACGCGGCCGTGGTGCTGAGGATTGGTCAAGTAACGACACCTTATATGGTAATGGTGGCGATGACCTGCTGATTGGCGGTGATGGTGCTGATAACATATTCGGTGGCAGTGGCGATGATCTGTTGTTGGGCGGCATGCCGGGAGCGGAAGACTGGGATACAGATACATTGACTGGCGGTGCAGGCAAGGATTTATTTATTCTTACTGATCATGGTCAGGCTAATGGCTTGAATAGCTGGAGCAATGATGTGATCACTGACTTCAACGCTGGCGAAGACGCCTTAGACCTAACGGACTTATTGGACGGAATGGATAAGGGGTCAACAAGTGATGAAACTGATGCCATTACTGATTTCTTGTTAAGTAATATTGGTGTTACTGAGGATGGTGTACAGCTAGATGGCCACGATGTAGCCACTTTTGGAGAAGATTCTAACTTTGATTCCAATGGCGATAATGTTGTGAATGGTTCTGATTCGATCTCGGTGATTGTCAATGACCAAGAATACATCATTAATATTGATGGCTAGATACTAGAGTCTAGGTAAAACCAAAACCGAATTAGGCTTGATGGTAAAGGAAGTCTAATTCGGTTTTTTTATGTCTGCTGTTTGCGGTTCAAATGTTGGATTGGCTATATTGCTGAATTTGTCAGTGAAGCAGGTGAATGTATGAAAAAGGGCGAGTCCCGAAGGCGTCGCCCTTTGAAGCTGGTTGCTTTGCTTAACGCAGAATCAATAATGGAATATTGCTTTCGATTATCATCTTGCTGGTATTGCTGCCAACGAAGAATTGACGAACTTTAGAGTGAGCGTAAGCGCCCATTGCCATCAGTTCTATCCTGTGATCTTGACGGTATTGCGTAAGGACAGGGTAGATTTTTCCTGATTGGATAGAAGCGATCACCTCAAGCCCTTCCTGCTCAAGAATGTTTTGTGCTTCTTCTAATTTTTTGCGTCGATCTTTGGTGTCTTCGCCTGCCATCACTAGGTGGCAAGGTAGTCCCTTCAAGAGGGGGCTTTGTGCTATGCGAGCAATGGCATTGTCGGCCGCTTCACGACCGTCATAGGCGATCATGAAGTTTTTCGGCGCTTTGAATTCTCCTACCGTGATTAAAATAGGACGGTGTAGGACGCGAGATACACGTTCAATGTGTGAGCCAATCGTGTGGGCGTTCATTGAGTGGTTGCTGCCTAAGCGGCCTAGCACAACAAGGCGGATGTTATCTTCTAGATCGGTTAAGGCTTCGACTAAATCGCCATGCCGTTGGAGTAATTCAATTTGCTTAGCATGGGACTCTATAGCAAAGGCTTTGGCATTATCTAGCATGATTTTGCCTTGCTGTAGTGCTAGCTTGGAGCGCTTTTCGTCAAGTTCGATTAGCTCATCCATTAGGTGCTCTCGGCTACTAAAGCCGATTGACCCGGATAAGTCTTCATGGGGCTTAGTCGCTTCTTTTTCGAGAGTGTGTAATAGCGTTAATGGCGCGCCTATGCTGTTGGCGGCCCACACGGCGGCGGTCGTCACATATTCGGATAAAGAGGAGCCATCGATACATGCAATTACGTTTTTCATTATTGTTCTCCTATGCCTTAATGGCCGCCCATAATTTTTTCAACTTCTTCTGGGTTATTATGAACCCCAAATTTGTCGACTATGGTTGAGCTGGCTTCATTCATTCCGATGAGTACCACTTCTGCTCCTTCACGACGGAACTTGATAACCACCTTATCTAAAGCGGATACAGCCGTGATGTCCCAGAAATGAGCATCAGTAAGATCAATCGTAACCTTTTCAACGACCTCTTTAAAATCAAAAGAAGCATTAAAGTGATCTGAAGAGGCGAAAAATACTTGTCCGATGACTTTATAAGTACGGTGAGTAGGGTGTTCTTGTTTATCACTTTTGACCACCATAAAGCGACCAATTTTGTTGGCAAAGAAGAGTGCCGCAAGCAATACACCGACAAATACACCAATGGCTAGGTTGTGTGTTGCTACCACAATAGAAACAGTGGCTAGCATGACAACATTCGTCGACAGTGGGTGTTTTTTCAGGTTGATTATCGATTCCCATGAGAAAGTACCAATGGAGACCATGATCATCACAGCAACTAAAGCCGCCATTGGAATTTGACCAATAAGATCATCTAAAAAGACCACCATAATCAATAATAAGAAGCCGGCAATAAAAGTAGATAAACGACCACGGCCGCCAGATTTAACATTGATGACGGATTGGCCGATCATGGCGCAGCCTGCCATGCCGCCCATTAAGCTTGATGCGATATTGGCAACGCCTTGTCCTTTACACTCGCGGTTTTTGTCACTACTTGTGTCGGTGAACTCATCCACTATGGTTGCTGTCATCATGGATTCGAGCAGACCAACCACCGCTAGACCTAGGGAATAAGGCAAAATAATCATTAGGGTTTCTAGGTTAAGTGGTACATCAGGCCATAGGAAAATTGGCAGTGTATCTGGTAGCTCACCCATATCACCTACGGTACGAATATCTAATCCGTAGGTAATGGCAAAGGCGGTGAGAAGAACAATACACACTAAGGGCGAGGGCACGGCTTTACCAATGACTGGGATCAGAGGAAAGAGATAAATAATACCTAACCCAACGGCGGTCATTGCGTAAACATGCCAGGTTACATCGGTTAACTCCGGCAATTGCGCCATAAAAATAAGAATGGCGAGGGCGTTCACAAACCCAGTGACGACCGACCGTGATACAAAGCGCATCAAGGTACCGAGCTTTAAATAGCCCGCGAAGATTTGAAATACGCCGGTTAATAGAGATGCAGCAAGCAAATATTCTAGGCCGTGCTCTTTTACTAAGGTCACCATTAGTAGGGCCATTGCGCCGGTTGCCGCAGAAATCATGCCTGGTCTGCCGCCAAAAAAGGAGATGACTACGGCGATACAGAAGGACGCGTATAAGCCTACTTTAGGGTCAACGCCAGCGATGATGGAAAAAGCAATAGCTTCTGGTATCAAAGCAAGGGCGACGACAGTACCAGCGAGAGAGTCGCCTTTAATGTTTGAGAACCAGTCTCGTTTTATCGAATCGATCATGTATTACCTTCTGAATTTATAAGAAAAATAGCGGTCACTTTTTATAAAAGAAGCTTGAGGTTATCGCGCAAGCTTATGACAAATGCATGGCATAAGTGCTCATTGTTTGAGTCAGGAATAGACTCTGAAATAGGTCACTGGAAATAATAACCAATGAAGCCTAGGGTCAGTGCCCGAAATTGCAAAAATTATAAAGATTTGACTCATGTATAGCAATGAAATGCCTACATAAGACCTAGCTTGATTTGGGGAATATTTAGAAGTAAACAAATCATTACATTGACTGTACCAAGGTACAATAGCTAGTTGTCTTTGATTCTCCTATCTTTTCAGTAATTATAAAACTATTCCGTCTTATCTAGAGTTCAGGAGATTCACCATGAGCGACAATCAAACATCATTTGCCAACTTAGGCTCACCTATTGGCTTTGTTAGTGAGCTAAATGGTTCGGCGGTCGTTCAATCCATCGACGGCCAAGAGCGCGTAATTAAGCTAGGTGATCCTATCTTTTTTGGTGAAACAGTCATTACCAATGATGTAAGCCAAGTCACTATTGCCTTTATTGATAACACTCAAATCGTGATTGGTAGTGACTCTATTGTTGAAATGACGGATGAGATCTTTAGTCTTGATAATGAGGAAGAGTTGGTTGCAGACGCGACGACCGAAGAAGAGGCGTTGCAACAAGCTATCTTAGATGGAGCGGATCCAACCGCAATTCAGGATGCCCCAGCAGCAGGTGAAGAGGGGGCTGATGGCGAGCAAAATCGAGTGGATGTGTCTATTGACCGTAATAACGACGGGGCTTTAGGTGATGACTATAGAAGTTCTTTACCGTCTTATGGTTATGATTCGAATATTAATTCTACATTATCTCTTTCTTCTTTTGGTTCTGGCTCTTCATTTTCAGAAACAGACACTAGGACATCTACTTCTACAACAGAAGCTGAAACCACTTCAACGACTGCCTCTACCCTTGATTTACCTCCTTCTATTGTCCTGCTAGATATTAATCCAATTGCTGGAGATGGCACCCTTAACACTCAAGAAACGAGTGAAGATATATTAATAACGGGAAGCGTGACAGGGGATTCTTTTGATTCAGGAGTAGTTACCCTGATCGTAAACGGCGTGACATACACTGGAGAGGTTACTGGCAATACTTTTTCTATCAGTGTTTCTGGGGCGGATTTGTTAGCGGATTCAGATAACACGGTTGAAGCCAGTGTTGTTGTTTCTAGTGATAGTGGTCAGCAAGGTTCGGCAAGCACGGTTGAAGATTATTTAGTGGATACAACGACGAGGGCGACTATTCGAGTTAACCCTATTACCTCAGACGATGTGATTGATGCGCAAGAAAGTGGTGAAACGATTACGGTAAGCGGACGTGTTATTGGCGATCCATCTGCTGGTGATGTCGTTTCTATGGAAATTAATGGCGTTTCCTACACTACGACAATAAATGCTGACAATAGAACTTGGAGTGTGGATGTAGCAGGCAGTGATTTAGCAGAAGATACTTCTTTTGTTGTCACAGTGACCGGACAAGATGACTCTGGTAACCCTTTTACCGCGTCAACAACTTCAACGCATACGGTCGCTTTAAACGAAGCCCCAGTGGCGGTCGACGATACCGCAACAGGCGAAGAAGATGGTGGCGTGATCACCATCGATGTGTTGTCGAACGACAGTGATGCTAATAGCGATACTTTAAGCATCACAGGTGCCACTGTTCCTGTTGAACAAGGAACGGTTGCTGTTGTAGATGGCAAACTTGAATTTACCCCAGCGGAGAACTTCAACGGTGAGGCGACTATCAGCTATACCGTTAGTGATGGTTTAGCCACTGATACGGCGGATGTTACTGTCACCGTAAATGCTGTCAATGATGATGCCGTTATCGGTGGTGATACCTCTGGATTAGGTGCTGAAACGGATGCACCTTTATCTTGGTCTGGTACCTTGACGGCGACAGATGTTGATAATGAAGACAACACTTTTATAGCGAAAACGACCATTGGAGAGAATGGTACATTTAGCGTCGATGCGAACGGCGAGTGGACGTTTGTAGCGAACAGTGCTTTTGATGAATTAGGCGTTGGCGAAAGTGCTGTGGAAGAATTTACAGTGACAACCGCAGGCGGTACAGAGCAAACCGTTACCATGACCATCACTGGTACGAATGACGCGCCAGTGGCGACAGCCGCAACAGGTGCGGTTGCTGAAGACGCGACCATCACGGGTACCATCAGTGCTTCT
>NZ_JAEMNX010000046.1 GCF_016463975.1 Marinomonas transparens | reverse complement strand
GGATGCACCTTTATCTTGGTCTGGTACCTTGACGGCGACAGACGTTGATAATGAAGACAACACCTTTATAGCGAAAACGACCATTGGAGAGAATGGTACATTTAGTGTCGATGCGAACGGCGAGTGGACGTTTAACGCGAACAGTGCTTTTGATGAATTGAACGTTGGCGAAAGTGCTGTGGAAGAATTTACAGTGACAACGGCGGGCGGCACAGAGCAAGTTGTCACCATGACAATTACGGGCACCAATGATGGGGCAGTGATTGGTGGTGATACAAGTGTGACGGCGTCTGAAACCGATACAGCGTTGACCTTGAACGGCGCCCTAACGTCTAGCGATGTGGACAATGCTGATAATACCTTCACTCCAAATACCATATATGGCAAACACGGCAAGTTCAATATTGATACTGATGGTAATTGGACATTTAATGCCTACGGTACATTTGATGAAATGAGCGTGGGACAAAGTAGAGAAGAAACCTTTGAAGTGACGTCAGTTGATGGCACGAAACAAGACGTGACTGTGACGATTAATGGAACAAATGATGCGCCAGAGATCGTGGTTACAACAGTAACCGCATTTAATGAAAATGAAGCAACGGTGGGTACGATAGTCGCAAACTTTCATATCTCTGATGCAGAAGATGGTGTGTCGAGTTTTGGTTTTACACCGGGTAGCAATGACGCTGGTTACTATTCTTTACATGGGGATAGTAAAGTGGTTTTAACCCAAGCGGGTGTTGATGCGGTTAATAACGGTGTGGTTCTACCTAAAGTTAGTATTACGACAATTGACACTGGCGGCTTGACAGCGGTAGGCAGTGTGACACCAACCTATATTGCTCAAAATGACGCGCCAGTGGCCGAAGCGGATATTGCATCAGGTACACAAGATGGTGGTGTGATCACTATTAATGTATTGGCGAATGACAGTGACGTAGATGGCGACATGCTTACTATTATTGGGGCAACAGTACCAGCAGAGCAAGGTACTGTTGCTATTGTTGATGGCCAACTAGAGTTTACACCAGCAGATAATTTCCATGGTGAAGCGACAATTAGCTACACCATTAGTGATGGTACAGTGACAGATACCGCAGATGTTACGGTTACCGTGACTGATAACGTCATTGCGACACCAAGTATCACACTCGAAAGCACCGGCGATGATGGTGTTTATAACGCAGCAGAGCT
>NZ_JAEMNX010000045.1 GCF_016463975.1 Marinomonas transparens | reverse complement strand
CCCAGAGACGGAATCGAACCGCCGACACGAGGATTTTCAATTCCCTTGAATGTTTTTTAATATCAATACCTTAAGCTACTTTCCTGTGCCTAAAATAAATAAATAAACCCTTACAAATCAATAGGTGTTTTTTATTTGTGCCTAGTATTTTTCAGTAAAAAAACCGCCTTTTTATAGCGCTTATAAGCACTAATTCTATTAGACGATGGAATCACTATCTGCTTCGATTCTCGCGAGGTCTGCGTGTAGATCGCAGTGTTTTGCCGATTCGTATAAGTGCGACTCTAGATAGCTGAAGAAACCGACCCAGTAGCCTTTACCTGCTGTTTCGTCATTGAAGTTGATGTCGGCGGCGATGTGGCCAAGAATGCCTGCGCCGACGTAGTCGGGGTCGTCTTTGAGTTGTTGCAGAAAGTTTGCTGCCATGATTCGACCAGTTGCGCAGGCGTCACGGTAGCTGTTGGCGGGTGCAATATCCCAGTTACTATTCGGTAAATTCTGTCCTGCTCGGTCAAGCGAAATGCTAAAGCGTTTCGGTTTATGTGGCTCGTTTTTAGCACCGTACATTCTGTTCTCCCTGAGTCATCACGCATCAATAAATACGTCCATTACATTCAGTAAAAAGCCAAAAAAACGCGCTGTCAAAGGCTTTCTTTAAAGAAAATTGACTTGCAGTGATGGGATTTTTAGAAAAATTCAATTGCAAAAATAACCCTATTAAGACAACCAGTTAAAGGGTTATCTGCAAGGATGGGGTGGTTTTTATGGAGAGTTGCAAAAATGGGATTGACTAAAAACGCCTCCCCCAGAAATGCAATTGTGTTCTTTGCTTTTTTTTCAAAATTAAGTGTGTAGACAGTTAGCTGTGCAATTTCGCACCGCTAACGGAGTTACTAGAATGAAAATTAAAGCAAATTGTCAAATCGCAGGTATCGGAATCTACTTCCCTCGTCAGATTGTGACGTCACAAGAGTTGATGAGAGAGATCAAATCTGAGGAAAATTTCGGCATAGCAGAAAACTGGATAAATGAGGTGTGTGGAATCGATGAGAGGCGGGTAGCGAGCGCAGAAGAGTTGCCGAGCATCTTGGCAATAAGAGCCGCTGAGAATGCGCTACAGGACAGTGGTGTGCAACCCAGCGAAATAGATGCGGTGATATTTTGCGGCATTAGTCGTGAATGGCTAGAGCCGAGTGTCGCGCATAAGGTCCAGCACGAAATGGGTTGCACTAACGCGATTTGCTTTGATGTGAGCAATGCTTGCCATGGGTTTATGAATGGCATATTGCTCGCAGACAACTTAATGCAATGCAGTGACGCAACGCATGTACTGGTTGTCGCGGGGGAAAACCTCACAGACATCACGTTTGACTACGTAGCAAAGCTGAGGAACAAAACCGCCGAATTCCAAAAAGTGCTTGGCACGTTGACGGTGGGCGATTCTGGCGCAGCCATGGTATTAACGCCAAAAAACAAGGACGGACGGGGGTTTCAGTATTATAACTTTCATACTGATGCTAAACATACTGATCTATGTCGATTCAGCACAGCAAAAGAAGGTGGCTACGATGGGCAAATGGTGATGGGGAAAATCAGTTCAGTTATGATACGTTTACACGCCTCAATAATAGAGCAAACTTACCAATCATTGAACTGGAAAAATACCGATATAGACCACCTTATTTGCCATCAAGTGGGGCAAAAACCCCACATAAGAATGGCTGATATGGCAAAAGTCTCACAAAGCATAGCGCCAATTTCCTACAAGCTTTTCGGAAATATCACCACTGCCACGATTCCGGCAAACCTGTATAATGTAAAGCCTAATTGTGGCGAAAAAATACTTATTGCGGGGGCTGGCTCTGGATTATCAATTAGCCAAAGCGGTCTTGTGTTTTAATTAAATAGCATTTAATAGGGACAGAAAATGATATGGATATTGCCATCGGCAATTGCACTTCTAATAAAATTGTTCTTATTTTTTTATTCAGACGTGCATAAAAAGAAGTATTTTTTTATATTTCTGCTGTCAACGTTCTGCATGAACCAACTCGAATTAATCGCCTTTTTTCGATTTGGCTACGATTTAATCACATTGAAATTGTACTATTGTGCTGCCATTTTCACTGTGTTTTATTTGGCCGTGGTTTGTGCAGACATCACTCAAAGAGGTCGCTTTATGAAAAGCGGCCTCACCTTGGTGGCGCCTTCAGCCTTGAGCGCTGCCATTTTATTCACAGACTATCTTGTAAAAGGCGTTCAGTTATTGCCAAACGGATCTATTACTAGAATCGCTGGCGATTATTATTTCATTTTCCAGATCTACGCCCTTGCTGCGGTCACACTGGCAGTATCTTTATTGATCGTTAATCTCTTTCTAAAAAACGACTATCACTTAAAAGCAAAAAGCATTACCGCTTTAATTGGCTTTTCGCCTTTTATTGCCTTTATTTTAATTCTAATTCCGCTTATGCAAGCAGGTTATGAAGTTAATATGGCGGGGTTTTCATCACTGTCTATTTCGTTCATGCTGATCTTTTTTATATCAGCAACAGACAAATACAAGCTGTTCACTATTATGCAGTTTGTGCCATTCTCACATTCGCGCGCGCAATATTTGGAAGTAAGATCCCTGCTTCGCAGACGATTAAAACTGACGGCTGGCGACGTGGTGGATATGAAAGCTTTTTTAAGAGATTTTGAAACGCTGATCATCAAACACACCTACCATCACGCCGAAACACAAAAAGAAGCGGCGCGCAGACTGAACATATCAGAAAGCAACTTAAGCCGAAAAGTAGCGCCCCGTTAAGGGCGCTGTGTTGTCTTAATGTAGTTGTGAATGCTGGGCATCCCATATCTGCTTAAGTTTGGTTAGCCCCTTCCCTGTTACTACCGTGGTCACGGATTGCTTAAGCCCCTGCTCTGGGTGATGAAAACTACCCAGCTTCACATTGAGCAAGCCCTGCTCTATTTTCTGTTGGTATGGCTCGTTCCTTCTGGAAATCCAGCCACTGCTACGCAAGAAATCAAATAACCGCCGCTGGCCAGTGCCGATGATCTTGGCCGCTTGCGCGACGCTGATGGCATCGGGAGAGACTTCGACTCTTTCAGCAAACGCCACTTTCGGCGCGGCAGCTTCTAACTGGGTAACCAGGTGCTGTTTTTCACCTTCCAGCTTTAATCGCTGCTCTTCGGATTCTAACGCCAACTTAAGCACGTCCATTTTACTGAGGTCTTCCGGCTTACCCAACGTATAAGAGCCACGCTTACGGATAGAGGGCAATACCTCACCCACCACCCATTCCTCGAACGCTTCGGCCTCTGGCTTTTTAGATCGCATGATCAAGCGATAGACGTCACGCTCTGGAATAATTGCTGTCTGCTGGTCGAGGGTGAACGATTCGTTCACCCCTACAGGAGTAGCTGATTTGCAGTGATCCCGAACCGCTTTTTGAGGATTTGAATAACCAAGTAAAAAAGCTATATCTCTAGCCACAAACCATGGCTCGCCATTTTGATCGATCACACGTACTTCATCAGAATGAAAGTGAAACGGTATAATGTTCATGCCACACCTCCAACACGAAAGGCCGCGCGCATATCCTGATCGGCTTGCACCATGGCTAAATCGGCAAACACATCACAACGCTTGGCCGAGATGTAAAGGTGTCGCTCTAGATGACTAAAAAAGCCCACCCAATAGCCTTTGGTAATGGTGTTGTCTTGAAAATTAATGTCGCCAGCGATGTGTCCAAGGACGCCACAACCAACATGGTCTGGGTCGTCTTTGAGTTGCTGCAAGAAGTGTGCGGCCATGGTTCGCCCGTTGCTACAGGCTTCTCGGTAGCTGCTGACGGGCAATATGGCCCAGTTGCTATTAGGAAGGTTATTACTTGCGTGATGGACCGAAACACGGAATCGTGTCGGTAAGGCCGCTTTCTTAGCTGAATCGATCATAATGATCTCCTTTGAAGTTTTCTGAATTACCCAATAACTGATTGGGTGTCAGGAGGTTCAGACGGCTTCAAAGAGACCGCGGGTCTATTTCCCATAAGGGTTTTGTATTTAACCACCCTCCCGACTTAACAGGAGTATTTCGCACATGTGATAAATCACAAGCACAAAAAAACCAACGCTGACGGGGTTGGGGTATCCGCAATGAAGAGGGTCTGAAGCCTCATCACGGATACTAGATCAGGTTTTTAATGATTGCAAATGTATTTGAGTTTGGGGTAAATGTATTAGGAATGGTTAGCAGGAAAGGAAAAATATGAAAACAGCACTTTTAATTGGAATGATGGCTTTATCATCCTCTGTCAGCGCCTCAAGCACGGCACAAGTATCATCCATTGTATCGGTTTATGATGCTGATACCTTCCGTGTAAATATTGATGGGTGGACAGATATTATAGGAAAAAACATGCCCATTAGAGTAAATGGTGTGGATGCTGCCGAAATTAGAGGGAAGTGCAAAAAAGAAAAGATCTTGGCTAAAAAAGCCAGAGAATTCACCCGTGATTTTTTAGCTAGCTCCAGTGTTGTCGAGCTTAAAAATATAAAAAGAGGGAAGTATTTTCGTTTAATTGCAGATGTGTATGGCGACGGGGCCCTGCTATCTGACGCATTAATACAATCAGGATTAGCTAGACCCTATCATGGTGAAAAAAGGCAGGGGTGGTGCGGTTAAATATCGAGCCAAAAGCTATAATAACTAGCAATAGTCGAGTAGGAGTATTCCATGAGCAAAAATTCACATCCCAACATACCCATTAACTCTACGAAAATTTTATATGATGTAAAAACAATGGGCCTAGCAACTGACCTGCGGCTTCGCCATTCACACCGCGAAATCATCGCAAATAACATCATAAAAGAAGAAGAGAGAATCGTACTCCAAGAAGTAAAAAAGCGCTGTGGCGCTGATGTGACTGTTGAAGACGCAAAAAAGCTACTTTCTGTAAATATAGGTGCCCATAATCATAGAAACTACCTGTTAAATAAGGTGCCACTAGTTACTTTTCACCCAATAAATCAACGGCCAGAAGGTAGCACTACGTTACTGCAGAACTACACGGTTCATGATGCTTCAGGATCTATAATCACTTTGGCTGAGTTGCCGTAACAGAGCACCGATACCCGCCTTTGCTATCTCCTCGTGCTGTGATTTTATCAATAGACCAGTTACCTGCCATTTCAGCAGGAAAGGTGTTGTTCAAGGTAAGAATACCTTCTGCAACTAGCTTTGGATCACCTGGTAAGTCTAGCGCCACGCTACTGCCTTGGCGCTGTATTTTGGTTAGTTCATCTTTACAAGCTTGAGCCGCTATGTCTGCGCTATCGTAGGATTGGCGCAGTTTTTTAAAGGGTTTTGTGCCAACTTCTACCGTGTTTTCCTCCCCTTTGTTGTTGTCTGTCCAGTTCGCCCTTACGCCCATTAACGCGCTGCGGCTGGGCTTGTCTAGCTGGCAATTAATGAACTGGCCCAATTCGCTGGGTGAATTCTGACTTGGCACACCTAAAGTAACAGGGGGAATGTTTTTCCCTGTGATGGTTTTTATCTCGCCTTTTTTTGCCAATACATAAAGGTCGTTAACGGGTTTGGCGATGGCGTCTCGCTCCCTCGCGATACGATTAAGAAAGGCGCTGTCGGTTTCGTCGACTTGGTCTATGTGCTCGATTTCGACACTTTCAAATTCCGTGGCCACGCGCGGACTAAAGCCATGGGCCGTGACAATGTTTCGAAAAAGATTGGCAAGGCTGATGTTTTCAAAACTGCGAGTGCGGCGTTCTTTAAACCCTGTTTTGTCTTCCACTTGAAACGGGGCGGCAGTGGCCACAATGGTAACGCTAGGTGGAAAGAGCTTAGGCACTATACGAGTGATGATGAATCGCCCTTTGTCGATCAGGTTGTCGTCATAGCCTTCTAACCAATTCAGCACAGCGCCTTCTTTTGGCAGTCCGCTTTGGCCTGTGGTATCAACGTTTAAGGTAAGTTGATCGGTTTGAGTGCCTGCGGCGTCTATGCGCTCCCAAGACGTTAATCGACTATTAATGATCGCCGCTCCCGCCCCACTGACTCTGGCCTGTGGCTTATAACCTAATCCCATACATTCACCACAGTTTCAGGGGCTTTTTCTGGCATGACAGGCAGAGTAATCTCGATGCCTGCAGGCAATACGGGACCATGGTTTTCTAGGCCGGGGTTAAGGTCGAACAAGGCGCTTTCTGCTTCGTCATCATTACGCTTTAGCCCCATCCATAGAATATTCGAAATGGTGTCACCGTCTCGGCTACGCATTGTTTTCATTTGCGTATTCCTCTAGCTCTATCGTGAAGCCCAGCACGAAGGCTGTGCCATCATCGATAATTTTGTCTTGTTTTTCCTGCAGACGTTTTATCACCCATTGACCCAAGTTGTTGCTGTCGCCATCAACCAGAACAAGAGGCTCCCGCTTATTTTGCAGGGCTCTTAATGCATCCATGTTTGCCATGCCGTCGGCTTTAAACCACGTTCCTGTGATGGTGATATTTTCCAGTTGCTGGCCTGTGTTTTGACTCATCGGCTTTTGACCATAACGGGGAACGGTTACCCACCCCCCGCTGCTGGTGCGCTGTAAACCCTCGTAGGGGGTTCCATCGCTAAGCGAAAAAACAAAGCCGCCAAGGGACATCATTTGGCGCATGATTGCTCCTTAAATTTATGAGTTTCGTTTATCAGAAAGGCTCGCGTCTGATCGAGTGGCCACGTCCATGCTGCCCATCATGGCAGGGCCGAACTCGGCCTTTAATCGATCTATGACTTGGTTGCTCACTTCCTGATCGTAAGCAGGGTTACCCGATGGCGTTAGGTGGATAACAGGCGCAAAGTTAACGGCTTTGTTGCCCTGTTGCAGCTGCTTGGTTTGCTCTGCGATGGCAGAGGGTGCAGGCTGTTCGGTTTTGTCTTCACCAAACCAGCCGCCTATTTTTTCGCCCATCCATTCGCCTAGCGAACCGCCGCCCATGCCGCCAGCAATAGAGCCAACCAGCCCACCAATAGCCGTTCCAATAACGGGAACAACAGAGCCAATGGCGGCACCCGCCATTCCTCCTGCCATTGCACCACCCATACCGCCAGCCATGCTGCCAGAGGTGGCGCCGATCTCAGAGGCGCCGCCGTCTGATATAGCCGACACCAATGCCCCGACTTGCAGCGCTGCAGACAGTGGCCCAAATGCCCTGCCTGCGCCTCTACCCAGCACCCCGCCTAGACGACCAAACTTACCAAAACGCCCTTTCTTTGCGGCGCCTGCGCTTGGCTGGCCTCGTTCGTACAGTCTATCTTCAATGCTACTGAGCCCTGCCAACCGGTTGCGGCCACGCATACCGCCCCCACCACGCCCTGCTCCTGCACCTAATCCATTCAGTTTTCGATTAAGCCTATCAACAGATCGAGAGGCTCTATCGGCACTTAAGACGGTGTGATCAGTAGAGCGCGTGAGTTTGGTTTTACCCAATTTGAAACGGTCGGCACCGTTGCCCATCGTCAGCTTGGCTAACTTGAACGCAATCGCGCCAGCCTTTACCACGGCAATCGCGGCAGCGACGCCTAGCAGCCCTGATGCTAAGTCGGGGTTGGCTTCGGCAAAGTCCGCCACGCTGTCTACTACAGACATAAGTGGTGGAAGCACGGAATCAAGAACCGGTAATAATCGGTCGCCCAACACAATGGTCATGCGGTCAAATTTTGCACCGAGTTGCGATAGACTATGGCTTCTGGTGGCGGCTCGGTTAACGTATTCATCGTTAACGCTGTTCGCCCTATCGGCCTGATTTGCCACTTTAGAAAAAGCAGATACAAGGCCATTTTGAGGATCGTCTAGTGTTCCGACCAGTTTGGACACAGCGCCTTTTATTTCTGAGCCAAATAGCTGAGAAATAACAGCGCCACGCTCGTCGGCAGAAACCTCTTGCAGTTCTCGCAATACGCCCAGCAAGGTGCCTTTGGCGTCTTGCTGCATTGACGATGCGAGTTCTTCTGCGTCAAAGCCAATTTTACTTAATGCGGTTTTTTGGCTTCCTGTCGCCGCATAACCCGACGTTAATGCGCCGGAAATATTCTTTAATGCGGTGGCGGCAGTATCTTCTGTTGCGCCCCCTGCGATTAAGCTGGCCGCTAATGCCGCCACCTCATTCGCCCCTAACCCCGCCCCCATGGCGGTTGAACCTTCACGAACCATTACGCCAGCAATGTCTTTTGCTTTGGCGTTCATGTTGTTGCTGAGATAGTTCGTCGCGTCAGCTAGGTCTAAGGCGTTTTTCTGGGTCAGACCCATGGCGGCGCGCCATGTCGCTAGGGTAGAACCGGCTTCTTCTGCCGACACGTCCCACGCGACCGACATTTTGGTCGCGGATTCCGCAAACTCCAGTAGCTGGCGCTTTTCAATACCAGACTGACCTGCAGCGGTCACAATATCGGCGATGCCCTCTTGCTGAACCCCTAAGCGGCCAGCAAGCTTCATCATTTTTGTGCGGTATTGGGCCTCTTCCTTTTTGTCGGAAAAGTTAACGACCTTTTTAACATCCGCGAAGGTGTTTTCGTATTCAACGGATCGCTTACCCGCGAGGATTAACGGCGCTGCGGTAGCGGCGGCACCAACCGCCTGACCAACCAATTCGCCTTTTTGTGCGTTACGATCAGCAATCCTGCCCTTAATGGTTTGGATGCTTTTAAGCTTGGCTTTTTGCTTATCTAAGGCTTTTGTTGCTTTGTCCGTTTGCTTGGCAAGTTTCAGCTCTTGCGCGCCTAAAGAATTCAGCTTCAGCCCTGCCGAACTCATGTCATGGCGTAAGCCACCAAGCTCTTTAGATTGCTTACTATAGGACGCAGTTAATCGAACTGATGCGGTTTGAGAGTTTTTTAGCGCTGCCTTTTCTTTTTTGTAGGCCAGATCGGCAGCTTTTTTGGCTTTGGTGAGCTGCTTTACCTTAAGGCTCGCAGTGGCGACCTCATTGGATTCGATACCATAAGCTTGTGCCGATTCTAATACGGCTTTTTCTGCTTTGGCCAGCTCTGTGGTGTGTTGCTTTACCACAGCTTTTGCGCTGATCTCTGCTTGCTTTAAGCGGTTTGTCTCTTGTGTCGCCTGAGACATAGATTGGCGGGTTTCTTCAAGCCGCCCGTTTAACGTTTTGAATCGAGTAACCAGCTTTTGCTGATCGCCCATTTTTTTAAGACTGGCGCTGGTTTGCTCTATCTCGCTTTCAAACTTACCTACCGTTTGAATTGCCTCATTAAATGGCTTTGCAAACTTACTTACCGCCGTGAGTCCTATGGATATTTTTTCCACGGATTACCCCTTATTAATGCCCAGTTTGGCGGCGGCCAGATGATAGCGGCGCATGGCTTCGTCGATGCGCCAGTTGAGTATTTCAGAGGGTGGAACGTGATAAACGAGAGGGATAACGTCGGTTAGGACTTCGACATCTCTTGGCGAAAGAAGTCCGCCGATTTTCCCAAAAAATCGATAAGGCGCTCCTGCAGTTGATTCCAATCTGGCAGACTTAAAGACTCTAGTTCTGATTGAGAAAAACCAGAGCAGCTCGAACTGATAAAAATAGTGCGCTGCCATTCGTCGTCGTGGGAGTCCATAAGGTCTGTGGTGGCCACCGTAGGCGGACGCAACTTATAAGTGCTTTTTTCTTGACCATCGTCACCTTGAATCGGGATCAATAATGTTGGCGAATTTAGATCGAAATCGCCTTCAATCAACTTATCCGCAGTGATTGTCATCAGCTCTAATACTTGGTCCTGAACGCTGTTGTAATCTGGCGTCACGAGGCTTTTTAGTGTGGATTCTGGCAAGCCGGTGCTTTTAGAAATACAGGCACGAAGTAGCTTTACTTCGTCTGCCTCTTGGTTTTTTCCTTGGGAAAGCGCGCGATGCTGGCCCATCGTAATAACATCAACGCTCACAGCGTCAATAGGTTGACCTTTGTCGTCTTTAATTGACCAGACTAGATCGTGCGTTCTGGGTTTAAACATGATGCTCTCCGTAGTTTTGAGTAGAAAATTCAGATAAAAAAAGCCCGTTTTATGTAAAACGGGCTAAGTGGGAATAAAGAAATTGAAGGATAAAGGGCGGGCTACATGCCAATATTGCGGCGATGATCGGCCATTATGTCGCCATTACCAAGGTTTAGAATTTGAGCATTACGGTTGATCTCATAGATGGTTTTTCCGGCCTCTGTCTTTTTGTACGCACTGACAGACATTTCAATCTCATGATCAGGTAACTCCCCCATTTTACTGGCAGATTCTGTGACACCTGTGATCTCACCCGTAACGATGTATTTAATGGCAAACTTATTGCCATCTTCGTCTTGATGCGATTCATTAACGTCGACCTGACACATTTCGCCGCCAGACAAACCAAAGGCAGAAAGCAGCGCTTGGTTAGCCCCCTTCACCTTTAGTTTCGCTGTGAGCTTTTCCAGACCAACCATGACTTCACCCGGAATAAACGCGCCACCACGGGTTTCTTGCATGGTTTTTTTCACTTCTGGCGGGGTGAACTCATCAAGTTCTTTGATCAATGGCTCACCATTGATGATGGCCATTCTGCTAATTCGTGAACGTTGTCCAGCCATTACAAGACTCCTTCAAGGAACGATTCGACAATGCCGACATCTTCAATTAAGTGATACACCATGTGTTCGTTTGGTGCGTAACCATGGTATTTAATGGCGATATGCCATTCACCGTTGGTGTAGTTTTCTACGTTGTTCAGCGTTGGGTGCAAGTAGACTTGCGCGCCCATGATGGTTTCATCCGCTTGCAACGATTTAAGCCAGAAATTGAGCTTTTCAATTTCTTGGTTCATAAAGGATTCGCTGAGATTGCGCGCCATGGCACGTTGTGCGGTTTTCGCCAGCTTACGAATAATGGCGTATTCCAAACCGACCTGAGACACAAAACGCCCCATCACACAGCGATTACCAATCAAAGAAAAACCGCCCATGGAAGTACGAGCAAAATACGACACGCCATGGCGGTTCATTAAGTCGCCATTGGTGGCTTTGTCCATGATGTTATAGTCGATGGTGCGCGCGGTGCCTTGAATCAGAACGCCCATACCACCTTTTGCTGGACTCTCCCAAGGCTTCACCCGCGCAAAGCAAGAAAGCGCGCTCGCGGCACCAGAGAAGTACACATTACCTTTCGCAGCTTGGCTGTAAACCGAGACAAACGGATCAACGAGGTAAAAAGACTCATAGCCCGTACCATCACCACCTAAGCTCTGAGAATAGGCAACCGCCTCGTTGTCGTTGGTGTTTGGGCCATCACCCACAGGAATAGCAAACAAGCGCTTTCCTAAAGCGGCCAAAGCGTCCGCAACCGGCTTAGTATTAAATCCTGGTGCCGCGATGTGCGTTGGTATTTCCATGCAATCCGCTAGAGCCTGAATACCTAAACGTTGGCCTGTTGTCGCATCAACACTGCCGATCACGTTGTTAACCGTTGTCGCCGCGTCCACGCCTTCTTCGACAATCACCACATAAATAGGCACGGAAACAATACGAAGCAGCTCATAACACGTTCTGTATAACGTGCCGACCTCAGTTCCCGCCATATCTAACTTGGCTACCGCCCCCATATTCGCAATACGAATAGGGCTATTTTTCGGCCATAGTGGATCGGCATCAGGTGCCGTACCAACAATACCCACCACAACGCTACCCAGCGGCCCCATTGGTGGTGGTGATGAGTGTGTTTCGACACTCATACCGTTATGTACAAAGGATGCAATCTCTGGCATTACGCCTCTCCTTTCTGTTTAGCGGTCGTTGTCGCCAACGCGATTTTCCCGCCAAGAATTAAAAAATCCGCTTCGCAAGGAAGCAGCTCGACCGTCTCGCCTTTTGCATGCCAGACCTTTCGGTTTGGACATTGATATGGAGACGTAACGGTGTATTTTTGCCGAGGTTTAGACGGCTGTTTCGTTGCCATGGGCTTTCTCCAGACGTAAAAAAACCGCTAATGCGGCTGGGATTCTTTTGTTAAAAAGTACTTTACTAAATAGTTATTCCGAAGCGATCAAGCGCGGCTTGGTCGATCATTTCTTCATAGACGTAATCCGGCTCAATGTAGCCCTCGTCGTCTTCTTTTAGATTTGTGTCGTAATCTTCCGGATAAGCCGCAGCATCACGACGAACAGTGATTGTTACCATGTTTATGATTTGCTCGCGCGTCATTTGAGACACGGCCAAATCATCTGGACTGTTTACGATATTTACATTGCCTCGCATTTCACTTTCTCCAAACTTTTGATTAAATTTCGGCTATCCGCCCATTTAGCGTGCCCGAGCCATGATGCTAAAAAGCGCCTTAGCTCTTCTTTTTTATCCTGTTTTGTATAGCGCTTTATTTTTCGTTTTGCTGCTGTAACAGATTGCTTGCGCATCAGCTTATGCGTTGTCCATATTCGATAACCCAGAAAATTAACGCCTTTTGATGCAGCACAAACAAACCATTTTGAAAACCACATTCCCATCTCGTCTATGCAAAATCTTTGCATCTCGACTTGCAGCGCTCGCATTTCTTTTTGCGACTTTCCCAGTATTACAATGTCATCCATGTATCTGAAAAAATGTTTGTTTTTTGCTTCGTGCAATAGCCACTCATCGATAATCGTGCCGTAAATGTTGGCGAATAACTGGCTTGTTAGGTTTCCGATCGGAATCCCTATGCCTTCGCTTTCAACGTATTTTTCAATCAGCCCAAGTGTCTTCTTGCATGACACTTTTGCTCGAATTCTTTTGTGTAAAACCGCTCTATTTATGTTGTAAAAATAGCCTGCGAAGTCGGTTTTCAATACCCAGACCTCGCCGTCTTTTTCAAGCCTGCGCATCATGGCTTGGCAAGCAATCGCACCTTTGTGCGTACCTCTTCCGGTTCTGCATCCATAGCTTTGCGTGTAAAACGTGCGTTCAAATATCGGTTCTATTACGTTGTTTATCGCATGCTGAACTACTCGATCACGAAACGGTAACGCTGTTATTTGTCGCTTTTTTGGTTCGTAAATAACAAAGTTCTTTGGCTTGCCTGGCGTATACGATCCGTCCGCTATTGCTCGTGATAAATATTCAATATTTGGCTCTAAATAATCCATGAAAATCATACCGCCCACGCTGCTCGGATTTCCCTTTCTCGCTTTTTTCGCCGCTAGCAATATGTTGTCTTTGCTCGCTATTTGCTCTATTAAGTTCTTGTGCTTCTTTCCCATAAATATTTATCACGTTCGATTTTCGCTATTGCTACTCTTCTACTGTGAATCTCTTAGTGTATTCGCCGAAACAGGTTGGTGCGGCTGACCATTTTATAATGATCGCTTGAGCGGCCTTAACCGTCTCAACGCTGGTAAATCGGTCACAGACGCCACGGGCCGCGATGTTGTTGTTCGAGGACCACGGCTCAAGGCGCCAGTTCGACGCGCGGGAACCGGCATTGCCGGATTCACCCCAATAGCCGCCAAACAGCGAGGCTAGTTTTGCCCACACCAACCCTATTTTTATCTTACTTTTTTAATCCACGCGTTTAGCATGGCGCCCACTTCACTGATTTTTATCAGCGCAATCTCATGCTGTTTAATACTCATAATCCGTCTATCTTTATGCGTTGCGAATCGCAACAGATAACGAATATAAGCAAGCCCAGCATCACACGCATACAGCTTTGATTTTTGTCCGCTTTTCCCTGCTTTCATGAACAGTTCCACTTGTTCAAATATCGCATCTAGCATTTTATTTCTTAGCGCCCCGTGTTGACGGGGCGCGTTTTGAACGATCGGATATATGTAGTTAGCGAGCTGATCAAACTTTTTAACAATGATCATTTGCTCACTACTAATAACGGCATCACGATACTGCTCCATTTAACTCGCTCCCGCTCGCTGATCAAGATTCAAAGT
>NZ_JAEMNX010000044.1 GCF_016463975.1 Marinomonas transparens | reverse complement strand
CCAAGGTCACGTCTGTATGAAACTGGATTACAAAACTGGCGACAGACCAAAGCAAGGTTACACTAAGCAAAGCTAGCTTTACCTAGTCGTCCCCTAGTTCACTTTATGCCTTTTTAAAGAACGCAACGTGTCCTCGACCATGCTCTTTTACCTGATACATGGTCTGATCGGCATGAATCATAAGCTCCTCTAACACTTTGCCGTCTTGCGGGCCTATTACAATGCCAATGCTGGCACTGATATGACAAACTTCCTCTTCATTAAGTTGGATTGGCTGTTCAATGCCGTCCAACATGTCTTGTGCTTGTGAGAGAAAGTTTTCTCGGTCAAAAGAGTCAACTTGACGGGCAATCACAAACTCATCCCCCCCCCAACGAATACAGATATCGGCGGTTGAACCAAAACGACTTTTTATACGTCGCCCCACTTCAATCAAAACTTTGTCACCAGCATCATGACCAAAATTGTCGTTCACCGGTTTAAACTTATCTAAATCAACCATCATCAATACAAGTTGATTATCTTTTTCGATGCCATCAGATAAAGCTTTTTTGAGCTCTCTCTCACCGGCTCGTCGATTAAATAATTGGGTTAATGCGTCATGGTCGGCTTCAAAACGGGTTTGAAATTCTTTTTCAGCACGCTCTGTCACATCATGTACTATCACTTCTATTAGGATATCTTGATTTTTCCCGACAGAATCACGCTGTTCCGTTAATTTAGCAAACAAACAATGTATCCATTTTGTTTTTTGACCTACCGTATATTCAACGTCTAACGTCAGTTGCTCAACGTCATCTTCCTTGTTTCTTATTACCTGTAATAGCTCCGGCAGTTTATCGACATCATTTAATAACACGGGGAAATTTAACGAAGGTATTTCTGTTTGTCCCTGTTCGATGAAATGTGCTTCAAATGCTGGGTTATAGGTCGTAATAATGTTCTCTTCATTAATCAAGCATATGCCGGCACTCGCCTGCTCAAAAATTAAGCGAAAACGTGTTTCTAATTCTTGAGTTTTTGTTCTTAATTCTCTTTCGTTATTAATCGTTAATTGTAGTTCACGCATCAAAGAGTTGATGCCCATAATCATCCGACTGATTTCATCCTTTTTGCCTTTTTTGACACCGAGCATCTGCATGGTCTGCGGCATACGGGGGTCTATTTTGGCGAACTCATCCGTCAGTTTTTGTAATGGTCGACTCAACCTTTGATGCACCACAATAGAGACAAAAAAGATGATGATAAAAGAGTGTAACATCATCAAAAAGACTTCTTTTTTACTGGCGCTCTGGGCCTGATGCTGAATATAAACATCGTCTGGGTATAAGGTGAGTAACCCTATTTGATTTCCTGGTATAAAAGGGTGCATAAGCTTGATAGAAATTTTTTCAGGTTCCCCTCTAACTTCCCCTTGAATAATCATCATATCCGGTTTGCCCGAAAGGCTAACGCCTTTCACTAGGTCATTCCCCAATAAGCCGTTCATGATTTCAGTTCCAAGCTCAACATCCGCTAAATAAGCAGAAATAGCCGCTGTCGTCTGCATGGTTTGTGCAAGTTGCTCCACAAGAGAATAATTCGTTGCTCTCTTTTCTTCCAAGCCTGACACATACGAAAAAAACGAAGTAGCAAACGACACCAACAAAGCCACAACAGCAATAGATAAGGCCACTCGAACATAAAGCTTTTGACTAATTTTCATCTAATCTATATACCACTTTAACCGCATCTATCAGTTCCGATTCAGGAATATACGCAAGCGTAAATTCCGACACTCTCAAATGACCTAACACTTCATTAACAGACGTCATTGACACCGGTGGTTTAGCACGTCCTGAAAACAATAGCCTCGCCCAGTATGCATTGATTTTTCGCTCATTTTGGTTAACCAGTTTCAGATAAAATTCATTTTTTAATGAAGATCGAGCAGGTAAATCTAAAGGCTTGGCATTTTTCCCATCAGGAAAGGTCACATAACGGCCCATATAGATATCAATGACCTCTTGTTTAGACAGAGCACTAATAGCATTGTCTTTATTTACTACGACCACAAGTTCCTCAGCATAGCCAGGCAAACTGAGTAACAATAAGCTTAGGGAGATAAGTTTAATTAAGGCCATGATTAAAATACCACGCTGACGCTTAAGCTAACTAAATTAACATTGTGCTCAGTCTCAATATCCGTTGATGTATCAATGTCCCATAAAGCCCCACCTCTTGGCTGAATAATAAAGTGGTCAGCCTGTACTTTAAGCACCACCTTATCGGAGTAATACCATTTAGCCCCTAAATTAAAACTTTTTTGATCAACAACCGAGCGATTTATCGCGTATTCGGTATTATTAATAAGCTGCCGAATAGCGGCTTGTTGCTGTTCAGGTAAATAAGCTAATTCCGGCGTTACCACATCTGTCGTATCTTTTTTGTTTTTAGCGACAGACATACCACCAAAATACGTGACTTCATTTACTCGGTAACCAATACTAAGGTAACCACTAATATTGGATGGAGCCACCATCCAGTCTGAAGTGGTCGTGCCAATTTCAGTCTGGATTAACCAATCGAAATTGTCGTAAGTTAATCCCAACGCGGAATAATTTATCGTGTGATGCTGAGATTCAAATCCGTGAGAAAATTCAGCCGCTTGGGACCAAACATTGCTTGGAACAGAATTCAAACCATCAATTAAAGTATTAAAAGGGGGAGATTTAAAGTCCGAGATTTTAGACCGAGAGGTTGCAGCCCTAAAAGTCCATTCATCCTTTAAATACACGGCACTCAGTGTATATAAATCGTCAAAAGTGACAGAAAGCTCTTCATCCGAGGCCATTAATGTTGGTGTCGTCTCTCCTACTGCAAGCTTGATTCGTAAGAAACCATCGCCCACTTGATTATTGTATTCCACATCCACACCATCATAGTGACCAGTTGTCGAAGCAAATGAATAATACGCATGGGGAGGACGAGCCCATAAATAGGCATACCCTACGTGAGGGTATTCAGACAACAGATATATATCACTATTGATTCTACCCGCCCTAATGCTCCAATTACGCTGAGGGCGGTAACGTACAAAACCCAATTCTAAAAAATTATCGAAGGATTTAACTGAGCGGTCTTGATATACACCTTGAACAACGGCATCCCAATCATGACTCATCGAAATATTGGCTTGACCACCCAATAGAGAATCGCGACTCAATGAGAAACCAGTGTCGCTGCGATTCAGGTAATTTGAGCTAAAACCAACATCAGCGTTATCGCTGTAGCTCATATTCAGGGTAGCAAAACCACTGAAATCAATATTCAAGCCGTCGGCTTTAGCATGCCCTGACATGAAAACCAAAACGACTATAAATAACGGAATGTGCCTGTATAACATAGGTAGCCTCATTTATATCTCGGTTTAACCACACAAGAATAATTACAAGTGTCTGAAATTCCACCGAAATTTTTAACTACATGCAGCATATACTGTTTAGTTCATAGAGCTCAAGAATAACTGCACACTTGCCATAGATCAGAAGATCAGTAACTTAAAGCCTGCAAACTCTCATACCAGCTATTCAGGCCATTCAAACATAAATAAACGATATCAAATTTCACCAAGCTGTACTGCGAGCAAACCTCCCCTCAAAGTATCAAAGGCAAGGCTGCTTTGACTTAGATAATACTGATTTCAAACAATACACATAGCCAATTATGTAGTCAGTACATTGCCACTATTCTTAACCACCTTAATACTAACCGTTTCATAGCCTATTTCGCTATAAAGCGTTTCTGATACCTTGCTATATAAAGAAGACAAGCAGATGCCACACAGAAACAAGGTTTTCACTAAAACTATGTTTGGCCTGATTCAACCTATGTATCGGAGGTATCAGAACCAATAACCCAAAAAACACGAAAAAAGCCTATATTTAAAGAGGTTAGCCCCTGAAATGAGCAAGAACAACGGGGAATGTGTTACTTTATACACCACCTTTGTAAGGTGAGTTTTTTTCATCTTATCGATGAAAATAGATAGGTTGTTGCTGCAAAATTGACCTACTAATATGCGCTGGTAACTTACATAAGGGGAAACCAACCATGACTAAAATCGCATTCACAACATTAATCAAACAAGCATTAAACAAACTATCATCTACTTTTAAAGTACTAATGATTTCCAATCCTTTAAGTAAGCTTCCTACCACAGCAGTAGGCGGTGCTTCACATGTTGACTGGAGTGGTTGCGACCTCTAAACCACCTATTAAACGTTGTTTTCTCCCCGTTGGTAGGTCGATTAAAACGGCTTACCAACACCCACTTCTCAACGACCTATTCGCTGTCTAATTCACCTTGCCAGCGACCAGATTCAAACTCGGCTTTAGTGACTTGCTGAATCAGCGGCATAATGGCCCTTAACATGGCCGTTTCAGGCCGGTTTGCAGCAGTCGAAACATAGACATCGCGCCATAATGTTGGCTCAGTAATTTCCAAGGCATGAATCTGACCCACTGGCTGTAAATGGTAAAAAGCCGACGTCGGCGACAACAACATACCGTAACCATCAACCACATAACGCAAGGTCGTCATCAACTGACCAAAAGCGGGTTTATGGGGCACTTTCATACCTATTCGCTCTTCATATTGGCGCAAAATATAACCGAGCGAATCTCGCTCACCCGTGACAATCACCTCATGTTTCGCCAGCTCTTCAAAGCGAATGGTCGATTGTTTTCTTAGGGCCTTATGGGCAGTCACTTTCGGTTCCATGCCCATTGAAAGAAACAGCTTTTCACGAAACAACTTATGCTGACGGATCTGACTAACATCACTGCCATCAGGAGAAGAAATCGCAATGTCTATTTCCCCCGCTAAAAGTTGATTAGAAAGGCTATAGGACAATCCTGTATAGAGTTCTAGCTTAATATTTGGGTAGCGCTGCTCAACTAGAGCTAATAGAGGAACGGAAATAATATTACCTATAGGTTGCGTCATACCTATCGACAACTGCCCCGTGGGCTCTCGTTCAAATTGGTGCACATCCAGCTTAGCTTGCTCAACTTGGCGAATGATCGACTCGGCATGGGCTTTAAAAATCAGCCCACTTTCCGTCAATACCACACCGCGAAAGCTACGATCAAACAAACTGGTGCCAAGCTCATGCTCTAAGTTTTCAAGCTGTAAACTAATACTAGGTTGAGCAACCTCGAGAGCCCGTGCCGCCGCCGCGATACTGTTTAACTCCGCAGTTTTAAGGAAGAATAAAAGCTGTTTACTGTTCATAATTAATCAATACCATTCAAATGGCTACATAAAAAATATAGAGCTATACCATAATCATTTTGGTTTTTTATAGCCAGACCTTTATTTAACATGTTAATAAAACAATAACCCAATAAATCTAAAGAGAGCCAAGATGTCTGCTACCACTCCTAACTATGAACACCCAGACCGCTTTAGCGATGCAGAATGGAAAGCCCGCGTTGACCTAGCGGCCATGTACCGTATTTTTGTTCACTTAAAATGGGACGAATCCATCTACAACCATATTTCATTGCGTGTTCCCAGCGAAGACGACCATTTTTTGATCAACCCATTTGGTCTTCACTACAGCGAAGTCACTGCTTCTAATTTGGTAAAAGTCGATCTACAAGGCAACATAATTGGTCATTCTGATTGGCCGATTAACCCAGCTGGATTTACTTTTCATAGTGCCATCCATGAAAAGGTAGAAGGCGCACACTGTGTCATGCACGTACACACCACACCAACACTGGCTGTTTGTTGCCTCGAAGACGGCCTGTCCTACAGCAACTTCTACTCAGCACAACTGTGGGACAAAGTCGCCTACCATGACTTTGAAGGCATCACCCTGCACATGGACGAAGGTCAGCGTATTCTAGACAGTGCAGGTGGCAAACCACTGTTGATGCTACGCAACCATGGCCCAGTGGTCATGGGTGCCTCACTTGCTCAGGCTTTCTCGCTCATGTGGTTGGTTAACCGTGCCTGTGAAGTGCAAATGGCGTCCATGTCGATGGGTGCTGTGCGCCAAATTCCAGAAAAAATTTGTAAAAAATGCACCGCTCAATCGCTTAACTTTGACCCTAAATTCGGTGCCGGTGAAGATGTGTTTGCCGCCATGAAACGCCTTATTGAAAAACAAGATCCATCTTTTAGACACTAAACTCACAGCACAAACAAAAGCCCCTTAGGAGACTTCCTAGGGGGCTTTTTGCTAACAAATGATTCCTCAATGACACTTGCTATGGGACATTTTTGTCCGCAGTATGTACGCCAAGTCTAAGTTTGGCGGTATTATTGGTTGGCATGTTTCTTCCATTACCCCACTCAAATGAAGCCAAAACAATAATAAAAAAGAGTCTATTAATATGAGCCTCCCTGCTTTTTCATGGTTGCGCCAAGTCGGCATTGGTGGGCGTTTATTTCTCGCCTTTGTACTGATTTCATCCATCACCTTGCTCGCCAGTGGCCTAACAACACAGACCTATCTTGACCTGAGCGATCGCCTG
The DNA here is from genome assembly GCF_016463975.1 of Marinomonas transparens. Taxonomy (GTDB): domain Bacteria; phylum Pseudomonadota; class Gammaproteobacteria; order Pseudomonadales; family Marinomonadaceae; genus Marinomonas; species Marinomonas transparens. The sequence goes on along the minus strand of NZ_JAEMNX010000044.1, from coordinate 7,056 downwards.
TCATTACTAAAATATCAAGACATTCCCGGCCTAGATGCCGCCGCACGGTTGAATGATAAAAACCGTTTAATCGTCGCCACGGCGCCGCTGTTAGTCACCGCAGACTCCAATGTCGAACGCCAACAAGCCATGACGGCTCTGCAGGGTGCCATCAAGGATATGGACGCTCTCATGCGCACTTTACCGGATTATAATCGCTACTTTGTTGAGTTAATCACACAGATCCAAAACAACTTGGCACTACTCAATCAAAGCGTTGAAAAGCGCGAAGAAGTACGCAGCGAACTCACTCGCCACAGCTTAACTATCTTTCCGTTTTTTCAAACGCTGATTCCTCGTCTCAACCAATTACCCCACTCGGAAGCACAGGAAATCATAGAGCAAAGTCTGTATTACTTTGCTGGCCTTATCGAAAAGGTCAGCAACGACCAATCTTTCAATGAGCTGGATTACACCTTCCTACGCTTAGAAGCATTAGGCCAACAGGTCCAACAACAGCTACATCTAATCAAACCCTTGTCTGCGCCGTTCGCCGAAGACATAGAAACCTTATTGGCACTTAGCTCACGCCAAGGCGACTTATTTCAATTAAAAAATGAAGAACTCGAATTGCGCTATCAGCAAAGTTTTTTCCTAGCAAACAGCCAAACCCATATTCAGCAACTGGCGGTACAGATTAACCAATACACCAACCAAACCAACGTCAGTATTAGTGACTCACTGAATAACGCCATTAAGCTGATCAAAGCCAGTATCCGCAATGTGTTACTGCTGTCTTTAATCAGCCTCGCCGTGGCGTGTGCCGTGTCATGGTTTTACGTGCGCCGTAACGTGCTTGAGCGGATTTTAGCCCTGCAAAAAAACATGCGCGCCATTGCTAACTCGCAACTAAACACCGATATTCAAATCATTGGTGATGATGAAGTCGCCAGCATGGCCCGGGACTTAAAGCATTTTCAGAGCACGGCTATCGAGGTGGAACGTACTAATCAAAAGTTAGCCGCAGAAATAGAAGAGCGCGTCGCTGCCGAGGCGCAACTAAAAGCCACGCAATCCGAACTAGTACAGGCCGGAAAGCTGGCCGCCCTTGGGCAACTCAGCGTCGGTATCACCCATGAGATCAACCAACCACTCACCGCCATTGCCAGTTATTTGCATACCGCCAGACGCCATATAGAAACAAAGCAATTAGACAAGGCTCACATTAACCTACAAAAAATTCGCCAATTACTCGACAAAATAGCGGGTATTACCCGCCATCTAAAAGCCTTTGCTCGGGAAGCAGGCACCGAATTAAGCCCTGTGCTTTTGCATGCTGTTATCGAAGATACGATTGAATTAATGACCACCTCGTTTAGGGATCATGGCTGTCAAATAGAATATCAAGCTTCCCCTAATCTCAACGTAGACAAACTCCATGTCTGGGCCGAACCCATTCGCCTAGAGCAGATACTGGTTAATTTACTAAGCAACGCCATTGATGCCCTATCAGAAGCTGAAGAGCAACGTATTCAAATTCGCGTCGAGCAAGATAAGCAATGGGTAAATATTCAAATTAAAGACACTGGCTGCGGCATCAGTACAGACAGTTTAAAGCAGATTTTCGACCCGTTTTTCACCCAAAAAGAAGTCGGTAAAGGTCTCGGATTAGGCCTATCCATCAGTTACAACATCATCCAAGATTTTGGGGGGCAAATACGTGTTACATCAAAAATTGGCCAGGGCAGCTGCTTCACCTTAGCACTGCAACATGCGGAGTAAACTATGAATCAAAATACCAATAAAACGATTCAAATCGTCATTATTGATGATGATCAATCCATTCTAGAAGCACTAACAGAAATGTTGGAGCTAGAAAAATTTCAAGTTAATGTTTTTAAACAAGCCTCTAAAGCCCTAGCCTTTTTAACAACAAACAGTCCTGTGGTGGTGCTGAGTGATGTCAAAATGCCACAAATGAATGGCCTTGAGTTATTGCAACACATTCAAAAGCTCGATGGGGATATTCCCATCTTATTAATGAGTGGGCACGGTGATATCCCCATGGCAATTGAAGCCATGAAAGAAGGTGCCTATGATTTTTTAGAAAAACCGCTCGACCCCGAAAAACTCATTTGCCAACTGCAGAGAGCCATAGAAAAGCGCCGTTTAGTGCTTGAAAACCGAGACCTAAAAGAAGACCTTGCGCAACATGCAGAGTTAGAAAACTTTATTATCGGTGAATCCGCCGCGATAAAAGCCATTCGCCAGCAAATTCCGGCCTTGGCCCAAGCCAATGTAGATACCATTATTTACGGTGAAACAGGCTGCGGGAAGGATGTGGTCGCCAGAGCATTGCACGAATTCAGCTTGCGCCAAAAACAACGTTTTATCGCCATCAACTGTGGCGGCATGAGTGAAAGCCTGATCGAAAGCGAACTTTTTGGGCACGAAGCCGGCTCCTTCACCGGTGCGAATAAACGCCACATTGGTAAAATAGAAGCCGCTAACGGCGGCACCCTATTCCTAGACGAAATTGAAACCATGCCCCTGTCTGCGCAAATAAAATTGCTGCGCGTCTTACAGGACAGAACCATTGAACGAGTCGGCAGCACCATGCCCATCGCCATCGACATTACAGTCATCGCAGCCAGTAAAGACGACCTCGCACAACTGAGCGAAGACGGCTCTTTCCGTAAAGACCTATTCTATCGGCTCAATGTCGCCAGCCTCACCATCCCGCCATTGAAAGAACGTCCAGAAGATGTCTTGCCACTATTTTATTACTACATCGCCCAAGCCGCCCAGCGCTTTAACCGCCCACCACCTGAGCTGACATCTGGCTATGTCAATTACTTGCTACAGCATTCATGGCCGGGTAATGTGCGCGAGTTAAAAAATGCCGCCGACCGTTTCGTTTTGGGCATCAGTGAAGCCTCCCTAGAAACCATCAAGCAGAATGATATTGGCCGCTATGAAGAGCGCATGGAACAATTCGAGCGGCAATTATTAATAGAAGGCTTACGGGCAACGCAAGGCCAATTGAACGAAGCGGCAGAATTACTCGACCTATCGCGCAAAACCTTATACCGCAAAATGAAGAAGTACCAACTCGATAAACAGACATTTCGCTAACGGCTAGCTTGTAGATAAAAAGCCAACAAAAAGGACACAAGTGTCTCATTTTGCAACTTCTAATAAGACACTTGTGACTTATAACACCAAGCTAAAACCAAAAGAGAAACATAACCACTTGATTTTATTGCATTTTATATAACTGGCACTCGCTTTGCTCTAGGTCTAATCAGCTTAATATGAGCTTAACGTTAGAAAAAGTGCGATACATCTCCGACAACGGAACCTCCCAGACGGTGATAAAAATAACAATATAAGAGATCTACACGATCTCACGAGCGCAGCAAAGACGAGGCAAAAATAGACGAGAAAGCGGAGTTTATAAGTTATAAATGAGCATTTTAAGTCTATTTTTAACAAAGTATTAGCAAGCGCAGTAGTCGTGTAACTCAATACGTAATGAGGATAAAAATAATGCCAAATAAACTCGTAACTGGACTACTACTCACAAGCTCCCTACTGCTAAGTGCCAGCGTTTTCGCTGCCGACTGTAGCTACCGTGGCGTTCTGGATGAAAAATTTTGTGATGAAAACAAGGATCTAGTTGCCGACACGCCGAAAGACTCTAGCCAATGGCGTGACCCTAGCACATTAGTATTTACCTATACACCAGTTGAAGACCCAGCCGTCTACAAAGACGCTTTCCATGAATTCCAACAATACCTAAGTGAAAAAACAGGCAAAAAAGTCATTTACTACACAGTACATTCAAACGCCGCGGAAGTAGAAGCGATTCGTTCTGGCCGATTACACATTGCTGGCTTCTCTACTGGACCAACTGGCTATGCCGTTAACTTAGGGGGCTATGTGCCTATTGCAGTGAAAGGCACAGCAGAGTCCTTCCAAGGGTATAATCTGATCGTTATTACTCGCACAGACAGTGATATCAAGGAATTAGCTGACCTGAAAGGCCGTGTTATTGCACACACTTCGGCGTCATCTAACTCGGGTAACCTAGCACCAAGAGCCTTGCTACCTAACTTGGGCATTACCCCAGATAAAGACTACCAAGTGAAATACTCAGGCAAACACGACCAATCTATCATGGGCGTGTTATCTGGAGACTACGATGCGGCACCAGTGGCATCGGATGTGTTTCATCGCATGATTGATGCGGGCCGTATCCAACAAAAAGACTTCCGCATTATCTACACCAGCCCTCGATTCCCAACCTCGGCATTCGGTTATGCTCATGACCTAAAACCAGAGCTAGCAGAGAAAATCAAAGAGGCCTTCTTCTCTTTCCGTTTCTCAAAAGACATGCAAGCAACCTTTGGTGGCGCGGATCGTTTCTTCCCCATTACCTACAAGGAAGATTGGAAAGTCATTCGTGACATTGCCCACGCAACCGGTACGGCTTACAGCAAAACGGGTCTACAAAAACTCGCTGAAAAAGACGCCGCTAAAGCAGCCAAAAAACGTGCTGCGAAATTAGCCAAAGAGTCAAAAGCGAAAAGCTAAATCGTCCTTTCAATCCTTTAATAACTGCTGTTGAACAACCTGTCATATCACAGGTTGTTCAACCCTCTAATGCTTGCAGGAAATGAATATGTCTTCAACGCAGCCCCTTGCTAATAAAGATTCCTATCTCGCCATCCGTGGCCTACAAAAAGAATACACCGCGGGCAACCCTATTTTAAAAGGCATCGACTTTGATATTACCGAGCCGGGCATTGTCGCTATTATCGGACCATCAGGCACAGGTAAAAGTACTCTACTACGCTGTATCAACCGCCTGATTGACCCAACGGCGGGAGAAATACGGTTTGATGATCAAGACTTGTCCCAAGCGAAAGGACAACAGCTTCGTGCCCTACGCTGCAAGATCGGCATGGTCTTTCAAGAATACAATTTGGTTGAACGCTTAACCGTGATCGAAAACGTGCTAACCGGACGCCTTGGCTATATGTCAGCGTGGCAAGCATGGCGTCGCAACTTCTCACAACAAGACATTAATACCGCATTCGAATTATTAAACTCGGTTGGTCTAGCAGAACATGCCAACAAGCGCGCAGACAGCTTATCCGGTGGTCAACGCCAAAGGGTTGGCATTGCCCGCGCGGTCATGCAAAACCCACGTATTCTACTCGCCGATGAACCGACGTCTTCCCTCGACCCAAAAACTGCGGTCGAGATCATGGAACTATTGGAATTATTTTCTTCAGAAAAAGACATTCCAGCCTTGGTGAACATCCACGATGTCAAACTGGCGCGACGCTTTGCTAAACGCATGATTGGTATGAGTGAAGGCGTCATCGTCTATGACGGTCCTCCAGAAGGCATTACCGACGACCATTTGAAACAAATCTATGGAGGTGAGTCATGGCTCGTTTAGACACCTCAAGCACGCCAGAAAATCCGTTCAAAGCCAATTGGTCTATCCGTGGAATATGGCTAGTCGTCGCCATTTACTTGGTTTATTCATTCAATGCCATGGGACTCAGCTGGGCTCGTATAGAAGATGGCTTAGGCCATGCTAATACGCTACTAGGACGCATGTTTCCGCCGAATTTTAGCCGCTGGGAACTCTTGCTAGGTGGTCTGGCTGAAAGCCTAGAGATGGCGGTTATCGCCAGCTTCTTTGGTATTGTTTTATCGCTTTTTCTAGGACTGTTTGCCGCACGCAATATGATGCCCAACTGGGTCAGCATACCGGTGCGCGGTTTTATCGCCCTGTGCCGCACTTTCCATCCTGTGATCATCGCCATTTTATTCGTCAAAAGTGTTGGTTTTGGCCCTTTAGCGGGCATTCTCACCTTGGTGGTTGCTTCCATCGGCTTTATTGCCAAACTGTTTGCCGAAGCCATTGAAGAGATCTCGCTTAAGCAAGTAGAAGCCATTCGTGCCACGGGTGCGGGCTTTGCCAGTGTGATTCTGTTTTCCGTCATGCCGCAGGTATTTTCGCGCTTTATCGGTTTTTCGACCTACCAGTTAGACTCCAACTTACGTAATTCCACCATGGTAGGCATTGTCGGTGCAGGCGGCTTAGGTGGCACTCTATTCTCAGCTTTTCAACGCTTTGACTATGATTTTGTTGCGGCCATTTTAATCACCATTATTGCGCTCATCATGTTTGGAGAATTGCTCTCTAACATAGTGCGCCGTATTTTCCGCTAAGCCAGAAGGAAGTAAACCATGCAAAGTCCAATTGATCATCACTGGCAGCGCTTTACCCTAAAGCAAAAACTATCACGCTATAGCGTCTATTTGGTTTTAGTATTGGCCATGGTGCAATCCCTGCGCACCGTCGAAGTCATTCCAGAATTCTTCTATGATGCTCCTCAGCAAATGGCCGACCTATTCGGTCGTATGTGGCCCCTAGACTGGTCCTATTATCCGATTACAGTGCACGGTGCCATCATTGAAACCCTCAACATTGCCACCCTAGGCACACTATTAACGCTGATTTTTGCCATTCCATTGGCCCTAATGAATGCCAGCAACATCAGTTCCTCCCCATGGAGCCACTGGATTGCTCGTTTCTTCTTGGTGTCTTCCCGTTCCGTGAATTCCTTGGTCTGGGCACTGTTGTTTGTTGCCATCTTCGGCCCCGGCGTGATTGCGGGGGTGCTGGCCATTGCCCTACGCTCCGTCGGCTTTGTCGGCAAGCTATTGGCGGAAGCATTGGAAGAAGTCAACATGGGTTCCGTAGAAGCCCTCAGAGCCACCGGCGCTTCGTGGATGACAGTGTTACTGAAAGGCTACTGGCCACAGGTATTACCGGCTTTTTTCAGCATTGTCTTATTCCGTTGGGACATCAATGTGCGGGAGTCTGCAGTACTTGGACTGGTCGGTGCAGGGGGAATTGGCGTGGTGCTGAACGATTCGATGAACCTGTTCCAATGGCAACGGGTCTCCATGGCCCTGCTCGCCATCTTCGTGGTAGTGATATTGGCGGAAATACTGGTGGTGAATATTCGTAAAAAACTGCTTTAAGCGAGC
>NZ_JAEMNX010000043.1 GCF_016463975.1 Marinomonas transparens | reverse complement strand
ATATGTTTTTCATCTGCCCCCAAACTCTGGTGTTTAATTCAGAGAAGGCTGAGCGGGCCAACTAAGGGGTCGAACACCTTTTCGAGCTGATAACCTTCGACTCTTCTACTGAGCTTAATAGAAAAGGGCTTTGACCCCGACGGTCAGCAGGGTTTAGTTCCTTCCCCTTTTGTCTTCAAGGGGAAGGCGGAGGATGGGGTTATGTCTTTGTTTTTCTTTTTCCTTGGTTTTCTTTGGCTTCCATTCGAATGCTTTGAGCAGCGAGTTTTGTTCCGCCCTGCTGGGCGTGTAACTTTTTTCAATCGATAAAAAAGTAACCAAAAAATCTTTTGTCGGACTTTCAGCCCAAAACGTGTCATTGGCTTTGTTTAACGCAAGGTTTAGCAAGACGTTCGATAACGTAAGGCATAGAGTATTTTTACGTTTTCTAGAAAGGGTATTTTTAACGGACTCGGAAACTCCAAGTAGTCGCGCAATCCGTTCCTGAATTGAAGAGTCGTCGAACTGACTTATTCGGCGTTGCGATGACAAAAAGTGTAGATTGATTTTGGTGGTTTTTATCAGGACTTTGACCCCGACTATCCATCAACGGAGTCAAGTTCCATTAAAACACTTTGAACTGAGAGCTTTATTCAGCCCCGCTGAGCAGGGCTTAGTTTCTTCCCCTTTTGTCTTTGTAAAGGGAAGACGGAAGAT
>NZ_JAEMNX010000042.1 GCF_016463975.1 Marinomonas transparens | reverse complement strand
ACATTCGGCACTCGCCTCGAATAACAGGCTTTTATCCACATTCTGATGCCTACATGGATGTAGGCTATTAGGGCAATGCAGGAGCGATTGCCGTGACAAGAGGGCCTGTTCAGACCTTCCTTAAGTAGTGTCAACATGTGTAATGGTTATTGGTATTTAAATGCGTACTAATAGATATGGCTTGTTGCGTAAAAGACATTATGTGTCTTTATAAACCCCACCCTATTGGGTAAAAAAACACCCGATATGACCTCTAAAGTATGGCGCTAAAGAGGGGGAGAGAGCTTGAAATAGGTTTTTCAGTTAAAAATGAAGGGTTGGCCTTTTTTTTGCTGTAGTAGTATTTTCTGTAGTACTAAGTACTTGTTTGTAATCAATTATATATTTGCTCAGAGAGTTATTTAATTTCAATAGGACTTCTTTTTATAAAAGGAAGACTGAAAGAAAGTCTTACTATCTAGTGTTGACCTAGTAAGAAAAAGGGAAGGAAGCATGAATATTATCGATAGTAATATTATAGGGGAATCTAAAGCCATAGAGCTTATGAGGAACTCGATCAAAACAATGGCGCAGTATCCAGCAACCGTTTTGATTACGGGGGAAACAGGCACTGGCAAAGAGTTGGTGGCAAGGGGCTTACACTATGGCGGAGAGCTGTCCAGTAGGCCTTTCATCGCTATCAACTGCTCTACCTTTTCAGATGAATTATTTGCTAGCGAGCTTTTCGGCTATAAAAAAGGGGCTTTTACAGACGCAAAAAGTGATAAGGAAGGGCTGTTGATTTCAGTCAATGGTGGCACTATTTTTCTTGATGAAATAGACAGCCTATCGCTAAAGTCACAGGCCGCTTTATTAAGGGTTTTGCAAGAATCGGAGTTCAGGCCAATTGGCTCAAATAGCGTATTAAAAACCAATGTGCGTTTTATTGCCGCGGCTAATTGTAACCTAGAGACAAAAATGGCTAACAAGGAATTCAGACAAGATTTGTACTTTCGGCTTTATATTTTATCGATCAATGTTCCTGCGTTAAGAGAGCGTAAAGAGGATATAGGCGTATTGATTGAGCACTTTATTGACAAGCTTAACTCACAATATGGTCTAAATAAGATGGGTATTAGCAGCCGATTAATGGCGAAATTTACCAATCATGATTGGCCCGGAAATATTCGGGAACTGGAAAATACTATCCATCGTTATTACTTGCTTGCCAGTGGGGAGTTATTAGATGATTCACCCGCATTAGATATGGGAGCAAATCATACCGCGCCTCTGTTATCTAATGATCTATCGACCGAATCGAACTACGACCATATAGACAACTCGGATCATGTTGCCATTTCAAACGATCTGATGAAGGGCTCAGCAGATACTGAGCTCGACGCAGAGACTAAGTCAGCCTATATGAACTTTTCTGATGCCAAGCGTAAAGCCATTGAGGTATTTGAAGCTAAGTTTGTTTCTCGGTTACTGCATCTAACCAATGGCAATGTCACCAAGGCGGCGAACTTGTGTGGTAAAGAGCGTAGAGCATTTGGCAAATTAGTTAAGAAATACCATGTGAAAAATAACGGTGTTAATTTGTATTGAAGCTTACCCTTCGTAGGTCATCCTCATAGCACCACTTATTTTTATAGTCAGCTGGACTATTGAACCACAATAACCTCCCCTTCTTTATTCTTCTGAAGAGTTCATTCAGTTCGTAAACGAGCGCCTTTAAAACCATTCCTTGTATTCGTTTTACTCCTTAAACATCACCTAAATCGCTCTTATTTAACCCACTTTAGGCGGGGGCTTTATGACCCTGATGGGTAGAGTTTTAGATCTCTATTAATCTGGGATAAATTTAAAATTCATTACAAATCAATGTCTTATATTTATTTCTTGAGTTGGCATTCATTATGCTCTAGTAAGATACCACAAACGCAATGAGACGAATCTGATGAGCATAAGTTACTACTATCAAACAGACGTAGCTCGGTTGATTAAAAATTATTTAAAGCAACATCCAAACAGCGAAGACACGGTATTAGGTATCACTGATTGGTGGGTTAAAAAGCAAAAAATTGTTGATTCTATGTCGGCAGTGGACAGTGCTCTAAAAGTTCTTGAATTACAGGGGGAGGTGAGTTCGATCACTCGAAATAATCAAACCTATTTCAGGTTAACAAAAAAGCCGTAGCTGAAAGTAATTCAATTCATTCACTTTGAAAGTTGGAGATTAAATTTTGGAAAGTAATCAGAAAAAATTATCCAGGGTGAGATCACCAAGAGTACACATCACTTATGATGTCGAAATAGGTGATGCAATCGTTCGACGGGAATTGCCCCTCATTGTTGGCGTGCTCGCTGACTTATCTGGGGCACCGAAAGAAGCCTTACCGCCCGTTAAAGAGCGAGAATTTGTCGAAATAGATCGCGACAACTTTGACGATGTCATGACCGGCAGCGATGTCAGGCTGGTCTACAAGGTTGATAACGTCATTGAGGTGAGTGAAGAGGCCAGTCAGCTTAATCTAGAATTGCTCTTCCATAGCATTGACGATTTCGAACCCATTAATTTGGTCAAGCAAATTTCCATCACCAATGCCGTCTATGAATCGAGAAATCGCATTCGTGACATGCTATCGAAATTAGATGGTAATGACCCGTTAGATGGCATGCTCGCAGAAATTCTCGCCGATGACGCCATGCAGAAAGAGCTAATCGATTTATTTTCTGCCGCAGAAGATTGGTCAACGGTGGAGCCCAGTGAGCTAGCCAATCGTATGTTAAAAGAAGGGCAGATGGCGTTAGACGAAAGCCAGATTCCCTATGCCTTGCAGCTCATTGGTGAGTTTGCCGTATCCATTTTAGGTGGTATTACAGACTTGGAGGGACGATTTGCTGGTGATCTGATGAACAATAAAATTGCTCAGATTGACAACCAGCTCACCAACCAAATCAATCTAGTCATGCATGCTCCTGAGTTTCAGGCGCTAGAGGCCACATGGCGTGGCTTGCATTTTCTCATTATGAATACCGAAACGGGCGCCTCGCTGAAAATTCGGCTATTGAATATTTCCAAACGAGACTTGCTAAAAGATCTGCAAAAAGCCGTGGAGTTTGATCAAAGTTCCCTGTTTAAAAAGGTCTATGAAGAAGAATTTGGTACATATGGTGGCGATCCCTTCTCTTTCTTAGTGGGGGATTATGAATTTGGTCGTCATCCAGAAGATCTGGAGCTATTGGAGAAAGTATCTGGTGTTGCTTCTTCCGCCCATGCGCCATTTATTTCTTCCGCCTATGCAAAACTCTTTGATATGGAAGACTTCTTTACGCTTTCTCAGCCAAGGGATTTAACCAAAATCTTTGAAAGTGCAGAGCTGATCAAATGGCGTAGTTTCCGTAGCAGTGAAGATGCACGTTATGTCTCCTTAACCCTACCGAAAGTATTACTACGTCTACCCTATGGGCCAGATACCGTGGTGGCAGAAGGTTTTGATTATGTGGAAGACGTCGATGGGTCGGATGCGCGCAAATATCTTTGGGGCAATCCGGCTTTTGTGCTCGGGCAAAGAATTACCAATGCCTACGCTAAGCATGGCTGGTTAGCAGCGATTCGAGGTGTGGAAGGCGGTGGTTTGGTGGAAGGTCTGCCAGCCCATACCTTTAAAACGCCAGCGGGTGATATCAAACTCACTTGTCCAACCCAGGTGTCTATTACCGATCGACGTGAAAAAGAGCTTAATGATTTAGGTTTCATGGCCATTTTACATTGCAAAGGCAGTGACAAGGCCGCCTTCTTTGGTGGCCAGACTACAGGACAGGCTTTGAAGTACAACACGGATGCTGCCAATGCCAATGCACGTATATCCACCATGTTGCCCTATGTGTTGAATGCCTCGCGTTTTGCCCATTACATCAAGGTCATTATGCGCGACAAAGTCGGTAGCTTTGCTACCAAAGATGGCATCTCGGATTACCTCAATAATTGGATTAGTAATTATGTGCTGGTTGACGACTCTGCCTCACAGGAAATGAAAGCCAGTTATCCCTTAAGGGAGTCCCGAATTGACGTGATGGACATACCGGGCAAACCGGGTAGTTATCGTTCGGTGGTCTTTCTACGACCACACTTCCAATTGGAAGAGTTAACGGCATCGATTCGTTTAGTGGCCGAATTACCTTAAGTAACGTTTTCTTATATTCATCTAATAGCGACAAAAATTAGAGAGAGATTGATCATGGATTTAATATTATTGCAATTTGGAAGAGATGGCATAACCAGCGGAGAGCTAAACAACGATGGTTCCGGAGTCGGCACCATGATTGATGGTGAGGCTGGTCCCGATTGGCTTGGCATTACAGAAACCATAGGCGGAATGTCCTTTAATGGCGCAAAATGCATTGAGTTAGTTTCCATTACTCAGGGCATCAAGCAGCAGGTCACCACCGACGTGAGCAATAATGCCCGTACTTCTGGTCGGCCGACCATTACCGACTTTACCTGTGTGAAGTATACAGATTCTACCTCGCCTAAAATGTATGACTTTTGCCTGCGGGCAAAACTGTTAGACGATCTAGGGACCGAGCCCACACTGATATGGGTGCTACGTAACTCAGGGGATCAACTTAATATTGTCATGGGTATTGAACTACGCCTGACAATGATCAGTGAAATTCATTTTCAATCTCATCCTAATGATATGCCGACGGAACAGTTCAAACTCAATTTTACCGAGATAGGTTGGCACCATCAGGTGCAAGGCGCCAATGTTAGCAATACGGGAGGCTTCTCTGCTGCGGCGTGGAGCGTGGCGAAAAACCGTCCTATTGCGGCGTTATCAAGCTAGAGTGGCGTTTTAAATGGCTAAGGCTTTTTTTGAAAAATTAACCCATGCGGGTCAAGCCATTGGCACCAAGCAATCCGTCATCAAAAATGTAGAAAACATCTTAAATTTTGGTGGCTTTCTGGATGCAGGAGTCGATGGTTATGGCAATCGAGCGGTATCCACCATGGAAGGCATATATCGCAATGGCTTAATGGCGGTGGTGGATCAGTCGCTCGATAATCAGCAGCAAATAGATCAATTCCAACAGAATATGCTGCAGGTGCTAAAAGTATACGAACCGCGCATTAAAAACATCTGGGTGCTCAACCTAGGTGCTGTTAAGCAGCGCTCCCGTTGTCAGTTGAAAATTGAGCTAGAAGGTGAGCAATTCGAGCAGGGCTTTGTCTTTGGCTAATAGAAAGTCGTTGATACTAAAGTGGCTAATAACAGGCAGCGGATGAGATAGATCCACTCGCGGTGATGATTTGGCCTAGGTACTGGCTGGCTATTTTGTATTATCTTAAGCGAAGGATGGAAAGATTATGTCGCAAAATTACCCCTTTTTTCAACAGGAAATGCGCTATCTACGTCAATCTGTAGAAGCCTTTAGCCATACTTATCCAGAAGTAGCGGCAGAACTGAAATTAAGCGCAGGTCGCTCGAACGACCCCCATGTGGAGCAACTACTGCAATCTTTTGCTTTTATGACGGGACGCTTGCGAGCTGACCTAGAGCAACAGAAGGATCAAATCCCCAACCAACTTTTGCACAGCCTGTATCCCAACCTAATGCGCTCCTTGCCTTGCATGACTGTGCTGCAAGCCAAGGTAGAAGCCGATGGGGCCAACTTCATCAATGGCTATCAGTTTGATAAAGGTCGGCAATTCATTGGTAGCGCCGCACGTACTGGAAAAAATGGCCAACAGGAAAAGGTCGAATGTTGCTTTGAAAACTGTTATCCCACCGAGTTGTGGCCGTTGGAAGTGGTCAATACACAGGTCTTATCCAAGAGTCTTTTTGTTGGTCTTGATGAACTTAATATCGTGTCAGGACAAATTCTGCAATCCGTTATATCCGTGAAAGTCGCGAACACCGGCACCGAGTCGATACGGGATTACCCAATTGAGAAACTGCGTTTTTATATCGCCGATGTCGAGCAAAGGGCCAAGCTGTATAAATTATTGAACGACGATTTAATTGGCATCGCAGTGCGTGTCGGCGAAAAAATTACACGGCTAGACAGTGCGACTAAACCGCTAGCACAAATGTTGCAGTGGCAGGGCTTTGATGATGATCAAAATGTATTACCGGATGACGCAGGCAGCCAACGGGCGTATCGACTACTGCAAGAGTATTTTGCTTTTGTGGAAAAGTTCTATTTTTTAGACATTGTCGACTTACACAACAGCGGTGCTCTCAATCAGGCACAAGAGGGCTTTGAAATTCTCTTTCTGCTCGAACAGTCCGCGAAAAATATCCATCTGCATAAGCATTGCTTTAGGTTGAACTGCTTCCCAGCGATCAACCTATATGAAAAAACCTTTAAACCGGTGCCGCTCCAGCACAACCAGCATGAATATCGACTATTAGCGGATGAGAGCCACTATTTACAAGGCGAAGTGCATAGTATTAGCCAGGTAAAAAGCATCTCCTTTAGTGGTCACAGTCAGGTTTTGAGTTCATGGCTAGGGCCGAACGGTAAAGGCAATGTGAACCAATACTATGTCACCCGGTTAACCGGGCTATTGACCCCAGGAGAACGTGGCTGCGATACCTTTTTATCCATTTATAATCCCGACTTTTCCCCTAGCCAGCCAGTGGATCAAACCATCATGGTAAAGGGCCTGTGTAATAACCGACGTTTACCTGAGGCCCTGCGCGAAGGGCAAGCATTACAGCTAGTGGGCTCTGGTCCCATGCTGAGTGCCTCCATTTTAGGCATGCCGACCAAGTTTAAAGGCGCCAGTTTAGAGGGCAAGAATAACATTAAGCTGTTGTCGCAACTGTCGCTTAATTTAGATGCCCTTGGCACGGGCAGTGAACGTTTGGCGATTCTCAAGCAAATTTTACGCTTGTACTGCGATCCACTGTCATCCACCCATAGTCGCCAACTGGAAGGTCTGGTCAGCATGTCATCGCGAGCAGTGACCAAGCGCATTGGTGGTGACATGTGGCGTGGCCATTGTCGAGGCAATCAAATTTCCCTAGAGATAAACGAAGACTACTTTTCTGATGCTAACCCATTATTACTGGGCAGCGTACTCAGCTATTTTTTTGGTTTATACACCACCCTGAATCATTTTGTACAACTGCAATTGATCAGCGACCAACGTGAAGGAGTGTGGCAGCAATGGCAACCACGCATTGGCGAAAAGGTTATTCTGTAACCCAACTCTATGCTCAACCCGATGCCGGCTGGTCATTTCATCAGCTAGCGCATTTGCTGTTGGGTATGGAGGTGGAAGAAGAGGCTGTGCTCGACACCCTTGCCCAGCGCGTGGCATTTACTGGGTCATTGTCACGTAGCCTACCGCCGGGGGAAATTCGTCGGGTGGTCTTAGCCAATGATGGACTGGAAAGTGAAGCGCCTGAAAATCAAGCGCAGCCAACAAAACCTGCAAAGATCAAAAGCAAATACCAGGGTGAAAATAACAAGCATGTGGTGGAATGCGCCCATTACAACCTAACCGGGCTAGATGGTCCCCTGGCGGAACCCTTCTCCGACATGATGCGCGAGGATGAATATTATGGCGAGGGCGCGATGGCGGCTTTTGTCGATGTGTTTAATAACCGTATTCACGCCTTGCGCTACCTAGTTCATGCGCAAACCAATTATACGCTCACCAATAGCCGAGCCAGCGAAAACGGTATTGGTGAGTTCTTATTGGCCCTGAGTGGTCATTATTATGCCACCCAGCGGGCTTTACATGGTCAGCAAGACGATACCCTATTGGCGCTATCAGGGCAGTTAGCCAATTGCCGCATGACCTTACCCACCATTAGACAGCTGTTTGATACGGTTTTGTCTCTGCCTGTGATTGCGATGAACAGTCTGATTGGCCGCTGGCTCACAGTACAAGACAGCGACCATACACGCCTTGGTTGTGCTAATCACCGTTTGGGACAAGAAGCGACCCTAGGTAAAAGGATCTGGGATCAACAGGCGATGATTGAATTAGAGCTAGGGCCAATCGATAGCCAAAGAGCCAGCGAACTGGTGCCCGGTGGTGTCTGTCATCATCAATTGCGCGACTTGCTAGCGTGGATTAGTGAAAGGCGAGTGGATTGTCGCGTTAGTCTCGTGTGCCAACCAGATGATGATGCCCAAAAAAATGCCACAACATTGAGTAGCGCATCAGGGCTGAGCAACCGATTAGGCTATGGCGCAGCGCTAATGGCGGCAACACAACGAGTGCAGCCTATTCGTTTTCTATTAGAGATGGTGGCCTAGATGATTAGCAGAAAAATATCCTATGGCTTGCTGTGCATAATGGCGCTCTTGCTTGCGGGTTGTGAAACCGCCGCGAGCCTAGGCAATAGCCTTGATAAAACCGTCGCCAAGGTAGTGCCCTTTTATGAATTTAATAAAACCCTTATCGAGTCCATTGACATACAGTCGGCGGCAAACAGTAATAATAACCTGCCCGTTGCCGTGGATATTATCTTTATTTTTGACGACAAAACCGCAGAGGCATTGAGCGCGTTAAGTGGGCCAGACTGGTTCGCTAATAAAAAAAGCCTATTACTGCGCTATCAACAGCAACTGGTGATGAGTGAATTGGAAGTGGTGCCCCAAACCGCCGAGCAAAAACTGGCCCTGCCTAGCAACTACTTCAAGGCGGTTAGCGTATTGTTATTTGCCAATTACCTCCACCAAACGGGTCAATATCAAGCCGATATCACTCAATACCATGAACTAAAAATTATCCTCAATAAGCAGGGCTATTTGCTTAAGGAAGGACAGCTTGAGGAAGACATACTATGAGCCAATTCAATAGTTTACCCCTGTCTGTTTGTTGGCATGAAGGCATGCTGCTATCGCCCCAGCACTTTCAACAAAACCATATCTACTGGGAAAGCCAACTGCAAAGCCTGATACAGGCGATGCCCTATCGATGGGGCATTATGCAGATGGCGATTGACGAGGCTAGGCTGTTAGAAGGCGTTGTCTATCTCACCCGCTTACGCGCCATTATGCCAGATGGTTTGCAAATCGATTACGACGTGCGTGAACATGCGCCCTTGCAAATAGACTTAAATAAAGACGCGCAGTTCGACGAGCAGGCTGAGTTGAAAATCCAACTGACCGTGCCGATTCGAGTATCCGGTAGCGCCAGTAATAGCTCAGATATTCAGCGTTTTCACGTGGTGGATGGCGAGCTAGCGAAAGACGACAATACCGGGGAAGAAGAAGCCGAGGTACTGCGCCTACAACCGATTATTGCTTTGCAAGCGACTAACCAAGTCAAGCAACAGTACATCGCGTTGCCCCTGTTGCAAGTAAGTAAAATCGATGGCGCTCAATACCAAATAACCGCCTATTGCCCACCTATGCTAGGCATAGGGGCGGATAACTTTATTGCTTCTCAAGATGCGCAGATGGAGCGTCTGCCACTGCAACCTCGACTACAGAATATGGCCTTTATGATTCGTAAAAAAGCGCGCTTGCTGGCGGGTTTTTCCGAAGATGGCGAAGAATTACTTGGTAGTCGAGTGAGTGAACAGCATCGGCTGTGGATCAGAGCCATGGTCCAGCATCTAGCCGAACTGGAACTGCTGGTGGACAGCGCAGTCAGCCCACCGTGGCAGGTTTATCAAGTCTTAGCACGTCTTATTGGCTCCCTATGTGAGCTTGATTCAAGTCGTATTCCTCCCAAGTTGCCGTCCTATCAACATCAAGATTGTGGCAGCGGCTTGGGCTTTGCTATTCGGTATATTGAGCAACGCCTAGAGCAAGTGAATTTACGCTATTCCAGCCTCGCCTTTGAAGAAGGGCAGGATGGCATCTTCACCATGACTTTTGATAAAGCCTGGAGCCGTAACGAACTGCTGATTGAGCTAAAACCACGCGCCAATCAAACCCAGTCTGAGCTCGTGCAGTGGCTGCAAAATTGTCGCATTGCGTCAATGAAAATGCACAAGGAGCTGTCGACCAAGCGTTTATTAGGCGCCAGTGTAGAGCAAGTCGAATACGACGAAATAACAGGCGTGACGGCGTTACCGGGTCATGCCTTGTTCTACATTAAAATCGATCCGGCCTTTATCAAAGCCGGGCAGCCGTTGGTGCTGGCCTGTACCAGTGGCAAGCTAAAAGCCATGCAACCAAAACGCATCGTGTTGCACCTGCCCCATGAAGCGGATATGAAATAGGACGCATGATCATGAGCCAATTAAACTTCAATTTAGTCAACGTGATGAGTCAGTTTTATCAGCAAATTGCGATGGTAAAGCGCTGGATTGTCCATGATCAATTGGCACTAGAAGCCAAAGCCATTTTAAAACTTCAAGTCATGCCCAATGATGAAGAAATTGCCACCGCGATCAGCTTGCACCTAAGTCAGTGGTTAGGTGATAAACGCTTATATTGGCAAGATAAATTAACTGAACGGCAGCGCTTTTTATTGGATAAAGCCTATTTTGCTATGACCGCCTTGGCCGATGAGCTCTTCATCCTTGAATTGGACTGGGTAGGGCGCGACCATTGGCACCAAGTGTTGTTGGAAGAACACTTTTACGACAGTTGCTCGGCAGGCGGTATATTTTATCGCCAGTTGGATGCCCTGTTAGCCGATGACAAGTATCAACCGCTGGAAGTGCAGCTGGCAGCAGTGTATTTGCTGACATTACGTCTGGGGTTTGTCGGGCGTTATCGAGAGGACACAGAGATACTAAAAGATTACCGACAAAAGCTATTTAAAGTTATTACTCAGCATCAGAGCAAGGCAACGGCACATATTCACGGCCAAGCTTACGAGCATTGTCTCGTGTCTCAACAGGAACAGCGTCTAGCCCCCTTATCGAATTGGTATCGGGGGGCTATTTACAGTGTCGGCCTGTATTTAATCATCGGGGTTGTGGTGTGGTTGCTATTGAATCAGGGGCTAGATACATGGCTACTGACCTAAAAGGCTTCATCAGATGGATAGATAAATCGCTATTAAATTTTGATCAGCTTAGGTCGAAAATAGAACATACCTATCATGATCTGGTGAGTCGACTCTACCCCTTGATTGAACAGTTCAAACCGATTTGGCAGGATCCGTTATGGCAGTTTATCGGCATTGTCTTGCTGATTTTTTTTGGTATTTTACTGGGTCTATGGCTGATCAAAAAAACCACCAAAGGGTCCGTTTGGTTAATAAAATCATTGCTCCGTGTGGTGACCCGGTTCGGTAAAACCCTGTTTCGGCCAATTCGTTGGCTGGTTCAAAAAATGACGGGAAAAAAGCAGCGGGAGCCGAGCAAGAAAAATTATCGGCAACGGCTTGGCGTGGTACAAATGCGCCGTGCTATCAACGCTATACAGTACTTGACCACCAAGCGTGAATGGCGCTACCAGGCTTCTTGGGCGCTATTGATTGGCGAGTCAGAGAGTGGCAAAAGTCAACTGATTCAGTCGGTCAAGCAAGGCCGACGGGCTCAATTACTACCCAAGGAAAAACGTCTATTAGGCGCCAACAATAGCTGGCATTTTTTTGACCATGGGGTGGTGATCGAATCAGCCTCCGACGCATTGGATGATAACCTTGAGCAACTTAATTGGTATCGTCCTGAGCGCGCGCTGGACAAAATCATCCTGTGTGTTTCGGCCAAATCCTTACTTAACCAAGAACCTCCCGCCGTCTTAGAGGCGCTAGGCGAGCAACTATTTCAACAACTGTGGAAAATCCAAAAAAAGACCGGCTTTGTCTTGCCGGTTTATGTGTTTGTGACCCAGTGCGATGAGGTGGAAGGTTTTGCCGCCTTTTGGCAAGCGCAAGGCAAAGAGGTCGAGCAACAAATGATCGGCTGGTCCAACCCTTATCGCTTAGAAACAGCGTTTAATTTGGCCTGGCTGAACGAGGCGTTTGGACAACTATTGAGCTCCATGCAAAGTGCACAATTACGGGTCGCCTCAGGTGGTGAAGAAATCACCAATATCGATCAATTTATGCTGTTCTTGAATCAGTTTTCCGCCTTGCAAGCACCGCTTACCAAGGTCATGCAAAGCACCTTTGCACGCAGCAGCTTACAAGAGGCTTTACCGCTTAGGGGCATCTATTTTTGTGGTCAACTAGAAGATAAAACCGCCTTTGTCGAAGACGCCTTTCAACAAAAAATCTTTGCTGAAAAACACCTGGGTTCGATACTTGAAAAACGTCGTTTTTCCAGTAATAAGGTATTACGACGGTTTCAATTCGGTGCGGTGGGCGCCGCACTGGTGCTGTCTCTGCTGTTGGCCTTTGATGTGACGCGGGTGGTCCAGTTCAATAGCTTTAGCCAAGCAAAATTAAAGCAACTCAACCCCATTGCATCAGACTGCACCGTTGAGGGGGCGGATACCTACGAGCTATTACAGGGTTTGAGTGATATTGGCCAGCGATTAGTGGCTTTCTCCATGCCCTTATCTTGGTTAGACATAATGGAAGTGAAAAAGCAGCAACTTATTGCGGTCCACCTACTCGAAAGTAAACTGTTTCCAAGCATGGATTGTCGTTTAAAACAGCGAGCTAATGCCTTAACCATCGCCAGTCAGGTTGCGTTAAAAAAAGGCAATTATCCGGCGTTAGTCACTCAGCTAAAGGATTACCAGAGTGCCTTAATCGCCTTTGAAAAAGCCCAACAGGCCTTTGTCAGTTTAGCGGGCCCACTAGAAAACAGCCAAGGTGTGAGCAAACAGTTAACCCATTTATTAAATTACCTATACAACAACTATGTGCCTGATAATACCGATCTAGACAGTGACCTGATTGTGGGGGGGGTGCGTCGTGCTCAGTTTTCCCCGCCTTGGATACGTAACGATCAGCGATTGGTGAGTCATCAACTCAGTACTAAATTCCTCGATACGCTCACCAAAGAATTGCATCTGGCGTTGTTGGTGCATGCGGAAGACATTCCCCTTGCACCACTGCAAAAATTTAACGCCCAAGCGGATCTAGTCACGACTGATCGCATTTTACCTGCGTCTTCTGTGATTGAAGATTACCAACGGCTAAGCCAATGGATTGACCATACTCGGCATGATTGGCTGTCCAGTTCAGCCGCCAGTAGTCCCTGTGGTCAACTGTCGGAACAAATGACAGCTCTGCGGCACGACCTAGTGAGACATGGCTTTGATTGGAATAAATTGAACCAGATGGTGATGCGTTTTTCGCAGCAATCTTGTGATCAAACCGTGCGTAATGAATTGGCAGAATTAAGTTTTGTGCCCTTTGGTGTGTTGTTTACCTTTGATCAGCAAGGCTTGTTGAGTCTATCTCCAGATTTGCAGCGATTGGCGGAAAAACTGCAAGACATTACTGAATTGACTTTTATACAAGACAGCTATCCACCGGTTATTGATTCCTCGGAAACCATAGTGCAATGGCAAGAAATACCGCTCCAGCAACTGGTTGATGCGCTGATTAATTTCCAGCAATTCTCGGCAGACCATAGTGATACGAATATCTTCGATACAACGTTAGCAGAGCGCTTTCAGCAGGTGACAGAGCGCCTGTTGAGCCAAGCCATGATTCGACCTGCCCAGCGCATTAAAGCGCCTAAACCAATTAATGACCTGATTGCCTACCATGAAAAAAGCGTCAGTGAAGCGGTCAAGAGCTTTAAGCAGGTACAAGAGCTGTTATTGCAAATTCAAATATTGCTACAGCAGCAGGGGGACAGCAGCAATGTGTTATGGCTTAAGCAGCAGGTACAAGCCTTTATTATTCAACAGCTGACACAGCTAGAAAAGCTGGTGGCCGAGTATCATTTATATCTACCTTTGTCCTCTCCCCAATGGCAAAAGCCTGATTTTGCTCAAGCTATGTTTAACCTCAGTGACCAAAAGCAGGCGGAACTCTATCTGACCAACCAGCAGCAAAAAATGAGCTATTTTGCCTTTAATTATGCCCAGCCACTACTGCAATATTTGCAGAACAGCGACACCGGATTAAGTAACCTCTTGGTGCAGCGTTGGCTGGCGACCCTACAAGATCTGGGGCGTTTTGAGCGGGGTGAGCCCAATAACCAAGTTACCCTTTTAAACGATCTAGTAACGCAAAAATTAACGGCTATCTCCAATGAGCAGTGCTCACAAAGTCACTTCTTTGATGGTGCCCATGGCAATCAAAGCTGGTTTGCCAAACGTCGTGGACAGATAGAGCAACAGGTCAATTTACACTGTAGTAGCGCTGATAAAAAAGCTTTGGTGACGCGTTATATGCAGTTAGCGCAAGCCTTTAATGCAACCATTGCAGGGCGTTACCCCTTTGCCGACAGTCAGCTAGCGGGTAATAAAGACCTTACAACCAAAGCCTTGCAAGCCTTTCTGGCGGACTATCGTCAAAACTCGGCTAACTTGTTAGCGGACTTGAATAAGCAACACCAAAAAGACGGCAGTATCCCTGATGCTTGGCTGGAGTTTATCGGCCAGATGAACAACATCAGCGACTTTTTTGCCCACACTTGGCAACCCAAGGCCAAGCGTTGGCAAGTTACCTTGGACGTGACTTTTGACGCGAAAAGCTATGACGCCAAAGGCCGTTCTTCAAAAGGCAGTAATCAGATTATTGAATGGACTCTGCAAAGTGGTCAAACCCAGGCGTTATTCCCGAATGGCGACACCAGCATTAGTTGGTCACCGGGTCAGCCTCTGCAACTGGATTTGCGCTGGGCGACAGGCTCGGCTTATGTGCCCATTGGTTTACCGGGCAGCCATTCTGCCCCCAGGCAAGTGGGCACCCGCCAAGGCTTGACGGCGGGCTTTGTCAGCCGTAGCCGATGGGGGCTGTTTGAATGGCTAGCAGTGTATGGCAGCGAGGCCAGAGAAAGAGAAGATGACGAAAACATTTTATCGTTTTATGTGCCAGTGGGTCTAAAAGGTGAACAGGTTCATTTAGAAGAACCCGCCTATGTCAGCCGTGCCAACTTGCTATTGCAGGCATTGGTCAGCGACGACAAGGGCGAACCGCAAGCCATCGCCTTGCCGCGCCACTTCCCCATTTATGCCCCCGGCTTAAATCACTGACCCCAAATCAATGAAATGCTTAACAAAGGAAAAACACCATGAGACTCGAAACGGCAATGCAATCCCCCGATGCCTATATGCAATGCCATATGGGCTATTCGTTAAGTCAATTACTGGCCCCCATAGGCGATGAAAAAGTCGGCGAGTCGGTACGTCATAATGGCGTGTATTCTTCTATCAAGGAAGCCCGCAAAGCGGATGACCCAACCTTGCCGATGGGGGTGTGGACCTACGACCTAAAGACCGCCGACTGGTCACAGGTCAAGAATATTGCCCTTAACGCCTTAGCGGAAAAGAGCAAAGACCTACAATTAGGCATTTGGTTGTTTGAAGCCAACTTGCATCTTGAAGGCATTGGCGGCATTGCTCCGGCGGCCTTGTTGATCCAAGAAATGTGCGCCGCCTATTGGCCAGACATGCATCCGAAAATGATCGATGGCGATGTGGAGTTTCGTACCAACCCGCTTAATTGGATCAATGAAAAACTCACCCCCATCATCAAAAGCCTGCCCATTACACAAGCCAAACTCGATGGTGAAGAACTCAGTTGGAATGACTGGGAAAGCGCCCAGCATTTTGAAAAACTGAAACAACAGAAACAGCTAAAAACCCCCTATGAAGGGCCCACCACTCAAGATTTTAAACAACGCATGGCGGCCACGGAAAGCGCCCATCTCATGGGGCTGGTGGCGCAAATAGAAGACGCCCTTCAGGCTCTGGATCATCTGCAAACTTGGTTAGATGACTGCTGTGGCGACGCCAGCCCGAGCTTTGGCGATATTAACTCCATCCTGCATCAAATTGACGACACATTGCGTCAAGAACTCAACCGTCGAGGCATCAGCTTTAGCCAGCAACAAGATGAAGACGACGCAGCCGATCACGACAACGGCAGTGAATCAGCCGATGGCTCAGGCGGTGGGGATCATGGCGGCAGCGGTGGAAACGGCAGCCTAGTGACCCGTGACGACGCCTTCGCCGCCCTGCGTAGGGCCGCCGACTTCCTCATTAAAGACGACCCCCATTCCATGGTGCCATACCTCATCTACACCGCCTGTGACTGGGGCAAACTCAGCGCCCCAGAACTCTACCAGGAAATCTTCCTACAAAAAGGCGGCCAGATAAACGTCTTTGAAATCATGGGCATTGAAGGCGATCAAGCGTGAGATAAATAATCTCCTCCCCCTTTACTTCAAGGGGGAGGCTGGGAGGAGGTCAGGGTATTTTGGGGGATCGAGAGGGACGGATAGGGCTTTATCCTTTCCTCTTGTAATGGGGGACGGATAGGGCTTTATCCTTTCCTCTTGTAATGGGGGATTGAGAGGCTGGACAGGGTTTTATTCCCTCCCCTTGTTAAGGGGAGATACCATCTTTCTAATCAAGCCTTTTTAGTCAT
>NZ_JAEMNX010000041.1 GCF_016463975.1 Marinomonas transparens | reverse complement strand
GGTAGGCATACAGAGGCCTGAGCATTTTGGCTTGCTTGTTTTAAATTGTGCTGTATATAATCACAGTACAATTCACTCAAGGAAGAGGGAAGCAAGATGCCGAGGTCAAGAAGTCAACAAATTAGTATTGAAGATACGCCTTACTATCACTGTGTTTCACGCTGTGTTCGTCGGGCGTTTTTGTGTGGTCAAGACCCTATCTCTGGTGAGAGCTTTGAGCACCGCCGTGGTTGGGTCGAGAATCGATTGTTATTTCTCGCCGGTGTTTTTGCCATTGATATCTGTGCTTATGCGGTGATGAGCAATCATCTTCATGTTGTGTTGCATATTAACCAACGAAAGGCCGCTGACTGGACTAGGTTAGAGGTGCTTCAAAAGTGGCATCAACTTCATAAGGGTACGCTTTTTACCCAACAATATGTGCGAGGTGAGCAGCAAGCCGACTTTGCATTGGCCTTGGTTGAAGCGTCTGCTGAAACCTACAGGGCTCGGTTGATGGACATTAGCTGGTTTATGAAAGAGCTGAATGAACCCATAGCCCGACAAGCCAATTTTGAGGATAAATGTACCGGTAGATTCTGGGAGGGACGCTTTAAGTCTCAAGCCTTACTTGATGAAGCGGCATTAGTTGCGTGTATGGCGTATGTCGATCTCAATCCATTACGAGCGAAGATGAGTAAAACCCCTGAGGATTCAGACTTTACCAGCCTTAAAAAGCGTGTGTATTTTGCGCAGCAAGAAAAACAACCCAAGGCGTTGTTTCCTTTTATTGGTAACCCCAGATTGAATATGCCAGAAGGGTTGCCTTTTCAATTACCCGATTATCTTGAGCTGGTGGATATGACGGGGCGAATAATACGAGAAGATAAGCGCGGTGTGATAGACGCTTCATTATTACCCATCCTACAACGGCTCAATATCTCTTCGGACAATTGGCTCTGTATTGCGACGCAATTTGGCAGCAGAACAGGTCATCTAGTCGGGAAAGAGCATGCTATTGCCCATTACTGCGAGTCACATCATCGACGACGAAAGCCGCGGATGCAAAGCGCTAAGCTGCTTGGTTAACACTCCCATTGGTTGTTACCTCATATATATTTTTATTTTGTATATTAATGGATTTTAGATTTACAGTTTATATTGTGTTGAATTTAACAATTTTTATTGTTTTTTTGTGCCTCGCTATTGTTGTGCAAGAAGTCAGATAAAACCACCCAGTAATAGGGTAAGTAATGACCCAATTGCACGACGATTTTAGCTTTTTTAAAGTTGGACGCTAGGAGATACGCGCCATAGCGCTCGACCCGCTTGTTGGCATCGATCCTGCTAATTCTCTTTTTATCGGCAAAGCGCAGGTGAGGCAGAGGGATCATGGTTGCACTACAAAAACAATGTTCTGTTATTGAGCCGGATCAGGATGCTGAGGATGCGCACCGTTCTAAACCGAGTCAACAGTATTGGGTGCTGGCGCTGCGTGATGTTCAGCGGCAAGCCATTTATGCTCAGGATCGGCTCTATTGGATGCTTCAGCTAAGGGACTATCTATTTTTACCTAAGGTATCCGGCGATGTATCCGGCGATGACTTGGGTAATGCCCGGTATTCGGTGTCGGATTACCTGCTGATGCAGGATCTCGCTGTTCGCCTTTGTGATTGGGTTATCGTTGATGACATCTGTCATATTTTGTTGAACGCCGACGCTGGTTTGTTAAGTGATGAAGAGTACGAAAAAGCCATTATTATAGGGGCGGAAGCCTGTGTGCAGTTGGGTAAGCCTTTTCAAGCGCTGCAAAGGGTAAAGGGCGCCTTGCTTAAGCACTATCAGAACGAGTTGTTACTTAATTGTTATCGCTGGGTGCAATATCACGATGAGCAAGGCTCAGACCCATGGCAAGATTGTCATGTTGGGGAGCTAAGGCTAACGCCATTGGCATCTCATCATATTGATGCCTTTCGTTGGGCTTGCACCCAGCAAAGTGATGGCGTGAAAAGTGTGGCTGAACGCTGTAATTTGCCGAATTTTAGCCATGACGACGACTGGCTACATTGGTTACAGGGCTGTGATCGTTACCCTAATCATTATCTTTATGCGGTTCTTCATCAAGAATGGGGTTTTATTGGTTCGGTTTGCCTAGAGGTATTTAATGGCACAGGATTTTTTTATTACTGGTTGGGTGAGGACTTTCAGGGGCATGGTTTTGGGCCGCAGGCGGTGGCTATTTTGCTTAATCTGGGGGAATGGCATAAGGGCATGAATTGCTGTTATGCCAAGGTGTATGACGGCAACCAAGCCTCGCAAAAAGCACTGGAAAAAATAGGTTTTTCTGCTTTACCCATTCATCTTGCCGCACCTTACGATAATGAGCTTTTGTATTATTTTGGGCCGGATAAAACCCAACGACAATGGCGTGATGAATTATTAACACTGTTTGCCGATATGGACTCTGACTTCAGGTTAGAGGTCACTCGTGAGTCCCTATTGCATTACCTTACCTGACGTTAGCATCTTGCCTTTAAGCCTGATAATGAAGGCTACAAAAGACCCACAAAGAGGGTGAAAAACAACCCACTTTCGCCATGCTTTCATACCGACTCTACGCTGAATGCCTGAAAATACAGGGATTACGGTGTCTTTCTTGTTTGGCACCGATCCTGCTATCTCTATTACATGAATCGACTGTTTACATGATGATTGGAATAGCTAAATGGGCAGGTATTAATGGCAAATGTAGAAAAAACAAAAGGACTGCCGCTTGACTATATGGCGATTGAATTGGGTCGGCAGCATGTGACTTCGTTGTCTCTTAGCATTGTCGCTGGGCCTGCCGGTCAGTTATTGAACAGTGACTATATAAGAGTGATCTCTGTTGAAGGCCAAGAACAGGTGTCGCAGCCTTATCGTTTTACTATAAGTTTGCGTGCCAATGAGAATAATACCCTCGCTCCATCCCAACAGCCCCCTGCTAGCCATTTTGCGGCTTTACCCGATGAGCCTTATCCACAAGAGGATTTATTAACCTTGGTGCAAGGCAACAGTCAGATGTTGTTAGGCCAATGGGCGCGAGTGACATTGGGTTATGAGTATCACAGTGATGAGGACAATGAATCTGGACCGTCTGTTGAGGAGAACTTTTCAACGGGTCAAGAGCTTCCCCCCCGTCATTTTAGCGGCATTATCTCTTCCATTAGTCAAAGTGCGCCGGGGGAGTATAGCGCTGAACTGCAGTCGCCCTTATTCCCTTTGACCCTACGGAATCGTTATTTTGTTTTTAAAGGTCTGAACATTGCTAATTTAATTAAGGCATTAATACAGCCTGAGCTATCCCGCTATGCTAATACGTTTGCAGTAGACTGTACTCGGCTACAAGGGGTGGTTGCAACGCGTGTACAGGATTGGATGCAAGCGGGTGAAACCGACTTTGCTATGCTGCAGAGGGTAATGAAAAAGGCGGCGGCGCACTTTTATTTTATCCATGCTGCTGACAAATTGACGGTGGTTTTTTCCAATCAGACGACTGGTCCGGATGAAGTGAGTATTCCGAGTACTGAAACAGGTTCTTTGGCTTTGCGTTATAGCTATACGGATGCTCAGTCACTTGGCTTACAGCAGAGTGACCTGTTTTGTAATTTAAGTTACAAAATGCAGATGGTGCCGAAGACGGTGGGGGCCGCTCTTGTTAGACAAGAAGCCGTTTGGGAAACGAATAATGTAGCTGAGTATGATAGTTTTCCTGCACTTTCTGATGTTGATGGTGTTAACTATTTGTTTTATAAAAATTATTCCTACGGAGTCGATAAAGCTGAAGCTGAGGAAGCCAAGTTACAGATTGAACAGGAGGTGGCGACTCAACAGGGCACCTTAACGGGAGAGAGTACGTCTAATCTGTTAAGTCCAGGTTATACCTTTACTCTCACTCAGGTGGCGATTAATCCAAAAGACACGTCTTTAGTAGGAAATGAACAGAGTTTAACCCCCATAACGGCTAACAACCTGATGCCCGCTCAGTTTGATGGTCAGACGTTTGTGGTGACAAAAATCACCCATAAAGTGACGGAGCACACGCCTTATTCGGGTACGATTGAAGCGACATCCGTGTCTACCAACACTAAGCAATCCGATGCGACCTTTATTACCCCCTTTGACATCCAAGATACTCATCAGGGCAGCGTGCTGGCCACGGTACTGGAAAGTGCTGTTCCTAAGAATCCCTATTTTTTTGAAAAAAATAATTTTTCAACTGAGCTTTCTCATGTTGAGTTTGATGATCAGCAGCAAAGTCAGATTGGTTGCCTTGTACGATTTGCCACTGATGAAGGAACCGACGTAAAGCACTGGGTAGCATTGTCGGACACGTCACAAACCGCACCGGCGGTGAATTCTATGGTGATGATAGGGCGGGGAGGTGATGAGAGCGAGATTCCGCAAATCCAGCAGGTCGTTTCATCACATGGACAGAAGACGATTCAGCCTGCCTTGTGGCGAAACAACAGTTGGACCTTTAATACCAATTGGGGCAGCAGTTGCAGCACTAGCTATGGCGATAGCATGAATATTCATTTTGGTAGTGAAGCGACACCTGACCTTAAAACCGCGATGAATATTGTGCAAACCGCCTACAGCAACTCTAGTGTATTAGCCGCCAATTTTGGTGGTACCAGCTATAGCAAGGGCTGTTCTTTTAGTTATTCCACCACGGAGAAGGGCGCAAAAGGTTTGGCAAATGCCAGTGTTTCCCAGGGCAGTCACTTTAGTGAAAGCCATAGCGAGCAGGATTACAGTGTGGGTTATACCAACACGCGGCAGAGCTTTTCCAAAACCAATAAGAGTGTGAATGTGTCTTATCAGGGAGCCTTTACCGATACAGTAGATGAAGAAAATCTGAATTTTATTAGTGGCAAAATACCCAATCAAGACATTATCGATATTTGTGAAAAATTACCTGATGGATCAAGCTATAACCAAAGTCATATCACTGGGAAAAGCGTTAACCTGAGTGGTACTGGTGCATCGCCTCCCGATTTTTTAGATACACCCGGCCTCGTCAGTTATTCAAATTCAAAGACGGTTGGTGCTGTGGTGAATAATTCGGTAACGATGGGGGCTGTGACAAATAACAGTGTCACGGTTGGTGCCACAAGTAATGCCACCACCAATAACGGAGCTATGAGTAACATCACAAACAATAACGGGATTGTTAATAATGTGTCTGTAACCACGGGGTTGAGTAGCAGCAACGATACTTTTTTAGGTGGTAAAATCGACACCACTATTTTTGGAGGTCTCCGCAAAACTATAAATATTCACAATTTTGCCCGTGTTGTTGAGGGTACGCATACAGCGCTATATACCATTGATGAAAAAAATCTTTTAGGAAGGAAAGAGATCATCACCACGACTGGCGATTATAACAAGACGGTTTCTACATCTGGTGTCGTTAACATCAATTACAAAGGTTCTCCTTGTACGGTGACCATGGACGGGTTGAATTTAACCGTTAAGCCTGAGATGACGGTGACCACGCCGAAATTAACCGTAACGGCTGATACATCGGCGGAAGTAAATGCACCAGAATTAACCGTCACAGCTAAAACATCGGCGGAAGTGAAAGCGGCGAAATTAACCATAACGGCTGATACGTCGGCGGAAGTAAATGCACCAGAATTAACCGTCACAGCTAAAACATCGGCGGAAGTGAAAGCGGCGAAATTAACCATAACGGCTGATACGTCGGCGGAAGTAAATGCACCAGAATTAACCGTCACAGCTAAAACGTCGGCGGAAGTGAAAGCAGCAGAATTAAAAATGACGGCTGACGCTACGATGAAGCTGTCAGCACCTGACTTGAAAATAAGTTCGCCAGCGTTAACGGTCGATTCGGCCAAAGTGACGTTCACTTCAAGCATGGTAGTGGTCATGTAGTTATGAAGATTATCAAACCCAAAACCCTTGGCCTTATTAGCCGTACCTATAACTATAAAGCAAACCAGTTTACTGTCGGTGGCCTAGGTTTTTTCAGGCTCGGCGGTGACGAGGGTTTTTTACCGGATAGCCAATGCTGGCAGCAAATCACGCCACTACTAAACGAGGGGCTAAGTGATCAGCTGGTGCTGGATATGGGTTTCGCTAAAGCTCAGGGTGAGTGGTTACTAGCCGGCAGCGCCTATACAGATAATGGCAAACCAGCCACAAAGTTACAGGTGTCGGCAAAGCTGGGGAATAGCCACAAGTATATTCAGGTGGTCGGTGATCGATTCTGGGATGGTCATCTATTAAGCTTGGCCAGCAAGGCTCGGCCGTTTACTGCTATGCCACTATGCTATAGCCGTGCCTATGGTGGTGTGGGTGATAAATACAATCCGGTAGGGCGGGGGGCGATCACTAAAGCTAATAAAAATAAGGTGACGGGATGTTATGCGTTGCCGAATTTGTATCTTACGAAAGATAAAATTTCCGTGGATAAAAGGCCGCGTTCGGTGGCCGGCTTTGGCCCCTTGGATATTAGTTTGCCGCAGCGCACAAAGTTTCATGGGCGTTACAACCAACACTGGCTGGATAATGTGCATCCAGGTTTCCCCCATGACACAGACCCTCGTTATTTTAATGCGGCACCAGAAGATCAGCAGTTTAAGGGGAGCATTAACCCTGGCACTGAATATGAATTAACCGCTATGCATCCGACACAGCCACTTATCTGTGGTCGCTTACCGCAAATGAATGTTCGCGCTTTTATTACTCAGTCATCATCCAGTGATGAGTCTTCTGGTGATGAATTCGTTGAAATAAAAACTCACATTGATACGGTGTGGTTTTTCCCCGAATTACTTTTAGGCGTAGCGATTTATCGGGGGCAATTGGCGGTGCGCGATTGCGATGGCCTGGATATTAAGACCTTGATGCTCGCTTATGAGCGGGTGGGTGACGAATCGAGAACGGCTGATCATTATAAGCAGCAGTTGTCTTTGCGCAGTGATAAAAATACCGCAGGTATTCACGCACTCAATGAGGCACCTTTAAAGCCGAAGAAAACCGCGAGTGAGCAATTACATGCAGACACACTCTACCAACAGGCTAAAAGTGAGCATAGGCGCAAGCGTCAACAGCACCTTGAGCAACAGGTGGCGAATAACAAAATTACTGAGCAGCAAAAACAGCAAGCACTGTTGGATGATATAAATGATTATCCCCCTCTTCCCCAGGCGCTAATCGATAGCGGCGATATTGATTTGAGCCAGTATTTTAAAGAGCACGATCGTGTAACGGCAAGTGAGTTGGCGGATGCTCATGTGAAATTAGCCGTTATTAATGAACAGGCAAGCCGTAAACAAGCGCCAAAGGAAAGTCAGGAAAGTTTGCGCCAGCGTGTGTTTAACCCGGTTTATGTTTCGGCCGTTGATACTAAACATGATGATATAAAGCGTCACGCTCCATCATCCGCAAGCATGGCCTTGATCGGCCAACGGGAGTCTCGACAGGCCGCCGCTTCGTGCACGATTATGTCTCTACCGCTAAATGAAGTTGATGCTGAGCTCATAAGAGGCTGGGTGGTGGAGCTTGTGCAGCAGGGCGTTTCATTGGCTGGCCGAGATCTGGCGGGCGCGAATCTTAGCGGGCTTGACTTTAGTCATCAGGACCTTAGCGATGTCATGTTTGAAGAAGCAAATCTATCGAACTGCACATTTATCAATTGCCGCTTACAGGGCGCGGTATTAACGCAAGCGAATGTGGATAACGCCATTTTTGATGGTGCTGATGCACCGCAAGTTAATTGGTCAAAAATAACCGCCTCGACGGTGAGTTTTAAGCAGGCAAATTTAACCGACGGGCAGTTGAACGCTACGAGCTTGCTTTCATGTGATTTTACCTCGGCTACCCTAGATAATATTAAGGTGATAGAGGCCGATTTAAGCCATAGCTGCATGAATCATGTTCGCTGTCATAAAGGACAATTTATGAATGCCACCTTGCAAGGTACGCATTGGCATGATGCAAATATCAGCAGCGGGAACTTTGCTGACTGCAATATCCGACAATCAGTATGGCGTCATGCCAAGCTACAGCGGACGCTAATCGTCGATGCAAAAGCTGAGCAGGCGAGTTTTTGTCATGTGACGGCGCAGAAGGTTCAGTTCAGTAATTTGGGTGACTTCACTGGTGCCGATTTTTCGAATAGCCATTGGCAGAGTTGCGGTTTTAGGTCGGTTAATTTGCTTCAGTCCGTTATCAACGAGTCTGTGTTTGAGTCATGTGATTTTGGTGAAGCCAATCTGAACGGGGCGAATCTTAGTCACAGCCTGTTTAAAGGTTGCATGATGAAACAGGTGGATTTCTCCCTCAGTGTTTGTCGGGGCACTTTATTTGTTTTGTCATCACTGAACAAAGCCACGTTTGACCGTGCAGATTTAAAGACCACTACTTTCCAAAACACCAATCTTGATCAAGCTCAATTTTTATATTGCCAACCAAGTAAAGCCCTTACGCAACCTGTGGCGTCATTATCCTAGGGCTTAGCCAGCACTGAAATAGTAGATACGACGATAGATGGAGTTTTATGAATTATATCGATGAAATACAAAATAATATTGCCGCTGGAATACCCTTGTCGAACGTTGACTACAGTGGTAAGTCATTTGATGCCGTTGATTTATGCGGGGCGATATTTATAAGCTGTCAGTTTACTAGGAGCATATTTAAGGGCTGTGATTTTAAGGGAGCCTCCTTTATGCAGTGCGACCATCAAGAGGCAAGTTTTACCGACAGCTTGTCCATGCCAGTTTTTATTCAATGTAAAATGAACGGGTCAAAATGGTCTGGTGATTGTACGTCGGCAACGTTTTCGGAGGGAGATCTATCCAATAGCCTGTGGTCAAATTGTGATATTAAGACGAGCAACTTTAGTCAGTGCAATTTAGAATCCTCTAGGTTTTTGGGATGTCACTTTGATACCACCAGTGTAACCGCTGCCCGTATTGGTATTATTAGTTTGACGCAATGTGATTTTAACAACGTTACCTTGATGGGGTTTGATTTCTCAAAGTCAGCAATAACGGAGTGCAGTTTTTGCCAGGCGTTACTGATTACTTGTGATTTTAGTGGGTTGGATATGTCGGGCGTAACACTGACAAAATCTACCTGTAATGACAGTAAATTTGTTGGCACTAAGTTAACCAAAGGGCAGCTAAGTGAAACAGGTTTTTCTGATTGTACCATTGAGAATGCTGACTTTTCTGAGGCCAAGCTTCAGAAAAGCCTTTTTATCAACAGCCGTATAGACGGTAGCGACTTTTCCAAGGCGGATCTAAAAAATAGTAATTTCCAAGGCGCGATTCTGTCTAAATCTGATTTTTCTGATAGCGATATGAGCCAAGCTTGGTGTAAATCTATGGAGGCCGCAGACTCTAATTTTTCTTCAGTCAATCTTAGTTACACCAACATAAGCTATGCGGCGTTAAACCATTGCGACTTTTCTAGCAGCCAATGTAAAGCAACCAATATCCACGCTTTAACCGACAATGAATCTAATTGGAAGGGCGTCGACCAAGCTCAGCTTATCAAGGTCGACAAAAATCAGCAGCAGCTTGATAAACAGTTAAAAGAATATGGAGTCAGCGCATGAAATCTTATCTGAGTGTGGTAAACCGTAAAGCAAATTCCATAAGGCCTAAGGCTTATGCCCATTTGTATTGTGGCAAGGTTACAGACGCTAGTGAGTCGGGTAATTTATGGCAGCTGGATCATGATTACTGGGCGTTGCCAGCGACAGGCCTATTGTTAACACCTGACATTGGCGATCAAGTCACCTTTATTGAGGTCGCCGGCCAATACTATATATCACAAATACTGCACCGCCCAGATACTGAGCAACCGCTAAATTTCGACTCCGATCGAGACATTCACTGGCAGGCAAAGAATATTCATTTAACCGCACGTGAGGATGTAGAGTTGGTGTCGCTCAACCGGATATCTATGATATGTAAACATGGTGTGCTCTCCATGACCGATACGCTGGTTGCGCAAGCCGAGCACTTTGTTCAAAAAGCGGCACAGCTGAATATTAGTGCAAAAACACTGTTGAGGCTGCATGGCAAACATCAACTCATTACGGCGGATGAAGATGTCCGTATTGATGGTGAACGTATTAATATGGGCTAGTGCGCCTAAATATTCTAAACAATTAAATAGAGGATGCCGTTATGTATGCTAATACCCAGGCTACTGCCATGAATATGGGCATGCCTGATGTGTGTAAAACTCTAGTGGTGCTTGTTGTTGTGCCTATTCCTTACCCGAATATTGCGCCAACATCCACCGCGGTGCCGAATGTAAATAACCACACTATTATGGCCATGCCTGCGCATAATTTAATGACCGAAATCCCCTTATCAAATGGCAATCAAGCCGGTGTATTGGGTGGGGTCGTTTCTAGCATGATCATGGGTAAAGTAAAACATGACATGGGCAGTACGAAGGTATTTATCTCTGGCGCACCAGCGACCATGATGCTTTCACCCACGGGTCATAACGGTATGCCGCCCAATGCACAGGGTATGACAATGACCCCATGCCAAACCAAAGTAATGTATATGAGTTAGAGCCTAGAATGGCCTGAGTGGGGTGGCTCTGCATGTTGTTGAGATGGGAAGTCGTGATGTGGTTCATTATGTTTATGGTTAGGGAGCTGTAAAGCCATTGGCCTGTGATCATTAGACTGAGAAACATGAGTTCTTTTATAAATGATTTTATTGTCCGCATGGGGGCTTAATTCTGTTCGGAATTTTGTGCCGGGGCCATTATGATGACGACTAGCGACTTGCTGCCCAGTACCATTTAGATAATCGCGGGTTGAGTGATTGAGACTGTGAAACAGGGATGATCCAGCGCGCGTTGAATAAAGTCCGCCATGGTTAGTTGCGCCCGGACGACGTGGTGAGCTACTAGGCAGGTTCATTGAATCTAACGTTCGCATTTGTAACTCTGTTGGCGACACTCCGCCATTACTAAATAGATGATCAAACTCGCTGGTTTGCTCATCCCCAAACGCATTACCTAGACTAAAATTGACTGCATGTTTTGCTAAATGATCGCCGTCCGTGTCGTTTTGCACAACGCGTACCATCTGTTGGTAATTTCTTAAGGGCGGCAAATAGTTCATGTTGTGCTCTGGTTCGTTTTATAGGGTGAGGCCTGCGGGTAATAACATGAGTGTAGCGGATGTCTGGTTGTTTTGTAACCAACGCCTCTGTTGCTCTGCCTGTGATAGGGTTGCATATTGACCGAGTAAAACCAAATACCACTCTCTATTTTTGTCCGTTACTTTTATGATGACTGTTTTGCTAGGCGCATTTATTGCCTTTGCCTCAGTAACGGCTTGTTGCAGTTGGCTGTATAAGCCTAAACGTAAAGTAAATGTAGAGTCACTGGGCGTGGGGGTGATTAATAGAAAGTCTTTCATGTCGAGCGGAGATGATAAAGAATCTTGGTTAATCAAATAGTTAGCTGCTTGTGTTTTATTTATTGATGGCGCTTGAAATGTCGGTAAAGAGACGGTTAAGGCTATTCCAGCTATGAGTAAGGTGGCAACGAGTATCAAGATTTTCATAGGTGTTTTTCGTCAAATAGTTTGCCTTTCATCATAGGATAGTTGGCTCAATATCACTACTGGTTTAGGTGGCTTAATAAAGAAGGCGTCGTTATGAATGTTGATCTGTTTGGCTTGTTGGAAAATTATATTTTAATGAAACCTAAGTAACTGACTGAAAACCAGATAATTGGAGTGCTATAATATAAAAATATTTGGATGTTAAATACGATAAACGAAACTAAAGAATGACCGCATTTTTTAGTTTCGATAAAGCTACTTACTAGCAAATGGAAAAACGAATGTCTGAAGAGCAAGATGCTGATGTTATCAGTGAAGAAGCCTTGTATGAAAAGTTAGATCATTATTTATTGACGTTCGGAACGGATCGATCTCTGCTCTGTGTTTCTGAGTTGGACGGTTTTTTAACAGCGCTAGGCTGCTCTGCTCAGGAGTTGCAGCCTGATCAATGGTTGAACGCTATTTGGGGGGCGGATGAGGATCAGCCTGCTTGGGAGTCGTCTGAACAAGAGGATGAGTTCTTGAGTCTGGTGCTTATTATGTATATGGAAACCATGAATAGTCTTATATTTGGGGACTTCTACCCTGTTTACCTTGAGCAAGAGGTGGATGGTGAATATAAAATATTGGTTGAAGAATGGTGTGTTGGTTTTGTTCGTGGAGCAAAATTAACCAGTATAGGGCTGGGGGATAATCGGGAGTTTTTCGATGAGGTTCTAGCGCCTGTACGTTTGTTTGGTACCGAAGCGGGTTGGAAAAAACTTGAGGGTATGGTGGAAGAAGAGGTCAATTTTTGGCGTGACACTATAGAACCTTCTATTATGCGTTTAGTGCAGTTTAATCACCCTGAAGTGTCGGCGAGCGAGGGAAAGTTAGAGCCGCGAGTGCTTCATTAACTTGACGTCAAATTAATACAAAAACGTCGTGAAGAGAGGGCTCTTCACGACGTTTTTGTATTTGTATAGCCAGTCGTTAGATTAGCCAACGACTTTGGCGATGCTTTCACATAAGTAATCAATGTTTGTGTCGCTGACACCTGCAATACTCATGCGTCCTGTATCGGCTATGTAGATAGCATATTCACTTCGTAAGGTGCGTACTTGTTCAATGGTTAAGCCTGAGTAGGAGAACATGCCGCGTTGGTCTTGGATGAAGGCAAAGTTTTTGCTTACACCAGAAGAGGCCAGTTTGTCGACTAGTTTTTTACGCAAGCCATTAATACGATCGCGCATTGCCGTTACTTCTTCTTCCCACTCGGCCTTCAGCTTTGGGTCGTTCATGATGGTGTACACTACTGCGGCGCCATGGGCTGGTGGCATGGAGTAGTTGGCACGAATCGCTTGTCCTATGATGGAGAAGGCGTTGTTTGCTTCTTCTGCTGTGTCGGCAATCACACTTAAACCACCACAACGGTCACGGTAGATTCCAAAATTTTTCGAGAAAGAGTTGGCAATGAGCATATTAGGAACTCGGCTTGCCATATGGCGAAGACCAGCTAAGTCTTCATCGAGACCATCGCCAAAACCTTGGTAAGCCGCATCGACGAGAGGCAGTAGTCCACGCTTTTTAACAAACTCCGTGATCACTTCCCAATGCTCTTTTTGTAGGTCTATTCCTGTTGGGTTATGGCAGCAAGCGTGTAACAGCAAAACATCGCCTTCATTGGCTTCTGCTTCTAGCGTCGCCATCATGGCGTCGAAGCGTAGGCCATTCGTTGCTGGATCATAGTAAGGGTAGGCTTTTACTTCGACGCCAGCGGAATTGAAAATAGATTCATGATTTCCCCACGTTGGGTCGCTTACCCAAAGACGAGCATCTTTTAAGTTAGCACTTATGAAATCGGCTGCGACTTTAAGCGCGCCTGTGCCACCTGGGGTTTGTGTAGAGCGAATGCGTTTAGAGGTGATGATTTCATTATTTTCGCCTAACACAAGGTTTTGAATAATAGGTTCGAACTCTGTAGCACCATAAATACCCAAATAGCTTTTTGAGTCTTCTTGTTCAAGCAGAATCGCTTCGGCTTTTTTTACACTGTTTAAAATCGGTGTGTGACCATTGTCGTCTTTGTAAACGCCTACTCCTAAATCAATTTTGTTAGGGTTTGGGTCTTGTTTGTGAGCAATGATAAGAGCTAAAAGAGGATCGCCAGAAACAGCTTGAAGGTGCTTGAACATGAAAGGTCCTTGTTTAGTGCGCCACAATTCAATGGCGGTAATGAAATCTGCGCTTAGTGCGTCATATAAAGCCGTTTTATTTTGCCGTATTTGCAATAAAATACAATGCAAATAGCATTGAACTTTCTGTGTAGCTGTAAAGAAAAAAAGACACTTTATATTCTGGTGCTTAGAAATGACGCTTATGTGGCATGTATCATTTAGATTGGGGAATTTGGAACGAATGTCACTCATTTTATGAGCGACATTTAAGGTTAGTTTGGTTAGTTTTTCAGTAAGGCTAATTTTTGTGCAAAAGACGGAGAATGTGAGTTCTCTAAAGTGGCAACAACTTCTTGGGCGTAGGGGAGATACTCTTTTAGATCCTTTTTCGCCATAGGTGTGTCGTTTGGTAGCTTCACTGTGACAGGGTTCTTATGGGTGCCATTGATGCGGAATTCATAGTGCAAGTGAGGGCCTGTCGCCCAACCAGTTTGACCGACATAAGCGATGATCTTTCCTTGGCTGACCCTTCTACCGCGTTTGGTTCCGCGAGCAAAGCCTCTTAAATGGGCATATAGGGTTTGGTAGCCTTTGCCGTGATCTATGATTACCACGTTCCCATAGCCATTTTGTTTGCCTGCAAAAGATATTTTGCCATCACCTGCTGCTTTTACTGGGGTACCACTTGAGGCGGCATAGTCTACCCCTCTATGTGGGCGACTGGTTTTGAAAATAGGGTGAAGTCTTTTGGGGTTAAATTTTGATGAAATACGGGTGAAATCAACGGGGGTTCTTATAAAGGCTTTACGCATAGCTAAGCCATCAGGTGTGTAGTAATGGGCGCCTCTTTTTGTTACGTAACGAATGGCTTTATAGGTACGTCCGTTATTGATGAACTGTGCGGCAATGATATTGCCATGGCCTATTTTTTCACCGTCTAAGAATTTTTCTTCGTATAGCATGCTTAGGCTATCGCCTTTACGTATGTCTAGTGCAAAGTCGATGTCCCAACCAAAAATATTGGCTAATTCAATTAAAAGAGATTGGTTAATGCCAGCATGCAGGCCATCAACAAATAATGAGCTGTTAATGGTGGCCTCTTTATAGGTTTGTACTATATCAGGCTTTCTGGATATTTCTTCACGGTCAAATTGATCACCATTTTTTGTAAAGATGACGCTATCCAGACGATTTTGAATAAGGGTTAATTTTGTGAGCTCTCCAGAAGTATCATTAGTAACAAAGTTAAGCGTTTGTCCAGGTTTCATGCGTAACAAGGTTTTTTGCTTTTTATCAGCAAGAGATACTTTATAAATATCTTGTGCGGAAATGTTTTTATTTGAAAGAACTTTGGATAAGGAATCTCCAGGCACCAATTTTACTGACTGCTCCATAAAAGTAGGTTCACGGTTTTTCTTTGCTAATACACTGGGTGGTGCTATGTCGTAAGAAAGGTTACTTGTTAGCGAATTGGTCGATAATTGAGGAGCTTGCTGATTTGTTTGTTGATTTTGAAGGTCAAGTATTTGGAGTTGAGACTGATCAACAATTTCAAAATTGGCCTCAAGCCTAATAGGTTTATTGTCATTTTCTACATCGGAAGGTAGTGCAATTAACACGACTGCAAGAAGCACGCTGACAACGGCAATCAAGAGCAGGTGCTTAGTCGGTAGTAACTTGGTCAAAATGAGTACCCAAAAAATCTTTAATAAAGCCTTATCATCTTATCAATATTACTTTTATAATTGAATGCTTAAGTAAAATTAACTCATTAGGATATGGATCAAAACAATGGCAGTAGTCAGTAATGACCTTTTAAACGACTTACAAGCCCGTGGACTTATTGCTCAGATGACGGCTGAAGAAGAACTAAAAAATCACCTCAACAGTGGTAGCCGAACGCTTTATTGTGGTTTTGATCCGACGGCTGACAGTTTGCATATCGGCAGTTTAGTGCCTCTTCTCATGTTGAAGCGTTTTCAACTCGCTGGACATAAACCTTTAGCGCTAGTCGGTGGTGCGACGGGCTTGATTGGAGATCCTAGTTTTAAAGCTGTTGAGCGTAAGTTAAATGGTCCTGAAGTTGTTTCTGAATGGGTAGAAAAACTACGAGCACAAGTTAGTCAGTTTATTGAGTTCAATACGGATTTGAATAGTGCAGAAGTTGTTAATAACTACGATTGGACAAAAGATCTTAGTGTTCTGGATTTTTTGCGTGATGTGGGGAAACACTTTTCTATCAATGCGATGATTCAAAAAGAATCGGTTAAACAGCGTATTGATCGTGAAGGTGAGGGGATTTCTTTTACTGAATTTACTTATATGATTTTGCAATCCTTTGAT
Source organism: Marinomonas transparens (assembly GCF_016463975.1). GTDB lineage: Bacteria > Pseudomonadota > Gammaproteobacteria > Pseudomonadales > Marinomonadaceae > Marinomonas > Marinomonas transparens. Next base: position 818 of record NZ_JAEMNX010000041.1, on the reverse strand, counting down.
TTTGCCGAACTGAATAGGTTGCATAACTGTACATTGCAAATTGGTGGTAGCGATCAATGGGGGAACATTACTGGTGGGACGGATCTGACGCGCCGACAAAATGGCAATCAAGCCTTTGGGCTGACGATGCCTCTAGTCACTAAGTCAGATGGCACAAAATTTGGTAAAACCGAAACGGGTACAATTTGGCTGGATGCGGGCAAAACCAGTCAGTATGCCTTCTATCAGTTTTGGCTGACTACGTCAGATGCAGATGTTTATAAGTTTTTGAAATATTTTACTTTTTTGTCTGTAGAAGACATTAATGAGATTGAAAAACAAGACAAAGAAGGTAATGGTAAGCCACAGGCTCAATCCATTCTTGCTCGTGCAGTGACCAAGCTGGTACATGGTGAAGATGGTTTGCAAGCCGCAGAGCGAATTACTCAAGCGCTGTTTAGTGGTGACACGAACCTATTAAGTGAGCAAGATTTGGCGCAGATTCAGCAAGATGGCTTGCCCAGTAGTTCGCTTGTTGGGATTGATCTATCTGCAACGCCTCTTACATCTTTGATGGCTGATGCTGGTTTGGCCGCAAGTGGTAAACAAGTGAAGGATGCACTGCAAAGAAACTCAGTCTTCGTTAATGGCGTAGCTAAAGGACTGGATGACAACATGAATGCGGCGAATATTTTCAAACCTGAAAACGGTTATTACGATAAGTATTTTCTAGTAAAATTAGGTAAGAAAAAACATCACTTATTTGTTATAGATTAGCCACATAATTGTGAAGTTGATAAAGGCGCTTAGGCGCCTTTTTTGTTATTTGGCCTTTGTTT
>NZ_JAEMNX010000040.1 GCF_016463975.1 Marinomonas transparens | reverse complement strand
CCACACAAATTATCTGATTATCTATTTTAAAGAGCGTTGCCAAATCACTTAAGCCGCTTATTCTCTATGAGAGAATGAAACCCTGTCCGTGTCAGCGAGGGCGTATATTAAGGATCTACAGATTTTGTGCAAGTGATTTTTAGAAGTTAATTGAATTAATTTAAAAAAGACGAAAAACCGTACAAATAGCATACAAAACCAACGAATATGGTTATTTACCAACCTAACCTATGAACTCAGGTAACACAAAAGACACAGGTTCAGTAACCACCATCCCTTGCAAATCTATCGCAACACGATAAGCAACAATCTCCACCCCTCTATCAATCGCTTCCCAAAGTGCTTTTGCGTACTTTCCATCAATATGAGCAGCTGGAGTCACAGAACCAATTCCTGTATGACTTACACAGAAAAACATAACAGCTCTATGACCCATATCAACCATATCCGCTAGCTCATACAGGTGTTTACGCCCTCGTTCCGTCACCGCATCTGGAAAATACCCTAGACCATCCTCCTCAAGCAAGGTCACATTTTTGACTTCCACATAACACTTATTGCTACTTTCATCTGTAAGCAACCAATCAATACGACTTTTCTCACCGTACCTCACCTCTGCCTTTTGCTCGGCATAGCCAAGCAATTCAGAAACAACACCATTCGCAATCGCCTCCCCAACCAACTTATTGGGATAGCCAGTATTAATACAAGCAAGATACTTTTCATCCACCTCAACCAATTCCCAAGTGTAACCAAGCTTACGTTTTGGGTTATCACTTTTAGACAACCACACTCGAGCACCATCTTGCTGACAACGCTTCATTGAACCCGTATTCGGACAATGAGCCACGACCACCTCACCGCTAGATAATTTAATATCAGACAAAAAACGTTTATAACGTTTAATCAATCGACCTTCGATTAATGGGGTTGGAAAATCCACGTCATTACTCCAATACTTTTATAGACATAATATAAATAAAAAAAACGGCCCTCTTTCTTAGATCTCAACAATCACCGACACACTTGGCATAGATAAGAAAGTCAGTTGCCTAGTAGGCTTCGAGTTCTCACACAATCCACCAAGGTCCTCAAAAATGAACAACCAATAATAAGCAACTGACACTTAAAAACGATACCAGATTGAAGGTAATGATGTTTAGCCTAGGGGAGGATTACCAAATATACCTCATCGAGCAATCTGGTTATAAAGTGTGACAGTAATAAAATTTCATAATTTAAAGAAAAAACGCCCTCTTTTGATAGGGAAAATAAATTGCTGTAAGCAAAATCAGTCATAGGGCTTGCTTTATATTTTGCTCATTTGAATAGCCTACATGGCCGCTGTTTATCATTATCTATTGCTTCAAAAAACTCTATTGAGCAAGCTCAATTTATTTTGCAATCCACTTAAACATAAAAAAACCGAGCTTAATTATCAGCTCGGTCTTATGCCTTATTAAGAATTAACGCTGTCGAAGCATGAGGATTAATGCAGCTTCAACTTAGGTTTGACTACCTTGCCAATCTTTTGCGCTGCCATTATAACCGTGGCTTTCAGCCAACCATGAATGGCAATTAAGTGCAGTCGATACAAGGAAATATAAACAAAGCGGGCAATCCGCCCTTCTATGAACATAGAACCGCCCATTAGATTCCCCATCAAACTACCTACTGTACTGTAGTTACTAAGGTTCACCAAAGAGCCGTAATCTTTATAGAGGTATTCTTTTAACGGCTCACTACGAAATGACGCTTTGATATTCTTAAATACCAAAGAAGCCATCTGGTGTGCGGATTGTGCTCTTGGTGGTACAAAGGAGCCATCCGGCTGCTTACAGGCACAACAATCGCCAATCACATAAACATTATCAAATGCCGCCGTCTGCAAGGTGCCTTTGACTAAGATCTGATTATTGCGAGTGGTTTCAAAGCCTTCAATACCAGCTACGAAATCGGGCGCTTTGACGCCGGCCGCCCAAATCATCAAGTCCGCTTTTATATCTGTTTCTTCTGCGGTTTGAAAACCACCGTCATAGGCTCGAACTACTCGTGTATTTTCACTCACAGTAACACCTAATCGAGCTAACTCTTTGGTTGCCAAGCCCGCAATTCGATCTGGCAAGGCTGGCAAAATTCTTGCTCCGGCTTCAATAAGCTGGACATGTACGCGTTTGCCTGACATCTCTGGCATGCCATAGGCCTTTAGCATATCCGCCACATGAAATAGCTCAGCTGAAAGCTCAACCCCTGTCGCACCGCCGCCAACAATCGCTAGCTTAAGCTTGGCATCAGGGCCTTCTTGATGGACTCGTAAGAAGTGGGTAAGCAGGGCTTGCTGGAAGCGCTCAGCCTGTTTATGAGAATCAAGAAAATAGCAGTGATCCGACACGCCCGGCGTTCCAAAGTCATTGCTAACACTGCCCACAGCCATTACCAAAATATCGTATTCAATGGTACGTTCAGGAAGAACGATGTGGCCCATATCATCTGATAGTGAATCAAGCGTTAATTTTCGCTCTTCGGGGTTAACACCTGTCAGTGTGCCAAGTTGAAACTGATAATGATGCTTTGCCGCATGAGCGCGATAATTTACGCCATCACTATTGATATCAATAGACCCAGTTGCCACTTCATGTAACAAGGGCTTCCAAATATGCGTTTGGCTGCGATCAATCAGCACAATTTCCGCTTGACGGCTTTTGCCAAACCCATGACCCAGCTTGGTCACAAGCTCTAAACCACCTGCTCCACCGCCAACCACCACGATTTTTTTCATTTTATGTACCTATAATTTTTAAATAATCGAGAAAAAGCTCAGGCTCTCAGTAAGCACTTTCCCGATTATTCAGGCGTTTATTTAACTCGTTGAGCTAACAACTTATCCAAGGTGTTAGCGAATGCCATGCGATCTTGCTGATTGAACGTAGGCGGTCCACCTGCCTGCACTCCAGAAGAACGCATTTGTTCCATAAAGTCACGCATAGCAAGACGTTGTTTTATGTTCTCTTGTGTATACAGCTCGCCGCGAGGGTTAATAGCCAAAGCACCCTTTTCAATAACATCCGAGGCAAGGGGAATGTCTGCAGTAATAACAAGATCCGCCTCGTCGATATTATCGACAATATAGTTGTCCGCAACATCAAAGCCAGAACTCACGACACGACGCTCAACCCATTTAGAAGGAGGAATAGAAATAGCCTGATTGGCCACTAGAATACAGGGAATTTGAACACGCTCGGCGGCACGAAATAAAATGGTTTTAATCACATTAGGACAGGCGTCAGCATCGACCCACAAGCGCATAATTTTCCCCTTTAAATAGGGCTCTATTATTAAACAGGCTAATGGCTAAATCCAGTAAGGAATCACAACAAACAAATCAGTTGTGCCGATCTGTTTGTTGCTGACTAACCCTATCAACTACATATTAGGGTAATTCGGCCCGCCGGCGCCTTCAGGTGTTACCCAGGTAATATTTTGTGCAGGGTCTTTGATATCACACGTTTTACAATGTATGCAGTTTTGCGAGTTGATCTGAAAAATCGACTCACCTTCCGCCTCTACCACTTCGTAAACTCCGGCCGGACAATAACGTTGAGCGGGCTCATTAAAAATGGGTAAGTTCTGTTGAATAGGGATATTCGGGTTATTTAACTGCAAATGACAGGGCTGATTCTCTTCGTGATTGGTGTTGGATAAGAACACGGAAGACAATTTATCAAAGCTCAACAGGCCATCCGGTTTTTTGTAGTCTGGAGACTTATGTTCGCTCGATGGTTCCATACAAGCATAATCAGGCGTCATATCGCTAAAACTAAAAGGCAAATTGCCAGAGAATATATTTTGATCTAACCAGTTATACGCCCCACCCCAGAAGGTTCCTAGGGTATGCATAACAGGTACAAAGTTTCGTGCTTGATGTAACTCTTTACCTAACCAAGAGTCGCGCAAGGCATTCTCATACTGGCTTAGCTCAGTTGGTGGATTTTCTGTTTGCAAGGCTTCAAAAATCGTATCCGCTGCCAACATGCCGCTCTTCATCGCCGTATGAGTACCTTTGATTTTGGCAGGATTCAAGGTTCCTGCGTCACAACCAACAATGAGCCCGCCGGGGAAACTCATTTTTGGCAATGAATCTAAGCCGCCCTTTGCAATCGCACGGGCACCATAGGAAACTCGCTTCGCTCCTTTCAAATGCTCGGCGATAATCGGGTGATGTTTATAGCGCTGAAATTCTTCATAAGGGCTCAAATATGGATTTTTATAATTCAAATCAACAATCAGCCCTACCACAACCTGATTATTTTCCAAATGATATAAGAAGCCGCCACCACCCGCCTCATTTCCTAATGGCCAGCCTGCCGTATGAATGACGGTCCCCGGCTTACTTTGAGACTCAGGCACATCCCAGAGTTCTTTGATGCCAAGACCATAGTGCTGAGGGGCTTTCTCTTTATCCAGTTCGAAATCTGCAATCAACTCTTTACCTAAATGACCACGACAACCTTCAGCAAATACAGTGTATTTGGCTTTTAGTAGCATTCCCGGCATAAAGCCGTCTTTTTCAGTTCCGTCCGCTGCACGACCCATATCCCCCGTAATAACACCTTCCAGATTACCTTGGTCGTCATAGGATAAACTGGCAGCCGAAAAACCGGGGAACACCTCGACACCTAATGCTTCAGCTTGATCAGCTAGCCAACGGCTTAGGTTACCAAGGCTGATAATATAGTTACCTTGGTTATGGAGGGTTTTAGGAATCATCCAGTGACTTAAAGCTCTTGATTTACTCGGGGAACTCAGCCAATGCAGCTCATCCACATTCACTTCGGTCAATAAAGGAGCTCCCATAGTTTGCCAATCAGGGAACAGCTCCGTTAGTGCTTTTGGGTCCACCACGGCGCCAGAGAGAATATGAGCGCCAACCTCAGATCCTTTTTCTACTAAGCAAACGCTGATCTCTTTTGCTTCCGCTTGCGCTCTTTGCATAATGCGACACGCAGTTGACAGTCCTGCTGGACCACCACCTACAACAACCACGTCAAACTCCATTACTTCTCTGTCTGTCATACTTCCCCCCAATTATGGGTCATTATTCTTTATATGATGCCATTCGTTTTAGCGTAATTACCTTATAAAGCTCGTTTTAGCGTAATTACCTTATAAAGCTCGTTTCAGCCAATTCGCCGACTGACGCCTGCCCCTGCTCTATCGTGTAAAAATAAGCCAAGGCTCTCGGCAAGATGTGATCGCAATAAAAATTAGCAGAATGCGTCCAAGAGTGTTTTTGCGCTGCGTTCATTAGCTGATTGTCTTGTAACGAACTCTGAGCCCTAATCTGCAACCAAGCACCAATTAGATAGCCTATGGACATCATATAAGCGTAGGCTAACCCGGTCCCTAAAGTGGCATCTTCCTTCATCGCCGCTAAACAGGTCTCTGTCGCTTTTTTGGCATGCCCAAGAGCCGCCAGCGTTTTCTCTACGTTTTGCTGAAGGTCCGCTGCGCTTAACTCATTCAATTCCGCTTCGATTTCCGCTAACAAGGATTTCATTTCTGCGCCATCATCGCCCTTAAGCTTACGACCGATTAAGTCAATGGCCTGTATGCCATTGGTGCCTTCATAGATAGGTAAAATCCGAGCATCTCGGGCATGTTGTGCTACCCCCGTCTCCTCTATAAAGCCCATCCCACCATGAACCTGTATAGCCAAAGAAGTAATTTCTTGTGCTTGCTCAGTAATCCAGCCTTTTACAATGGGTGTATATAACGCCGTTCTTGCGATAGACTTGTTTTTTTGCTCATCTGTTGCCAGTTGTGACAAATCGTTTTCGACCGCCGCTATATAAATAAACGAGCGCATTGCATCAATTTGAGATTTCATCGTCATCATCATACGTAATACATCAGGGTGCTCAATGATGGCAGCCCGACCAGAACGGTCCGCTTTCATACCTTGTTTGCGATCTTTGGCATAAGCCAGTGCTTGCTGATAGGCTCGTTCTGCAATAGCCAATCCCTGCAAACCAACCCCTTGACGAGCATTGTTCATCATGGTGAACATGGCTTTAATACCATCATTGACCTGACCAACAAGGTAACCAATAGCCCCTTGTTGATCACCGAAGCTCATGACACAGGTTGGCGAAGCGTGAATTCCCATCTTATGTTCCACCGAAACCACCTGAACATCATTGCGTTCACTCGGTTCACCTGCTTCATTTAAAAGAAACTTGGGTACGATAAACAATGAAATACCTTTCACACCGACAGGCGCATCAGGGAGACGAGCCAAAACCAAATGAATGATGTTGTCACTCATTTGATGATCCCCCCAAGTAATAAAGATTTTTTGCCCTTTAATACGATAAATTTCATCGTTGTTAGCATCAACACCGTCAGGAAAGGCTTTGCAAGCAATCGCAGCAAGATCTGAACCAGCCGCAGGCTCAGTCAGATTCATCGTGCCAGTCCATTCTCCGGCGAGCATTTTTGGCAAGTAGCGATCTTTTAAAACATCACTGGCGTGATGACTAATGGCTTCAATTGAACCTAAACTCAATAATGGGCATAGAGAAAAAGAGAGATTGGCGGATTGCACCCCTTCATTTACGGCTGTTGCGACACAGGATGGAAGCCCTTGCCCACCATATTCTGGAGCGCCAGATAAACCAATCCAGCCACCTTCAGAATAAGCCTGAAAAGCTTCCTTAAAGCCTTTGGCTTCAAATACTTCACCGTCTTCAACTCGGGAGCCTTCTTTATCACCACTGGTATTGATTGGTGCAATGACCTGCTCAGCCAGTTTGCCCGCTTCACCCAATACGGCCTCTAAAAGGTCTTCTCCAATGTCGTCTTCAAGATAAGGGGCCAAGCGATTAAGGCGAGCAATAGACTGCAAACTAAATAAAATATCATTTTGAGGGTATAGGTATTCGCTCATTTTTTATTCTCCGGTTTATTATCCGAGCGGATCTAGAAAATCATCTAGACAGCATGATAAAAGGAGGCGAATCTCTCAATAACATATCAGACCTATATTTCTGACAAATACATTCAAAGAAATATCATAACAATCCTAAAGAATTATTATTAAAGACTTTTCATTGTTCGTCCAAATTTGAGATATTCCTCACTTTTTCGATATTCTCCCGGTGTCATCCCCGTCCATTTCTTAAATGAGCGAAAAAACGCACTGGGTTCATCAAAGCCCATTAAGACGGCAATATCATTAATACTTAATCGAGGCGCATTCATATAGGTAATCGCCGCTTCTTTGCGACATTCATCTTTGATTTGCTGATAAGAGGTTTTTTCTTCATTAAGACGTCGTCTCAATGTTGATACACTCATATTTAATGCACTTGCCACTTCTTCTGCGCTGGGCATTTCTCGAGAAAAATCCTTCCCTAACATGGCCATTACTTGGGACTTAAGGCTATTGTCATTTTCAACCATGACTAGCAGCTGATAAGGTGCTGTTTTAAGAAATCCCCGTAAGCTATCTTCTGTTTGTACTATAGGCATATCCAGATAATTAGCAGGAAATACTAAAGCATTTGCATGCTGGTTAAATCTCACCTCTGACTGAAACAAGGTTTTGTAATGTTCCACATCATCAGGTCGGTCACAACTAAAGTAGGCCGCCTTTAGACTTAAGCGACGACCAATCAGCCAGCAAATAAAGTGATGCCACATAGAAAGTGTCGTTCTTAATTGCTCTTTAGATTCTGGACTCACGATAACATCCGCCTTAGCTGAATCAACGGGAGCAAAAGTCACCATGGCAAAACGACCTTTTTTAATTAATACCGGTTTTACCGTCGGACCACGACAAATCTCATAAAAATCACTGCATCGATACATGGCATGGGCAAGGCTGCGAGCGTGAATAATGCATAGACACATCATTCTAAAAGTGCCATTAGGAATCTTGCCGCCACTCAGCATTCCAAAGGACTCATCCTGCATCAACCACATAATTTTTTGATACAGCATGCCGTAGCGATAGGCTGGGAAGGAGTCGTTTTGCTCTATCTCAGCTTGCGTTATTTCTAAACTCTCCAGCAGTCCTTGACGATCTAAACCTTGGTCTTCAACGGCTTTTAGCAAATAACGTACACTCGACATGGGGACAGACGCTTTTACATTCATCACTGCAACTCATCTATGAATATTTTATTATAAGACCTTTATACGACGATCATTTGTTTATTTCAGAATAGAACATCGTTCCTAGGTGTCATTGTATGATTTTTCTAAAGCATAAAAAAAGGCTGCAACGGCAGCCCTCTTTTATTATAACTATATGCGTTTACTTTTCTTCAGAAAAAGCAGATAGCAACTCATCTGTGGACAGATCTTCACTGTCATTTTCAATACTTTCTTGCTCTAACAGGGCTGCTTTTTTCGCTTCCTCTTCTTTTTCATCCACTGGTTTTACAAACACAAACCGACGCGGACGAACAGGAGCCTTAGCCTCTTCCTGAGCTGGAAGCAAACCTAGCCTATCAAGTTTTTTGTGCGCTTGTTCTTTACGCTCCTTGGCTTTTTTGGTTGCAAAACGACGAGTTGATGACGCTTTTCGAGCTTTATTTTGCTCCTTCAACAACTCTTTTGAACCAGTTTTACCAAGTTTTCCACGCATACTGCGCGATTTTTTAACACGAGCCATAATATCCTCTCTTAATCGCGCGCATTGTAGCAGTCTATTCAAACAAGATCATCTAGCAATTCTGTTTAAAATTACTATGCCCTATCTTTCTTTGCTGCCCCATAGCACCAAGCATTTTTTTTACTTTTGCTGAGTCATTGGCTTTCAATGCGCCCTCTAGCTCATTCAATATTCCTAGAGTGTCATCCACTACTTTATGGTAAGCCGCTGTTTGTATTGTTAACTCATTACCTTTTAGGCCTTCTGCTTTAAATTGATATGGCATTTCTTCACGTGATTTTTCAAATGCAGAAATCAAACTATCCAAATGAGTAATTGCATCACCGTTTTCACCAGACTTAACCGCTTTAGAGACAGCCCTTAAGTCACTTTTAATATCTTGCATATAACCGTGCAAAGTCGACTCATCACAGGAACCATGAGCAAAAGCACCTGAAGATAGAGTCAATGCCATCAGAGCACTAACAAAAAACATTTTATTCATAATCAAAGCACCTCACAGTTAAACTATTAATAATTCATTTTCATCATATGTAGTCACAACCAGTATTGCTTTAAATTGTAAACCGAGCAACTTGCTTCTCAAGGCTTTCAGCCAACTTAGCAAGAGATTTTGCACCCTCAGCACTTTCATGGGATTCAATAGCAAGCTTATTAGCAATATCTTTAATTGAAGCACTATTAGTCGAAATATCTGTTGTAACAATATTTTGTTCTTCTGCCGCACTGGCAATCTGCATAGACATATCACTAATGCGCTGGATAGAGTCTTTGATAGCAACCAAACTTTCCGCCGCGGCAACAGCTTCAGAAACCGAGCCCTCTGCAACTTCAGTACTGCGCTTCATAATATCAACCACCTTGCCTGTTGTGCTATTTAGCCCATCAAGCATGGCTTTAATCTCTTCTGTTGAAGACTGGGTGCGCTGGGAAAGCACTCGAACCTCATCCGCCACTACGGCAAAGCCGCGACCTTGCTCGCCTGCACGAGCCGCCTCTATCGCCGCATTCAATGCCAATAAATTTGTCTGTTCAGCAATATTTTGAATAGTAACCAAGATACCGGTGATACTCTGTACCTGTTTATCTAGATTACCTATTACGGAAGAAGCCTGTATTACTTCCTCAGAAAGGTAACTAATGGAGTCTTTACTTTTCACTACAAGCTGACTGCCCTGCTCACTATTACTATGGGCTTCTCTAGAAGCATTTGCCGTGCTTTCTGCATTGGATGCAATTTCATGGGTAGCTGTAGACATTTGACCGACAGCGTCTGCAACAGAAGTAACTTCTTCCAGTTGAAGGCGTAAATCTTTGGAAGATTGCGACGCCAAACGATCTGAATTCTTCGCTAAACCATTAAGATCAGATGACATGCCTTTTATTTCAGTAATAATACCAGCTAAGGTTTGCATAAAACCATTAAAGTGGCGCGCTAGGTCACCAATTTCATCCTTACCACCTTCTGGTATGCGTGTACGTAAATCACCCTGTCCTTGATTCATTTCAGCCAATACTTTGTTAACTCGGCCAACACCAGATAACAAGCTACGACTCACAGCGCTCATGACTAAACTCACTACGGCCGCCGCCACCAACATGGCAAATAACAGGGAGATAAATAACGTCCTAAGGGGCGACATAGCCACCGTTTGATCTAACTGAAAACCTATTATCCAGTTGGTACCAGGAATCTCCACTCCACTGACTAGAACATCACCAGCTTTTGATTTAGTCGAAAACAGAGCCTCTTCGCCTTTCATTAACGTTGGAAGATCATAACCAAGCGCTTCTGTAATAGGTTTTAAAATAAGGCTTTGATCTGGATGAGCAATCAATAGACCTTCTTTATTCACTAAAAAAACGAGACTTTTTTCCTGAAATTTTACTTTCAAAACGCCATCAATTACGCTTTGTAGAGACATGTCTGCACCGACAACGCCTTTCAAATTCTGGTCTGCACCAACTGACTTAGCAGCACTAATAATCAAATCTCCAGAAGCCGCATCAACATAGGGTTTTGTAAATTGCACCTCGGAGGACTCTAGTGCCTTTTTATACCAAGGCCTTACTCTAGGATCATAACCTTCTGGAAGGGAGGAAGTAGGATCGCTCTGAATCATTTCACCCGACACCGTTCCCATGTAGGCAAGCTGGAAATCACCAGAGATAGCCGCTTGCTGTAAAGCTAATTCATTTACTTGTTCGTTTTCTAAGTAATGGCTAAGACCCTGAATCGCCATGGCCTTGCTATGACTCCATTCAGAAATAGTTCGGGATTGACCGTGCCCAAGAGCAAACACCTCATTGTTCAAGCCAGTTACTAAAGTACTTTTCAGCTGAAACAAACCAAATATACCCACAATAACAGCCACGATAATCGCCGAGGCGAATACAACCAAAGAAAACTTACGTTGTAACGTCATCCTTAATACCCTCATAACTTTTGCAATAATTAGAAAATCTTGGCGAAGACTATATAATTCCTTAGAATAATCAACATACTAAATGTAACCAATAAGTAACTTGGAGAAGGTTATTTTTCATACTAGACGGTTTTTGATCAGCTCATTGTTATTAGGCTTTAGTCATTTAACTTTAGCAGAATGTTCTGATATTGATGCAAAACTTTCCGCAGACAGCGCGGCACAAGTGTATGTTAATGGGTTGGCAGCAACCAATAGGGTCGCTGCTCAAAGTGCGGTCACCTTCAAACGTGCATTAATAATAAAAAAACACCTTCCCAGTAAACGCAAAGAGGTTGCTAGCTATATCGAAGCTGGCAACCTCTATTATACGGTGTATTCTTTAGTAAACTCTCAATGCATAGCCAGCACTATAAAAAGCACAAACGGTAAGCACTAACAGGTCTAAGACTGGTCTTTTCTTAGCTTTAATCCTTAGACTTCTCGGCCTTTACAGACTCTTTTTCATCGCTCTCCTCTTCGTCCTCTTCATCCCCCAATTTAGAAATTTCTTCTAAACGTTGGATAACGCGAGCTGAAATAGTTCCCTCAGGAAACTCCCCTTCCTCATCTGCGATGCCTGATTCAATCCCCGTTAATAGGTGCAGTGCTTCATCAGCGGTAGAAATGGCATAAACATGAAAAGTACCCGCCTCGACCGCCGCGACTATGTCATCATTTAACATCAAATTAGTCGCATTGGATTTAGGGATAATAACGCCCTGCTTACCCGTTAGACCACGAGCATTACAAACATTGAAAAAGCCTTCGATTTTTTCATTAACACCACCAATCGCCTGAACTTCACCATATTGATTTAGAGAGCCGGTAATGGCTAAGTCCTGCCTTAGGGGGACCTGAATCAAAGCGGACAATAAACAACACAACTCAGCAGTAGAAGCACTGTCGCCATCCACATAACCATAGCTTTGCTCCATCGCAATGGAAGCCGAGATATCTAATGGAAAACGTTGAGCATACTTGTTGCCAAGGTAACCCGATAGAATCAATACCCCTTTCGAATGAATATTTTGACCCAGATTGGATTCACGCTCGATATCAATAATGCCCTTGCCACCAGGGTGGACAGTGGTAGAAATACGCGCTGGCGCACCAAAATGACTATCACCTATTTGCATGACAGTTAGGCCGTTAATCTTACCCACCGCATAACCGTCGCTCTCAAGTAAGACGGTACCTTCGAGAATTTCTTCAATGATTTTTTCACTTACTCGACCGGTACGATGTTTCTTCGCTTTTAAAGCACGGGCAATATGGTCTGCGGTGATTTCTTGGTCTTTTGCCATATCACGAACAAAATCGGCTTCACCCAATAATTCGAAGACATCACCTATTTTTGCCGCCATTTCGCGCTGATGTTCAGCCAAGCGACTACTGTACTCTATCAATGCCGCCACACCATCACGGGTTACGTTGGCATATTCCTCTTGATCTACCCTGTCTTTCATGAGACGAGCAAAGGCAAATTCAGAGTCTTTATTGCGCTTTAAGGTGTCGTCAAAGTCCACCAAAACCCGAAACATTTCTTGAAAGTCAGGGTCCGCATCTTGAAGTAAATAATAAATTTCTCGAGAACCGATCAACACCACCTTTACCTGCAAGGGCAAGTCTTGCGGTGATAAGGTCGTCGTGTTCATCAAGCCCATATCTGAATATGGATGCTCAATTTTTAAAATTTTGTTTTTTAACGCACGCTTAAGTGCTTCCCACAGGTAATGATCTGTTAATAATTTTTCCGCATCCAGTATCAAATAGCCGCCGTTGGCCGCATGCAAACTACCAGAACGAATCAGGCGATAACTGGTAATCAACATACCCTGATCACTGCTGTATTCGACTTGACCAAATAAATTACGATAGGTCGGGTGTGACTCATAAATAACTGGCTGGCCACCATCCGCCTGATGTGTCACGGCGATGTTGGGTAAATACAACTCTTCATAAAGCTGGCGACGGCCTGTTTCATCACGATTCTCAGACACTTTATCGTCTGCCATTTGATCAATAATGGTTTTATCAAGATCAGCACGCATGGCAACAAGGTGTTCAGCCAAATCGGCCTGATCTTTATACTTCTCAAACAAGCCTGCCATTAATGGATCAAGGGCCTCTTTCACCGTATCAAGATTAAGCTGACGAAGCTGCTCATAGGAAGCTCGCTTCCATTGTGGCAAGCCTAATAACTCTTCATTTAAGAGACCTTCAAGCGTAGAAACGCCCTCTTGGAAAGCATCCCGCTCTTCATCCGACAAAGCCGCGAATTCATTTTCTTCCAGTGCCTTACCGTCTTTCATTGGCGCAAAACTGACAGAAGAAGCATCTCGGAACATGGCAACGCCAATTTTCACTGCGACACGTTCTACTTTATTAATTGCCGCTTCATATTGTTCATTAAAAGCCCGATCAATTGCGCCTTTTTGCTGTTGATAAGAAGGGTTTTCAAAGGCCGCTGGAAACGTCGCCATAAGACCATCAATTAAGGAGCGAATTTCTTTTTCAAACTCCAGTGCCAAGCCAGGCTCAAACTCAATAGCCTTAGGCCTATGATTCTCCGTAAAGTTATTAATATACGCCCATTCATTCGGCGCTTGTCGACGCTTAGCTTCACTTTTCAGATAACTCATTACATAGGATGAACGCCCTGTACCTGAGCCCCCCATTGTAAAAATATTATAGCCGGGACGATGCATCGCCACGCCAAATTGGATGGCCTCAACCGCCCGTTCTTGGCCTAGTATGCCGCTAAGAGGGTCAATGTCTTTTAGTGTTTCAAAGGGCAAGTGGTTGTCTGGCACTTTCGCAGCAAGCGCTTGGTGTGGAAGAGAGGTAACCAAATTGGACATTAATGGACTTCCTTATTATTGAACAAGCCAGAATAATGAGGCGGCTTGAGTGAGAAAAAGTTCTCTTCTTCTAAGTAATATTAAATAAATACAATACCTTGAGACTAGCATTCTTACTCACCCTTCGCCTATCTCGAAATAGAAAAAGCGTAGGGGTTCTTCAGTGCAAGAATAAAGAGATTAAAAACTAGCAACTAGGTTGTAATTGATGATCAGCCTTTGCTCTCGAAAACACACGATGAAAGTTTTCCGCAGTTGCTTCCAATAAGGCTTCATAACGAATGCCCTTTAGATCTGCCACGTATTGTGCGACGTCGGACACATATTGCGGTTCGTTCTTTTTCCCTCTATGGGGTACGGGAGCCAAGTAAGGTGAATCGGTTTCAACAATCAAGGATTCCAACGGTAATTTGCGCACCGTTTCCTTTAGGTCTGCTGCTGTTTTAAAGGTCACAATACCTGATATAGAAATTAGGTAATTCTCATCCAGTGCGGCTTTTGCCATCTCGTAATCTTCAGTAAAGCAGTGCAACACTCCTGCTGTCTCTGTATTACCATGTTCCCGTATAAGCGCTAAGGTATCTTGTTTCGCATTTCGAGTATGAACAATCACTGGCAAACCCAATTTTCCAGCGGCCTTTAAATGATGAGCAAAACTGACCTTCTGGGCTTGGTGAATCTGAGGGGACTCCTCATAAAAATAATCCAGTCCGGTTTCACCAATGGCGATGATTTTTGGGTTCTTTGCATACTGTTTCAGTAAGCTCTCTTCAGTGAGTAAACCATCCGTGTGCAACGGATGAACACCACAACTCGCATAAACGCCATCTCGGTCGGTATAGCCTAAAATAGTATCCATATCCTCAAGATCGACAGAAATACTGACTAGCTGCCTAACGCCTTTATAGTAGGCGGCATCGATAACACCCTCTAGACCGTTTGAATAGGGTGAAAGGTCTAGTTTATCTAGGTGGCAATGGGTATCAATTAACATAATGTAGTTACCACTGATTCAATTCATGAGTTAGTTGCATAATGGGGTTTAAATTTGTTTTTTGAAGGTCCGACTTAAGTTTTTGTAAGGCTTGATAACGCAGCATCAAAGAGGAAATGCCAAATCGATTAATTAATAAGGGATATATAACTTGTAATGCGCTATCAAGTGTCGCTCCCGCAGAATGGCATATACACTGATGCAGAATAGCGGCTAGGCCATTGCAGTAATCTTCTATATTGCCACTGTCCAGACCTTTCAAGATACCTTCAGGTGCCGCTCTTCCCTGCAGCATTTCTATCAGTTTGTTTGGTAATTCGCTATAGAGTAAAGTCTTCCCTTGCCGCTGAATGGATACCAAACGAAAAGGCTGGGTAGTCAACCAAAAAAGTGAACTTAACTCTTCGCCATTTACTTGTTGCCCTAACCAAGCCTTAACCTGGTCGAGATTTGGCATAGGCACATTGACCAACAAGCAACGACTGCGAATAGTCGGTAAAAGACTCGTAGATTGCGAGCTAGTCAATACAAAATAGGTTCGCTCAGAGGGTTCCTCAAGCGCCTTTAATACAGCATTCGCCGCATTGATATTCATCGCTTGAGCATGGGTAATTAATACCACTTTATTCTGCCCGACCTGAGGCTTTTGGCTCATTTGACGAACCAGCAATCGTACTTGATCAACCTTAATACTGGATTCTTCGCCATCCAATACTCGGAAATCAGGGTGAGTGTCCGCACTCATTAGCTGACATGAGTGGCAATGTCCACAAGCTGACGCCTGATCACTTTCACATATCAAGTCCTTAACCATTTCACGGGCCAACTCTTCTTGACCAACACCATCTGCCCCGGTAACAAGCAAAGCATGAGAAAGGCTCTTCGTTTGTTTTAGCGCTTGAACTTGCTGCAAACAAGGCAATAACCAAGGGGCAAGATTCGCCATTTATTCCTCTCTCGTCCAAGATTGCTGTAAGGCAACCAATTGCGCTTCAATTTGTTGCTGCACTTCTTCCAATGAAAGGCTCGCATCAATCACCTTAACCCTTTCCGGCTCAGTTGCGGCTCGATCAAGAAAACCCTGACGAACTTTTTGATGAAAATCATTAGACTCTTTATCAAGACGATCAGCGTGCTTACGCTCAGCAACCCGCTGCAACCCCAACTCAACAGGCACATCCAGTACCAAGGTAGCATCAGGCTTGCTTTCTCCCACCACCCAATCCGCCAAGTGATCTAACATGGCAATGTCACCACCACGGGCATGACCTTGATAAACATAACTAGAATCTAAAAAACGATCACTGACTACCCAGGTGCCACGCGCTAATGCCGGCTGAATTTTTTGTGCTAAATGCTGTGCTCTAGCAGCAAATACAAGCAACAGCTCAGCGACATCATTTACCCTTTCTTCTCTAGGCGTCAGTATCAATTGCCGAATTTCTTCAGCCAAGGGCGTGCCACCCGGCTCTCGCGTCATAAGATAGTTAATATTCTGTTTATCCAGCCATTGCTGAATAAACAGAATGGCCGTGGTTTTACCGCTGCCTTCACCACCCTCGAGAGAAATAAACTTACCTTTCATATAGACCTCTAGTCTGTACTTTCTGGTGCTGAACGATAATCTTTGCGACGCTTATACTGGTACTTTTTCACCGCTCGATTGTGTTCTTTCAACGAATTAGAAAAAGCATGACTTCCATCGCCTTTCGCCACAAAATACAACGCCGCCGTCTTCCCCGGATTCAATGCCGCTTCTATTGCTTCTCTCCCCACATTGGCAATCGGTGTAGGAGGTAAACCAAACACCCTATAGGTGTTATATGGCGACAAGCTCTGTAAGCCCTTACGGGTTAAATTTCCCTTATAGGAATCCCCCAGTCCATAGATTACAGTTGGGTCTGTTTGCAACCGCATACGCTTCTCTAAGCGGCTAATGAAAACCCTAGCTATCATAGGCCTTTCTTCAGGCACACCAGTCTCTTTTTCAATAATAGACGCCATAATTAATGCCTCATAGGAGGTTTTATAAGGCAATTCTTTCGCCCTATCACGCCACAATTCAGCGAGTGTCGTTTGCATCAATTCATTAGCGTGTTTAAGAATGCTGACATCGGTATCACCTTCATGGTAACGATAGGTATTAGCAAAAAACTGCCCTTCAGCATGGGCCGCCGTAAGGGATAATTTTTTCGCTATTTCTTCGTTATTCAGGCCAAGCAAGGTCATTTTAATATTGCCCTTGGCTTGCATCGCCAATAAAAAATCTTGCGTTGTTTTACCCTCTAGCAAGGTCACTGAATAAAAAATAGATTTACCTGAATCAAATAGCGCCATCATGTCGAGCAAATTCATATTAGGCTCAATGGCATACTTGCCCACTTTCGGCACCCATTCAGGATGAAGCTTAGCGACCACACGGGTTAAAATAGGATATTCAAGCCACCCCTTCTGACTGAGTAATTCTCCCAAACTGTATGAGGTGTCACCAGGCTGAACCTCAAAAGCCGTCTCACCATCAAGGTTTATAGGTGAAGTAATGCCATAATAAATACCTCCCGCTAAAAGCGCTGCTAAGGTAAATACCAAAAAACTGGCTCGTACAAGCCATTTAAGAAGCGTCATCTAGATCCTTATCTAACATACAGTTTTGGAGTATTCGGGTGTGATGCCCAATTGGATAAGATTGACCCGCTACATTCGTAACAGGAACAACAGACATTAAACTATTAGTAATAAACACTTCATCAGCCAGCTTCAAATCCTGCAGACTGAAATGCCCAACATGAACAGGATAAAGCGTTTGCTGCTCAATTAAAGCCTGACGATAGGTTCCTTGCACACCCGCTTTCTCAAGAGACGGGGTAAACAATTTAGCATTTTGAAACCAAAAAATATTACTTTGAATGCACTCAACAACCTCACTATCGAACAACATCACAGCCTCAAAGTCAGCATCATTTAGCAGGCGCTTTGCTGTAATGTTTTCAAGTCGATTTAGGTGTTTGATACCTGCAAGATAAGGGTTAGCGTTAACAGGGACAGGGGAGATAGAAAGCCTAACCCCTTCTTGCTGTTGAGCTTGATAGTTTGGCGCTTTAGATACGCCGATAATAACAGTGTGCAGAGCGCTTTCAGGTGGCGCATAACCTCGCCCCCCCTCACCTCGAGTCACTATGATCTTGACCACAGAGTCACAGTGAACAGTCGCGAGTACATTCTCATGCAAAAAACACTGTAAAGTGCTTTTTTGCTCGATGGAAAAAGGCATGCCCAGTTTATCCAATCCATGATAGAGACGAGCAAGATGATCATTGAGCTGAAAAAAATGAGACGGCGTTGTGCGAATGGTTTCAAAAACACCATCGCCATAACTCAGGCCACGATCAGTGACTGAAATGGAGGAGTTTAAATGGTAATTGACAAACCAAGTCATGGCTAAAAGCTCAACAAAATAAGGCTAGCTATAATAGCGCAAAAAAGAATGGCGTCCCATAGGGGGTTCGAACCCCTGTTACCGCCGTGAAAGGGCGGTGTCCTAGACCTCTAGACGAATGGGACGTACAGATAAACATTAGAAATGGAGCGGGAAACGAGGCTCGAACTCGCGACCCCAACCTTGGCAAG
>NZ_JAEMNX010000004.1 GCF_016463975.1 Marinomonas transparens | reverse complement strand
ACCGTCGGTGTGAAAAATGCCTATGTGGACGTGGCACTGGCCGCCAAATCACTAAAAGATGCGCTTGAAGCGGTAAAGGATGCTAAGAGTGCTTACGATGATGCTAAACAGAAAGTCGATGAAGGCAAAATGCTCAAAGATGATCTGAAGTATTACGAAGTGAATATTGCCGCTGCAACGAAGAACGCAGTGGGCGCTCAGGCTGCCGCTGCGGCGTCTATTGCTGGTGCAGCCGCAGCCGCTTCGACCAGTTTTGGAACAGGATTTTATGCCTCAGCTGGCGCGAGTACTCAAAAAACGACCAATAGCACAGTAACAACGCAAAGTGAATGGAATGGCTCTAGTATCAATGTAGGAGGCAATAGCCAATTTACGGCAGATAATAACATTAACGTAGAAGGCTCAAGTATTAACACCGCAGGGGCATTGGCGCTTGAGGCGACAAACATTGATGTCTTCGCAGGCAAAAATACCCTACAAACGAGCAACACGTCTCATTCGGAAGGTGTCAGTGCCAGTGTAGGCACAAATGGTGGGATCAGTGGCAGCATAAACACCAGTGATAGTGAAAGCCAATCAAACAGCACCGAGTACATCAACAGTCAAATTAGTGCTGGCAGCTTAGCCAGCAACAGCGAAAGCTTGACCCTCAAAGGTGGTAGTTTTAGCGCTACTGATATTGATATATCAACAGACAAGCTAGTAGTAGAGAGTTTACAAAATACCGCGACCAGTCAGAGTGAAAGCACTGGCTTTAACCTAGGAGGGTCTTATGGTGGCGAAGTCACCACTGAGAATGAGCAAGGGCAGATGGTCACCAGTGAGGAAGGTGCCTCAGGTAACATAGGTGCTAACTCAAATAAGTCGTCAAGCAATGTGGCTTGGGTTGACAACCAAAGTGGTATTTTGGGTAATAACGTCAATATTACGGCCAAAGAGACTAGGTTAACCGGTGGCTTGATTGCAGCGGTTGATGAAACAGGGCAGGACAACGGACAACTCACTTTTACCACGGATACTCTCGTTACTTCAGACATACAAGATACGGATAACAGCGAATCGACCGGTATCAACTTGAGCACCAGCCCGACGATAGAGGGCTCTACTACTGTACAGGCAAACTACCAAGGACACGACAAAGCACAAACGACGGCAAGCACGATAGGGCAAGGTTTGGTTCGTGTTGGAGGTCAGGACTTAGATCAAGTGACGGATCAACAGGTTAACCGCGATGTAAATAATAGCCAGCGAGTGACTAAGGATTTAGAAACAGGTGGCCTAGACGCCAGCGTCACGGTTGACAATGAATCGATTGTCGCCGCGGGCGTTGCGGTGGCGGACGCGGTGGATTATGTTGCCGATGAAATTGCGGTGCTGGGCAATGATTTGCCGGAGGAACTTAGAGAGCAACTAGGGGAAAAGGGGGAGATACTATATGACTCTTTAATTCGCAGTGATGTAAGTGAAGAAGAGCGAATAGCGCTGTTAGAGAAAGAAGATCTTGTTCAATATTTGGCTTCAGAAGAAGTTCTGAAAAATGCGCCAGAGGAAGAAGTGACAGCCGCCTTAGATAATTTAAAAGACAGAGCAGGTGAGGCTTTACAGCTAGATAATGCTGATAAAACGACAGAAGCTTTTACTGAGTCTGAAATACTGGCTTCTTCTGACATGCCAGAGACTAGGATTCTCGATACTTTAGAGGTGACAGGCTCTTATCCAGATGAACCTGACATACTTCAAAAAGCTACTGATGGACTGGGTAGAGCAGCACAAGTCGTAGACCAACTGGCGCAAGAAAACCCACAAACGGCTGGTGCTCTTTCTACTGCCTTAGGGTTAGTCACTGGTGGTGTGGTTCGGGAAGGTATTGCTATTGCGGTGGGAGCCGCGACAGAAATAGCGGCGAGTCAATCAGAAACCGTTCGAGATGCACTTGGACAGGTTGATGAGGTTATGGATCATGTAACCAATATCGCGGCGAACATTATTTATGACAGTGGTTCTGTTGAAGACTTCGTTTCTGACGTAGACTATGAGGTAACGAACCCTGATGATCGTCCAACTGAGCTAGGAGCATCGGCAACAGGAGTAAAAGGAGGTGTTGCTACAGGTGTTACTCTTGCGTCGATTGTCGTGGGAGTGGGAGGAAGCAAAAAAGGATCGACAGATAATAAAGGTTCTGGATCGAACGAGACGAGTGGAGTAGGATCTGGGGCAGAGGATAATATCAGTACTCGATCTAATAGCGGTGATGCAGCTGTTAATGGTAGTGATCGGGTTTTGTGGGGTAATTGGAATGATTATTCTAAGCAAGTTATTGATACACCGAATGGACCACAAAATTTTGCTGTTATTGGTGATCGTTTGTATTCGGAACATGCAGTAGCAAGAATGCAACCAAGTGGGCAGCGTTATTCGTCTGGTCATGCTTCAAGTGAAAACCATAATCCCACTTCAATAAGTCCTTCTACTGGAACCCCATCATGGGCTGATGGTATAGAGCCAGGTATAAATGTTTCTGATGGAACAAAAAATTTAAGAGGGCGATCTATTTCTCCAAGTTATGTTGAGGATATTATTAAAAATAATCATCACATCAAACAGCCCAACGGGAACTTAGTATATGAGGGTGGCAGTCTGAATGTGATTGTCTCTCCTGATAATAAACGAGTTATATCAATAATTAATGTAGATTAAGTTATGCCACTACAAGGTTACGATAATTTTTTATACGCTATTAATCGTTATAGAAATAATGAGACATCATTTCATGAAATTAGATCTGTATTAGTAGGTTCCAGTGCTCATACATTGGGTAAAGAACTTGGCTATAATAAAGATTTATATACTAAGTTAGATGCTTGGTTTGAATTCATAGAATTTTGTTATTTGGAAGAAGATTGGAGAGGGTTAGTTTTATCCATTTGTGATTTTATTGAAGATGCTATCTTGAATGAACCTCGTCCGTTAACTCTCCCCAAAACAGATAGAGTTCTAAAAGATCAAGGTCTTGTATAAATGACATTTTAACGAGACATATATATTTAACGTGCCACCCACCTCTCAAAGTCAGTCATATCAAGTGATTGGCTATTTCTATGAAAAATAGAAAGCTATAAAATCTTGACGATCAAAAAATATACTGTATATTTAACCAGCATCGTATTTAACGTGCCACCCACCTCTCAAAGCCAGTTATATCAAGTGATTGGCTTTTCATTATCTATTTCTTACCAACAATATTTGTTACTGCAGACTCGCTTTGAAGCAAAATGACATTCCAGCGAGGTAGGCGTTAGTTTCGAGTAGGAATGTCATTTTGCTGCAACGGCCCAATCCCACTAATGCCTCTGATGTTTGCCTGAAAAGAGGTCAAAACCCTTAAAAATCAATGGTGTTCTTGGTTCCCGCCTGCGTGGGCGTTTAAGGGTGATGACCCCTTTTCATTCCTTTGTTTCAGCTCCCGAAAAAAAGTGACTAGCCTCCGTCATTGACCCTTTCTACATTTTACTCTAGCATTCCCCTTGCACTGGCAAAATCTAGTGTCGGGATTGACCTCCTGTAAACTCATGGCGCAGTAAATAGTCGCCTATACGCGGCTTTTTTTGTGCGCAAATTCCCTGATATGGCGGGGGATTTGGGGAGCACTTGTGCTCGCCGTTTCCTTGAGTACGGTAAGGTCAACCCGTTTCCCCTGCCACCCAGTGATTGACCTCGTTGAGTGGTGGTTAACGAATACTCAAGGAGGCCAACTATGGCTATTAAACAGATTCCTCTCTATACCTGTTTACTCAACGGACAACCCACGGACACCATCAGCGCCCGTGACCTTCATGCTTTTCTGCAACTCGACGAAGACTTTTTCCACTGGCTGAAAAGCCGCCGTACTAAGCTGTATTTCGTCAAAGAAAGAGATTTTATATTGCTGGATAATCTGATTCGGCCCACGTCAGGCGCAAACGCCAGCGTGCAGAAGACCAAGGACTATTTCCTCAGTCTTGACATGGCCTATGAAATGGCGATGGAAGAAGAGGGCGACCTAGCCCGACAAGCCAGTGACTACCTAAGAGATTGCGATACCCTGCAACATGCTTACATTACGATTCAAGACAGACCTTTTGTTCGGCGGGCGATGGGCCAAGTTATGAAAGCAACGACCACCACGCCTTTACCAATGGGTGCT
>NZ_JAEMNX010000039.1 GCF_016463975.1 Marinomonas transparens | reverse complement strand
AATGGCGTCCCATAGGGGGTTCGAACCCCTGTTACCGCCGTGAAAGGGCGGTGTCCTAGACCTCTAGACGAATGGGACGTACAGATAAACATTAGAAATGGAGCGGGAAACGAGGCTCGAACTCGCGACCCCAACCTTGGCAAGGTTGTGCTCTACCACTGAGCTATTCCCGCATTAACATTAAATTAAGTGGCGTCCCATAGGGGGTTCGAACCCCTGTTACCGCCGTGAAAGGGCGGTGCCCTAGACCTCTAGACGAATGGGACACATACTCAACTCTTCTTACTTTCTAACACTTCACTTTAACACAAAGAAAAAGTGGCGTCCCATAGGGGGTTCGACCCCCTGTTACCGCCGTGAAAGGGCGGTGTCCTAGACCTCTAGACGAATGGGACAAATACTCAACTCTTCTTACTTTCTAACACTTCACTTTAAAACAAAGAAAAAGTGGCGTCCCATAGGGGGTTCGAACCCCTGTTACCGC
>NZ_JAEMNX010000038.1 GCF_016463975.1 Marinomonas transparens | reverse complement strand
ATATCCCTTCTTTTGCGCTTCGGCGATTGTACTAAGTGTTAAGGTTGTCTTCCCCGAACTTTCAGGTCCATACAGTTCGATACAACGACCCAGAGGAAGCCCTCCTATACCAAGAGCTATATCTAACCCTAAAGAGCCTGTAGACACACTAGGGATAGCTTCTCGCGGAGTATCCCCCATCTTCATTATCGCGCCTTTACCAAACTGACGCTCAATCTGAGCTAAAGCTACATCAAGTGCTTTTTTCTTATTAGATTCAACCACTTTAGATTCCATCGTATTCACCTATAATCTTTTAAATATTCTTCATGTATACCAGTCCATCAGGATAAAAATCACTTAGAACCAATTTAGACAATGATTAAACTAACATGTACCATTTTATCTATATGACCTTAGTAGATTTCTATACAACGACCCAGTGGAAGTCCACCTATACCAAGGGCTATATCTAACCCTAAAGAACCTGTTGATACACTAGGAATCGCTTCTCGTGGAGTATCCCCCATTTTCATTATCGCGCCTTTACCAAACTGACGTTCAATCTGAGATAAAGCTGCATCAAGTGCTTTTTTCTTATTAGCGTCAACCACTTTAGATTCCATTATATTCACCTATATTTTTTAAATATTCTTTATGTATACCAGTACATCTATATAAAAAGCACTTAGAGCCAGTTTTAACAAGGACAAACAAACATGTACCACTTAACCTATAGTGTCTTAATAAATTTCACAAATACGACCATACGGAAGACCACCCGCACCTAGCGCAATATCCAAACCTAAAGATCCAGTAGAAACGGTATCAATATCCAGCTTCGCACCTTCGCCCATCTTCATGATGGCGCCTTTACCAAACTGACGCTCAATTTGGCTAAGCGCAGCGTCTAGTGCTTTTTTCTTGTTGTCTACGATAGATGACATAATGGATTCCTTGTGACTAATTTTGATTATGGGCAACTCTAGCGTGTTTTTTTTACAATCTCAAGAAATACTGTATATAAAAACAGTATTATTTTCACCTTAGCCATCAACTTATTCTGACCCACTAAATACAGCCAACATTATTGGCTTTCTTATCACCTGACGCTCAGCAAAGTGCAGACAAGATTAGCAGTACTCGATAAAGCGACGCTTTTACTATTGCAATTATTTGCAAACTGCAATTTTCATCGAGCTCTGGTGATTCATCAAGCATTGCAATTTGCAAAAAAAGACCTAAGAAAACCATTAAGACATTGATATATATAAACTATTCTAAGTGGGCCCATAACTTGCTCAAGACCAGTATGTAATCAACATACAGGTAGCATGCTCATGTGCAAATACATCTATATTTTAATAGCCAGTTCCCTTATGGCGGGCTGCGGTGGTTCTGACTCAGAGCCATCCAACCAATCGGCTTCCAATTCAACCAGTCAATCTAGCTTAAGCGCAACCAGCCAGTCTAACTCCGAGAGCACTCAAGCGACGCTCCCCATTTCTGCGACCCAAACCGCCAGCGCTACTTCAGAGTTGGAATCATCAACCAGCTTTACGTTTTCAAACCAACAATCGATTTCACTCGACCTTCAGCTAAGTTCATTCGCTGGCGAGCGAGTGATGGTGAATGTATGTTTACCACAATCAAGCCATTCTCCTTCCTATGATTTGAACTCAGTCAACATGGATTATCAGCAATGTCTATACAAAACCACCATCACCAACGGTGAGCTGATTACCAACTTAACATTGCCCAAGCATAACGAACATCTAATGCTTGAGCTTAGACCCTATTCCAATTTAGCAACGGCAACGACCTTTCACTGGCAGTCATCCGATGGTTCTTATTGGTTTATACGTTAGTACTTAATGGAGGAAACAAACATGATTCATTTTAAAACCATCGCATTCACCAGTTTGCTCAGTATGTCTTTCATTGGGCACCTACCTTTACATGCCGAACCATTTAATAACTGTCCGACCAACGCGTTTCTCATACAAGGCAAGGTCGCAAAGCTTTACAGCGTTGACTTAGCAACGGGATTTTATGAAACCCTATCAGACAACCTAGGCACAAACAGTGTGTTAAACGCCATGGCATACAACTTTCATGACAATTACCTTTATGCTTATAGCCGCGAATTTAGCAACATTGTCCGCATTCATGCCGATTATACGCTTGAGTCACTTGCTGCCACTAATATGAGCGGTGCTAATTTTTATGTGGGTGACATTTCGTTGACTGAAAACAAGTATTACTTATATCGTCCGGGAAGTGCATATGGCCTGTTTCAAATTAGCCTGGACCCATCTTCCGATGATTATTTGGTGTCACAGCGCATTGTTGATGGTAGTACACTCAAGTTAGAATTTTTTGATTTCGCGGCACACCCATCCAACCACCAGCTTTATGCCGTCGACCGATCCGGTAATCTACATCAAATTGATGTGGAAAACGGCACCTCTATTGCTTTAGGCAATGTCGGACAAAGTGGCACATTTGGCGCGTCTTATTTTGATCAAAATGGTACGTTTTATATCAGCCGTAACTCGGACGGCCATATTTATAGAATTGATGTGTCGGCACCGTCTCCTGTCGCCGAATTTTTTGCCAATGGCCCATCGTCTTCTCAAAATGACGGTGCACGCTGTGCCTTGTCCGGTTTGTTAAATGAAGATTCTCGGGTCGATTTTGGCGATGCCCCAGAAAGCTACGGCTCTAACCTCGACAATAATGGTGCTCGACATAGTATGTCTGACGACCTATATCTTGGCACCAGCATAGGCGGGAATGATGACGGTGTCACTCCAGTCACAACGTTTGAGCAAGGCTTAGATACCGCCGTCGCTATTAACACCAAGGGCAGCGGCGTGGTCAATGTCTGGGTAGATTGGCAGCAAGATGGTCAATTTGATAATAATGATCAAGTGGTCACCGATCAGACTCTCATTGATGGCGCTAATCTCGTTGTTTTCGATACTCCTGTTGATGCTGAAACGGGGACAACTTGGATGCGTACCCGCTATTCTAGTGTGAATGGCATTGGACCAAACGGCGGCGTATCCGATGGCGAAGTCGAAGATTATCAAATTGTCGTATCAGAGCAAGGCACGACAATTCATTCCTACCCATCAACGAATACTTACACCACCTTGGCGTATGAAGATAAATGGCCTGTCATTGGAGATTATGACATGAATGATGTGGTGGTCGCTTATCGCACACACCGCTTCGTCAAAGATGAGCAAGCTAATCGCTACGTGATTGAAGGCAGTATTCTCGCCCATGGAGCAAGCTACAGTAATGGTTTCGCCATACAGTTGGATGGCGTAAGTCGCTCTTCCATCAATCAATCAGGCATCGTCTTCAAATTAGACGATATCATTCTTAATACCAACCCACTTGAGGCGGGTAATGAAGCCGACGACGCTGTCATCGTCATTTCTGACAACCTATGGGATCACATCGATAGCCATGTGGATTGCGCTTTCTACCGCACCCAAAAAGGCTGTGGTGAAACCAACAATTTAAGATTTTCCGTGTCCATTCCATTATCCACGCCCATTGATGACAATTTGGCACCGAAGAATGTGTTAAATCCATTCATTTTTGCGACCCCAAACCGCTGGCATGGTATTGGCCAACCAGGAAGAGGGCTGGAAGTACACCTAAAAAATAAAAAAGTTTCTGCATTATTTAACAACGCTCTATTTGGGGCCTATGACGACAATTCAGACTACCCAACCACCTCATTCTTGAGCCAAAACAACATGCCATGGGCTCTAGAACTGCCTGTTTTATGGGACCACCCTGTTGAACGAGTCGACTTGATTAAAGCCTACCCTGAGTTTGTAGACTATGTTCAATCGGAAGGGCAAGCGGCAAAAAATTGGTATCAAAGGCCTTTTTCAGAGCAACGCATCATTAGTAACCAGTAGCCCCTACTTTCAATACTGTAGCTGGCTTTATGTGCACCATGATGACCTATCCAAACTGACGGTCAGGTTGGGTAGGTCTCTCATTAGAAAGAAAAATATAAAAAGTACCGATCTTATTCGGCTATTAGCCTTTTGGCTCCCTCTAAAGCGGCTAAGACAATGGCCTCTCTTACCGCTTGACGATCTCCAGAAAATTGACAACGAATCACCTTAGCTTGTTGCCCCTTCAACTGCCAACCAACATAAACACAGCCCACTGGTTTTTCTGCTGAGCCACCATCTGGCCCAGCCACCCCACTCACAGCAACCGCAATATCACCACCGAGCTGCAAAGCACCAGCACACATCTCGATTACTGTCTGCTCTGATACTGCACCATGGGCGTCTAAGGTTGCCTTATTGACACTTAAGCCTCGCATCTTGGCTTCATTGGCATAGCTGATTACACCACCAAAGAACCAAGCTGAGCTACCTGAAATCTCTGTGCAGACAGCCCCAATTAGGCCACCAGTACAGGACTCAGCGGTAACCAACTGCAACCCCTTTGACAACAAACTGTCACCAAGCTCTTTTGCCGACTGCGTCATTTTATGCATACGATTCATCTCGTTTATCCCTTAAATCCTTGTTCAATATACCGTAGAATAACGCTCTATTTTTTGGATCACAATCGAGTAAACCCGATGAGTAAAACGCCAACAGACAATCACACTCCTATGATGCGCCAATACTTCGGCCTCAAATCTCAACATCCTAATCAGTTGTTGTTTTATCGTATGGGCGATTTTTACGAACTTTTCTACGATGACGCCAAGCGTGCCTCACAATTACTCGATATTACGCTCACTGCACGGGGACATTCTGGCGGCTTGCCGATCCCCATGGCAGGCATTCCCTTTCATGCCGCAGAAAATTACATCGCCCGCCTTGTGCGTATGGGTGAATCCGTTGTCGTCGCCGAGCAAGTCGGTGACCCCGCAACCAGTAAGGGGCCAGTGGAAAGAAAAATTGCGCGCATTGTGACGCCGGGTACCATTAGTGATGAGGCTTTTCTGGAAGAAAAAAGAGAAAACCTATTATTGTCACTTGCCCATCAGTCTCGCAAAGGCTTGGATGTATTTGGTTTTTCTTATCTCGATATGGCCAGTGGCCGTTTTTGTGTATTCGAGGTGGATGGTCACGAAGCGCTGACAAGCGAACTGCAAAGATTGTCGCCCATGGAAATTCTTATTTCTGAAGACTTTCCAGCCCGCGATATGTTGAACCTAGAAAAGGGCATTTCCGAATTAGGCCCTTGGCATTTTGATTACGAATCCAGCTATCGCCAACTCATTCAACAGTTTAACACTAAAGACTTGTCCGGCTTTGGCTGTGAAGGGCTAACCGCCGCCATCGCTTCCGCTGGCGCTTTACTGCAATACGCCAAAGATACACAACGCTCTGCTTTACCACACATCCAGTCCATCACCGTAGAGCATAAAGACGATTCTGTGTTGATCGATGGCGCCACACGCCGCAACTTAGAAATTGATATTAATTTAACCGGCGGCACAACGAATACCTTGGTAAGTGTACTAGATGAATGTGCGACCCCCATGGGTAGCCGCCTATTAAAACGTTGGCTGCACACGCCAATTCGTGATTTGCAGGAAATTCAATCTCGCCATCAAGTTGTCGCAGAGTGTCAAGCCGAGCGTTTTTACGAATCTTTTCTTGCTCCTTTAAAACAAGTAGGAGATTTAGAGCGTATTTTGTCACGCGTTGCCTTACGATCAGCCCGCCCAAGAGATTTACTCAGATTACAATTTGCCCTTGAAGCCGTACCTGACATTAATGCCCTATTAGATAGCGCTAAAGCTGGACGTTTATCTGAACTCAACCAACGCATTATTGCGCAACCTGAAATAACCCAAACATTAGCAACCGCCTTAGTGGAAAACCCTCCTTCAGTGGTACGAGACGGCGGTATTTTTGCTAAGGGTTACGATGAGGAATTAGACGAACTCCTATCACTCTCCACCAATGCCACTGACTTTCTGGCCGAAATGGAACGTAGCGAGAAAGAACGCACAGGTATCAGCTCATTAAAAGTCGGCTTTAATCGTGTTCATGGCTATTACATTGAAATCAGTCGTCTGCATTCTGACCAAGCACCGGTAGAATACATTCGTCGACAAACCCTGAAAAATGCTGAGCGCTTTATCACCCCTGAACTAAAAGTTTTTGAAGACAAAGCCTTAAGTGCAAAATCTAAGTCGCTTGCACGCGAAAAAGAACTCTACGAAGAACTACTTGATAAGCTCAATCTGATCTTAAGAGACCTACAAACCACCAGCCAAGCACTCGCACAGCTGGATGTATTAAATAACTTTGCTGAACGCGCCGATGCCCTCAGCTTTGCCTGCCCTGAACTGCATAATCGTGGTGGCATTCAAATCACTGGTGGACGCCACCCTGTTGTCGAAGCGGTGATTTCAGAACCTTTTATCCCTAATGATCTCGACCTCAATGACCAACGCTCTCTATTAATGATTACTGGGCCAAACATGGGTGGTAAGTCTACCTATATGCGTCAAATAGCACTCATTACTTTACTGGCTCATACTGGCTGCTTTGTTCCTGCCGAAACCGCATCCATCTCTGTCGTGGATCGTATATTTACACGCATGGGCTCATCTGACGACCTTGCTGGTGGCCGATCCACCTTCATGGTTGAAATGACAGAAACCGCTAACATCCTAAACAACGCCAGTGAAAACAGTCTTGTATTGATGGATGAAGTCGGCCGGGGGACCAGTACATTTGATGGTTTATCCCTTGCTTGGGCAGCAGTCGATTACCTTGCTAAACAAGTTAAATGTTATGTGTTGTTTGCTACTCACTATTTTGAACTCACCACACTGGCAGAGCAATTAGAAACAGCTGAAAATGTTCACCTGACGGCAACAGAATACGAAGATGAGATTGTCTTTCTACATAAGGTTCACTCGGGACCAGCCAGCCAGTCCTATGGCTTGCAAGTTGCGCAACTGGCTGGAGTCCCAAAAAATGTTATTGGCCACGCCAAGCAAAAACTAAAAGAACTGGAACGGGTGACTGGCATTGAAGTTAGCGAGTCTAAGCCAAAGATAGAAGCGACTGAAAATCAACACAACACTTCAAGCGCTCATTATCCACCGCATCAGGCCGACCTATTCTTGCAAGCAGAGCAAAACGAATTGAAGAATGCCCTTGAAGAACTGGATTTAGATAATATGACACCATTGGAAGCAATTAATGCTCTTTACGCTCTAAAATCACAACTATAACCCTTTACATACAATCACTGGCATAAGCTAATATCAGATAAATTGATGATATTAGCGATTGTCGCTTGCTGAGAAATGACCTATGCCTCTAAAATACGCACAATTATTTTTATAAGCTTGTAAGGAGAAGTCGCATGGCTTTCATCGTTACCGATAACTGCATTCGCTGCAAATACACAGACTGTGTAGAAGTGTGTCCTGTAGATTGCTTCTACGAAGGCCCTAACTTTTTAGCCATCAACCCTGATGAATGCATCGACTGCGCATTATGTGAGCCAGAATGCCCAGCGAACGCCATCTTCTCTGAAGATGAGTTACCAGAAGACCAAGAGGTTTTTGTTGAACTAAACCAAGATCTCGCTCTAATCTGGCCAAACATCACAGAGAAAAAAGACGCTCTTGCTGATGCTGCACAATGGGATGGTGTAGAAGATAAATTAGAGCACCTAGAGCGCTAATCTCTAAGGTTAAATATTCTATAGAAGAGCGACTTATCATAGCCGCTTTTTTGTTGACTGCACTTACCCGAAAACTTATCAGTAAAGTTTCCCATAAAATAAAGCAAAAAAAGGGCGACCTAAGTCACCCTGCTTTTTGCCCACATCCTGTTAAGCAACTCTTCCGATGAGTAAAACATCACTGTTTGCTTCACCATGAAGCATCCAAACTTTCCTCAACAATATGGTTCATTCCATCGAACCACACCAATTCCTTTTGAACCATCCCTAGCTTGAGGCCATCCTAGCCTAATCCCTAATACCGTCACTGGTATAATATAGTGAGCACATCCTGTGCTCTTCATCCATGAACATCGTTTGGATAAGTGTAAATTTAACAGCATTTTAAAGATTAGCAACACCTAATAGGCCAACAGGAATAAAAATAAATCCTTTTATATCAATTACTTGAATGAAAAACATAAGAAAAAAAGACACATTACTACGGAACAAAAGGCTCATTCCTACAGACTTGTAGGATTTTGATTACAAACAATTACAAAAGCTACACGTTAGCCATAAAGTCATCAGCCCACTGGATTGCATCCAAATAAGTCTCTTTTAAATCATCAAAATCCTGTGGACTCTTAATGGTATGACCATTGCTGTAATACTCTACTAAATCAAGAGTATTTCCGACTCGGCCAGAACGATGCAAAATAGCACTAATAAACTCGCTAGGAAGAGGAAGCTCACTCAATACATCATCCAAGCTCATACCCGTACAAACATCAATCATAGATAACATACCCGCCAAAAAATACTTATCTTGATTTCCATAACCACGTTTTTGAGCAAATAATTCAGCGTGTTTTGCCCGTACGATAATCTGCTCCAGCAAGACATGACGTTCGCCCACCATTTCCGACATCAATAACAAGTTGGTTAGCGCTTTAAGTTGCTTCGCACCAATCAACATAATGGCTAAACGTACCGAATCCACAGAAGCAATAAGCCCAGTAACCGGAGAGTTTAAATAGCGCAATAATTTATGTACTAGTCCTGCATCTTGACTGACAATACTTTCAAGTGCATCGACACTCAAATCTGATGTTTGCAACAATGACGACATGAGCTGCAGCAAGGTCATACTATTCACATTAGTTGCTTTACTCGTCATCACCTCTGGTTTTTCAAAGAAATAACCTTGGAATAGCTCTACCCCCATCAGACGACAAAACTGATACTCTTCCCAAGTTTCTACCTTCTCAGCGATAATTTTGACATCAAACCCACGCAGAGCATCAAACTGCTTATGAAAGCCTTCTTGACCCAAACTTCGCACATCCAATTTGACGTAATCCGCCAACTCAACAAAAGGCGTCAACTTGCTATCAAAAACAAAATCGTCCAAAGCAATAGAACAACCTTCATTTACCCAACGACGCAAAGACGCTAATAACACAGCATCGAACCCAGCTGTCTCAAGAACCTCTACAACCACATTATCCTTGTCTATTGGAACACCACTTGGGCTCAACAAATAAGCCCGAGGAAAATTAATAAAGGCTTTATTGCTGCCCACTAGCCTGTCCATTCCCAGCTCAAATAAACCTGCAGCAATGACTTGTGCCGTCGCCCCAACTTCATCCACCACATCCGCATTAATAGCGTGGGCATTTTTACGATATAGCAACTCATACCCCATAACAGACAACCGACTATTTACAATGGGTTGGCGTGCCAAAGCCACGATTCCGTGGGCAAGTGATGAGTTTTTTGTCATATCTGCTGTATCCAAATAATGAGTAAACGACTAATTTTTTCTAGTGTCTCAGTATTGCCTGAAAATTGCCATTGGGCGTAGGCAATAAACTTGTTAACATGAGCCCCTATATATCAATAAAAAATATACAGTTAAAAAATCTGTGGGGAAACCGATGCCAGTATACCGCTCTAAAACGACCACTGCAGGCCGCAATATGGCCGGCGCTCGTGCCTTATGGCGCGCAACAGGTATGAAGGACGATGACTTTCATAAACCTATTATCGCGGTCGCTAACTCTTTCACTCAATTTGTACCGGGTCACGTACATTTAAAAGACCTAGGTCAGCTAGTCTGCCGCGAGATTGAAGAAGCGGGCGGTGTAGCGAAAGAATTTAATACGATCGCAGTAGACGATGGCATCGCCATGGGACACGACGGCATGCTTTACAGCCTACCATCCCGTGACCTCATCGCAGATTCTGTAGAATACATGGTCAACGCACATTGTGCTGATGCCCTAGTTTGCATTTCAAACTGTGACAAAATCACCCCAGGAATGCTCATGGCTGCCATGCGCCTTAACATTCCTGTTATTTTCGTTTCTGGCGGACCAATGGAAGCAGGAAAAACCAAGCTTTCAGAGAACAAACTGGATCTCGTCGATGCCATGGTCATCGCCGCAGACCCAACCGCTTCAGATGAAAAGGTCGCCGAATACGAACGTTCAGCTTGCCCAACTTGTGGTTCTTGTTCTGGCATGTTTACAGCCAATTCGATGAACTGTCTAACCGAAGCGCTTGGCTTAAGCCTACCGGGTAATGGCACAACATTAGCCACTCATTCAGATCGCCACCGCCTATTTTTAGAAGCAGGCCGTCGCATCGTAGAAATCACCAAACGTTTTTACGATCATGACGAGCCCCATTGGGCACCCCGTGCCATTGCCAGCGTTGAAGCCTTTGAAAACGCCATGACGCTGGATATCGCCATGGGTGGTTCAACAAACACCATCTTGCATTTGCTCGCCATTGCACTTGAAGCCGGTGTTGATTTCACCCTAGAAGATATCGACCGCTTGTCTCGTAAGGTTCCACAGCTATGTAAAGTGGCACCAAACTCGCCAAAATATCATATTGAAGATGTGCACAGAGCGGGTGGTATTTTTGGTTTATTAGGTGAACTGGATCGAGCGGGCTTACTGCATAATCAATGTCATACAGTTCATGCTGAAACCATGGAAAAAGCCCTTGAAACGTGGGACATCATGCGTTCACCAACGCCTGAAGTGATTGATTTTTATAAAGCTGGCCCAGCAGGCATTCCAACACAAACAGCCTTTAGCCAATCTACCCGCTGGCCATCACTTGACGGCGACCGCAAAGATGGCTGTTTCCGTTCGATTGAAAACGCCTTCTCCCTTGAAGGTGGACTGGCAGTCCTTTATGGCAATATTTCAATCGATGGTTGTGTGGTAAAGAGTGCAGGTGTTGATGAATCCTGCCTCGTTTTTGAAGGCCCAGCCCACATCACAGAATCTCAAGACGAAGCGGTTAAAAACATCCTTGATGATAAAGTGAAGGCTGGCGATGTGGTTATCGTACGTTACGAAGGCCCTAAAGGCGGTCCGGGTATGCAAGAAATGCTCTACCCAACCTCTTACATCAAGTCTAAAGGTCTTGGCAAAGCCTGCGCATTACTCACTGATGGCCGCTTCTCCGGCGGTACCTCAGGTCTCTCTATTGGACACGTTTCTCCAGAAGCCGCAGCGGGTGGAGCCATAGGCCTTGTAGAAAATGGCGATATTATTCGCATCGATATCCCGAACCGCACAATCAATGTGCTACTCAGTGACGAAGAACTACAGCAACGCCGTGATGCCATGAATGCAAAAGGCGTGAAAGCTTGGAAGCCAGTAGAAGATCGTCCTCGTAAAGTGTCACCAGCATTGAAAATTTATGCGCACTTTGCAACCAGTGCTGACAAAGGCGCAGTACGCGACCTAGATAAACTAGACTAGTATTTAACCAATACTAAAAGGCCGCGTTGCCAAATACAGGCGCCGCGGCTTTTTTTATTTATTACAGGAAAAAAGATGCTTAGCTATCGCCATATTTATCATGCCGGCAACCATGCAGATATTTTAAAACATCTAGTCGTCAGCCAGATCTGTCGTCATCTTATAAAAAAAGAAGCTCCCTTCTTTTATCTAGACACGCATGCAGGCATTGGACAGTACTCCCTTGATTCAGAACAAGCCCAAAAGAACAAAGAGTTTCAATCTGGTATTGCACGCTTACTCGATGAAAAAAATCTTCCCGAATCAATAGAAGCTCTGTTAGATATTGTTAAGGAAATGAACCCTAATAAGTCATTACAGTTTTATCCTGGCAGCCCAAAAATCGTCGATTACTATGTGCGCCAAAAAGACAAGCTACACTTGTGCGAACTGCACCCTAACGACTACCCGATACTGGCCGCGCTGTTCCCCAATAAACGCCGCGCTAACGTCAGCAAAGAAGATGGCTTTTCCTCAGTAAGAGCCATGTTACCGCCTCCACAAAAACGTGGTTTTGTGCTAATGGATCCACCTTACGAAGTAAAAAAAGATTACCAATATGTTGTCAAAGCGTTACAAGAAGGCTGCCAACGTTTTCCTCAAGGCACCTACGCAATCTGGTATCCTGTATTAAATCGAAAGCAAGCTGATGATCTATTAAAAGCGGTAAAAGCGACCAAAATTCGCAATGTGCTGTTACTTGAACTATGCATTAGAGATAGTGAAAAGGAACGAGGTATGGCAGGTAGTGGTATGATTGTTGTTAATCCGCCTTGGACACTAGAACAAGAGGCAAAAGAATTCTTACCAGCATTAAGCAAAATTTTAGCAGAAGACAATCAAGCGAATCATCAGGTTAGTTGGATCACCCCAGAATAACCCAATTATTTTAGAGGAGCGGAGCAAATGACTACCCCTTTCAAATTAGCGTTTCACAACATGCCAACGCCCGCTTTCATTATTGAAAGCGCCACAGGCAAGCTAACAGCGTACAACAAAAATTTCGGAATGCTATTTGAGGACCTCCATGCAACCCCCTCCAATACTTGGGACGATCTGTGCGAAGCAACCAGCCAATCTCTTGACTGGAAACGCCTCAACCAGCAAATTCAGGGGGGTCAAATAGAGCGCTGTGAAAGCGTTATTCGCATCGGTGAAAAGCTCGTCAACATGCAACTGTCACTGCAACCGATTGATGGCTCCGTACTAGCATGTGTCTATAGCACAGACCATATGGACCTATCTGCCGCTGAAAACACACTATTAAAATTTGCTTTAACCGAATCTTCTGCTGGCTTATGGATTTGGGAAACCGACTCAGATGCTGTTTCTTGCTCAAAATCTATTGCGGTATTATTAGGCTGCTCACAAGAAAAAACACCACGTTCAACGCCTGAATGGCATACTCGCGTTCATCCTGACGACGTAAAAAGGTTATCTGCGATTGTGGAAGAACACATTGCCCACAGACAAAATTACTACGAAGCAGAATACCGTATTCTTAAGGACAATAATGAATACCTATGGGTTAAAGAGCGCGGCCGTACCTACACAAAAAATACCGATGGCAGCATCAAAAAAATGATTGGTTTTGTGGAAGACATCAGCCATCAGAAAGCCCTAGAAGAACATTTACGCAATCAAGCAACGTTTGATGAGTTAACTGGCTTATTAACCCGTGGTGCGGCTTTAACTCACTTTAAAAAACAACTCGGCTTAGCAAAGCGTCAATACACCCCATTGACCATGGCAAAAATCAACATGGATGCTAATGGCAGACTGCCTGAATTGTCGATGGAAGCTCGTAACATTGCCATCCAAACCGCAGCACGCCATGTCTATAAAAAAATCCGTGAAGCGGATGTTCTGGCGCGTGTAGATGCCGATAAATTATTGCTACTTCTGCCGAACACCAGTGTAAAAGACGCCCAAAACCTGCTGAGCAATATTATTAATCCAACTGAAGAAGAAGCGGCGCTATTAGTAGAAGGTAACTCGGATCCGCTTGATTTCTGTGTTGGTATTGCAACCTTCCCAGAAGATGGTGAAACCATTGACGAACTAGCATTAAGCGCCAACCAAGCGGTAGAGGAAAGTCGCGTTAAACAGCAAAAAATCGTCGTTAACTAGGGAAGGTGCGAACAAGTCCTCTTGCCTCAGCATGTGAATAAAAGCTTGCTATTCGAGGCGAGTGCCGAATGTGAATAGTTGGCCTATTGTCGAGGTGCTCAACAAAGAATACAGGCTTTTAGATCATGCCCTCGGCAATTGCTCCTCGGCAACCGCTCCTGCGTTACCCTACTACACCACATCCCTGTGGTTATGCATTGCCCTAATTTCCTACATCCATGTAGGCATTCGGGTCTTTCAGAACTTTTCAAAGAAGAAACAGGCCCTATTGCGTTGCGACTCTTTGAAAGGTACCTACATTCCTTCAGAGTCGCGCCTTATTTGACGATTTCTCTAAAAGACTGAGGCTTAGTAGACTTATTCATACCTTCCCTAGCCTAAATACTCATTTCTAGAAGCACAAAAAAAGCTCAACAATAAAAACTCGTTGAGCTTTTTTTGTGCTTAGAATTTCCCTATACAATGGTTAAATTGTTTTTAAATACTCTAATAAAGCATCACATTGAGCAGGGTTTAGCTTAGGCCCAATCACTCCAGATTTAGGGGTATTTGGGTCATATTCCTCGCTAAAATGATGTCCTGTATTCAGATTACCTCTTACTGATGTATCCAGAATAAAATAACCCTGATCATCATATAGCTCGCCTTTTGAAAGATATTTTTGAGCTGTTTTCTGGAAACCTTCCGGTTGCTTGACACCCATGTTTTTAATGTCGTAAACGATACTACCTAACTGAACATACTGAGGCCTCTGACCGTTTACAGGACACAATAAGTCACGCAAACTCGCAACAGAACCATTATGCAAAAAAGGAGCTGTTGCCCAAACACCATTTAATGGACGAGCCTTGTATCCCATACCAGCCTGAATGCAATTAGGTCGGCCACCTTTCAACTTTTCTTGCAGTCTTGGATCACTTAAACCGTTATCTTTAAACCAAGCATTAATAGTTTGCTCCACGGTAGCGGCAAGCGCATAACCAAAGCTGATATTGGCGCCGTCTGTCACCCAACGCTCCTGTAAAGGAATAAAATCATCCTGACCTTTCTTTACTTCATACAAGCTAGACTGGTCACCTGTTGTATCATCAATCAAAGCCAGCTCATCCTCTGTAGCTTGGTTAAAGTCACGGGCACAAATATCACTGTTGATCTGCATACCAGAAACTTTTTCAATGATGGTGCCGTTCACATCGCCACTGGTATCCATGGTTCTGTTAATCATGACCTTCGCTTGTCCCCTATCGGTACCAATACGAGCCAATGGAATAACATTTAGCTTTAATACATCCGCAGTCTGCTTCTTCTGCCCCCCCGCCATCCATTCAATGGGAGCCATATGACCCTTATCCCAAATATCACTACTAGCTACGTCAGGGAGGTGGCAAGCAGCACAATGACTGTCGTAAACTTGTCGACCTGCAGACGCAAGCTCATCATCAACCTTAGTCATTAGCCATTTAGGCGCAACCAAACCTCGAAAGCCTGTTTCTTTGGTTGGCTGTGGACCGCTCAAGAAATTCTCAATCCACACTAAATTACCCACTGGAATCGAAGAACTAAAACGATTTTCTTCCATTGGAGACTTCACATCATTAAAGGCTTTTACTCCTAACGCTTCTCCCACATTACGTATCAAAGGCCCCATTACAGACGCATCGTATTGCACCCAATCAAACCAAGAAGTGGTCCAAAGATGTGGGTAATTGACTGGCGCATCGATAGGAGCTTTATTCTGAGGGCGATCAATATTGTCAGAAAACACCGCATTACCAATACGGTTTAAAGCATCTAGGCGCGTAAAACCTTCCGTTACTTGAATCGTATCGCCATTATCAAGCTGAGAAGTAGCGAACCTCAATAGATCACTCGATAGGGTAGTTTTAGTAGCAGGGCTGTATTCTGCACCAAGCACATTTCGAGCAAAGCGGTCAAAACGAGCGCCCATGAAAGGCACCTTAGCTGACAGCAATAATTGCCCAATGGCCGCTGTCAAATTACTCTGTAATAAACCAAAGTCTGTGGTCGCAGGCCCGCCTTCAACAATGTACTCAAGCGGTCCTTGTACCCCATCATCATGAACAAAATGGCTGGTATGGCAGGCGGCACAAGTAAAGCCAACCGTCTCCGTTTGGCCTTTAATGCCTGTCATATTTTGTGAAAAAGTACGCGCAAAACCAACCGGTAAGCCATCAGGATTATTAAGCGAGTTTTCTTTACTACGAATGAAGCCCAGTCTTAACAAATGATCGTTATCGATGAATTTTTTTTCTGATGTAAAAGGCATCAGCAGCAAAGAACTGCTAGCTGTTTCAAGATTCACAAACCAATCATAGGGCATGGGGATGGTTCGCGTGCCCTGGCTTAAATGATGATACTTTTTAGTATCATCACTAGGGTTATCCCTTTCATTACCCCAGTTTTGTTCTAACCAAACCTGTGGAAGCCAGCCATTAACCCCTTTTACCTCTAACTCGGGCAAGGGTTTTGGACGTAATTGTTGAAAAACAGCTTGAACAGCATCACTGCGGATTACTAAAACAATCGCAATAATAACCAATAAGCAAACTAACCATTTTTTCTTATGCTGTCCTACCCTATTGAGTAAATACATTCTGCCCTTCCTTAGTTTATCTGATCGTTATACCGTTACACTATTTGGCACCTGACTGGGGTCCATATACGAATAGTGATAAAGCCTTTCTTTATTGCGCTGCTCTATTTCGTGATGAATTTTTTGGAGGTTATCTTGATGTTGCCGAATAATGACGGTGATATCCCTATCCATAGCCTCATACTCCCCCATACGATTTACTTTGAAATTCGTTAAATAAAAGATAAAAGCTTGCTCTAAAGCCTGTGCATAAGGAGGAAAAAATTTAACTAGCCCTTCTTCGTCTTGATAGTAATTTGGCTCAACCATAGGTGCTACATAAGCAGAAAAAGGTAAATTGGGCGGAAACCCAGCACATTCATACTGCGGATAATGAACAGAAGAATGGTGAGCCGTGGCAACAAAAATAATATGCGCGACAATTTCAATCAGTTGATCCACCCGTTGAAATTCCGTAGGAAAATCCGTTAGACCACAATTATTATTTTCTCTTGTACCACCTAGCTCAGCGGCCCAATTTTGCAACTCATAATCTTGAGCAACGTCATCGTCACTCTTATACCAAAAGCGAATATAGTCACCGACAAAGCGCTTAACTTCCTCCCACATCAGCAGACCATCGTCACGGTAGGGGTACAACAAACGAGGGTCAGTCACATGTCGATTGGCCAGTTCCGTAGGCAATATAAATTCTTTAAAACTATAGCTTTTCATACCCTCTCCCATGAAAGCCACAAGGGCGTCATTATCGCAGGCGAACATCTTGCCGAACGAAGGAATGGTACCATCGGCAGATTTCTCAAAGAGGGGATTCACATTCACACTGAGAGTAAATTTCAGGTGGGGCTTGAGCAACGCAAGCAAAGGATGGTGTTCACCCAACTGACGCCAACTCACCATAATCACTGACTCTAAAACATAATGGATTCGCGTAGCATGGGTCCAAAGTTCTTGGTGGGTGCCATCCGCTGCCTGAATATAAGTACGCGCCATATTCCAGCGCTCATCCTGTGGCAGGATAATCGGGTTAAGCTCATTGTTAGTATCACTGGTTGCATCTAGCTGAACCGCTAAAATACTGAGTGTGCCGTCATCTTCCCTATAATATAAAGCAATAGCTGGCATGATATATTTTCTACTGCCATCCACTTCCCCAGGATTATCTAGCAAGGCTTTTAGCATCGAATAATCCGTCATATAAAAGCGCAGATCCTGATAGGCTTCACTGTACTCAGCCTCGCTCATCCCGAGTACTTCTGCAGTCACTTTAAAACTACTCGGAAGTGGGTTTTGCGCATTAACACCTTCAAGCACCACTGGGTTCATTCCAGCGACTCTTTGATAACCTAGATATTTATTGTCTAAGAAATGCTCACGCATGGCAGGATTAGGGAAGGAGGACTTACTAAAAAAGAAATAGTCGTCATAGCTTTTGTAAGGCCGCTTTAACAGTTTGAACTTCACCCATTTAGCAATAAAACCAGGTAGACTGGGTAAAATACCAGTCATATTCCACAAGGCTTTAAACTTGTAACTAAAGCCTGCTTCTTCTCTTTTGGGTAAGGTGTTTACCGTCGCGATCACACCATCATAGGTGAGTGAAAAGGCGTACTGTTTTTGCATATCCTGCAAATAAGCCTTTCTTGTGGCGAGATCACTTTTATCAAACTGAGGTAATGACAGTGGTTCATTCATAAACAAATCCCTATGTACGTAAAACACAACTACATAAATCTAAACGAGACTTTGCACGATTGCTGTACGCGCCAATGCATTGTTAAAAATAGACTCAAAGTGCTCATTTATAACTCATAAACTCCGCTTTTTCGTCTATTTTTGCCTCGCCTTGGCTTTGCTCGTGACTTCATGCAAAGGCCTCTAAACATTAAACCTATTAACTACATGCTTCATTTGAGAAATTAGCGCAGAAAGATCTTCAGATGACTTCGCTGTTTTTTTCGCACCTTCGGCAGCCTCTTCTGCCACAGAGTTAATGGTTTGCGTATTATTATTAATATCTTTAGTAACGCTAGACTGTTGCTCGGCTGCGCTGGATATTTGCTCATTAAGCACCATAATATTCGACATTTGCTCAGACGCATTACGAATCGCTTGGCCGGCATCATTGGATTTAATCACCGAAGTATTCGCGATTTCACAACAGTTATCCATGATGGATACAGCGTTACTCGTGCTTTTAAGCAGCTTGTCTATCGTGTCTTGAATCTGGCCCGTTGAAGTCTGCGTACGTTGTGCTAATGATCTAACCTCATCCGCCACCACAGCAAACCCACGACCTTGCTCACCCGCTCGAGCCGCTTCAATTGCGGCATTCAATGCCAATAAATTTGTCTGCTCGGTTAATTCATTGATCATATCAACCACAGACAAAATACTTTCACTGTCCGCTTCTATCTTCTTAATCGCTTCTGAGGAATGCTTCACTTCTTCCGCCAACTGACTAATAGAATTAACGGCATCGTTCACAATATTAATACTTTCGGAAGACTCTGTATGACCTTTTCTTGTTGCTTCACTGGCCTCTACTGCCGCTGCGGCAACAGCCTGAATAGACAAACTCATTTCTTGAATAGAATGAGTTAACTGACCCACCTCACTCTGCTGGCGATTTACCCCCTCCAAAGTATGCTCTGAAATATTTGCATTAGAATGTGCAGCAGAAGACAACTTAACCATAACGTCATTAATGGCAGAAACCATACTTCGAAGACCCGTCACCATATCCGCAGTCGAGGGTTCAATATGTTCATCCGTTAAATCAATATGCAAATCGCCTTGAGCAATGCTTCGCGTCACTTCTGCGGTTTTTTCCAACGGCGGAATAGAGGTAGAAATAATAAAACGAATGATCGCAATGACGGCACTAATAATGACCACAACAAGTACAATCACCAAGCCTTTAACAAAGCCACCAACCTCACGTAACTTAGAGCCAAACACTTGAGAATTTTCAACAGGCCAAACCATTAATTGTTGAATCGCAGTGACATCGGCTTGCGCCAAAGTCTCACTACGAATGCTATTTAGCTTATCCAAAAGCAAATCCAAACGGCCAAGATCTTCTTCCGCTAAATCGAGAAGAAAGCCTTTCCCTAATATATGGAATAGTAGTTTTTCAACAGCAAACACAGAATCGAGG
Source organism: Marinomonas transparens (assembly GCF_016463975.1). Lineage (GTDB taxonomy): Bacteria > Pseudomonadota > Gammaproteobacteria > Pseudomonadales > Marinomonadaceae > Marinomonas > Marinomonas transparens. Next base: position 5,163 of record NZ_JAEMNX010000038.1, on the reverse strand, counting down.
ACTTGACGGGCTTGATCTTGAGCGTAGGTAATCGACTTAATAAGAAATTGGCGGTTTGGAGCGTTTCTCTCCAGCTCATTACTCACATTGGTGATCGCGACAATATGTTCCCTCTCAAGATAAGCGAAATCAATCACCTTCCCCATGAGACGTATACCAAACAACACAATTAAAAGAGAAACAACAGAGGCGGCAATTGCTATAGAAAGTTTTTTCTTTAAAGGTAGATCCTTCATCCCAATACTCATTTTATTCATCCAGACGCTAAATATAGTCAATGAGCCAAGAAAATAAAGTATTTCTTTTACTCATCCTTTACTTTCCCATTTTACACAATGTTACAAAAAAAGCCCATCTCCCTTAATTATCAAAAGATATAAAAATAAACTCAACGAAACTTCTACCTAACTCCCTGCAAGGTAAGCACGAAGCGTCTCGAACCGCCATAATCTCGATGTTCGCCTAGGTAAATGCCTTGCCAAACGCCTAGATACAAGCGGCCGTTTTGAATAGGAATGGTCAAAGCAGAACCTAGCAAGCTCGCTTTGATATGGGCAGGCATGTCGTTAACCAGACAAATTTTTGTGAATTACCAAGTGTGAGTGAGTGAAAAAATGAAAACGAACCCCATGTCACGCCTTACTGAAGGGTCAGCATTTTCGTTGATGATTAGGGCGCAGAATTATAGTTAATGAACTAAGAAAATAAAGTATTTCTTCTACCCATTTTTTTTACAAACCACTACAATTCGGTGTAATTTCAATAACTAATTAAATGTATAAACCTCCAATCGAATAAAAACAGCTGATAAGCTACCTCTCCCTTAAAGCGTGAACTATTTGATCCCTAACTGGTTTTAATAAATAGGATAAGACCGTACGCTCCTCTGTCTTAGCAAAAACCTCTACCGGCATACCTGGAATAAGCGACTTCCCATTTAACTTACTGAGTTCAGTCTCAGATATCATGAACATCGCCTGATAATACATAACCCCAGACTGTTGATCCTGAAGTAAATCCGCAGAAACCGTCTTCAAGGTTGCCTTCAGTTCCGGTGTTGTTTTTTGATTAAAGCTAGGAAATCTAACCTTTGCATCTTGGCTAAAATACAATTGCTCAATATCAACAGGTCTAATCTGCGCTTCGACCAGTAATAAATCCTTCTGAGGAACCAGTAATGTTACTGTCTCACCTGGAGCAACCACACCTCCTACAGTATGAATCGCAAGGTTATGTACGTAACCAGATCGAGGGGCCCGAATATTTAAACGCTTTAATTGGTCTTCTACATCTGCCTTTTGCTTTTCTAAAAGTACAATGTTGACCCTTGTATCTTGAAGCTGCTGCAGTACTTCTACGCGCTTGTCTTCTTCAAGTTGCAGAACTTGCATCTCCAACTCTCTAATCGCCCCCTTATTTTGAGCAACCTCTGCAAGCAATACATTATATGCCCCCTGTAATTGAGCTTCATCCCTTTCTAACTCAGTGATTCGTGTTTTAGAAATTAAGTTTTGTTCAAACAGAGGTCGAATATCTTCTAATTCACGAGTTACAAAGCCCATTTCAGATTTTTTAGTATCACTATCGGCTTGAAAGCCTATAATTTCTTGTTCTAATTGTGAGATCTTCTCTTTTAGCTGTGATTTTTGACCGGCCAAACTATTTGCACGAGCATGAAAAAAAGCCCGCTGGTTTGTTTCAACAGAGTCGACCAAAGACACAAACTGACTATCTTTCATAGGCATATCGAATACTATTTCGTTTTTACCTGCTTGCTCCGCCAATAGCCTAGAATTTTGCGCATAAAGCTCATGAAGTTGCTTAACAATAGAACTCATCTCAGACTGCAGTAGAGTGTCATCCAAAACAATCAATAAATCTCCCGCATCAACCAGATCCCCATTTTCTACCTCTATTGCTTTTACAATCCCTCCTTCACGATGCTGAACTTCTTTAGTGTTACTCTCCACAACAATGGTTCCTGTGGCCACCACAGCACCAGCAATACTAGATAACCCAGTCCAAACTCCCATACCACCAACTAAAACAAAAATTACAATGCTGACAGTTAGGATATGACGACGGATACTACCAAACAGCTTTTGTTCACTACTTAATTGAATAGCTGTCATGCTGTCTCCTTAGCTGAAACAGGGGCTACCACTTGCTTCATCACTTCATTCTTAGGACCCATCGCAGTGGGAACTCCATCTTTCATACAAAGTAAATGATCAACAGCTGAAATGGCACTAGGTCTATGAGCAATGACAATAACGATAGAACCCGCAGCCCGGATCGCTTTAATCGCCTTGGTTAAAGCAAGGTCACCCTCAGAATCAAGGTTAGAATTGGGTTCATCCAGTACAACAAGAAAGGGCTCTTTATACAATGCGCGAGCTAATGCAAGACGCTGACGCTGCCCTCCAGATAAAGACAATCCTGTTGCACTAATTACCGTATTATAGCCTTCAGAAAAAGTAACAATGAGATCATGAACACCAGCCATCTGAGCCGCTTTAATAATATCCTCTGACTCTGCATCAACAGAAAACCGACTAATATTTTCAGCAATAGTGCCATCAAACAATTGAACATCCTGGGGTAAATAGCCTATAAAATCGCCTATCCGGTCTTCGCTCCATTGGCTAATCTCCGCACCGTCAAAGCGAACGCTGCCTTTCAATGAAGGCAATATCCCAGTAAGTCCCCGCGCCAAAGTCGATTTTCCAGAACCAGAAGGGCCAATAATACCAAGGCCATCCCCAGACATTATCTCCAACGATACATTTTGAACAAAAGGTTGACGCACCCCAGCTGGTGCACAGGCGAAATTCGTTAACGTCAGACTTTTGCACGGCAAAGGTAGATCCAAAATACCCTTACTCGGCTTAGCATCCAAAACCTCTTTTAGTCTTTTCAGGCTCTGTCTTGCTGACAAAAAAGCACGCCATTGAGACACAGCCTGCTCAATAGGGGCAAGCGCCCTAGAAGACATAATAGAGGCGGCAATCATGATGCCAGGGCTGACTTCTTGATTGATGGCCAACCAAGCCCCTGTCGCCAAAATTAAAGACTGTAAAATAAAGCGAAAGGTTTTTATCGTTGTACTATAGAAAGCGGATCGATCAGAAGTAACCAATTGCTTATCCAGATAACCTTCATTTTTCTGGTCCCAACGCCATTGTAAAATAGGCATCATCCCCATGGCTTGAATCACTTCAGCATTACGCCTTGCAGATTCGACAGCAATCGTTCTTTGGATATTTTCTTGCGCAAACTCTGTCGATGGTTTTTTGGAGAAATATTCGTTTGTTGCAATTAAGAGGCAAATAACCAAGATGCCACCTAGCGCGACATAGCCAAAGATCGGATGAAACAAGAAGACAATACCCAAATAAAACGGCAACCAAGGCATATCCATAATAGCGGAAGGTCCAGCCCCACAGACAAATTGCCTAATAGTATCCATATCTTGAACAGGTCTTAGCTTCTCTGATTTGCTACCTAACAAAATCGGCGCTTTAGTAGAGGCTTCAAAAGACAAGCCGGACAATTTAGCATCCATCCACAAACCAATACGCGCCAATATGCGACTGCGCATCCCTTCCAGTATGCCAAAAAACACATACATACAAAGAGCAAAGCCACCAATCACCATTAAGGTTGGTATAGACGAACTCGCCAATACCCTGTCATAAACTTGTATCATGAACAGAGGGCCAGTCAGCATTAGTAAGTTAATAAAGAAACTCAGCAGCCCTAAATAGGCCGCCGAGGATTTGAGAGAAGAAAGTACCTGAGCAAAAAGAGATTGCTCAGGTGAGTGGCGATTCGACATAAAACTGAACTACCTTATTTAGACGAATCGGAAATCATCAGATTGAAGTTCAGCAGCTAAAACATTATCCAGCACAATACTGTTTTCAGCATCTAGCGTAATAGTGGTGTTGCTACCATCATCAGCAATAGCCGCTAACACTTCAGCATAGGAATCAAAGGTATTATCAGTGAATTCAATGATATCGCCTTGCTGAAAATCACTGATCGTATCTTGACCAAAGTTTTCCTTGAAAACAAAGACATCATTACCACCAAGACCACTAAGAGAATCGTTACCTTCTCCGCCCTCAATACGATCAACACTAGAGGTTCCAGCAAGAACATCAGCAGAGTCCGTGCCCTTTATCAAGGAAGCATGTTCAACAATATTCTCTTTAGTCCACTGTACGCCATCAGCAAAAGTGATTGAACTAACAGCACCAAAAAGAAATTGATAATCTAAGGTAATCGTTTCGCCAGTCGAGTCGATCGTAATGACAGCATCATAGCCATCTTTAGACACACTCACTTCATCGACATTAATATCTTCCAAAATCAAAATGTTACTGCCAGACGAATCATTAATGACGTCATTACCGTCGCCTTTATGGTAATGATATGTATCATTCCCAGAAGACCCCCTCAGAGTATCATCGCCTTTACCCCCTTCAAGGTGGTCATCGCTTATAGAACCACTAAGAGTATCATCAGAATCCGTCCCCCTTATCCAAGCGTACTCAGTAATATTATCTTCCGACCACTGGATCTCATCAGCAAAAATGACTGAGCTTATCGCCCCTCCCAAAAGAAACTGATCACCTAAAGTGATGGTTTCACCAGTCGAGTCGATAGTAATAACAGCATCATAGCCATTTTTAGAAACACTCACTTCACTGGCATTAACATCTTCCAAAATCAAACTGTTATTGCCAGAAAAATCATCAATGACATCATTACCATCGCCTTTTTGATAATGGTAAGTATCATCTCCAAAGGAACCATCAAGGATATCATCGCCTTTACCGCCTTCGAGATGATCGTCGCCCGTTGAGCCGCTTAGGGTATCATTAGCCTCTGTGCCCCTTATCCAAGAAGCATACTCTGTAATATTCTCTTCCGACCACTGCTCTTCATTAGCAAAAATGATTGTATTAATAACACTAAAAAGAAACTGATTACTTAACCTAATAGTTTCCCCTGTTGGATTAACTGTGATAACAGCATCATTATTCTCTTTAGAAATACTCACTTCACTGGCATTAATGTCTTTTAACATTAAAACATCATTACCAGAAGAATCATTAATGACATCATTACCATCGCCTTTTTGATAATGGTAAGTAT
>NZ_JAEMNX010000037.1 GCF_016463975.1 Marinomonas transparens | reverse complement strand
ATCGAGTATTTTGACGTGAAATTCGTGGGGATCCCTCAGGGGTAGAGTAAAATTATATGATTTCAAAAGCCAGAGTCGCTGTTTAAAAGGCTTAGCAAAGAAATGGAGGTAAGTAAGTTGGATAAGATTACTTTTTTCTCGCGACTGGAACGTCAAATTGTCTCTGGTAAAAAGACGACAACAATCCGCGATAAATCAGAGAGTCATTATTCCGTGGGGCAGATTCTAGATGCTTATACTCACGAAGATAACTGTAAAATCTGTCAGATAGAAATTCTAAGCATCGAGCCAGTTGAGTTTAATAAGCTAAACCGAACACATGCCAAAGCAGAGAATTTACCCTTTGTGTTTATTCTTAAATGAATTTTGCGCAAGATTTATGTAACCGAAAACAGTTTATATTTCATCCGTTTCAAAGTTGTGATGTAACTTTATTGAGTGTTCTTTACCCTAACAATCTACGCTCATCAGATAATAATTTTTCCTGAAACCATTGAGCTAACTACCAACAGCTAGGTTCTAAAATGACTATTATTCTATGTTTGACCGCTTCTAAACCTTAACTCCAGTTTATCTCAATTAATCTTTAACAAGATTGCTTCAGTTTTTATCCTCCTAAATTCATAAATGGCTTTAGCGCGGTGAATCGATTTTTTATCTAAAGAAATAAATTTATCACAATACGATGCAAACGCTATATGGTAAGCATCACTTTGTACATTTGGTTGTTTGTCAGAACTTTTGATTTTCTTAGCTTCTGCTTGATAACCTATTTTATCAAAAACGCCACAACACATTATGATTCCATAAATTTCATATGGAGCTCTTTGAAAGCCAAAAAATTCTTCTGGTGTATTATCGCCAATTTTTTCTTTGTTTAAATGTCCCCATATATTGAATATTACAGGGCTTTGAAGATTATTCAGTGCTCCCCTAAATGAACCTATCATTTTTCGATAAGCCTCATTGTCATTACCTAGATATTTTATTTTTTGTATCCGTTCATCAACTTTAGCCTCAGCAATGTCCACACACTTCAGAAAATTTTCCTTAAGCTCTTTATTAAAATTAATTTTCTCAATCGCCTCCCGAGCAGAGCGAACAAGATCAGATGAAAATCGATCAAGCTCCCCTTCATCTTCATAACCATTACTCCAAGCCAAAGCATCATAATATGAATGGGGAACCATGGGACGTTGCCTTTCTTCCTCATACACAATACTAGGTAAAATATACTCAGTGGAAATAACACAATGACTTATGAGAAGGGGGTTTCCAGAAAGTACTGGGACTAAATACTTAGCATCAATTTGCTCCAAAACATCAATATATTTATAGGGATCATTAGATCTCAATATCTCTTGAATATGAAGTTTAGAAAAAACAAACTCGTCATTAGGTAAAGCTTCAAGAATAAGATCACCAGTAGCTATGCTACTGATAATATTGAGGTCTAAATATATAAACATAAAAACTCCTTAAATAGAGAGACCCAAGCTTAATTAAAGGGTTCTTCCCCCTTTCAAGAGCAAGTCCCACTCCCTTCCTAATCACCCCATCAATAACTGATAACTTTTCAGTCTAGCGGCAAAGTCGTGTGTGACGGTGACGAGTGCGATTTCGTTGGTGCCGAAGGCCTTGGCGAGGGTGTCTATTTCTGTTTTGCAACGCTCTGGTGTGCCGACGGTATAGCCTTCCATAAGGTGGCGATATTGGTCTTCTTGGATTGGGGTAAATTGTTTACGTAGGTTTTGCACGGCTTCGGGGGTGAGTAGGTCTTCTTGTCCTTTAGGTTGCAATCGCATTTTACGGTACACGGCGGTGCTGGCGAGTAGTTCGGCTTCTTCTTGGGTGTCGGCACAAAAACAGGCAATGGCGAGCATACGGTTGGCTTTTTCTTTGTGCCCTGCTTCGGCTCTGGCTTGATCGTAAGCGTCGAAGATATCTGGGTGACAGTGGTCTGGAGAAATAAAGCGTGCGAGGGCGAGGTTCATGCCTGCTTGGCCTGCGAGTTTGGCGCTGCCACCGCTGGAACCGAGCATCCACATTTCTGGTGCTATGTTTTCTGTGGCCGTGCTTAATGTTGGGCTGATGTGTAAGTCTGCCCAAGCATGGTCGTCAGGTAAGTTTTGTTCCAATAAGGCTTTTAAAATAGACGCTTGCCCCGGATAGGTGCTGCTATCGAGAGGTTGGCTTGGCCATGCCAAGGCGGAAGATGCCAGTGCGTCGCCACCCGGTGCGCGGCCTATGCCTAAATCGATTCGGTTGGGAAACAAGGCATTCAGCATGTTAAAGGTTTCAGCCACTTTATACGGACTATAATGGCTTAACATGACGCCACCACTTCCAACTCGCATGTTACGGGTAACGCTGGCGATGGCAGCTATGAGTATTTCTGGGCAAGGGCCAGCAAACTGTGGGCTGTTGTGGTGTTCGGCCACCCAATAACGAGCATAACCTAGCTGATCGCACGTTTTCGCCAGTTCAATCGACATTTGCCCTGCGTTGCTTGAATGCGCAGCGCTTTCATTCGGGTGAACAGGGCTTTGATCAAGCACGGTGAGTTTAAGGTCCTGCATCGTATTTTCCTTTTGCTCCATGGGGTAGATATTTTTGCCAAACCTGATTCGCAGCTTGGTACAATAGACTATGTCGCCACGCGACTTTTTCTTCTTGCCTGTCGTAACCGCCGCCGATAACACAGGCGGTGGGTAGGTTGAGTGCCATGCAGGTTTCGATAACATATTGGTCTCTTGCCAAGATTCCTTTGTCGGTAAGGTTGACGTAGCCGAGTCGGTCGTCTTTGTGTACGTCTACCCCCGCATCATAAAAGATGAAATCTGGTTGATGTTCTGCTAATAAGCTCGGCAAGGTTTCTCTAAGGATCGTTAGGTATTCGCTGTCGTTAGCCCCTTTAGGGATGGCGATGTTAATGCCGCCACTTTGTTTTTGTTGCGGATAGTTTTCTTCACAATGCCACGACACGGGGAGGATATCGGTTCGGTTTTTAAAGAAGGCGATGGTGCCATCGCCTTGGTGTACATCGCAATCCAGAATAAGTACTTTTTTCGCTTTGCCTGAGTTAACAAGCGCCAATGCCGCTACGGCGAGGTCGTTGAAAATACAAAAACCGGCGCCGTGACTAGGGTGAGCATGGTGTGTGCCGCCAGCCAGATGACAGGCTAAGCCGTGTTTTAATGCCAGTTCACTGGTGAGTATGGTGCCGGATACAGCGCGTAAGGTTCGTTCCACCAGCCATTCGGACCAAGGTAGACCAATGCCTTTTTCTTCTTGCGGGGAAAGTTCGCCACGGATAAAGCGTTGTACATAATGTTTTTCGTGGGCATCCATAAGTACAGAAAGTGACAAGGGCTCTGGGGGGTATGCATTTTCATCCGTTAAGATGCCCTGCTCTCTTAATGTTTTCGCCAACAATCTAAATTTAGACATGGGAAAACGGTGTCCTGTGGGGAACGGAATACTGTAATGGGGATGAAATATAAGAGGCAATAAAGCAGCATTCATACAAGCAAATGGCTTAGTAAAAGAAGAAGCTTTTATACTAGCAAAAGTCGTTCTTTCCTAATAGAAAAAACGCTAGATTTAGTTGTAATCACCCTACCATTGTCGATAGTATCTTAGAGAATTTTTCATTATGCACCGAGGATGTTATGTCTAATTACTGGTTAATGAAGTCTGAGCCCGATGCCTTTTCGATCGAGGATCTACACGCGTTAAACCAGTCCCCTTGGGATGGCGTAAGAAACTACCAAGCGCGTAATTTTATGCGCGCCATGCAAACTGGGGATCAGGTGTTTTTTTATCATTCAAGCTGCCCCACTCCCGGCATTGCAGGCACAGCAAGGGTTTGCAAAGAGGCTTATCCGGACCACTCCAGCTGGGATCCAACCAGTGCTTATTTTGACCCTAAGTCGACACCTGAAGACCCTAGATGGTTTATGGTAGACATTGAATTTGTAGAGAAATGGCAAAAGGTGGTCACTCTTGCTGAGCTCAAACAAAGCCCAGCACTCAGTGACATGATATTAACCAAGAAAGGGAGTCGACTTTCAATTATGCCCGTCACACAAGAAGAGTGGGATTACATAATAAAGATATTAAAAACATAGAAACTACCGATCTCAACGGTGCAGCGTCAAAAACTTTCTACTCATTTAGAATTAATAGGTGCGCTCACGCTGTTTTAACGAAATTCTTTTGTCAAAGTAATACTGCACCACAACACCAGCGTAATCGTATTCATCACCCGTTCTGACAATCAAACCTAGACTGCCTTTTTGCTCGTATTTTTCCGGCTGAAAATAAGTCTCTAATCGCCAACCATTACCAAAATTACTGAATTTTTCCCGATAGAGAGAAACACGCATGTCGTCATCAAGATAGTAACTAAGGCCTAATCGTGTGCTGCTCACATTACTTAAGTTTCTATCATAGCTGGCATAGTTGCTTATTAGCGTAAAAGCCCCTAGGTAAAGGTCTCCCATAAAACGCCCAATAACCGCCCGATCCGTTTCTTTGCTTTTATTCTTTGGCTCCAGTTCACCAATGCCAATGCCCACACCAAGTCGTCCATAGCCATAACGGGCAAACCAATTAGAAGACAATTCAGATTGAGCAAAGCTATCCTCAGAAGACCCAGTAATAAAATAATTACTGTTCAACAACACCTGTGTTGAGTAACGTTCGCTAAGAGGAATGTTAATTTTAAAATCAATATTCAATAATGATTTTTCATTCGCTAAGCCATAACCCAAACCAAACTCAAAATTAGCCTGATCATCTTTATTCTCCTTAGCCGTTTCTTTTCCATCCATGGATTCCTGTGCTTGAACGAATCCACTGCAAAAAGCGACCACTAAAAGGATACGAGAAAATAATGTCAAAATACGTTTATACCTAAGTAAGCAATGGATTCACTATTGTGAATGCTATCTTACGAAAGCGTCAGTAGCAAAATTGTAATTATTTTCACTTTAAATGAAGGGAATTCAGGTCACCTATGGGATTCGTAAGCAAAGCTCAATATAATGGGCGCAACGTCAATTAGACGAATTCTTTTTAGGTTTATAAGTTAAATGGCAAAAAAACTCTTTATTCAAACTCACGGCTGCCAAATGAATGAGTATGATTCGTCTCGCATGGCGGATTTACTTGGCGATAGCCATGAAATGGAACTGACTGATAACGCAGACGAAGCAGATGTATTACTGCTTAACACCTGCTCTATTCGTGAAAAAGCCCAAGATAAGGTTTTTCACCAGCTTGGTCGTTGGAAGAAGCTTAAGCAAAAAAATCCCGACCTAGTGATCGGTGTGGGCGGTTGTGTGGCAAGCCAAGAAGGCGATACTATTCGCAAACGTGCTAAGCATGTGGACATGATCTTTGGACCACAAACCCTGCACAAACTGCCAGAAATGGTGAATGCCGCCGCGAAGCACATTCCAATTACGGATGTTACCTTCCCTGAAATCGAAAAATTTGACCATTTGCCAGCTCCCCGAGTTGAAGGGGCAGAAGCGTTTGTTTCTATCATGGAAGGTTGCAGCAAATACTGTACTTTCTGTGTCGTACCTTATACTCGTGGCGAAGAAGTCAGCCGCCCATTTGACAGCATTCTAGTCGAAGTCGCTCAACTGGCCGAACAAGGTGTGCGTGAAATTCATTTACTCGGCCAAAACGTTAACGCCTATCGTGGTGAAACCGCAGAAGGTGATGAAGCAGATTTGGCCGATATTATCCATGCGGTTGCACAAATCGATGGGGTCGAACGTATTCGCTTTACTACCTCTCATCCTGTTGAATTTACTGACAGCTTGATCGAAGCCTTTCGCACTGAGCCTAAGTTAGTCAGCCACCTGCATTTACCCGTGCAAAGTGGCGCAGACAATATTTTAAGCGCAATGAAACGTGGCCATGATCGCCAGTATTACATAGACAAAATGAATCGTATTAAAGCAGCCCGCCCGGGTATTAGCTTGTCATCTGACTTTATTATTGGCTTTCCCGGTGAAACCGACGAAGACTTTATGGATACGATGAACCTGATTCAAGAAATAGGTTTCGACCACTCTTTCAGTTTTGTCTACAGCCAACGTCCAGGTACACCCGCTTCTAGCCTAGAAGATGACACACCGGATGAGGTTAAAAAAGAACGCTTAGCCATTCTACAACGTCGTATCAGCCAACAGTCTTATGACATTAGCTTAAATATGGTCGGTAATGTGGAGCGCATTCTTATTAGCGGTTACTCACCTCGTGATCCAGGCCAGCTTCAAGGTCGGACGGAAAACAACCGCATTGTTAACTTCCGCGCCTTTGACCCACAACTGATTGGTAAATTTGCCGATGTGGTGATCACAGATGCTTACCCTAACTCTCTGTTAGGTGAATTGGTTAGCTCTGAACTCGAAAATGATTTTGTTCTTCAGTAAAAAGCAGTATGAAGAAACGACACTAAAATACTTCGCTAAAAAAGGTAACTTTTGGAAACCACACTGACAACTCAACAAATACGCCTACTTCCCGCCGACGCTGATGCCTTGGTGGGGCTCTGTGGACGACTAGATGAAAATATCAAGCTCATAGAAAAGCGACTTGAGATTAGCATTCGCTATCGCGCAGAATTGTTTGATATATCCGGTGAAGATGCCAATCATGTGGCGGCAGGCAAAACATTATTAGAAAACATCTATCGTGAAGCGCTCGCTAAGACCCAAATTACCCCTGAGATGATTCACCTCTATCTACAAGAGTCGGCTATTGAATCTCTGAGCAAAACTCAGAAAGAAAAAGGCGACCAATTGGTCATCAAAACCCGCAAGGCTTTTATCAAGCCTAAGGGCAAAAACCAACAAGGTTACGTCAAGCAAATCCGCAAACACGATATCAACTTTGGTATTGGCCCTGCGGGCACGGGTAAAACCTATTTAGCCGTTGCTTGCGCTGTTGAAGCCTTAGAAGCAGACCGCGTAGAACGCATTATGCTAGTACGCCCGGCGGTGGAAGCGGGTGAAAAACTAGGCTTTTTACCAGGTGATCTGTCACAGAAAATCGACCCCTACTTACGCCCTCTTTATGATGCTCTATACGAAATGCTGGGCTTCGAGTTGGTCGACAAGCTGATCGAAAAAAACGTCATTGAAATTGCCCCTCTCGCCTTTATGCGCGGTCGGACTCTTAATAACTCTTTCATCATTCTTGATGAAAGCCAAAACACCACGCGAGAGCAAATGAAAATGTTTTTGACGCGCATTGGTTTTGGCTCTACGGCAGTTATTACTGGTGATACCACTCAGGTCGATTTACCCCGCGGTACCTCATCGGGTCTTGCCCATGCGATGCATGTGCTACGAGGTGTTGACGGCATTAGTATGACACTATTCAGCTCAGCCGATGTGGTTCGTCACCCACTGGTACAGCGCATAGTGGAAGCTTATGACCGTTTTGATTTAGAAACAGAAGAAGAGAAAAAGGCCCGTGCTCAAGCTCGTCTTGAAGCACAAGCACCACCTTCTACTGGTGATAAATAATGGCGAATCTAGAGCTGGATTTACAAATTGCTACAGAGTTCACAAGCAAGCTCCCTAGCGAAGAAGATTTCATTATCTGGGTAAACAAAGCGCTTGCTAATTCAGATAAAGATTTTGAAGTGACCATTCGCCTTGTCGATATCGATGAAAGCCATGCGCTAAACCATGAATACCGAGGCAAAGACAAACCCACTAATGTCTTGTCTTTCCCCTTTGAAGCCCCGCCAGGTATGGAACTCCCATTGCTAGGTGATCTGGTTATTTGCGCTCCCGTCGTGGTTCAAGAGGCCGCTGAGCAACAAAAAGAGCTGTTGCACCATTGGGCTCATATGACAATTCACGGCATCTTGCATTTATGTGGTTATGACCATATAAATGACAATGAAGCAGACGAAATGGAAGCCATAGAGACGCAATTACTCGCCTCCCTATCAATCCCCGACCCCTATTTGATAAAAGAGTGAGTTCACAGCCCCATGAGTGAAGACCGATCGAGTAACTCCAACGATCAACAAAAATCTTGGTTTGAGCGATTAACCCAAGCCTTTAACGATGAACCTCGCAGTCGTGAGGACATTGTAAAACTACTAGAAGCCGCGGTGAAGTCCGATGTTATTGACCGTGACGCCTTTACCATTGTAGAAGGTGCATTAGAAGTATCTGAAGTTCAAGCACGTGACATCATGATCCCACCATCGCAAATGGTGGTGATCCAATCTGAAGACGATCCAAAAACCTCATTACGTAAAGTCATTGAGGCCTCTCATTCAAGATTCCCTGTGGTTGGCGAAGATTCAGATGAGATTCTAGGCGTACTGCTTGCTAAAGACCTACTGCCTCTCCTTTTTAAAAAAGAAGAAATCACCACAGAAGACATTCTGGCCTGTCTACGTCCAGCTAACTTCATTCCAGAAAGTAAACGTCTAAACGTTCTGCTGAATGACTTTAGAACCAAGCGTTACCACATGGCCATGGTCTTAGATGAATATGGCAGCGTATCTGGCTTAGTGACCATCGAAGACGTACTAGAGCAAATTGTCGGTGAAATTGAAGATGAAACCGACAAACTAGAAAACGACGATATTCAAACAACAGAAACAGAAGGGGTTTACTTGGTTCCCGCACTTTACGCCATTGAAGACTTTAATGAATTCTTCAAGGTCGAACTGAGTGAAGAAGAATTCGACACCATAGGCGGCATTCTCGTTCAACAGTTCGGCCATGTCCCCTTGCGCGGTGAAGAACTCTTCTTTAATGAACTAAATTTCCGTGTCGTGAAATCAGACGGGCGACGCGTGAAAACGATTCAAGTATCCAAATCTGAACAGAGTGAAGTGGAATAAGATGTCACGCTCCTACCCCGACTTAATGAACACAAAGACGGGGTGGACGCCTCGTTTACATCAGTCCCTTTCTTCTCTTCCCTCTGCCATTGTTGGCATCATAGGGTTATTGGCGGGGGCCTTAGGCGCCACCAGCTTTGCTCCTTTTCATTTTTGGCCCGGCTACTTTATTAGCATTGTGGTGTTCAGCGCCTTCATTATTACCAGCCCATCCGCCAAATCCGCTGGCTGGCGTGGCACTTCGGTTGCTCTTGGCTTTTTTGGCACAGGCGTATCTTGGATCTATATCAGTATTGCTGAATACGGCCAAGTAGGAGAGCTCATCGCAGGGTTAATTACCTTTTCCTTTGTCGCCATATTATGTGTCTTTTGGAGTCTTGCTGCTTGGCTAGCTTGGCAACTCATGCAGAAATTTACACAACTGCCTTCGAGTTTATGGCTTAGCCTCTGCTTACTACTCGCCGAATTTGCCAGAAGCACCTTATTTACAGGCTTTCCTTGGCTATTACCCGGTTATGCAATTCAGAATACTTGGTTGTTTGAACTCTTACCCATCGGGGGTATTTGGCTCAGCAGCGCAGCCGTCCTATTAACAGCCAGTGTGATGGCCAATACCATATTGGTTCGTAGTAACCCGCTCGTTTTATACTTGGTGCTATTGGTGATTTGGTCTGGAGCCGCCTACCTCTCCTACTCCCCTATCGAATGGGTAAAACAAACTGGCACGTTAAAAACCACCCTAGTGCAAGGTAATATCAAACAAGATGAAAAATGGTTACGTAAAATAGCCAGAGAATCACTCACTTATTATCAACAAGCGACTGTAGAGCATCTAGACAGTGATCTCGTGGTTTGGCCTGAAACAGCCATTACCTACTTATACCCACAAATACAGCCCTATCTAGCGCCTTTTCGTAAAGAACTGGAAGACAGTCAAACCACCTTAATCACCGGAGTACCAGATAGAAATGCGGATACTGGTGCCTATTACAATGCGATTTGGGCAACCGGCAACGGTTTTGGCTTATATTACAAACGTCGATTAGTACCATTCGGTGAATACATCCCCTTTTCCTCATGGATTGGGCCCATTTTAGATGTCTTCGACATGCCTATCTCCGGTTTTGAAGCTGGCGACAGCAACCAGCCAGTTCTACAGGTGGGCGAATGGGGAGTGGCTCCCTTTATTTGCTATGAAATCGTCTATGCTGAACAAGTAAGGAAAATGGTACGTGACAGCAATTTCTTAGTCACCATCAGTAATGACGGTTGGTTTGGTACTTCCTTCGGCCCTTGGCAACATTTACAAATTGCCCAATTTCGTGCCAAAGAGACGGGGCGTTATGTGATTCGTGCCACCAACACAGGCGTATCGGCCATTATCAATGAAAAAGGTGGCATAGTCGCGCAAGCCCCGCAATTTGAAAGAACAACGCTCACCGCTGAAGCCAAAGCATTCAGTGGCATTACCCCCTATGTACATTGGGGGTACTGGCCGACACTAAGTTTGTTAATTATTTGTATACTGTTTTGTTATTTAAACCATAAACTCACACGGCAGAGATACGAATTTATTGGAACACTATAGTAATTTGAACGCATATAGTAACGGTACTATGTGCAATACTATTCGACGACATGGATCGTTTTAACTTGAGACATTTGCACGAAGTCGCGAGCAAAGCCAAGACGAGGCAAAAATAGACGAAAAAGCGGAGTTTATGGGTTATAAATGAGCACTTTGAGTCTATTTTTAACAATGTATTGGTAAGCACAGCAGTCGTGCAAAGGCCTCAATTCATCTTTAGGAGAAAAAATGACTAGTAACTGGTTCCCTAAACGCTGGCCTGCCCTGCACCCAGATCACATTCAGCTGTATTCTCTAGCCACCCCTAACGGCCAAAAAATCGGCATTGCCTTGGAAGAAATGGGCTTATCTTATGATGCTCATCTGATCGATATCACAGCAGGCGATCAAAATGACGAAGATTATCGACGCCTTTCGCCGAATGGTAAAATCCCGACCCTAAGTGATCCAAATGGCCCCCATGGTGAACAAATATTTCTCATGGAAACCGGGGCTATTTTGCTGTATTTGGCAGAAAAAACCGGACAACTTTTACCAACGGACCCAAGAGAACGCATTGAATGCATGCAGTGGTTATTCTTTCAAGCGGCCCATGTGGGCCCCATGTTTGGTCAATTTGGCCATTTCTTGAAACTGCCCGCTGAAAAAAGCACCGACGACTATGCAAAACAACGTTATTTGAATGAATCAAAACGTTTATTGGCTGTGCTCGATAAGCGCTTAGAAGGCCGTGATTTTATTATGGGCAAAGATTACAGCGTCGCTGATATTGCCATGTGTCCATGGATTGAATGTGTGGATATTTTCTATGGTGCAAGAGATACCTTAGCCCTCGGCGAATTTAAACATGTCATGGCATGGCGCAGTCGAGTCACCAGTCGCCCTGCATACCAGCGCGGCATTAAGGTCTGTGCCAAATAAGCACTTACAACAAACCATAGAACAAGGCGCTATTGATGGCCTTGTTCTAGTTTTATTCGTTGCCACCGTGGCTTGACATCAAACCATAGTGACACACCTCACAAGTCGGCAGTGGCTGCGCTTTTTCAATGACGTTATCATGCCTGCAAGCCATACAATGATAAGTGCCTGCTACCACGTTATCACCTGCCACATGGCACTCCTCTAATGGCACAGGATTATTATTGACATTATTAATTAGCCATAGCAATGCCGCGTCTTCCTTTTCATCTAAGGCATCAATCAGCTCATTCCCTTCTTCTAACACCAAATGCCAGTTGGCATCGACCCAAGCTTCTGTGTAGCCCATTTTGTCGTGCCAATAAGCCGTCATTAACGCCATATCTTCTAGTAACCAATCCTTAGCCCCGAGCAATGTTTTACGAGCTTCTTCCACTAAACTGGAATCTATTTCACTTTTTAGGTGATCTTTTTTCATAGAATTCATAACTCCTCCCTTATGCGCCTTCTCATTGAAGCATCATCCCTATAAAATAGCGGATATTTTCAGACTCTGTTGGTAAAAGCACATTCATTTTGTGCCACATCAATTAATCACTCTTTTAAAATCTTTACCAAGAATATAGAGAGTACAGATCTGCCAACCTAACACCTATCGTGGGATGCTTTAACATCATGCAAGAACAATACAATCCGCAGCAAATTGAACAAGCCGCGCAATCTTTTTGGGATAAAAACAAAACATTTAAGGCGGTTGCCGATTCCAACAAAGAAAAGTTCTACTGCCTCTCTATGTTTCCTTACCCAAGTGGCCGCCTCCACATGGGGCACGTACGTAACTACACCATTGGCGACGTGATCTCTCGTTATCAGCGTATGCAAGGTAAGAATGTATTACAACCTATGGGCTGGGATGCATTTGGCCTGCCCGCTGAAAACGCCGCCATCAAAAACAAAACCGCTCCGGCAAAATGGACGGTTGAAAACATCGACTACATGAAAGGCCAGCTTAAAGAGCTTGGCTTTGCCTATGACTGGGACCGTGAACTAGCAACCTGCACTCCGGAATACTACAAATGGGAACAATGGTTCTTCACTCAATTAGTTGAAAAAGGCCTTGCCTATAAAAAAACCGCCGCAGTGAATTGGTGTCCTGAAGATCAAACCGTACTGGCCAACGAACAGGTTGAAGATGGCGCTTGTTGGCGCTGTGGTACCACGGTAGAGAAAAAAGAAATCTCCCAATGGTTTATCCGCATTACTGACTACGCAGAAGAATTGCTTAACGATTTAGATAAGCTAGACGACTGGCCAGAAAAAGTTAAAGCCATGCAACGCAACTGGATTGGCCGTTCTGAAGGTCTTGAGTTCAACTTTGCGGTTGAAGGTAAAGACACCAGTATGTCGGTTTATACCACTCGTCCAGATACTGTGATGGGGGTGACATATGTCGCCGTGGCAACACAACACCCATTATCTCTAGAAGCCTCAAAAAGCAACCCTGAACTTGCTGATTTCATTGCTGAAAGTAAGCTGATGTCAACCACAGAAGCAGACATGGCAACGGTTGAGAAAAAAGGCGTAGATACGGGTTTTAAAGCCATTCATCCCATTACAGGTGACGCCGTTCCTATCTTTGCTGCCAACTTTGTCTTGATGGATTACGGCTCTGGTGCCGTGATGTCGGTGCCTGCCCATGATCAACGTGATTTTGAATTCGCGAAAAAATACAACTTGCCTATCAAGCAAGTTATTCAGCCTGCAGGTCAAGAAGCCATTGATATTGAAAACGCGGCCTTCACAGACAAAGGCATTCTTTGTAACTCTGGCGAATTTGACGGCTTGGCCTTTAAAGAAGCCTTTGATGCTATTGCGAGTTGGATGACAGAACGGAAAATAGGTGAAGTCAAAGTCAACTACCGTCTGCGAGACTGGGGCGTCAGCCGTCAACGTTATTGGGGCACACCGATTCCAACCATCAATTTAAAAGATGGTTCTGTGGTACCGGTTCCTGCCGACCAGCTCCCTGTGGTATTGCCAACAGATGTCGTGATGGATGGCGTTAATTCGCCAATTAAAAACAATCCCGATTTTTCTGCCATCCTGTTTAATGGCGAAGAAGCAGAGCGCGAAACCGATACCTTTGACACCTTCATGGAATCTTCTTGGTACTTCGCCCGTTACTGCTGCCCAGACTCAAAAGACGCCATGCTAACGGAAGAAGCCAACTACTGGCTACCCGTTGACCAATACGTTGGTGGTGTTGAACACGCTATCTTACACCTGCTTTACTCGCGCTTCTTCCACAAGCTATTGCGTGATGCTGGGCTAGTGACATCTGACGAACCGTTCAAACGCCTCTTGACCCAAGGCATGGTAAATAAAGACGGCACCAAGATGTCTAAGTCGAAAGGCAATACGGTCGATCCGCAAGAAATGATCGAAAAATACGGTGCCGATACGGTTCGCTTGTTCATTATGTTCAGTGCGCCACCAGAGCAATCGCTTGAATGGAATGATTCCGGTGTAGACGGCGCGTCACGCTTCCTACGTCGCTTGTGGGCCTTGTCTCTTCGTCATGTCAATGCTGGCAAAGTGGGCGAATTGAAAATCGATGCACTAAACGGCGCGCAAAAAGCCTTGCGTCGTAAAACCCATGAAACTATCCAGAAGGTAACAGATGATATTGAGCGTCGTCAGACCTTCAATACCGCGATTTCTGCGGTGATGGAACTTTGCAATGATATCAGCAAGTTTGAAGATCAGTCTGAGCTAGGTTTAGCGGTAGTACAGGAAGCATTGGAAGCCGCAACCCTATTGCTTTCGCCTATCGTGCCACATATCTCTCATCAGTTATGGAGCGAATTGGGTCATACTGATAATGTGGTGGATACTCCATGGCCAGCGCTAGACGAAGCGGCTTTGATCAAGGACGAGCTAACAATTGTTGTGCAGGTGCTTGGTAAAAAACGTGCTGAATTAACCGTTTCTGCCAGTGCCGATAACAAAACCATTGAAGCGGAAGCCCTAGCTCACCCGAGTGTGGCGAAATACCTTGAAGGCAAAACAGTCCGTAAAGTAATCGTTGTACCAGGGCGCTTGGTCAACATAGTGGCTAACTAGAGTCAGAAGAGTGTTTTCTATAGCAAGAGTGGCGTTTTCCTCAAAACGGTCGCCTATTTTGGCAAAACGCCACTCTTGCTAATCTAGTAGCATTTTAGTCGTTTCACGGCGGCTTCATAGCAATTTAAGGAAATCACGATAATGACTGGCTCATTTACTCAAACCACTCGTTTACTCTTTTTAGCATTCGTCACCATGAGTATGGTCGCCTGTGGTTTCCATCTACGTGGGCAGATCAATATTCCTACAGCATTGAAAACCCTAATACTCAACTCACAAAGTGGTTCAGACAGTTTTGATCGTGCCCTACGTATCGCCCTTACCCGTGCAGGCGTCACCCTAGTCAATAAGGCCGACGCAACAGAAGGCATACTGGAACTTAAGGTCAACGCCATTAGCTCGTCGGACACCACGCTAGCACGCAATAGCTCAAATGATGTCACCCAAATCCAACGTCGCTTATCGAGCAATTATTTTGTGCGTCAAGCCGATGGTAAGGCTCTGTATGGCCCTCGTAACATCAGCACCAGCAAAACATTAGCGAATCAAAATGCGGAAGAAAGCACTAAAGCGGCCTACAACAAAGAACAAACGGAAGCCATGGGCGAAGATCTGGCGAATCAACTTATTTATGATCTAGGTTACGCGCCACTTTAATCCGCATCCCTATTTAGGCGAGCAATATGAAAGTCAGAGCCGACCAATTAGCACAGCAACTCACTAAAAACCTCGCGCCCATTTATATTATTTCTGGGGACGAGGTTTTATTGTGTCAAGAAGCCGCTGATAGCATCCGTAAAATTGCCCAAACCCATGACATCAACGAGCGACTAAGGTTTGTCGCCGATGCTCAGTTTGATTGGCAAGAAGTGATTAACGAAAACCAAAGCCTGTCGCTCTTTTCCAATCGCCGCATGTTCGACATTCAAATAGACAAGTTAGGTGAAAAGCACAGCAAAGCCTTGGCTCAACTAGGACAATCCCTTAGCGAAGACAACGTCATTTTACTCACCCTACCTAAGATTGATGCGCGTACTCAAAAAGCAAAGTGGTTTAGTCAACTTGAATCCCAAGGCGTCTTTGTTCAAGTTTGGCCTATTGAAGCCAATCGCTTACCAGCTTGGGTACAGCAAAGAGCACAGGCGCTCGACCTATCCTTAACTAGGGACGCTGCTGCCATCATCTGCGAACGTGGTGAAGGCAATTTACTCGCGTTATCGCAGGAATTAGAAAAGCTTGTTTTAATGCATGGCAATGGCGCACGAATCGACGCAGAACAGGTCGCAGAGTCCGTGGCCGACAGCAGCCGCTACTCTATTTATGACTTAAGTGATCGCCTGCTGATGGGTAAAGCCAAAGAAGCCATGCATTGTTTAAGTCAGCTACTAGGGGAGGGTGTCGAGCCCAACATTATTCTTTGGCTCTTCAACCGTGAAACGCAAACTTTGTCGACACTTTTTCAAGCCATGCAAACGTCTAGTTTACGCCAAGCTTGCCAAGCACAAAGGATTTGGGATAAGCGCATTCCTTTTTATGAAAAGGCCATGTCTAGACATAATCAGGTCACTCTGCCCTACATACAAAATTATCTCGCCCTGTTAGACAAAAGCATCAAGGGGTTAGAAGGGCCAGACACAGCAACGGGGTTCCGTAATCTAGTCATGATGTTTTGTGGCTACAAACCCGTTATGACAGAACTAGACATTCCAGCTTCCTTTTAATAAGGCATAAAGAAGTCGCTGTCTAAATTGAGAAACCTAAACCAGAGTGACGTTTTTCCTCGAAACGAGCACCTAACTCTGCAAAACGTCGCTCTGATTACATATTATCTCTAAATAGTAAAATTCAAACCTTCAGGTAACGAGCAATGAATGACACACCTATGATTGAAGAAATCAGCGTATGGACCACCCCTCTTTACCTTGCTCAACTGCCAGACCATGAATTTCTTAAAGACGCGCTATTAGCCGCGGTCTACCAAGAAAAGGCGGCTCAAACCACGGCCATTGCCAGCCTCATCGCACCAAAGGCAAAACACGCCTTACATGAGAGCACACTGGATTTTCTTGATCTAGAAGAAGCCAATATAATGGAGGCTAAACGTGTTCTTGAAGAGTTAATCTTAGAAGTTGCCACCAGCGTAAACCAAGCATTCTGGCCTGAAGGCATAGAAACTCACGCACATATCATCGAGTCTTGGTATCACGTTACGCAAAAGGGTGGCTATCACGATGCTCACTCTCACCCCAATTGCTCGTGGTGTGGAATTTATTACCTCGAACCCGGTGATGCCAAACAAGAAACGGGAGGCTTAAATCGTTTTTACGACCCCAGAGTGAATGCCGAACATTATGCCGATATGGGCACAGCCTACTTGGGTGGACAAGGCGTATGGGACTTTGTACCTACGGCAGGACAAGTAGTTATTTTCCCTTCTTATCTAAAACATTCTGCACTTCCCTATTTTGGCGATAAAGACCGTGTCGTCATCGCTTTCAACGCCATCATTGAAGGCTATTAATAGCGGGTCAAGCAAGAGCGAGGAGCCCCCATAACCCTTGCTCAGTAATATTTTTATACTTATCCCGTTATTTTCAAAAGAAATCCAACAAGTTTTGACTCAAACGTTCACAATAGATCGGTATTTGTAGTAATTTAACAAGTAATCTTTTTAGATAAGGTAAGTCTATGCTTTTCCAGTTTGATCAACTCAGCGCTAACCAGCGCTACCACCTGATCACTCAGACCATAACGCCACGCCCCATTGCGTGGATCATGACTAAAAATACTAACGATACCTATAATCTCGCGCCTTTTTCTTACTTTGCGGCCTTGTCTTCTGACCCGGCATTATTGGTCGTTTCTATCGTTAGTAAACCCGAGCAAGTCATCAAGGATACAAAAAAGAACTTATTAAGCGAAAAGGAATGTGTCTTGCATATTCCAAGTGGTGATCTAATCAATGCCGTCAATGACAGTGCCGCCAATTTACCCTATGGTGAATCTGAGTTAGAGAAATCAGACTTATCATTGGTTTCCTTCGTTGATCGCTTGCCACGCATTGCAGAAGCAAAAGTCGCTCTACACTGCCGACTTTACGACATACATCAGCTAGGTAACTCATCGACAGATGCCTGTTATTTAGAAATAGTAAACGTATATATTGATGATGACATTGTCTCGCAAGAAAATAACCGGACAACAATCGACAGCCAAAGACTCAACCCGCTTAGTCGACTTGGTGGTAACGACTACTCTCTATTGGGCAAAATAGTGACATTAAAACGCCCTAATTAAGAACACAGATTCGAGGAATATAAAGATGGACGTAACAAAACAAATACAAGCTTTCCCCTTTATGAGTGACATTGATGCTGAGCTTTCGTCTTCTCTGATCGACCTCGCCAGTGTCACATCGTTAAAAGCAGGTGATGTGCTGGCCAAACAATTTGAAATTGGCCATTCACTGTATTTTTTGATTGAAGGTGAAATCACGATTTCCGTCCCCCTAAGGGAACAAAGTAAATCTTATAATGTTGGCTCAATCAATAAAGCTCTAGCGCCTATTGGTTGGTCTGCCTTTCGTCATCCATCGCGTTACGCCACTACCTTTACGGCCACAAAATCGACTAGACTGCTTGCTTGGCCAATCATAAAGCTACAAAAGCTGCTGGATGATAACCTTGAATTTGCCACTAAATTCCTACAATTTGTCTATCAAGAGTCATTGCCAGTACTGACCAATATTCAAAACCAAACCCACACTTTCTTTTCTAATGAATCTCTGGCTTTTGAAGAAACTCGCCCCTTCGTAAACCCAAGCGAGCAAGTTCACTCCCTAAAAGACGCCATGGCTTTACTCAATTATGCGCCCTTTTGTGAGACCTTTACTCAGGCCGAAATTCATAACCTAGCGAAAAAAGCCTCTGTTTTACTGGCTCACCAAGGGGATATTGTATGTCAGCAAGACCAAATTGCCGACGGCCTGTATTTTCTTGCCAAGGGTAAAGTCATCGTAAACTACCAAACTGACTCAGGTGAACTCATTACTACCCGTTCTATTTCACGTTCAGGAACTGTACTGGGCTGGACCTCTTTAGACACTAACTTAAAAAATCGCACCTCGATTATTTCATCCCGTGACAGCAGTATCATCTTCATAAAAAAACAAGATTTGTTGGATATGTTTAGTGAAAATCGCAAATTCTCCGTCAAATACCAACATCGTCTTATTTGGTTAATCAGCACCCATTTGTTAGCTGCTCGTATGCGCTACCTATCACAAATTGCTAAAGACGAAGTGCTCGCGGTAAACAATGTTATTGAGCAAAATGCGGCCCTCCTACCCGTTAGCTCCCCCCTTTATAAGCTTAGCGAACTGTTAAAAAGTGCCATCACCACAGACGAAGCCTTTGGTATTCTCTATAAATGCCTGCATTTTGGCAGTGTATTGGAAAGAACCATTTCAGGCATGTGTCTAGACATACTAAAAGACCTACAGCGAGAAAACGCCTTCTATCGCCATCTACAAACCGCCTATGACAATATCAATAAGTTGCCAAAAGAAACGCCAGCATTAGACGCGAGACGCTTAGGCACAGAACAATTTGAGCAAGCGTTCGAAAAAGTCCCTTATGTTATTAAAGGTCTAGAGAATTTACCTAAAAAGACGGGGAGCCTGTTTATTTATAACCACCTATTAGGCTCCTCAACCAACCGTTTACCCAATGGTTTCCGCTTCTCTATGGACGCTCAGTTCATTAACGCCATGATCATTGATAAAGAATATGGGGTCTCCGGTCAACGAGTCATACGCCGTAGCGTAGAAAGTGAATTTTGGCGAGATGACTACTATGAAAGGTTCGGTAATATTTTTGTCGATAGTTGGGAAAAGCTCACTAAAGATACCCCAGAGTACGACAATTTAATCAATCAAGCTCAACAGACATTAAGTCAAAACTTTCCTTTAATGATTTCCCCTGAAGGAAACAGCTTTAGCACTCAACAATCACCCGGTGCCTTCCTACCCCATGCTTTTGAACTAGCAGGATCTATGGGCAATGAAGAGCCTTGGATTGTCCCTATCGCTGTCGCTAACTTTGATAAGCGAGCAGACCACAATATCTATACCGCCATCATCAAGCCCGCTTTCAAGTTATCCGACAGGGTCGACTACCGAGACAAAAAAGCGTTCGCTCAATTTTTGCTCGACTATCAAGAGGAATACAAAGGCTACGTTAATGAAGCGCTGGCATTATCCCGTGAAATTCGTAAGTACCCTATCTTTAGCGGTAAAAGCGGTTATCGTTCAAATGTGCTCAGCCTTAACCATCTTGATATCGAGTTTGAGTCCGATGTGCGTGAGTTAGAGTTCCGTCATGCGTATAAAGAATACAAAGAACAACCTGTCGCTTTCTATGGTTCCTCCACCATACGCCTATGGGATGATCTTGAAGATAAATTCCGCGATAAAAGTGCCATCAACTTAGGTTTTGGTGGCGCGACCTTAGAAGCCTGCGTGTATTACTTTGAACGTATTATTTTGCCTCACAACCCTAGGTCTCTTGTTCTCTATGCAGGGGACAATGACATAGGTAACCACAAAAATTGCAACAAGGTAATCCAACTCTATATAGAGCTATTACAAAAAATAGACCGTCATTTGCCGGGCATTCCCGTCACGCTGATTAGCATAAAATGCAGCCCTACTCGTCTAGAGATGAGCAAGGTCATTAATGAAACGAACCAACAGATTGCACGTTTAGCAAAAACACGTCCAAACACCCAATACCTTGACCTGCTGTCTCCTTTATTAGACAAACAAGGAGAACTCAAAGAAAACCTGTTTGAAGGCGACAAGCTGCACTTGAATAAAAAAGGTTACGATATCTGGACGAAAAACCTACTTGAATCATCAGACTTTATTTTTGAAAATCAGTAAGTTAACCCTTTATTTTAAAACTAAAAAAGCGCTCAGATGAGCGCTTTTTTAGTCTTTGGATACTACGCCATGTTCAAAACAACAAAAACCAACTAGATTAGCCGATGACCACCTTCATACCCAAAAGAATCAGCAGTCCTCCCATACCTCTATCCACCCAAATCCGATGACGACGTAACCAAGATAAAGCCGGGCCACCTGCTAACAATAACGCCACCAAGGTATACCAGCCACCATCAATGACCACCACAGTCGCCCACAATTGCAACTTGAGTAAAACGCTCATATCCGCTTGAACAAATTGACTAAACAGAGCGAGAAAAAACAACGCCGCTTTGGGGTTCATCAAGGCCACTAGAAATGCGTCTCGAGCAGACTGCCAATAGGAAGACGTCACACCTTCAATTTTCACCTCACCGCCTATGCCTGCATAACGAATCGCTTTTAACCCTAACCAGGCTAAATAGACCCCTCCTAAAATAGACAGCACAAAAAACGCCTGTTGATGCTTCGCCATCACTACTGCCAAGCCCTGCATACTCAATAAAGCCCAAAAGCCCAAACCTAATGCATGGCTAATTGCCGCTAGTACACCATGTAATGGCGTCTGAGCAATGGTAACTCGAAGAATCACCGCCAAACTTGGCCCTGGAGAAATCGCGCCCATCACACAAATAGCCACCAAAGAAAGCCAAGTGGTTAACTCCATATCATTTCTCTATTCATATTGTAAGCCGATGAAACACAGCAAAAAAAGTGCCTGAGATACTAACCAATTCTTGCTAAAAAGCGAACAACCTCTAGAAATTCATGCCACAAAACAACATCGGCATATTGACCTCAACGGAAAAACGCGGCAGCATAGACGAACTTCTAACAAGTAGATGACACGTATTCTATGATCAACATCTTAAATAAACACAACGGCGATAAACGTAAGGCTAAAAAGCTTTGCGGCGCTGGCGTGTGGAATTAAGATCAAAAAACTTCCCCGGCAGCATTCTCGCTGACGGGTTCTCCACTTACTTCTCTATCAGCGAAATGCATACCGGCCCAAATGAGGCAAAAATATGTTTTACGGTGCAATCACAGCGCTAGTTACCCCTTTTAGAAACGGACAATTAGATGAAGATGCCCTTCGCAATATAGTACGTTGGCAAATAGATCAAGGCATTAATGGCTTGGTTCCAGTGGGTACTACCGGCGAATCACCCACCTTAAGTGAACACGAGCACAAACGCGTGATTGAAATTACGGTACAGGAAGCAAACAAAGCCGTACCTATTCTTGCCGGCGCTGGATCGAACAACCCAATTGAAGCTGTTACCTACTCAGAATACGCCCATCAAGCTGGCGCAGACGCTACCTTACAGGTGGCAGGTTACTACAATCGCCCCAACCAAACTGGGCTATATGAGCACTTCAAATACGTACACGACAACAGTCAACTGCCCATCATCCTCTACAACATTCCACCACGAACCATAGTCGGATTAGAGGTAGACACACTAGCCCGCCTTGCCGAATTACCCCGAATCATTGGGGTAAAAGACGCAACGGGTGACATCACTCGTCCTATCCGCGAGAAAGCATTAGTCAAAAGCAGCTTTAATTTCCTCAGCGGCGATGATTTAAATACCGTGGCTTACAACGTCGGTGGGGGAAATGGCTGTATATCCGTCACGGCTAATGTGGCACCCAAACTATCGGTAGAGCTACAACGCTTATGCCGTGAGGGGAACTATACCGAAGCGGCACAGCTACAGGATAAACTCTTTCAATTACACTGCGCGCTCTTTATTGAGCCCAATCCAGCAGGGCCAAAATACGCCTTGTCATTACTTGGCCTATGCACAGAAGAATGTCGTCTACCAATGGTGCCATTAGAAGACAGTACCAAAGCAAGCATTCGCCGAGTCATGGAAGAATTAGAGCTAATATAGACAACCAACAGCCTGCTGCTTGCAGGCTGTTTTATCCCCCATAAAATCAATCAATAGACGACCTAGTCCTCCTCTTTTAAACGAAAAGGTCGTCTGTCTTCCCGTCATAAATCTTTCTGCATTTTTTATCCTATAAAGAGCATTTTTTTCTCTAAAAGCTTGCTAAAGTACGCCTTCAAGAAGAAGCAATATTTTAGGTAATACTTTCAACGATGATGTTAGATCAGCGTTTCAAATACTATCCATAAAGCAGCAATAGGAGACCAAAATGGGTAAGGTGCATTTTATTGGTGGTGAAAAAGGCGGTGTCGGAAAATCCATGACGGCGCGCGTATTAGCCCAATATTGTATTGACAATAACCAGCCTTTTTTAGGCTTTGACTGTGATTCTTCCCATGGCACTTTTTCACGTTTTTATAGTGAATATTCCTCCCCTATCGTCGTGGGAGATGAAAACAGTCTAGACGGCATGTTAGCGGCCATCGAAGAATACCCTGATCGTGATTTAATTATTGACCTTGCCGCACAGGCAGCACAGCCATTAGGCAAGTGGATTGAAGAAACCGATGTGTTTGGCTTGTTAGACGAAATGGGCTACCAAGTCTGCCTTTGGCATGTCATGGACGATGGTGCAGACTCCGTTGCCTTACTCGACAAATTACTTGATCGTTACAGCCAACCGTCGGTTGATTTTATCATTGTTCAAAATCTAGGACGCGGTGCCGATTTCTCCCGTTTCCAAAAATCCGACACCTACCAAAAAGCAGTAGGCCGTGGTGCGCTTATTATTGAGTTACCTAAACTGCAAACCAAGTT
Organism: Marinomonas transparens; assembly: GCF_016463975.1. Lineage (GTDB taxonomy): Bacteria > Pseudomonadota > Gammaproteobacteria > Pseudomonadales > Marinomonadaceae > Marinomonas > Marinomonas transparens. The sequence continues at coordinate 5,728 of NZ_JAEMNX010000037.1, read as the reverse complement.
GACACAAAAAATTGACTTCAACAATACCAGTTTTTGGGCCGTGGCCAATGATAGAAACATCATGAACATCGCTGAACGCCAACGTATGAAAGTCTGGTTACGCAACACCTACTCTGAACTGTCCAAACTGGGTTAATAAAAATACTGACAGCCAATAAAAAAGCCTGCGGACACCGCAGGCTTTTCCTTTTCACCCCCCATAACCACGATCTAGCTAGGCAGATTACTCTTGCACATCCATATATTTATTCGCCCAAACACGATTTTCTTCTAGCGTTGAATAGCGAGTCGATAACTCAGAGGCATTCAGCGTCCCTTCTGCAATGCCACGCTGTTCACGCAGGCAATCATAAGTCGCTTTAATCGCCGCAAAATATGCCGCATGGCCATTCACCACAATACGCACACCATTCGCCGCCAGACGCGCACGGTCACGCAGTTCAGGATTATCGTAGGCCACCAACATCACAGGAATCGTAATGTGCTGAGTAATTTCTTCTAAATGAGCAAAGTCACGAATCCCCACCATACAGATGCCATCCACACCCACCGCTTGATAAGCCTTGACGCGCTCAATGGTCTGTTCGACGCTCAACTGACCAGCGTTAGTACGAGCAATAATGCTCATAATGGGGTCAATACGCGCATCAAGCGCCGCCTTAAGCTTACCAACAGCTTCCTCTACAGGAATTAAGTCAGTGGACTTATGGCCGTATTTAGCAGGTAACAAGGTGTCTTCTATGGTCAAGGCTGCTACACCAGCCCGTTCTAATTCAACAATCGTACGCATAACATTAAGCGCATTACCATAACCATGATCGGCATCGGCAATAATTGGCAAACGCGCCACACGACCAATACGGGTAGCTTGCTCGGTGAATTCACTCAAGCTAATCAAGGCAAAATCCGGTGCGGCTAGCACCTGTAATGACGCCACAGATCCCCCCAAAATACCCACTTCAAACCCAAGGTCCGCCGCAATTCGAGCCGACATGGGGTCAAAAGTCGATGCGGTGTAATAGCATTGACCACTGTTTAACAGCGTCCGAAAATCATTCCGTAAATCATGCTGCGAGGGTGTTGCCATAAGTTCGCTCCTACTAACCAAAAGATCTCAAATAATGGCAAATTATACCTGTGTTAAAAGCTAGCTTCATCATAGCCTGACCAATTAGTTAAGTTTTGAAAGTAAAAAACACACGGAAGCCTCTTAACCAAAAGGGCGAAAGGGACGAGGACACAATATGAAAAAATAACGAATATTAAGAATCGTCGCGATTGAGTTCGATCCTTAATTGGATACTGCCTAAAAATTAACACAAAGACCTAATATAGAGACCCCGAACATCAGCGCGTTATATGGACTCACCCGACTATTTAATCGACCAAAAGGGTTTTATTAATTCCACCTAAAAACACCAGAAAAACCATTAAAAACGAATCTTTTTACTTTTATCTGTTATCAAAGTATCTGGAACACTTTTTATACAGTGAAAACCGTGACAGGCGCAGGTTCTAGCGATAACATAGCGACCTGCATTTTCCATGCAGCCTATTTATAATTTTCAATCTTACTGACAATGTTAAGGTTCTCAAATGAACGCTTGGTATCTCATCTGCTTTTTATCAGCATTAGCGGTTTTCATCGCTTTTACTAACCAATACATTCTTAAAATGCAAACCACCATTGCAATAACCACAGGTTCAGTAGTGATCTCTCTACTCCTAATTATTGCGGTTAAACTGATTGGTGATGAGACAGCACTGTTTATTACCCAAGTGGTCGCCGGTATCGACTTTAACCAGCTGCTGTTGAAGGGCATGTTAGGATTTTTACTCTTTGCTGGGGCATTGGAAATAGACCTAACCGCAATGAAAAAGCAACGTTGGGAAATCACCATACTGGTGCTTTTCTCGACTCTGGTGTCTACCTTCATCGTCGGCTTATTAAGTTATTATACTTTCCAAGTATTAGGCTTCCCGGTAGCCTTCATCTACTGCCTACTCTTCGGCGCACTGATTAGCCCAACGGACCCCATTGCCGTATTAGCCATCATCAAACAAATGAAAGCCCCAGAAGGCATCTCCGTTCAAGTCGAAGGGGAATCCCTCTTTAATGACGGCGTTGGTCTGGTGATTTTCACCACCATCTTCTCTGTCGCCTTTTATGGCACAGAAGCCCACTTCGAAGACATTGCCGAACTGTTTCTCGTCGATGCCATTGGCGGCATTGTATTTGGCCTTGCTATTGCGGTTGTCGGCCACTTCTTAATCATCAACTGTAAAGACATGAACATTCGCCTACTGGTGACCCTAACCATTCCATCGGCGGGTTTTGCACTTGCCAACATCTGGGAAATTTCTGGCGCATTAGCCATGGTGACCTGTGGCATTCTGCTAGGTAACATCACCCGCCCTAAAGCCTCAAAACGAAGAGGCCCAGATGGCACCCGCTACGTGAAAGATTTTTGGCATGCAACCGACAGTTTTTTAAACGCCCTACTATTCTTGATCATAGGAATGCTGATCGTCACCATGCCACTAACATGGGAAGTACTGGGACTTGGCTTACTCATGGTGCCTATCGTATTAATTGCTCGCTTTATTAGTATTGGCAGCCCTTACCTAGTATTTAAACGCTTTCGTGAATACGACAAACATTCAGTCAAGATCCTAACTTGGGGCGGACTACGTGGAGGGCTAGCACTTGCTATGGCCGCTGCGATTCCTTCTGAACAGATCCAGATTCTCGACTACGACCTTCATGACCTAATCGTCATCATTACCTACATGGTGGTTATCTTCTCCATCATAGTACAGGGGCTCACCATCTCGCCTTTGATCAAGAAAAGTATTCAAGCCGCGGAAGAGAAAGCCAAGCAATAGGTGCTCTTCTCAAGTGCTCGCACTCTAGATGACAAGGGACTAAGTCCCTTGTACCTTCCTCCTTTTGTCTTTGTAAGCGGAAGACGGAGGACGGGGTTATCTCTTTGTTTTGGAGATGTAAAAGTTATATTTTCGATTTTCCATCAAAGGAGCTGACATATCGACATATGAAAAATAACCATTATCATAGCCATGATAGGGAAATAAGGTAACATACCACCATGAGAACCAACTTCGATCACCTCACCCTGCGCCAACAAATGAGTGTACCTATTATTTCCAAGGTGCTGCTCGATGAGATGGACACTTATTTACTGGGCAAGACCAGGACTGCTTAAGGTGCCTGTCTCATTGGCGTACCAAAACAGCGCGTTTTTTATTATTGCCAGAAAAATATAACGACTTTCATTCAAACTCTTTGAGTCATAAGTTTAAAAAAAACGGGGTTTCACATGTTAAAAGTCATTCTTCAGTCGCCAAAGTAAATGACATTGCTGCTCGAAACTGTCGCCCACCTCACTAAAATATCATTTCACTCCAACCCATATCGACAGCCCTCTTAGTCCGCAATAAAAAAGCCAATCATTTTGAAGTGATTGGCTTTAAAACATAAATTGTCCCGTCCTGAAATAGCCTGACAATTTGCATAATCACCCACTGCTAACGTTAACCGCGCAGTAGATTAACAAAATAAAATGTCGAACTAAAACATAGGCTGCGTTATCGCTACATTTGAGGGAAGCGTGTCAGCATAAACATTATTAAATGTCTCACCTTGGTTTGCATGTTGACCTGTCAAGTTCATCGTTCCAGTAAATAAGTCCACTTTCGTCTGCCTTTCAGCCCTATCTACCCCTTCCCATGCAAGGCCAAATGATGGAATGTATTCTCGCATAAAAGAACCGTCAAAACGTAAATGCACCGACCCTGGCTGCGCATTAGCCTCACTGCCTTTCCAAACCATATTGGAAAAATAGCCATAGCCCGTGGTATCAAGATCAAATCTAGTAATTAACTCACTCGACTTACCTAGCACCCCACCTAGCTCATCCCCCACCAATACTATTTTATCGTCCACTCCTAAGTTCCCCCCTAATAACCACTTAGAATCAGATGCAAGATTTACCGTTTCCGAATCACTATCCACCTTGATGTAAAGGGTATAACTCACATTAGCATCAAATGTTCGCCCACTGTGACTACTCGACGTGCCTGATACTAAATCAAATACCACAATCGACGTATCTACATCTACCTGCAGCCCTATTTCTTCGTTAGTATTTCCCGCTTTATCGCGCAGGGTACCAGTTGCTATCGTTATTTTGTCATTCTCCATCGCAGTAGAACCGGTTCCAAGTGTTACACTATAAGTATCGGCATAACCATCACCGCCATCATTAACGGCGCTCAACATCGCACCAGCTCCCCAACTATGGTTATTAGTCAGCGTAAGATCACTTAACAGCAAATCAACAACTTTCACTTCTTCATTAAAAGTGATCGTCACCGTATCCCCTGCGTCTAAGGATGCTACTTCCCCACCCTGTGTAGAGTCCCATACAATGGCATTATTTGCTGCTTTTGTTGGCCCACTAGTATCTACCGTCACACTAAAGTCCGAAGAGCCTGCACTTTCATTACCAGCCGTATCCGTTGCCTTAGCAGTAAACTGATAATCAACACCATCATTAAGCGTAGCTGTGTATGTCCATGTTAAACCCGTCACCGTCGCTTCACCCAACTCAGTATTACCATTGTAAAGGGTTACTATCGATCCCGGCTCTGTATAACCAGATAACACCAAATTGGTATCATCCGTAGTCCCCCCTGACGTTAATCTGCCCGTCACACTCCCTACATCGTCGGTCGCCACATCCATCAATATGAGAGGCGCTACGGTGTCCGACGTGACACTAAAGTCTGACGTCGCCGCACCTTCGTTGCCTGCTGCATCTGTTGCTCTAACATTAAATCGATAATGGCTGCCATTGTTAAGGGTCGCGATATAACTCCAAGTACCATCCGGTTCAATAGTCGCATTGCCCAATTCTGTCGTACCGTTATAAACTTTGACCGTCGAGCCTAGCTCTACTATGCCAGACAGCAGCAAACTGGTGTCATCCGTGCTGTCACCCGACGTTAACTCTCCTTGTATGCTGCCCACATCATCAATGAACGTCACCTCTGGTGTAGCCGTGGCCGCTGTGACCGCGAAGTTCGCCGTAGCGGCACTTTCATTACCCGCCGCATCGGTCGCTTTGGCGTTAAATTGGTAACTCGTATCATCACTCAGTGTCGCGGTATATGTCCAGTTAGTACCCGTCACCGTGGCCTCACCCAATTCGGTACTACCGTCATAAATTTTGACCATCGAACCCGCTTCCACCGTACCGGACAACAGCAAGTTGGTGTCGTCCGTTCTGTCTCCCGATGTTAACGTGCCCGTCACACTGCCCACATCATCCGTGACCGCATCAATCCACACCGTTGGTCCTGTAGTGTCAGCACTCGCCACGGTTGCGCTCACTTGCGTTGATGTGTTGCCCGCCACGTCTGTAATGGAGGCGGTGATTGTCGCTTCTGGTGCCACTTCAACCATCACAGCACCCGCTGTCATTTCTTCAACCGTCACACTGTGTGTTTCACCGTTGATGGTTAAAGTGTCTGTGTCAGCATTAAAGTCGTCTGACAAGCTAATGGTCGCGGTAACCGTGCCATCGGCACCCAGTTCCGCAACGTTGTAGATGCCATCTTCACCGGCGCTGTCCAACACGATGCTTGGTGCACCCACTTCGGTTTCAGCACTCGCCACTGTGTTACTGACCGTTTCAGACGTATTACC
>NZ_JAEMNX010000036.1 GCF_016463975.1 Marinomonas transparens | reverse complement strand
TTTTTTATGGAAGTAAAAGTAAACTCTACCACGATTAGATCATTCTCTATTTACTCGAATACTTTACCGAAGAATTTTTTGCTTGATGTCGCAAAGGCATGGCGATTACTTAATGCAACATTTAATGTGGAAACAACAGAAATAACCTATTTTCAGCATATTTCTAGGTGGCTAAAGTTTTTAGCAGATAGACCAAACCATGCAGTCTGGAGCTATATTGAACAGGATGGCTGCTCATTACAGGAAGAGTTTCTTGCTTGGCAGAATCTTTTAACCGAATATCGAAACGATATACTGGATTTCTTTCCTAGAGTAGAGCAGCTAAAAACTCGTAACAATAAATTAATGGGGGTCAGAAAGCTCTTAGAATATTTGGCTTATACAAAAACTATTCCGCATGGTCTTGTTCTTAATGGATGGAAAGATGCTCAAAGGCTTGGGCAGAGTACTACCTTTTTATCTAATGATTTTTATCGATTTATAAATAGAAGTAAACAGGATCTGCAAAAACTCGTAGATTCTTTCGATGATAATGATATTTCGCTTGATGAGGATGCTCTATCTTTGATTAAAGATACACTTGAGCATACCGAGGAAGATTTTGATTTCAATCCAATATCCTTAGTAATTAGTTCATTACAAGATAGAAAGCTCCAGCTTAAGGAGCAAGCAGCTGACGATTATGTTTCATATATCGAGGCCACAAATCAAGCTAACGAATGGACTAATGACTTCAAGATAAGTACTCGTGCGGATGAATTTCATAAAGTAATGTTGTCAAGTGACAATGCTCATACAAAGATGCGTCTATATGATGAAGTATTAGGCGGATGCGCAATTTCAGTTTTAGTAAATTATTTGATTCGTTATAACGAAGGGAGGTTACTTTTAAATGAGGACCCTCGCTATGGGTTATTTTGGAACCCAGAAAGAATGAACCGATATGACTATAATCGGGATCTCATACGATCGTACCTAGGTTGCTCAAATTATGCGATGGTGTGTGCATTCGCGTTTATCATGCTTGAAACTAATGCTAATACAACAAGCATTCAGGGGTTAAAAGAAGACGACTTAATTGATCATGATACGAACTACTTTATACTTAACTGGACTAAAAGAAGGCAACGAGGGAACGAGGCAAAATACAGAAAGCTTCCAATGAGAGTAGATGAACTTACTCCTCAAACTCTCACCGTAAGAGATGTGTTTCTTCATCAAATGGAGTGCCGTAAAAAATTCCTCAATGCTGTAATTCAAAGAGACCGAAGATTTTTATTCCTTCAATGGCACAAAAACCATGTAAAAATTAGTGTGAATGAACGCATTTATGCGCCTACTAAGCCGACACTCGAACTCTTTAATAGGAATTTTAAAATACTCTGTAAAAAAGCGTCTGATGGCACCTGGGTTACAACTCCTAAAGCGATAAGAGGTAGTACCCTCCTTCTTACAGGCCTTGTTACTAGGGATGCAACAGCTGTAATGATTGAAGGTCAACACACGTCATTAGAAATGGGTAAGCGCTATACATATCACTACCCCGAAGTATGGCTACAAGACAAAGAAATAAGATTGTTTCTTAATTGGTACCAAGCACTATTTACAGTTGATATTGAAAGCTTTGCTGAGAAGATTGGTATCGATTCTATTTTGTATAATGAAAATAAAGAACTTGCTTTAGAACAGCGTCAAACAGAAGCTCGAAATGCAATTAACCAACAGTTTGGCGGTATTCACTGTATTGATCCAACCGCTGGAGCTCAACCTGGAACAAAAGTTGGTAGTGTATGTAACAAGGTAGATAGATGTCCAACATGCAAGCAGCGCAGGGGCATATTTGTTAGTTCAACAAATAATCTAGCTAATGTTATTCAGTGGCATGACGTTCTTGTTCAATTAAAGCAGACACTCAGTGACAACGATTTTTATAAATGGCGAGTTTGGCATGTTTTCACAACTCTCATAGTTGATACCTTTTCAAAAGATCCAACACATGCAAGATTAATGAGAGGGGCACAAGAAAAAGCAGAGCTCACCCAAAATTCATACTTAAGCCTTATTCCTGTTGCTGAGGTCAATATTTAATGGCATTGCCAATCGTTGATTACGTCTATTTTTTTTCAGATTTTGATACTCGAAGCGATATTGAATCCCTTAAAATAAGATGGTTCAAAGATTGCTCTTATGACTCTGACATTTGGGTGTTACAAGATACTAAGAACATGAAAAGGACTTATGAGATTAATTGGGTAAATACTCCAGTTGGTCCGAATGGCGAGCAATTAAAGGAGTACTATGGCGCAGTAAAATTGATAAAGATGAGTCTTTTGATAAGAGCTTCTACTACTGATAAAAGGCTAGGCATGACGGCTTCGGCGGAATCATTATATAGAGCTGCAATTATTTTACTTAATTTTTATCGATATTTACTCCTGATTCCTAAAATTTCGAATCTATCTAGTATTAACAGTTTTGTTATTGATCAACTTGTTACCGATTATTCTTCAAAGGGGCTGATGGAGCGTTTGGACTTAGATTCACGAGCAGTAAATCGATTTACCGAGATCATTTCGAATGGAAATATTGCAACCTATACGAAAAGCAGGAAGTCAACAAGGTATATAAATACAAATTCTGAAAAGTTAGAATTTGATAATGACAAGTTTTCTTTTGAACTTGGCGTAAGTGTACGAGCTCTTCAAAATGCTCCTAAATATCAGTTACTTAAATACAAAATATTAAAGTCACTAGGTTATGGCTTGAAAGGAAGTGGTGTGGTAAAAACTGATATTGACACTCAATCAGAAACTACCATTAGAAAGTCGCTATCAGCTGTATCAAGTCTAATACGACAAGTCTATCTAATGCCTGAGCTCTTCACAGAAAATCACCGAGTAGAGCGTATGTGGATGGATGATATTAAAGCATCCAAATTGTCCAAGAAGAAGGCGACTAATTCTAATATAAAGACCCGAAATATACCCCGAAATGTTATGTACGCTGTGATGGACGAATCTATCCGTTGGGTAATTGATTATGCCACGTCTTTACAAAATCAATTTCAATGTGCTCAACAGATTTATAAAGAAAAGCTTGAAAATTTAAAGGGGAATGGGGTTGGTGGGAATGATGAATCAAAATCTCATTACGCTAGAAAACTTACCGCAGAGTGGATTAGAGAAAACAAATTAACCAACTTTCCGCACCCAATAACGACATACCGACATCAAACAACCTCGCTTGAGCAAATAGTGAATAAACACCTAGTATCAGCCTGTCTACTTGTCATATTCGCTTTCACAGCACGTCGTAGAGATGAAGTATATGGGCTTAAATCTGGCTGTGTGTATGAAGAAGGTGGACTTTGGTATTTAATTGTAGATCAAGAGAAATTCAACCAAGGAGAGCGAGCTTTGCCAACCTTGAAGGTTGTTGCTAAAGCAATATCTATTCTTGAAGATCTTTCAGCGCAAGGGAGGACGGCCAGTCAATTTGATAACCTTATGCAAGTAACGGATGCAAATTCTAAACATGGTGGAGCATGGCCGAATTTCAATGCTTTTTGCGAATATGTGGGAATAGAGTCAAAAGATGAAAAAGGCAATCCATTCTCATTTGCTTATCACCAATTTAGACGCTTTTTAGCGATGGCTTATTATTATCAATACCGTGACCCTAACCTCTTCACTCTAAATTGGTTTTTAGGTCACGAGTCTATTGAGATGACGATGGAATATATCACTGATAGCGATGGTCAGTGGGAGATGCAGCAAGTTAAAAATGAACGAATTATTGATTTAATTGAGGATGATTACAGACCAGATTTGTCGTTAGTTGGTGATGAAATAGCGGAATTATTTGGAGTCATTGAAGGACAGAGCGAAAAACGTATCTCCAAAATGGAAGATAAGGGGAAGTTAGTTGATAAGTATGTTTTAAATTTTGTCCAAGATGGAGCGTGTTTTGGCTTAACTCCTGATATCAAGAAGAGAAGTAAATGCTTAGAGAGTGATGCGATACAATGTTCTAGCGCAACCAAAGGGAGTTGTGAGGGGTGTCTTAATTTGCTTCCAGTAGTTCAACCAATTAATCAAATTAATGTAACAGATTTGGTTTGGTCATCCTCTCCCATGCTTGAGGCGTTACAAAATGGATAACGGTTTAAAAGATGTCTTAATGCAGAAGATAGAGTGCAAAGTAAGTTCTCTTGAAAGTTACTTA
>NZ_JAEMNX010000035.1 GCF_016463975.1 Marinomonas transparens | reverse complement strand
ACGAGAGGTTTTCGAAGTCTTCTAGAGCCATTAAAGGTGGTACGGCACTAAACAAACGTATTTTAGGACTTTTAAATGAGTGCGAAGAACGCCGAAAGAAAGGCGACCGAAAAGTTCAAACTAAAGATAAAGAGCTTCAAGACGTAATCAAAAAGCTAAAGGTTGAGTTGGAAAATACAAAGATAGAAAGAGACGCGCAGGCCGAAGAGAACACTGAACTTCGCAGACAATTAATTGATGCTAAGAAAAAGAATCACATATTTCAAGCGCAGATACGAGATCAAAATACAAATAGAAAAATTATTAGTCTGGAGGGTAAATGAGCCACAAGGTATTAGCTCCTTGTAATTGCCCTAAGGTTGTATTCTCATCCGGTAGAACTGTTATTCCTGTAACAGAGTGGTTAATTGAACGTAAGTTTAATATCGGCTTGGCTTACAAGACTGTGAGAGCTGATGCAGACCACTTGGCACATTGGTTAGAATTTTGTGAATCAGAGAAAATGGACTACCTAATTGATCCAACAACCTTCTCTATGCAGAGATATCGCGATGAGTCGCTTGTTGGTTTATCTAATGAGAGTTGTAACCTATATCTATCATCGGTATGTAAGTTCTATTGGTGGTGCCAGAATAATACTTCTTATTGTTCAGATATGATTGGGTGGCCAAACAAAGCATATAATATTGATTTTAACATTATAGTTAGAAAACCCTCTAAGGGGGGAAGTGACTTTGTTATACCTTTCCTTAAAAAAAGTGTAAAAAAACCAATGAGGTACATCCCTAAAGCTCATGAAATAAGGGCTTTGAATGACCATTTAGCGAAAGAGGTTACAAACCAAAAAGGTCCTGCTGGTGAGTTTTTAGCAATTAGAAATCAGTTGATGGTTAGATGGGCTACTGAAGCAGCATTGCGTTCAGAAGAAATTATTTGTCTACAAATTTCTGATTTACCTCTAATCGATAATGTTAATTTTTCTATGGCAGAAGTATACATACACCGAGGTACTAAATATGGAAGGCACAGAAAGGTTAAAGTGAGTATAAGTTTAATCAAGGCTACTTGGGATTATATTGAATATGAGAGACATGAAGTTATAGATCAGATTTGGAAGAAATATGGTGATGTTGAAAATGTTTTTATCAATGCTGGTAATAAGTCGCTAAGGCCAAAAATGAACAGGAATACGTTTTATACATTATTAACTCCGTTTAATTCAAAGATAACTCCTCATGCTCTAAGGCGTTTTGGCTTAACAAGGTTTGCAGCAAGATTAATTAAAATTGAACGTATCATTAGAAAAAAAAATGATTTAAAACAAATCGATATAAGGCATGTTGAGCAAGCATTAAAGCTACAGGCTGGACATCAGTCTGTAACAACAACCATAAAACGGTATGTTGATTATGCTTTAGCTGTTGAGTTGAGTGAAGAGGAAATAGAAGCGGTAGACACTAGAATTGAAGAGTTAGAATGGGAGCTTGAAAATCTTAAATCAAGGAAAGGTGTAAGCAGAAATTTACGAGAGTTTATATGATTTCTAAACTGTAGTGTACTAGCTCAGACCTGATCTGACAGTTACCTCATTTTAAACCATTCAACAAAGCCTCGGTCTTCTAGTACGTAGTTACCTCGGCTTGATTTCCAGAGCAAACCCTTAGCTCCGAGTGCTTTAATAGCCACTTGAATAGAGGCCGCGTTGGATCGTGTCTTGCTACCTAAGCTTTTTAAAACAACAGAAACTTCATGGATCGTGGATTGAGCATAGGCCGAAAATTGAGCATTGTTTGAAACTTTGTTTGATATAACTTCGAGGAGTGCCTTTTGAATGTCTGTGAGGGCGTTATAGCTCGATTCGTATTCGCTCCACATACCATGTCTTATGTTTATCGCGCCGTCGGTTAGGATGGTTCTAAGATTAGGAGCATCACCAATACTTAAACTTGCAGTAGAAATAATATTGAGCAAGAGTTCTGGCCGTTGCCCAACCATTTCGAAAGCGAATGCCATATCTGTTGTTGAGAACTGATTGCCATCAGCGAGCTTTTCATTAACCCACTTAGTAAAAGATTGAACATAGTCCTCATCGAGTAAGGGGAAAGTTGTAACGCTTGATCCAAAGAAAGGCTGATTCTTTTTAAGGACGAGCTGCGCTAGTTTGTCGCGACTAGACCCCGTAAATACTAAACGCAGACCTTCAATATCTTGTCCTTGAATTAGATGGTCTCGTGCGGCCTTCAATCCAAACATAGCGTTGATACCACTATCACTGTTTAAAGCATGTTGCGCTTCATCAATCACCAGAATAATTAATTTTCCAGTCACTACGTGAAGAAGTTCGAGAGCTTTTGATAATGTAACTTCTTTAGAAAGTTTTGGTTTTGAGAAATCCCAACTTGCTGTTTTAAGAATGCTTAACTTTTGAATGCTAGCTCCTTTAGACATCTTTGTGATGAGGGATTCATTTTTAGCTATTTCATCTGCAATAGCGGTATTAATAAGTTCGGCGGGGTCGGTGTCACGATCTGACCAAAAATCTACGTAAACTGGGTACCAGTCGCGGCTAACACACTCGGGAATGAGGTCTTCTTTAAGGAACGTAGTTTTACCAGTTCGCCGAGGAGCTGTCAGAAAAAGCCCTGAACGAAAATCAGATAAGCCACCCCCTTCAAGTCCATTAGCAATGCTAGATGCAAGAGAAGGTCTTCTGTGGATAAATGGAAATTTTCTCAAAGAAGCCATAAAACATGCCATTTTATGTTAAAAAATATAATTTATATTATTTCAAATAAATACATATAAAACAAGTTGGAGTTGAAAGCTCAACTACACCATCACCAGCCTCTCGGAGAGTTTCAAATTGTTGATTATTTATTTCGTTTACTACTGCTATTTGCAGATAGCACTACAGGAGTTAAGAGCTCACGAAGCTTTGGAGGAAATGGATTCTTCAGGTATGGGAAGTGTAGTAAGGTAATCAAATTTCATATTAAATTTTGCAAGAAAGCTCTATTTTTCTTACAGGAAACTCTTGAAGGGTTGCCTGAGAGGCTCATAGTCCTCCCTTATTGTTAATACACTGCCAAATAGGTTCTTCGCTCTCCCACCAAACTAAACTCACAAAAAGGTCATTATGATAGTGAAAGGCATGTTCATATACCGTAGCATTGTCTGCCCAATTTTCTCGACACCATACATGTCCATCTACTTCGCCTGGGCCAGAATCAACTTTGTTGACAATCAAATCATAAATTTTTGAGCCATTAGGAACTGTACTTTCTGGGTAGAAGCATCCAGGTAAACTGCTATTTTTACTAAATAACCAACGACTTCCATCTTTTCGATATATGACAAAATGTCCCATATGATGATTGCTTGCTATAATGCGGCGCATGGTCATCATGAAACTTGTATTAAATGCTGATTTTACTGAATTGATTAAATCAAGGTTCAACTGACTTTCAACTAGCTGATTTTTTAGCAGATAGGTAGGAATAAGAAGTTCTGAAGCATAGCTGTTTGCAAGGTTTTCGCGATTACGTGAATAGCCTTTTGGTTTTTCCATGTCACTATGAGAACATAAATTACCGACTTTACCACGGTCTTTGAACCAATGCCCCAGCTCATGTCCGACGGAAAATCGCTTCCTAGGGGCGTCGCTTGTTGAATTGACAGTAATTGTTGCCCTGTTTCCAGCGCCAATAATCATAGCTTCACAGCCATTCAAAGGTTTTTCTAAAACAACTGCCTGCTGTTCAAATGCAATAGCTTCAATGTCTATTTCACTCGGTTCAGTTATTGCAAATTCGTCAACATATAGTGATTCGACAAAATCCTTAATCGTCAATGTTAATTGCTCCCATTGCAATCAAGTTAGCTAATATTTGCTTTGCGTCTTCGTCCGTAATTTCTTTGCCTTCTCGATGCGCTACTGTAAGGTTTTCCGGCAATTTTTGTTGTATAAATAACTCAACAAGAATGTCTCTAGCACCTTTACCTTTCTTTGTTAGGTAGCCTACTACATCTACTTCTTCATGCTTTTTCTTTTCAGTTTCAAGTTGTGTCCTAGCATTTTTTAACTTGGCTTTTTTGAATTTTTGTTTACATTCATGAATTCGATCATGAAAGCGTGCTTGAGTTATCTTTATCTCATTAGTGGTTAGGTCGTATTCAGTTATAAGCTCACTAATGGGAGCCGAAGTAATATGCTCGATCATGATATCATCGAGTAATTTTTCCATTTCTTTGTTGGCCATCATCCTGCCTCCTTTAAGTATTTTTTTCCGTTTCTTACTATTCGTCTGCGCGTTGTGTCATAGGCTTTCTCATCACCGCCAAAAACAGAACTAACTATTGCCGATTTATTTAGACCATTTCTTGTTGCTGCTAAAAAAGCTATTGCACCATCATCTTCATCAAATACTCTCACCAGTATGTCCCATTCTGATCCTGAATTGTTATATTCATCTGTGGTTGGTGCAGCAATAACGTCATCATATCCATCAATCGACTCAGATTGGTTGAAAACTTTTTCTTTGTTAAGTTCTAGCATGCCATGGCAGATGCTCTTAATTACCAGTCCAATTGAAGATGATAAGGGGACGTTTTTAGGGACATGTCTCGTATCGTCTAGAATTCGCATTAGCGCGTCATGGAATACATCCTCAGCTTCAATAGCAAGTCCATACTTATTGATGAGTTTTTTTGATATGACTGTGGCTTTTGTAAGTACTGCATCCGTATTTGACTCCAGAGCCTTAAGTATTTCATCGATAGTGTAGTAATCATATTCCTGCATCTGCTATTCCCTAAGACGGACAAAAATAATTTTCTGGACATTGTCCAGTTTTCAACTTGAGTTCCGTCCTAATAGGTATAGGACAAAACTACATAATTAGATGTTACCGAATTTATAAGGATAAAAGTATATGCCAAATGCAAACACACATATGTTGGTTGGGGGCGCGGTAAGCTTTACTGCTGCGTTGCTTGATAAAGACAAGCACCCAGTAAGCCACCATATTGCCATGGCTCCAATTGTTGGAGCTTTTATAGGGAGACTGCCGGATATTTTAGAGCCAGCTATTCATCCTAATCACAGACAGTTTTTTCATGGTGTAATAGTATTAGCACTGCTTACTGTAGGGGTCCTAAAAGTATATCAGTGGTCACCTGAAGAACCGTTTAACAAATTTGTAAGGGGGATGTTACTTGTTAGTGGGTTAGCTTACCTAAGTCACCTGATTTGTGATGCATCAACACCAAAGGGCCTTCCTTTAATTGGAAAGCTTTGATGGAGGTAGATCATGACTACATTATTTGCTAATGCCCGTGCTCTAAACGAGCACAAAAAATCTATGTTGGTGGAAATGCTGGACTCTGTGTTCGTTAGTCTCGACTTGACTAAAACACAGCGTGAGCGTATCGAAGCAGCTTACAATGCCGTTGGTGATTATCTGGCAAGTTGTGATGACTCTTTACTTGATGGAGTGCAGATATATCCACAGGGTTCAATGAGACTGCGTACTACAAATAAGCCTCTATCCCAAGAAGAATTTGATGTAGACCTGATTCTATTTTTGCCGAATGCGGGTTCTGCAACGAGAGATCAAATTGTATCAGTGGTTAAACAGCACTTGTTAGATAGCAAGGTCTATAAGGAATTAGTGGAAGACCTTCCCAGAGGTTTTCGGATTAATTATAAAGGCGATTACCATTTGGATATTACTCCTGCTAAGGCGTATGACCTTGAGTCGTTACCGGGTCATCCGTTATGGGTTGTTGATAAACTCACGGGGTTTAAGGAGTCTAACCCAGAAGGTATGGCTAGAAATTTTGATGACGCTTGCTCTCTGCTTCCGGTAATACGCCGGCCACAGGTATTTTTAGCAGCGTTAGATAGCAAATCCGTTACCGCATTACCTGATCAGTCTAAAAAGAAGCCCTTAAATCGAATTATTCAAATTCTTAAACGTCATCGTGACGTTTGGTCTCAATTAAGTAGTAATCCTCATACTGATTTCAAGCCAATATCCGTTGTAATAACGACGTTGGCCTGTCGAGCTTATGTAGAAGTTATAGAATCTAAAAAACAATATGATAATGAACTTGATCTCATTTTGGATGTTATCGAACTTATGCCGCATCACATTGAGTCAGGTTATGACGGAATACTAATTGCCAATCCCACTATGAGATCAGAAAACTATGCTGAGAAGTGGAATCGATTGAAAGGTCAAGAAGGCCAAAAATACAGAGGAGCATTTTATGCTTGGTATCAGGCTGCAGTCGATACATTTGAATATTTTGCAAGTGAAAACAGTCGAGGTATGGATAACGTTTTTGCTACTTTGTCTGAGGCATTTGGAGAAAAACCGGTGTTAGCCGCTCAAGACCGAATTGTTGCGGCCATTAATGTGAACAGAGGAAATAATAAGCTTGGAGTTGCTTTAGGGACAGGAGTTGTTATCGCCTCGATTGCTGAAAAGGCTAATTCAGCGACTACAGGTCTGCATGATGTGGTTCCAGTAAAGAGGAACCAGTTCTATGGCGACTGACCCTTCTTTTTTAAAGCGTCTGGAACATCCTGTAATTGGCATTCGTGAACAATACCTCGCATTAAAATATCGAAGTACAGGAAATGTGTCCATTATCAATAATGATAAGACAGTGTTGTGGGAAGGAACTCTCCAACCGACAGCACTGTCTAGGATCTATACAGTTGTCATAAAGTACACCCTTAGTCATCCTCCAGTCTGCATTATTAAAAACCCTTATTTATCAACCTTAGCTAGAGGTAAGTTAATCCCCCATACATACCGAAATAAGACGGGTATAAAAGGGACACAATTGTGTTTGTATTTGCCCGTAATCAAACAAAAGAACAAAGTTAGCGAATGGGAAACGACTATGTTTCTGGCTGACACTATCCTTCCTTGGACCTCTGTCTGGTTGCTTTACTTTGAGTTCTGGCTTTCCAGTGGAGTATGGAGTGGTGGTGGTATTGAACACAGCGAGAGTGATATATGTCAAAGATGAAACATGCAGTTAGTTACTTTATCAAGAAGGCCGCAGACTGGCTGTTCAGAAAGCGTTCGCCTGCTCTGCTTGTTTTTAGGTCAGGGGTCTGTTTGATATTAGCGACTGTGGTCGGAGGTTGGACTGTATCAGTTGTATACAGTGATGTAGGGCAGTTTCTGGAACTAAATTATCAATCTTCAAACACGACACAGTTATTTCTCTCACTAGGTTTCTTTCTTGGGGTGACAGCTACCATATTTGGTGTCGTGTGGGAGTATCAAATATTTCGGGATGAAAGGAAACGTAACGAAAAGAAAAAAACTATTGTTCTCGAACAGAGAGGGTTGGTCGATACTTCTGATACTCCACTATATGAATTTGTGAAAAATAAATGTTCGTGGCAGGTCGATTCAATAGTGAATGACATCCGAGAGCGAATTATCGACAACGTGATCACTAGACCTGATCTAGCATTGGTCAAGTTGAGCCATATTAAAACTAGTATTTCCGAGAAAACTGCCCAGTACGCCGCATCGGATATATCGATAGCCTATGGTGGAATTTTTCCAATCCCCTTTTCATTTTACGCAGGTTATCTACTTGATGATGAGAGTCAGATCACAAGATTCGATTGGGATCGAGATCTGTCTAGTTGGCGAGAATTGGACGAAGGTGATGATGGTGAGGAGTTTGTTATTGAGCGACCTGAGCGCACTGCTAAGACTGTTGTGTTAGCAGTATCTATTTCTTATCCCGTCGACAGATTAGCAATTTCTACAGTATTTCCTGATCAACCCATTCACTATTTATCTCTGCCTTCGCTTGATAGAAATAATCATTGGGCAAAAGGTAAACAAGATCGACTTAGTGGAGATTTCTTCGAATATTGTAAAAGCTTGTTAGGTTTAGGAGTAGAAAATATTCATTTAATCCTAGCCTCTCAAAACAGTATAGCTTTTAGGCTCGGGCAGACCTATGACAAACGCAACCTGCCTAATATTTCTGTTTACCAATATGAGCGTCACCAATCTATAAAATATCCGTGGTGTTTAAGAATCCCTCATAAAGTTGGAGTGACACCTATAATTGTTGATACCGAATTCAAGCATGTTGCTTGATGTTAAGCCGTAAAGCTGGAGTTAATTATGACTAATAAAAAACAAAGTTCATCAAAGATGGCATCACTAGCTTCGTCTGTTTTGACGGATAGTGGTTCCTCTCTGATCCAGAAAACCTTGGCAGGTTCTGTACTGAGTCAAGCTGGCTCATCACATCAGACTGGTTCTGAAATGGAAAGCATCGCATCAGGAGTCTTGCAAAGTGATAAGTATAATGACACTACCAAATCTTTGGCTGCTTCTGTGTTGTCACAGTCAAATAAAGAACGTTAGTAGGCCGGGCTGTATTAAGCAGCCCTGTTTAATACATTTTGGACTTCTTAGCCGATGTAGAGCTATGCAAAAAGGCACGTTAGTATTTATAGGTAAGTTTAATGATATTAACCCACTCCTCCTCTTTTCTATTAAATACTGCCATTAATCAAATGATTTTCTTATCAATCAGGAATTAGTAGTTTAACAGAAATGCCCATTGAGGCAGCGATATCCCATAGTGCTTTTAATGTAACGTTCACTTCACCGCGCTCAATTCGTCCCATATAGCTGCGATCTATTTTGGATTTTGCCGCTAAGGCTTCTTGGGAGAGGTTTCGTGCTTTGCGTTGACTCAGAATTAGCTCACCAACCTCTTTTGCTATGTTTCTCATTTTTATATCTCAAAAATGAAATACAATCGCTAATTGCGGACTATACCTCCACGGACTATAATCCGTATTTTTACAGATTGAGATAGTTATTTTGAAATCTAAGCCCATCGCTCACGTTGTAGAGGAGTACTTCCAATCAACGGTTCAAAAAAAAGCCACTATTAATGATGTACTCAAACACTATGTGGAAAAATACGGTGAGAACAACCCGGTAGAAATGAAAAGAGCTCGACATGCTATTTATCTAAAAATTCGTCGTTTAGTTAAATCAGGTGTATTGGTCGTTGCCTCAAAGAGCGGTAAGAGTACTCATTATGCCAAAGCGAAAATTCTAGAGGAAACTAAGACGCAAAAATCGATCCCCGTTACAGTTGCGCCTAGTGAGAAAAAAATGCTCTTTAAACGTAAGACTGAACTTGAGTATGAACTTGAGCTATGCATTGCCGAAGCTCAAGGGTATGAAGAAATGAAATCTTTATTGCCCGCTCAGCTTAATTTATTAACCTCTAAAAAAAATGAAGCAAAAAAACGAGCGATAAGACTAAATGGCTTACTTACTAGCACTCAAACCATATTACATGCACTCACATGATGAAAAGACATAACCTCTCACTAAGAACTTGGCAAAAGAACTGTGTATCAAAAGCGTTAAAAGTTTATCAAACAGGTCAGCAAAATTTTATGTGTGTCGCTGCACCAGGTGCGGGCAAAACAAGATTTTCTGCGTCGTTAGCAAAAAATTTATTACATACCGAGTATATTGACTTTATTCTCTGCTTTGCCCCTTCTGTAAGCGTACAAACCAGTATCCAAGAAACATTCAGTATTGTATTAAATGATCGCTTTGATGGCCGCTTAGGAGCAAAAGGCTTGGTTATTACCTATCAAGGTATCCAATATGCCTACCAAGAACTCGCACATGTTATTAAGAACTACCGCGTTTTAATAATATCCGATGAGATTCATCACTGTGCTTCGGGGGTAAGTAGCACCTCTAATCAATGGGGACAGCTTTTAGTTTCTTTAATATCAGAAGGTAGTCCTTTAACACTGACTTTGAGCGGCACTCCTTGGCGATCAGACAGTACAAAAATTGCGCTTCAAAGCTATTCTGGCGAGCCTCAAGAGCTTCATACTGACTTTGTGTATGGGTTAGGTGATGCGGTTCGGGATAAGGTTTGCAGGAGACCTAGTTTAATATTGCTCGATAATAGCTCTATTGGAGTACAGGAGAATTCTGAAACTTATAAGTTTAGTAGTATTCGCCAGGCAATTGAGGCTGAAAAACTAAAATATAGCGAATTACTGACTCATCAAGAGTCACTAAGTCAGCTCATGACCTATGCCCATGACGAACTTGTTAGAATTAGAGAAAAATACCCTAATGCCGCAGGATTAGTTGTTGCATCATCAATTGAACAGGCACGCAGAATATCTCTGTTTATTATCAGTAACTTTAATGAGAGTGCTATCGTAGTTAGTTATGATCAAATTGATGCCCACGAAAATATCAGAGACTTTCAAGGCTCAGAGAGTGACTGGATTGTATCTATCGGCATGGTAAGTGAAGGAACGGACATCCCGCGTTTACAGGTCTGTGCATACTTGAGTAATGTGAGAACGGAGCTTTACTTTCGACAAGTACTTGGGCGGATTCTACGGATAAACAAAAATCCAGAGGAGCCCTGTTCCATGATAGCGTTTGCTGAACCAAAGTTGATTGAATATTCAGAACGAATAAACCAAGACCTACCGGAAGATTCGATGAGAATAAAAGTCATCGAAGAGCAGGCTTTAATGAAAAAAACGGCGCTTAATCAAGATACTCAAGGTCCAGAAAAAAACGATTTTGCGATCATGAAAACAATACAATCAAGCCATTCACATTCATTTGATAGACTTCATGATATAGCATCAGAAGCCTCGTACTCAGTAAAAATGGCTTTCTGTAAAGACTCTTATAGAACAACAATTTTATCTTTATGAAGCAGATTTTAACACTAATGGGATGAGTTACGTTTGAGAAGCTCAGAAGTCAATACAGTCTGTATATTTTTAATATATATTGCATTTAGATATTTATTTCAATATGATTTCTGTGTCAATAAAGAGTGTTTTTCATGCCGGAATTTGTTTTAAGTAACGTCTGTCTTTCAGTAAGAAAACACGGTTTCGTGTGTTTGTTGCTGTTTGTACTATCGCTATTTTCTACGGTTATGGCAGCTAATAGTATGATGTCACCGCCGACCTCTAATATGAGTTCTATGCAAACTCATGATATGTCATCTGATTGTGCATCTACTTGTATGTCTGCTAAAAGTGAGTGCCATGATTCTTCATCAGAGCATGGTCATCAAGATTGCGTGGATAATCACTGTAGTAGCTTTTCTGGCTTATTGGTTAGCAACCATTCAGGTCCTGAGAATACTTCTTCTGTTTACATGGTTTTACCGTCTAAATTTTACGCCTCTACCTACCTAAATACACCCTACTTCCCTCCGATAGTCATTTCTTAAATTCGCTATTTCACTCATCGCTGTTATTCGCGTTGAGATTTTATGAATTTAAAAATGAGTACTTGAGCCAATGGCCAAAAATCTTTTTTTGGCATTCTGTCATGTGTTACAGAGTGTCTATTGTCGCCAATTTTTAATCGGTAAAACGCATCGTATTGCCTCCGTTTCCCTATTATCCTTATTGCCGCTTGTTGCGAATGCAGAAGCGCTAAACCTTGAACAAGCGGTGGATAAAGCCGTCTCTCAAGATAATTGGTTGATTTCCAGCCAGTTAAAAGAAAATTCCATTCGCGCGTTAAGCCAAGGTATGACGGTATTGCCGGATCCAAAAATCAATGTTGGCTTATTAAATATGCCAATCGACAGTTTTGATTTTAACCAAGAAGCGATGACGCAATTTAACGTGTCGATATCGCAGATGTTTCCGGCGGGCGATACTTTACGTTTAACAGGAGAAAAGTACGCCGCGCAAGGCGATCAAATGCCCTTGATGCGAGATAATCGTCGCGCAATGCTGGCGATGGAAGTGTCAAATCTTTGGCTAACGGCCTACAGCTACGAAGAAAGTATCAAACTCGTGAAGCAAAATAGAACCTTGTTCGAACAACTTCATGAGGTAGTGGAAAGCAGTTATAGCTCGGCGTACGGGCGAGCCAAACAGCAAGATTTAGTGCGCTCTGAACTAGAGTTGATTAAGTTAGATCATCGCCTTACGCAGCTTAGCCAAGCGAAAGAAAATGCACTGAAAAAATTATCCCAATATATTCTTCCGACAATGGCTGATCAGAACACAGCTGATCAAGATATCACCCTGAAAACAACGGGTGAACCCATTATGGTAACCCCGTCTAATATCCTTTCGTCGCTTTCATCGAATTCATTGGCATTGGCGGCTCGCCTGCGCCTGCATCCGTTGGTTCGCATTGTCGATGTTCAATCCAATGCCGCGCAGATAGATAAATCGATTGCCGAGCAAAAGTACAAACCAGAATGGGGCGTTACTTTGGGTTACGGTTATCGTGGCGATGATCTAAGCGGCAAAGATCGAGCCGATCTGGCGTCGATTGCGGTGAGTGTCAGTGTGCCAATCTTTTCGTCTAGTCGACAGGATGCTCAGGTGAAAGCCGCGTCCTTACAAGTTGAGTCTTTTCTTTCTGAAAAGCAGCTGGTGCTGAATGAACTCATGGCGAAATACCGTGTTCTGACATCTGATATTACTCTGCTAGATCAACGAATCCGTCTTTATAAAACAAAGTTACTTCCTAGCTACAGAGAAAGCGCGCAAGCCATGTTGAATGCTTATACCAGCAATGATGGTGTTTTTTCGGATGTGGTTCAGGCGCGTATCGCGACATTGAATGCGCATGTTGAATTGTTGAATATTCGCATTGAGCGTTTCAAGCGCTTGGCAGAATTGAATTATGTGATGGCACAAGGTGAAAAGGTGAAACTCAAATGAAAGTAATCGGATATATCTGTGTATTTGTATTAGGTGGTGCTCTTTCGGCTACGGGTTATCACTTTGGTCTTCAAGCATTCAATGCCATGAACGGTGAGATGAGCAGTGATATGAATGCAGGCTCATTAAACGCGAAAGATGAAAAGACACCCTTGTATTGGGTGGCGCCAATGGATCCAAATTACCGTCGCGACAAGCCCGGTCTATCGCCAATGGGTATGGACCTCATTCCTTTTTATGGGGCAGATCAAGGTTCTGATAATGCTGGTGTTGGCACTGTGAGTATTTCGCCTGAAGTGGTTAATAACCTTGGCGTGCGAACAGAAAAAGTTTTTCAAGGCATGTTGAAACCAGACATTCGAACCGTGGGCTATTTGGCTTACAACGAGGACAAGATTGTTCATATTCATCCTCGCGTTGAAGGCTGGGTCGAAAAGAGTTTTATTAAATCCAATGGCGACTCGGTTGAAAAAGGTCAGCCCCTATTTGATCTGTATTCGCCGACCTTGGTGAATGCGCAGGAAGAGTTTGTCTTTGCGTTAGCGCGGAAAGACAAGCGCATGATCAACGCAGGGGAAGAGAGGCTAAAAGCCTTACAAGTGTCGAGCGATTTTATCAAAGCGTTAAGGACGAAGCGCAAAGTGTCTCAAACGGTGCGATTCTTTGCGCCACAAAGTGGTGTGATTGACAACCTTGGGATTCAAGATGGTTTCTACATTAAACCGGGAACAACCTTGATGTCGATCGCGGATCTGAGTGAAGTCTGGTTGGATGCCGAAGTGTTTGAACGCCAAGCACATCGCGTCGCGGTGGGTCAACCGGTTGAAGCCGTGACGGACTTCCTACCGGGAAAAACTTTTGCTAGTAACGTGGACTTTATTTATCCAACCCTGAATGTAAAAAACCGTACTTTGCGTGTTCGGATTCGTTTGGACAACCCTGAGCAATTATTGAAGCCAGATATGTTTGCTCATGTCCGTATTGAAACTACAGAACCGGGTCAAAAGCGATTGATTTCAAAAGAAGCCTTGATACGTGGCGGTGAACAAAATCGCGTGGTATTGGCATTAGGCGAAGGACGCTATAAATCGATTGCGGTTAAAACCGGCGCGTTCGGCGATGACTACGTGGAGATCTTGGACGGCTTGGTATTGGGTGATGACGTGGTGACATCGGCGCAATTTCTGTTGGATTCTGAATCCAGTAAAAGCTCCGATTTCAAGCGCATGAATGCAGACAGTAACCAGACGGCAATGTCTGCCAGTGATATGTCGGACAATAAAATGTCAGACCAAGCAGAGCCAGTAGCAAAACCCGCCAACAATGTTTGGGTGGCCGCACGAATTAATCGTATTGATGCGACAACACGCATGGTGAATGTGAATCACGAAGCGATCTCGGATTGGAATTGGCCAAAAATGACGATGGATTTTGTTCTAGCCGATTGGTTGGAGTTGGATGAATTGCCAATAGGTAAAAACATTCAGCTTGAGATTACCCGTGAAAGTAGCACCAAGTTTGCTGTTACTGACTTTTTTGATGCTGACGCAGAGTAGGGGAATATCATGATTGAAGCGATTATCCGCTGGTCTATTCATAATCGGCTTATGGTGCTATTGGCCAGTATTATTCTCGTTGGCGCCGGTTTGTATTCGTTAAAGAATACGCCTGTTGATGCGATTCCTGACTTGTCAGATGTTCAAGTCATCATTAAAACCAGCTATCCAGGACAAGCGCCGCAAGTGGTGGAAGACCAGGTGACGTATCCAATGACGACGGCGATGTTGTCTGTACCGGGTGCTCAAACGGTGCGTGGTTATTCGTTCTTTGGGGATTCTTATGTTTATGTGATTTTTGATGAAGACACTGACATGTATTGGGCGCGAAGCCGAGTGTTGGAGTATTTAAGCCAGGTTGCGCCGTCATTGCCCAGTAACGCGAGGGCGCAATTGGGGCCAGATGCAACGGGTGTCGGCTGGGTGTATTTGTACGCGTTAGTGGATAAAACTGGTCAAAACGATTTAAGCCAACTGCGTTCGCTGCAAGATTGGTTCTTGAAGTATGAATTGCAAACTGTGCCCGGTGTTTCCGAAGTAGCGCCAATTGGCGGTATGGTGAAGCAATATCAGGTGAGTGTGAATCCAGACAAATTGCGCGCGTTAAACATGCCGTTGAACCATATTCAAAATGCGATTAAACGCGGTAATCAAGAAATCGGTGCTTCGGTCATTGAAATGGCCGAAGCCGAATACATGGTTCGAGCGTCTGGTTATATTCAGAATATTGAAGACATCGAAATGATTCCGCTTGGCGTCAGTGAAAGTGGTACACCGTTGACCATTAAAGATGTGGCCGAGGTCGGTATTGGCCCCCAAATGCGTCGTGGTTTGGCTGAGCTAAATGGCGAAGGCGAAACGGTGGGCGGCGTGGTGGTGATGCGTTTTGGTGAAAACGCACAGAAAACCATCGAAGGCGTAAAAGCGAAACTGGAAACATTGAAATCCAGCCTGCCAAAAGGCGTTGAGGTAGTGACGGTTTATGATCGTTCCGGTTTGATTGATCGCGCCGTAGAGAATTTATGGACCAAACTGCTGGAAGAGTTCCTTGTGGTGGCGCTGGTCTGTGTGGTGTTTCTTTTTCATGTGCGTTCTTCTTTGGTGGCGATCATCAGCTTACCCGTGGGGATTTTGACTGCTTTCATTGTTATGCATTGGCAAGGTATTAATGCCAACATCATGTCGCTTGGCGGTATTGCGATTGCCATTGGCGCCATGATCGACGGTGCCATCGTGATGATCGAAAATCTCCATAAGCATATGGAAAAGGTCGAAATGACCAAGGAAAACCGTTGGCAGATTGTCACCGCCGCGGCCACCGAAGTCGGTCCTGCGCTATTTTTTAGTTTATTAATTATCACCGTCAGTTTTGTACCTGTGTTCACCTTGGAATCCCAAGAAGGTCGGATGTTTGGCCCGTTGGCCTATACCAAAACTTACGCTATGGCGGCATCGGCGGCGCTAGCGATTACGCTTGTGCCGGTTTTGATGGGGTATTTTGTGCGAGGTAAGGTTTTACCAGAGCATAAAAATCCAATCAATCGTGCCTTGGTCGCGGTGTACATGCCGGCGTTAAAAGCCGTATTGAGTTTTCCGAAAACAACCATTGTGGTAGCGATTGCTATTTTTGCCATTGGTATGTGGCCTTTAAATAAGTTGGGCAGCGAGTTTATTCCTAATCTAGACGAAGGCGATTTGATGTACATGCCAACGGCGTATCCGGGGATTTCGATCGGACAAGCGCGTCAGGTATTGCAGCAAACCAATAAGCTGATTGCGACCTTGCCTGAGGTAGAAACCGTCTTTGGTAAAGTGGGTCGCGCGGAAACAGCGACCGATCCCGCACCGCTGACCATGATTGAAACCTTCATACAGTTTAAGCCTCAGTCCGAATGGCGAGACGGCATGACCAGCGACAAAATAAAACAAGAATTAGATCAGTTAATCAATATTCCAGGTATAACAAACGCTTGGGTGATGCCGATCAAAACACGAATCGACATGCTGGCAACGGGTATCAAAACCCCTGTGGGTATAAAGGTTGCAGGTCCTGATCTGAAAGTGATTCAAGATATTGGTTTGCAGCTAGAGAAAATCTTGAAACCAGTTGAAGGCACGGCATCGGTTTATTCTGAGCGTGTGGCCGGTGGTCGTTACGTCAATATAGACATTAATCGCGCGAAGGCATCGCGTTATGGGCTGAACATTCAAGATGTTCAAGAGCTTATCTCTTCGGCGGTGGGTGGCATGAATGTCACGAATACTATTGAGGGGCTTGAGCGCTATCCCATTAATGTTCGCTATCCACAGGAGTATCGTGATTCACCAGAGCAATTATCCCTTTTGCCAATCGTGACTCCGAATGGTTTACGAATTGCTTTGGGAGATATTGCTGATGTGTATGTCGAAGAAGGGCCGCCGGGGCTAAAAAGCGAAAATGCCCGATTGAATGGCTGGACCTTTGTGGACATTGAAGGCGTGGATATTGGTCGTTATGTCGAAAACGCGCAGAAAATCGTAGCAGACAAAGTGCAACTGCCGGCAGGGTATTCGTTAAATTGGTCTGGTCAATACGAATATATGCAACGGGCGAAAGAAAAGCTGACATATGTGGTGCCGCTGACATTGGTCATCATTATTGTTCTCTTATACATCAATTTTCGTAACTTCTCTGAGGTCGTCATCATTATGGGGACGCTGCCCTTTGCCATGGTAGGCAGTATTTGGCTGATGTATTTGTCTGGCTTCAACTTTTCGGTTGCAGTGGGGGTTGGTTTCATTGCACTGGCTGGGGTAGCGGTGGAAATTGGTGTCATTATGCTGGTGTATTTGAATCAAGCGTGGGCTGAGACACAGCGTAAATGCACTGTAAAGGGCATTTCACCTCGCGCTGACACGCTTTACCACGCGGTGCTTCACGGCGCGGGTATGCGAGTTCGCCCTGTGATGATGACCGCCGCAGCCATTATTATCGGCTTGCTGCCAATTTTATATGGTACTGGAACAGGGTCGGAGGTGATGAGTCGAATCGCTGCACCTATGGTTGGGGGTATGGTGAGCGCGGTCGTACTGACGTTATTAGTGTTGCCTGCGGTGTATTTTCTATGGAAGAAATCGTCATTAAAGTAAGTGTTTTTAAACAGTAAAAGAGAGCAGTAGAAAGACATTTTTTGTACTGAGATTAAAAATCAATCAATAAAAATTAATTTCAAATCAATCAAACCATAAAGGATAAAACTATGAGTAAACTAAAATTAGTATTTTCTGTATTAGCAATAACTGCGTCTGTTAGCGTATTTTCACACGGCAATATGATGGAAACCTACCCACAAGATGGCGCGATGCTAATGGATCAAGCGCAGCGTGTGGAAATGCATTTTCAAAAACCGATGCGCGTGGTGAATTTGAAAGTCGTTGGGTCGGATAATAAGCCAGTGGCGATTAAATACGATCGAAAAGCCAAAGCCACAGATAACTTCAAAGCGATGTTGCCTGAGTTAGCACCCGATAGTTACTCTGTTCAATGGAAAGCGATGGGAGACGATGGGCATATGATGAAAGGGTCTTATCATTTTATGCAGCATTAATCGGTTTCGACCGTGTGTTTGAGTAATATATTTTGAGGTAACTGGAGGCTGTATGGCGTTAACGAATTGGGAAATTGCGCAATTACTGACACGTTGGTTACTGTATTTTGGTGGTCACAGCGATATTTACGACGTTTGTTGACCCTCCAATGCATTAATTGGACGTGTATTTAAAGTGGCGCCGTTTAGGTTGAAAGTTGATTGGGGGAGGAAGAATGAGACAAAATAAAATCGTTATCGTTATCGTTATCGTGTTAGTAATTTTTAGTAAGGTTTAGATAATAACTATCTTATAAAAACACTATAAATTCAATAGACTAAGATTTTTTCTGGACCGACTTGGTACACTTTTTTTATCACAAAAATAAGCAGTAAATATAAATTGTCAGCAATTTACCGAGGGAAAAAGGCACCAGACTTTACTTTTCTAGCACGAGAAATATCCGTGTCCAACAAGATAGCCCATATGATTCAATGCATGAAGGCCACTGTTTATCGCAAACTAACACGCACAAAACAGAGAAAAGGTATTGCCTCAAGAAAATATAAGATATATGCTGAAAATACTTAAGAAGTAAGTGTATTATATTTTAATTCAGGATTGATAATTTTATAGGGACTAATATGCAAAAAATAAAATATCTATGTTTCATTATATTTATAACTATCGGAAGTGGTTTTTCTTTTATTATCAATGCCTCGTCTGAAGATTCAACAAAGCATGACGCTACTCTACATTGCACCCATTTCCCATCAGACTGCAAAAAATCAATTAAAAGCACTGTGGAAAGTCAGTATCAACAAAAAATCCCATCTCCAACTGAACCTGGACAATCAATTTTTGGAGCAATAGCCGAAGTTAATAAACTTTTAGAAGAAGGGAATGTTGATTGGAATAGTGTTGATTTGGATGCTTTGATGGAACACTTGAAAGACATGGATAATTTGATGACCAATACTATGGTGAGAAAAAATGAATTACCTAATGGATTAACAATTAATGTATCCAACTCCGGTAATGGGCAGCGAGCTATGGATAACATGATTCCTGCACACGCTAGTTTTTTACAAAATGTGAGGCCTAATTGGACTATTAAATATGAAAAAGAAAAGTCAAATTATATAATCACTGTAACATCAGAGATTCAAAAAGAAGCTATTAAAATAAAAGGATTAGGCTTTGCTGGTTTCATGGTGCAGGATGATCATCATGCATCTCACCATATGAGTCTGGCACTAAAGAAAATGGTTCATTAATAAAATAGAATATCTTAGACGGGTATAATAATGATTTGTAATATACGTCGGTTTCGAGCTTCTGTGAATAATGATGCTATATTTGACTTATGTAATGTTAACCTAGATAGCTGCTTATATTTACTTTATGGCCCATCAGGAGCAGGTAAGTCTACATTTCTTAGAGGTTTATATTATGGGCATGCTGAAGAATC
Source organism: Marinomonas transparens (assembly GCF_016463975.1). Taxonomy (GTDB): domain Bacteria; phylum Pseudomonadota; class Gammaproteobacteria; order Pseudomonadales; family Marinomonadaceae; genus Marinomonas; species Marinomonas transparens. The sequence continues at coordinate 5,905 of NZ_JAEMNX010000035.1, read as the reverse complement.
TATTGATGGCGTTAATTTTAAAAAGCTAATCGATTTTAATCAAAATATTCAACATGTTGTATATGTGGATCAGCACCCAACTAGATTAAACCTGTCAGTTGAGCGTTTTTTAATATATGCACAAAAAACATATGTAGAGTTAAATGGGTGCCCCAAGAAACTTAACAATATTGTTGATGAATTTGGATTGCGACCATTATTAAAACAGTCATTAATTGGTCTTTCGGGAGGCGAACTACATAGAGTTCATTTAGCTTCGGCATTTTCATCTGAAGTCGATTTATTATTACTCGATGAGCCTACAGCAGCTCTAGATAAAGCTAATACAGATATATTTAAACGGCTATTGGAGAACTTTTTAAAAAATGGTGGTAGAGTAATTTGTTGTACTCATGATGAACGGTTACGGGATTTTGATTCTAATGGGTATTATTTTTCCATTCTAGATTTCCCGAGCTTTTTTCCTTCACGTCCAATTGTATCTGAGATTCGATTTGATGTTTAAAATTTTAATTCTAATTTTAATTCTAATTTGGAATCACCCAGCTTATTCGAAAAGTATTACTTTTGGAGTGACTACAACTCAAGAAGCATCTGGTATTGCCAAAGAATTAAGGCGACGTCTAGCGAGCAATTTTCCTGAACATACTTTTAATTACTCAGTTGCTGGCAGCTCATCTACATTGAGAATATTGAATGACACTATTATTGATTTCGCTATAACACATAATCCAGAAAAAGAAGAGGAAATGGTAGCTGACGACCCTTTATTGAAGAGAGTTCCATTATTTACTAATGATTTCGCCTTAGTTGGACCATCTATGATTATTGAGGAGTGTGAGGGAATACGATCATGCTTGTCCAAAATACACCATGAGCAATTTGAATTTTTATCCCGAGGTGATAAATCAGGTACTCACATGTATGAATTGAAACAGTGGGAGCAGCTTGATATTGATCCTAAAAATAATGAAGGGTACTTTTCAGCAATAGGAGGAGCTGCTAACACTATAAGGATTTGTGAAATAAAGAAGTGCTTCCTAATAATAGATACATCCTCATTTGAAAAAATAAATTCAAAAAAATTGATTGTGATTTCTAAAGATTTAAAATCAAATATTTACTCATTGATATATAAAATAGAAAAAGAAAATAATTATCTTCTGCCAATACTTAAATGGATTAAATTGAATTTGCCCAAAATTTCTATTAAGTTTGGATATTTATCAAATCAAGATAGCGAGAAAATATTAAATGCTAAGCCAAAATGAAATACTACGATATAACCGAACTATGAAATTATCAGAAATAGGTTTCATAGGGCAAGAACGTCTTAAATCATCAAGAGTATTAGTTATAGGGGCTGGAGGGCTTGGTTCCCCCGCATTACTATACTTAGCAGCTGCAGGCGTAGGTACAATCGGCATAATAGATGCTGATATTGTAGATGAAACCAATTTACAGCGCCAAGTAATCCACAATACTAAAAATGTTGGTAAAAAGAAAGTAGAGTCAGCTAAAGAGGCGTTGCTTGCACTAAACCCCACCATAACAGTAAACACTTTTGACGTATTTCTCACAGAAAATAATGCAGATGAAATTGTTGGTGATTATGATATTTTATTAGATGGCTGTGATAATTTACAGACACGATACCTAGTTAATGATGCATGTAAGTTAGCAGGTATCCCATTTGTATATGCAAGTATTTATAAATTTGAGGCACAAATAACTATATTTGGTTTACCTAATTCACCATGCTACCGCTGCCTTTTCGCTGAGCCTCCCGAAGACGTCCCAACTTGCGGTGATGCAGGTGTTTTAGGTACTTTACCTGGAATGGTTGGCTGCTTACAAGCCACTGAAGCTATAAAGTATTTAGTTGGTTTTGGGGATTTACTCGCAGGTAAGATGTTAGTTTTAAATTTGGCCGATCATGAATACGAAAAGGTATCTGTTAATAAAAAAGCTTCTTGTAAGGCTTGCAATGGTTCATTGACACGCATAGGAGACCTACCTTTCGAAGCATTTTGTTCATTATCTACAACCAATAAGTCAGAGGAAAACCTCAATACAGTTCCTGTTATTTCAAGCGCTGAACTCAGAAAAAAAATCTCTCGACAATCAGTAACCTTAATAGATGTTAGAGATGATTATGAATATGAATATAATCATTTGCCATCAGCCCATTCTGTTCCGGTTTCAATAATGAAAAAAGGAGACAGCGATGGAGAGTATCTAAAAAAAATATTAAGTATCATTAATGAAAAAGATATTGTCGTCTTTTATTGTAAGTCAGGAATAAGATCAAAAAAAGTTTTGGAAGCTATCTATAGTGGTCTAAATCATAATTCTAAAACTGCTTACACTCTGACTGGAGGAGTAATTAATTGGAAAAAAGAAAATCCGAATTTCTTAATAATTTAATAAATATAAAAGGATATTAGTATGGAAGAACGTTACTCTCGGCAAATTCCAATCATGGGTAAAGAAGGAATAGAGAAGCTTAAAAACAGTAAGGTTTTTGTAGGTCGATGTGGTGGAGTTGGTGGTACAGTAGTTAATTATTTAATTAGAGCTGGTGTTGGAAATCTTATTTGTGCTCATGGAGGAAAAATTGTCCCTGAATATCTAAATAGAATGCAACTAGCTTACGAAACTGACGTTGGAAAATCGTGTATAGATGCATTTAGAGATAAAACGGATAAAATAAACTCTCAAGCAAAAATTCATTATATTGATAACCACATTACGGATATCGATAACATCGAGGAACTATTGTCGGATGTTGACCTTGTTGTAGATGCTCATCCACTTTTTGAAGAAAGATATAAACTAAATGACTTGGCTTTAAAACTAGATAAGCCAATGGTAAGTGGGGCAATGTACGGTGATGAAGGGTATGTTTTTACAGTTTTACCTCATAAAACAGCTTGTTTAAGATGTCTTTACCCTAAAAAACCTGACTTTTGGACAAATATTAAAGTTTTTCCTGCTCTTGGAATGGGCCCTGGAATTATAGGTTGCTCCATGGCTCGGGAAGCAATTGAATTGCTTTTAAAAGGGACAAGTCAATTAAGTGGAAAGACCTTACATTTTGACTTGGCTGATATGGATTTTTCAGTATTGAATATGCCTCGTAAAGAATGTAACCACTAACAAAATAGGATGTTAAAATGATTAACTTAAAAATTGCAACGCGCCTACGTGAAATATATGAAATACCTTCAGGTAACTATAAACTAGATAATGTTGTTAATATTACTGATGTTGTCTTTTTAATGGAAGAAAAACATCCTGGTATAAAAAACGATTTGATTTTAGAAAATGGTCACATTAGGCCTGACGTTATTTTCTATTTAGATGGTGAGCCTGTTGAGCCAGAGGCGGTTAATACGGAATTAAGTAATGTTTCTACTATTCGTATAGTCCAGGCAATGGCGGGTGGTTAGAGTTGATTGAGTTAGCTCTATTTACTGTTGCAATCAGTGCTATATCTACTTTATTAGCTGTTATGGTTGCAATGGTAATTGCATTTCTTTTTGATACATCCTCTTCACGTATACGACGTATTAGTTTTATTTTTGCTCAGTCATTAAACGCTGTACCACCAACAGTAGTAGGCATTTTTGTATACTATTTTTGTACTCAGTCTAGCTTTTTTTCTGGTCTCATTTTTTCTCCTTCCGGCATGATCTTAGGGCAGTTTATTCTTGCTCTTCCGATTAGCTATGTATTATTTTCTAATCCAATACTCAATAGTATGCACTCAATAAAATCAGTACTACCTAAAAACATTATAGGTAATCAACGAGTGAATTTTATTCGAGTGGTTGGTGTTACACTAATTGATATTCGTCATATCATTGTGTCAAATGTATTTGTCATTTTTGGTCGATTAATTGGAGAAGTTGGAACTCTTTTAATTATAGGTGGGGGTATTCATGGGCAAACAGAAACTCTATCTACCAATATTGTGATGCAAATCCACATGGGAGATGTTGAGAGCGCAATGATGAGCGGTATCATTTTGCTTAGCATTGTAGTGATAACACGGCTCGCAATCTTATTTGTAGAGCCTAAATCCAGATAATAAGTATGGCACTGTAAAGTAAACATGGGAGAAGCCAACTGCTGAAATTGCTTCCTCTTACTACAGAAACAAACAGTATAAAAATGAATTATCAGCAGTTGGCCGAAGGAAAAAGATAGAAAATTTCAGCTCTTTTAGAACAAGAAACGCCAGTGTCTAATATCGCTAATACCATTCAATGTCATAAAACCACGGAGTATTATCGTGAGTTAAAGCGTAATCGATAAGCAAAAAGCTATTGCCCTAAGGAAGCACAGACTATTTGCCTAACGAGATAAATGACGTCTGTAAAGTATCTAATACCAACAAAAACTATCGATTATATACGCATTCTCATTGAGTTTAATTGGAGTCCAGAGCAAGTCTCCAACGTATTAATGAGATATCAACTGAAGAAATCGCTAGCTTACAAAAACGTTCTCTACAAATTGGTAATATTGTTAATGTCATTCGTGATATCGCAGAGCTAACTAACTTGCCTTGAACGCTGTCATTGAGGCCGCGCGTGCTGGTGAGTAAGGGCGAGGCTTTGCCGTAGTAGCAGATGAAGTGCGAACTCTGGCTTCTCGAACTGCCACCGCCACCGCTAAGTTCACTGAAACCATTAATCTGGTCCAAGCCGACACAGAAAGTATTGCGAAAACTATGCAAGCAATATTGCCGAATGTGGAAGAAAGTGTATCAAGCTCTAACGAAGTCACAGAAATGCTGACCAATATTCGAGCTGGCTCAGATGAAACCCTTGCTCGTATTCGCGAAGTGTCGCATTCGGCAGAAGAACAAAACAAGGCAACTCAGAGCCTTGCGGAACATGTAGAAGAAATTTCCAACATGGTGAAAGAAACAGCTGAGGCCATTTCTAGTTCAAGAAAAAGCATGGGTGACTTAGACAAGTTAGCCATCGAACTTCACGAAAGTGTGAGTTATTTCAAAGTATAAGAGTCCGATTTTTTTATGCATTAATACAATAAAAAAGCGCTAATACTTATAGAGACCTTTGCACGAATCCTCTTTTTTGATCCTATGAGGTAATAATCACAAGCAAAAAAAGAGTGATAAAAAATCGTTAAAGGAACTGAGTCTTGCCGATGCGCTATAAGCGTCAAATCGGTTTGTTGAAGAATTTGATGAGATTCATACCTTGTTGGATTAGGCTTGTATTGATCTGTTGTTCAGTGGCATTCACAATCGCAGCAAAGGAGAGCACGCTTGGCCTCCTTTAATGATGTTTAAAGCCTTATTGTTGTAATCATGGCACAACCTTAGCGACTCGGTATTGGAAAAAGAATGGCTCGCGATTTGTTGTTTCGACGCTTTATCGGTTTAGGCCAAGGCGTTCCAGACCATAGTACGATTTGGTGTTTCCGTAATTTACTGGAAAAAAATGGATTGTTAGACGCGGCGATGACAGAGATTAATACACAGTTAGGCGAGCAAAGTTTGACCTCAAACAAGGTGAGATAAGCATCATTGATGTCAGCGTCATAGAAGCCAAGAATCCTCGTCTCCGCAAAATGCTCAAGGTGAAAACAAACAAGCCCCCTCCAAACTGTGCAATTTGACACTTAGATTCACATAGTAAGTGCATAACTTGTTGTGTGTTTTTTGTCGGGCATCAGGTTTTACTACATGGATACACCACCTGAACTAATATCATCAGGTTATGTATAAAGAAGTTTAGAATTCACTTACTTAATACCGTGTACCATTATTTAATATTTTATCTATATAACCTTACTGTATGGACCAGAAAGTTCCGGGAAGACAACCCTAACACTTAGTACAATCGCCGAAGCGCAAAAGAAGGGATAT
>NZ_JAEMNX010000034.1 GCF_016463975.1 Marinomonas transparens | reverse complement strand
AGATTCAAAGTGGTCACAGACGCCACGGGCCGCGATGTAGTTGCTCGAGGACCACGGCTCAAGGCGCCAGGACGACGCGCGGGAACCGGCATAGCCGGACTCACCCCAATAGCCGCCAAACAGCGAGGCTCCGACACCTGACGAGCCTGCTGTATAAACCTGACCCTCTCCATTTGTGTCAGCCTCATACCATACGTAGCCACTCGATCCGTTGCCGCGATCCCAGCGTTCAAAACCCCATTGCCACGCAACGCCCGAGACACCAACGCATCCGATCATTGATGTGGTTGATGCATCATATTGTGTTGTGGCTGGATCTGTGCTAACTGCATAACCATCAACACTGCCAAACGCCAATTGCTCAAACTCATGCGAAATTGGCGGTCGCTTACCGTATGCAGCCAATACCCGAGAAGCGGTGTATTGACTAAAATCATCATACTGAGCCGTGCCATCGCCGCCCCAGATTACCGGCACTTTTGGCGGACTTGATCCATCTGCAATGGTGACGTTATAGGCGCTTGTGCCATTGATGTCGGGTGCTGTGTTGAGGAGATAAATGTCTGCCCAGATCCCCATAGGGGATCGCGCCATCCCTCGCGGGTCGCGCACACCTGGCTTGTATTTAACGTCATAAATAGAGTATTCATTGATCACGCCATCTTGATAATGGAAACCACCAACGCGGCGTGACGTTAATGCTGTGTAGCCATCTGGCACCGTGAAGTTTGCAGAAACAACCAGACCATCTGGTGTTGCGTAAATCGCGTAATCCGTGCCAAGTGACATTGTTGGCAATACTAATTCAGTGCCTTCTGAATACTGGTAAAACTCTCCGTTAACACCAACACTTAAATCCGCGTAAACTTTCAGTGTTCCAGTATCTATCCTGAAAGCAGGCTCAGAAACAACGCTTTTCCCAAAGCTACTGGTAAGTTGAGATTTGAGTATATTTATCATTGATCCAGCATCAGACAGGGCCTGATTTGTAGATAAAATATCAGCGGTAACTTTATCTACCGAAGCATCTGCATCAGATTTAAGTTGATACTGGCCGTGAGGATTGGTTTTATTTTCATGCTCACTTACTGCATTCCCCAAATCCGTAGGTGTGGCAAACTGCACGGATGGATCAATTTTGATCTGAATCGCATCAGCGTTACCCGGTACAAACTTTAATCGAATGGTGTAGCTTTTACCCTGCCCCTCTTCTAAAAGAGGCTTATAGTCACCCGCTTGACGGGCGTAGGCATAAAGATCACCTGCCGCTGTTTTAATACCTGCCTCGCGGATAGTGAATCCACCATCGCTCGCGGGAATTTCTGCTCGCGCTATCCAGACGTTCGTATCAGTTGGGTCCTTTTCTATCGTGATGGCATAAGATCGAATTTGATTTACCAAATCCGTTTGGGCGGCTGGCGAATCGGCATCAGGTAAAGCACCATCCCCAATCACCAAGACGGCATGATCTACATGGGTATTGTTAAATTTTGCATCACGTTCCAAGCCGAAGCCCGTTTCAGTGATATAAGTTCTATAGTCGCTCATTGTAAGCAGGCTCCGATGTGGAAATAATTCTTAGATGTTGCGCTGTGCCGATGAAGTTTAGCGATGTCGAATCACCCCCTTCAGGAGAATAGGGATAAGAAGTTATTGTGACGCCAATTTCCGCAGCAACCGCCATTTTGGGAGTCGCTATCGATTCTCTGGCAAGATTAAGTTCATAAGTATCTCGCTCTGATTTCATCTCAATTAAGAGTTCATCAATGCGAGTATTGATTTCTGGCGTTAACACTCGATCAGAGCAATAGACCCAGACTTGAAAAAAATATGGAGCAGCAACAGGCGAGAGCTTAAACCACGGCGTGACTTCAGAGCCGAAACCCATTTGCTGTAACGAATCCAGAAAACCCGAACGTGTGCCGCTTTTCTGACGATTTCGCCACGCATGCTCAACACGATCACGCTTTACTGCTTCGGAGTCCTCCCGATCCCACACAGGCACTTGATGGTCAATACCCAAAGGGGCAACAGCCTCAACAGTAGTGCTCTGTGCGTTTAGTAATTCAGGGAAAGGATGATCTATTGAATAGAGTGATTCACTTAAAGCCAGCTCAAGCGCCCGCTCTAATGGACTGCGGTTATCAGGTAAAACGCTATAGGCTTTCAGTCCTGACGGTAATTTGGATTGTGTCAATGTAAGGCGCCTCATCATAGTTGCAGCGAATGGGTGCCGCTGGCGAAACCAAATCCCCTCTGTGCGACCCCGTGGTTTTCAACAAGACGCTGTACAACATAGAGGGCTCGATACTGCCGCCAAGGCGATGCTGCTGATCGGCATAGTCCTGAACTGCCTTTTCAGCGATTTCTTGTGCGGCAACAACATCAGAACCCGAACGAATATACAGATCAGCAGTACAAGACCACGATTGGATAGTAGGTGCTTTAACTGTCAATAAATCCGTTTCTTGAGCAATATCATCGCGCTCCATGTAAGCCTGAGTGGCTTCAATAAGACTTAAATCGGGCAGTCCATTGCTAGTGTGAGACAAAATAAAACAGTCGACCACACCAGGTGACACTTGCCTCGCTTGGGCGTCTTTTGTCTGTCCTGCCATGTCATGGGAATCAAATTCATAAGTCACCACCACCTTTTTATCGGTAGGGCTTTCCACTGTCACTTTTGGCCGTCCACCCAATGTCATGGCGTTATAACGATACCCTGAACGAGTTCCAGTCGTGGCCAGCGCATAAGCGGCGAGATAGTAACGAGTCAACAGTGCATCGTTACTCTCTACTGTTCGCGGAACGGGTGGAAAAGCGCTCGGATCACCTTCATCTAATATTTGACGCTCTACGCCCAGTTGACTGGCGATAAGGTCCACCATGCCATCATCGGTCGCGTACATGCCAAACATCTGCAAAGCTTGGGCATTCATTTGCCTAAAATGGCTTTGCAAAATGACAGTAAAAGCTTCTGTAAATTTGGTTAACAGCTCCGCTTCATTTTCAAACGTCTCTGCTACACCCGCCACATCAGCCGGTGCATTTTCTGATAAGTAATTCAACACGCTATTTTTTACATTTTCAAAGAGCGCATCAAAATTGGGAGTGGTAATAATATCGGGTTTAGGTAATGGGTTCTGATGGGGAAACATCTAATGGCACCTCAAATTTAATACTCTGCCCATTCCATTTCCCCTCAAAATACAAAGCTAAGCCATCAGATAATCGCTGCGCTACGCATCGAGAAGGCACAAAATCGGTTAAGCCATTAATGGGCTCATAAAAGGCCGCAATAGCGGCAGACTGAAGACGAATTATCATACTGTCTGACATATTCGCACTCATATAGTCACGAACATGACAGCCAAAACTTGGACGCTTTGCACGACCCACTTTAGGAGTGGTCATCACTTGAGCAATACGGCTAACAAGCTGATCAAAGCCTTCGATCTTTCGCCCTGTTTTTCTATCGATCCCTATCATCAAGTCACCTTATAACTTCCTGCAGAAGAGCCTGTCGCAACAGGAACCTCTGCATTCTGAGTAATGTGATTAACAATGCCTTCAGCAAACGCTAACCACCAATCGTGGCCTGCCGCTTTATCAGCCAATGGTGAAAAACCTCTAGCGGCCATGGCATCTTCAATGTCTTTTGCAAGCACCTCTGGATCTAACGCCATACTCACCTCGCTATATTTGAATACTTATTTAGCAGCGGTTACGCTGGATGAGCAATCGGCGTGAGGCAATCCGGTAATCATGCATTTATGTGCACCAGTCACCACTCCCGTACCGCCGTTTAACTTAATCATACTGCCGTCAACCGTAACCTCGCCGCCTGCAGTAACAGAGGCAGAATCCCCCACATTAACCGTGGCTGATTTCTCTATATCAATGACAGCATCCCCCTTAATATCCAATGTAAAAACATGGTTAGTAGCATGGTAGGAAACAATAGAGCCATCAGGGTAACAGCGCACAATTTCGTCAGGATCAGCACTTGGAGCCGGAAAGTTATCACTAAATAAACCGATCAAAGCGACCGTTTGAGCACCACTATTCCCAGCGCCATAATTCAACAGCACCGCTTGTTCACCCACAGATGGGCAGCGATAGTCTCGCGTTTCACCCGCTGCTGATGAAAACCAACGAATAAAAGGCGTTTCCAGCTCACCGTGCTTGATTCGAACTAAAAAGCCCGATTCGTGAACTTCACTCACATACCCAAGACGAATCATATTCTGCTGACGACGGCGAAGGTCTTCGGTTTCATCGCTCAGCTCTTCTATTCGCTCCAGGTATGGATTCAACATATCTCGAACAAGGGATTCAATAAGCTGGCGCATCAAATTTCTCTATACTCAGATAAATCATTTTCATCGTTTGCATTGGTCGCAACTCGAATGCCATCACGAACATTGTCAGGCTGCCAAGTTGACGCGCCCAAATACAGTTTTTGCGACCAGCTCACTACGAATGAATCAAAGCCATGGCGCGTATCTTTACGAAAGTTACCGGGGTACGCTTCAATATCGAGCGGCTTTTCTAATACCGAGCCGCTAATCCAAATACCATTTTCATAAACGAACTGAGACACGGCGACAGCAAACTCCCTCAGTTCTATTTGTAAATTCTCTACTTCCATTCCTAAAACACAATGAATGGAAAAACGCGCTTGAACAGGGTAACGACCGTCTCCAACATCAGGGGATTTAGGCAGCTCTTCTATGTCCAATAAGCACGCAGGCGCCAAACTCGAAAGATGCTGTGTTGGGTTATAGCTGTCCACCGTCACCTTTAAGAATCTATCTTTTAATGCCGCTATAATAGCGTCATGCACATCGGTCAAATTGATATTCATGCGCCCTCTACATTCATGACAAAATTGATTTCTTGCTTCAATAGTTGTTTGAAACGCGCCTCGGCCCGAACGTAATAACGCTCAATTATTGGCCGTGCGATTTCATTAATGGGAAAGCGAACCTCTTCAATAGGAAGCTCAGTCCATTGACCATCAGGGCGTTTTATGCGCTTTGTTCGCTTGCTGCCATATTCATATTTTCGCTTAAATATACCTGCATGACCGTTTTTCATAGTAGCCATAAACGCCCCTATGAAATGATGCTTGCCGACTTTCACGCCCACATCTGTTTGCACCGGCTTGCCAAATGCTTGCGCAGAAATTGGCTCAAGACCAAACCAAAGACTGACTGATCGCTGGTCGTTTTTCATGTAAAAGGTTTTGTAATATCGTGCTTCCAATACCCGCTGAGGAACACCTAAAGCAACCCCTAGCTCTCGCTTAGAATGCGTTTCCAGCCACCTTGCGACTTTCTTTAATGCGCGTGAAACCGCTTTTTGTAATTGACTAATCGAAAGTGCCAAATCAGCCTCAAGCTCTGCAACGCTTTCACCCAAGTCAATTTCTATATTCACGAATTTCGCCAACTATGTGATTTGTCTTTAGTTACTTTTAACGGAAGCACAATTTCAAACTCGCTTTGATGAAACGGCAAAATCAAATAAGAAACCCCTTCAATATCTAAACGATCCCCAGACTTGCAAAGGCAAGCGCTAGGCTCGACAGAAAAAGTGGCCGAGACAACATCAACATGAAGCTGCCCAACTTTATTCGTTTTTGATTTTGCCGCAACTTCCTCATCAACAAACGAGAACGTCCCTGTTAATACTTCAGACTGCCCATCGTCTGATGTCCATATAACCTCTTGCCCAAATTCCTCGTCTACATCCGATTTCAGCGCTTCCAAGACAGCACGATGACTGAGATTCATAAGCGCCTCATAAGGAAAAGATAAGAAATTAGGAGAAGGTAGATTAATTAGAGCTGTAGATTTCTGCTAGCAAGGAAGGATCACGTGCAATAGGTAAATAGATCGCTCGGGAGCGGATTTCTAAACCTTCGTCATGATCCAGCTCTTTTGTCGTGATGTGACACTCACGGCCTTTGGCTGAGCTGGCATGCAGCACATCAGCTGGCGCACGCAACATACCAAACAAGCCTTTCACACCCAGAGGGTAACTCGCGCCTTTAGTGGCTACTTCGTCGGCTTCGTCAGAAACAAACTTAATACCGCAAATATTGATCTGGCTTGGATCATCCGCGAAGGCCACCACACGTTTTGCGTGAATTTCTTCACTGTAAAACGCTTTAATGCTCGCGTGGTTGAGAATTCGTTCAATCAATTCCTGACCAACACGGCACTCGACACCCAGCAACGTCAGGTGACCATGCTTTTTCGCATTGTCCACAGTGGCTTTGCGCAGCCCTTTGAGTAAGGTTGGCACATTGGTTCCTGCCGTTCCCAGCTTCAAATCCAACTTACGTTCATCTACACCCAAGACATCAAACAAGTTGATCAGCACTGTGCCTTTCTTGTTTTTCACTTTGCCTTTTAACGCGGAGTACGCGGTATAGGCTGCGGTATAGCGATGGTTGTCTTTATGCTTGCTCATCTGGCTTTTCACCAAAGACGCAAGCTCTTGTGCTTTGATCTTCTTATCGCGTAATGAGCTGATGCGTGACAGGTCACTAGGAACAATGCGCGTATCAAACGGATAACGAATCAAACGCACAGGAACGGCGCTTTCTGCATCGTGTTCGTCGATGTTTGGATTCTGGCCAATTTCACCTGGCATCAAGACTTGAAGCTGCTGTCCAGACTTCACAATCATCACTGTGCGGTTTTCGACGTTTTCCACCGTGAACATATTTAAGACTGCGGCATCAGTGTGTACCGATGCATTGAACCCCGTCGTCAACGACGTTAGCGAGAACGCTTCATGATCAAAAATTTCAGATGGCATTATTATGACCCCTCTTTAATAACGATAAATGCTTTCTCAAGCTGTGCTGTGATCAGCGCTTTTACTGGAGGTGTAATGGTTTCCGGCCACGCAATATACAGCGAGTTGAAAACCGAATTGGCCCAGTAAACCTTTCCATTTCCGGCGTGAATACCATAGGCATCACTGCCATCGTATTCAGCAACGGTTATATCGATAGCGGCGCCTTCTTTATTGACGATAGTCCAATCTGGTTGGGTAGCGGCGGCATCGATTTGCTTAATGCTCATCTCACCACGCTCATGGGACCAGAGAAGAATTAACGACTCGGAGACTTGATTTGTAATTTCCTGCATTATGCATCCTCAATCAGTTGCTGCATGTTGAAACTCTCACTTGAATGAGAATCCAACCCGCTGGTTAATGAAATTTCTTCGTCTTTTTGGGCCGCTGCAGCTTTTAGCTTTGATGCGGCAACCTCTTCATTGACACCATCTTCAATAAGCTGACCTGCCATTTCAGGAACACCTGCCGACTGAGATAGTTGGTTAATTTTTTTAACCAGCGCTTGATGCCCTTCTTCCTGCTTCGCAACCGAACCTTGCAGTTCAATTACCTGCGCAGATAAAGCTGACATTTCAGCCGCATGACTGGCATTCATCTGATCAACAATTCTTTTGTGTTTTGAATCGGTCATCATGGTTTTAATCTCCTCCTCTGTTTTTATGCCGTCGACTAAGCCGTGGGCAAGAAATGCGCTTGCGCTGAACAATCCAGCCTGCAAAGCTTTTACTTTAGCTGCATCAACACCTCGGTTATGAGCGACCAAATTAAAAAATGATTCACCCAGCTCATTGACCATTTTTTGGTGGCGAGCGCTTTCTGCGTCAGTTAATTCGACGTAGGGCGAACCATCCGCTTTTGCTTCACCTGTTGTGAAGTAAGTGACTTTCTCTCTATCTTCATGAATTTCATACCGCCCAAAAATCACACCGATTGAACCCGCCATACTGTAAGGGCTGATATACAGCTCAGTACAAGCGCTGGCCAAGGCGTAATTTGCAGAAAAAGAATTGCCATTAATAAAGCCAATGACAGGTTTTATCGCACCAATCTCTTTGATTAGAGCGGCCAAATCAAAGCAACCGCTCGCCTCACCACCGGGGCCGTCGAATTCTATAAAGATTCTGTTTACTGAGTCATCGCGAGCAAAAATGAGAAGGCTTTCTCTCAACGCTCGATACGAAAGCACTTCGTTACAGTTCGCATCTAACCCATTAAAACGGTGTGACGTCGGGCCAAACACGGAGAGGTCACAAAATGTGTCTTTTCGTTCTACCGACTCCCCACCCATGAAAAGATTGGGGTTTAGGTAGAACTGGTTAATTGATTCAAGACCCGCCTGATGAGCGTCAATCGTCATCATCATCGGTGCTTTCGTCATCATCTGAACCAGATGCCGCATCGTCTATACCTCTAGATTGTTTTGCTTGTTGGCTGCGCTGAATACTGTCTAAATGCTTATCCAGTGTTGTACCGCGCCCATTTGACACCTCTTCCAAAGACTTGATATGCCCTTGAACCTCTAGCACCAACGCTTTCGCAGCTTTCAATGGGTCGATTTCTTCCCACTCTGGCCAGATCCAAGTTGGATCAAGATAGGCATAAGGATTTTCAAAGTAGTCCGGTAAAATTTCCGTTGTTCCAACATGAAAAGCGTCAATGAACCAACCGATAATTCGATTAAAGCCCGGCTCTAAAACGATGTCTCGAAGCTGCCCAACAAAGCGACGATGATTAATCATTCCGGCTCGAATGCTGGAATAGTTAACTTGCGTTAAATCGCCCGTTAGCATTTCGTAAGTAATACCAAGCAACCCTGCGATCATTCGCAATACTTGATTGTTATGCTCTTGATAATTACCCGCTATCTCGGCAGGTGACGCGGTTTTTACCTCTTTTACGCCATTCAAAAAGGTGACGCCGCCCGCATGATGAACCAACTTTTCAGTAGTCTTCTGACTGTTTGGAGCACCTACGGTTTGGCTAACGTCTGAATCTTTTAACGCAAAGACTTGCTGACCAATTCGCTTCATTCGAGATTTAATCTCGACAGTTTGATTGTCTTGGTACTGCTTAGCGAAGTCGGCACCGGGTGAAACCCAAGGTTGGGCGGTACTTTGCGAAGCATGAACAACATCGCGAAGATGAATAACATCTTCAGCGGGTAACCAGTTCACCGAATCTTCATCAAATTCTGGATGGTCGCGAGGCAGTTTATAAAAAGCGTATTTCTTAATTTTCCCGTTCTTGGCGTACATAATCCCGCCACGAACATAACTACTCGTCCCCGTTACTTCTAAATCAATCGCCAAACTTAATATGCTAACAACCTGTATTTGCAGTGGCATAGGATGCATAGTGCGGCGGCGAACAATAAAAGCACCACCTTCCATTAGCATCGTAATAACGGCTAAGGCTTGAACCCCTGCAAAGTTGGTGTTTTCATAAAAGTCGCAATACAGGGTCCATTCATTAAAGCTCTTGATGAAAGCATCACTGAATAACGCTGGATCGAAAACAGGCTTCGCTCCACCACCAATGCAACTGGCTCGAAAGCGCGTAGCGCCAACCCGCAGTAACGGATTGTTTCGCATTAAGTGATGGCTGGCGCTGATTTCTTTGATTAAAGCATTTTCGCTTTTCTCGTTATCATGCAGCTCAGCCCCCTTAAAAAGGGGCGATTTAGCAGCGCTAGAATAACTCAAAATATCACCTCGACATCGACACTTTGCATCAATGGAACAACCTTCAAATCACTGATCATTTGGCGTTCTAACGCGCGCAATTCAGCCAAACTCACTTCGGTATATTGCATCGCTGTACGCCCCCCTTGCGGGTTGGTGTACTCCACGCGAACCTTGCGCTTTCCCTGCACCAGATCAGTGATTGCCTGCTGAACGATGGCGAGGTTGTCGTCAGTAGAATAGATCGGCATTAGTAGTCTCCATAATCTGACGTTTCGTAGTAATCGCCATACTCAACATCGGCGATGTCATCTGGTATTTTGTTGCTTCGTGGATCGATCAAACCAAGCGGCTCAGAAGGCGTAGCCGCCTTAATTTCTGGTCGCATAAAGTCACAAAGCCAAATCACGTAGCCCAACAAATCCCATGGTTCATTTCGTTTTTGACCGGCTTTTTTATCCCACACCACATTGCTACCGCTGCCCTTTAATTCTTCAGCAGTAAGCATTTGGAAATAAACCAAATCGAACACATCATCGAATGGAAAGTGGATATAGTTTTTCCCCGGCTTCTCGTTGTTTAAACGCTCAGCCGCGCGGTTTTTTAATTGGTGGACATTAAGGCTTCGATATTCACACTTAGCTTCTGGATGAACTTTAAAAGTCAGGGTGAATTCAGGTTTGAATTTTGTCTTCGAACTCGACTCACCACGAATAGCAAAGATCCAACCTTGGTAAGGCGCACAGAATTCCAACATGGCCTTCCATGCATGGCCGTTACAGTCCATCGCAGCAGCAAACACGCCAATAGATCGCCCATCAGACAAGGTAAATTCTTTTTCAAGTTGATGGATCAAACTTTTCTGAGTGGCAATGTCTTCTGGGTCACCATGGACCTGACCGTAATCAACAGCCCAGATTTCCTCCCGCTCGCCAATAGCCCAAATATGATATTCGAAGCGGTTCTTTTGCGTATCGACAGTGGCTAATACGCAGCGCGTTTGCTCTGGCAATCGCTCCAATGGGGAGTAGTATTCGCGCCGCTGATAAAGCGCTTCAAAGTTATTAAGTTGGTGTGCCCGCGAAGCATCAGAATAGGCAACACCCACCTTCGTATTCATGAAGGATTGCATTTTTCTAGGGTCTTTTTTTGCCTTTTCGTATTCAGCCGCAATCGATGGTAGCGAGGTGTTAGGGTTGTCGTTATACGCTGACCAAATATGAAAACCAGCGTCTATTTTTCCACGCTCGTTTCGATCGCCAGGTTCATTACATTTACAACAAAGAGCAGACCCTGACTCATCCCACTTTTCAGGCGATTGATGTACGCCGCAACATTCAAAATCTCGTGTTGCTCGCCATTCGCCAGCTTCCACCATATTAAACTTATGGTGTTCCTGAATTTTCTTGGTGCAATGAGTGCAAACAAAATGAGCGTCTTTATACTTGCCTGCTGTGTACCTTAAGTTTTCTAACTTTAAACGCTGTTTTACATGGCAATGCGGACAAGGCACATATAAATAGCGCTGATCTGTCAGTAAAAATTCACGGGTTATTTTGCAGGTTCCCGCTTCTTTGGGCGTAGACCCTAAAACAATTTTTCGACGACCCTCACTCTCTGTACGAGTGATCGCTAAATCAACAGAGTCGCCTTCTTTACCCACATCGTCGGGATAGCCCGACACCTCATCCATCAACAAATACTTTATTGTCGACATTCTGAAGCTGCTGGGTGATGTTGCCCACACGACGATTATTTCGCCGCCAAAAAAGCTTTTTTCAGTAAGGGTATTTTTTCCAATCATGCGCTCACGAACAGGCGAGCAATGCGCAAAAACCTTACCCACTTCGCTAGTGGCAAACTTTTCAGCATCAGTAAAGGTATTCTGAACAATCATAATGTTGTCAGGATCATTAACGATGATCCAAGCAACAATCGTGTTTAAAAAAATCGCATAACCAACACGCGCACTTTTTAATAAAACAACTTTCTCTACCAGTGGCGATTCAAACGCCAACTGCCAAGCGCGCTGGAAAGATTTAGGTGGATAAATTTGCGCGTCGGGATTTTCGTTACTCTTCGCCCACGGTATGATCGGCATCATCATCGGAGGAACGATGGTACTTTGAATGCCGCTCAATAATTTCTGTGATAAGAGGGAGTAATTCATCGAGACCTTTTCCATCTAATCGCGCAAGAGCATCTCGAATAACATCATCAACCAAGGCGACTTCTTTAGGCGTTAACGAAACCCTCTTCTGAATCTGATTTGATAAATCGAGAAGTTTGTTTTTTACAGCAGATAGCGGCGAGTTATAAAGCTCGAACATCGCATCGACAGGGATCAACTCACCCGCGTCTCGCTGGTTCTGCAAACGCAGCTTTATGGCACCTTGTTTTTCCTTCTCTCTTTTCCAATCTTCGTAGGTTTTTAGCGGTTTTGTGTTTCCACTGCTTCCTACAATCGCCCTTCCCTGATTCGCCTTCATTTGACGAAGCATTTCTGACTGAAATTTCACATAAGAGTGAACAGATTTTTCAACGTCAATTTTCCCAGAGCCCAGAAAAACCAAAGCGTAGCCATCTTTTATGTGATTTCTAACAGTACGATCTGAAACACCCAATGCTCGTGAAAGTGCCGCGACCGTGCTCATCGATAAACGCTCTCAAAAACATCAAAAAAGTATGAAAAACTAGGAAAGGGAAATAGATGCTAATTTCTAAAAAAATTCTGCGAGGCCGCGAGTCTTTGACCCGCAATAAAAAGGCCCCCATAGGGAGTACCTTTTCCTTAAATTAGCGCCAAATTGGAAAAATAACCAAGTTTTACTCTAAAGCCTTCCTAACGTCCGCTACAAGCTGGTCATCAAGCTTATTGGTACTCTTCTTAGCCAGATGTTCCGCGACATGCAGAGTGACAGAGATCAAAACCTTTTCAGTCACTAGCTTGGTTAGTAATGTTTTGAGTATTGCTAGAAATATAGTGCTCATGCGTATTTCTCCTCATCTAATCCATACAGGTCGTATGGAAAGTGTTTAATAAACTCTTCAGCAGTGCCTGCACCGTGAACAGTGTTGTAATAGTCTTTCCAATATTGCGCCAAAGCCTTGATATTATTGGCTTTAGGTAATGCATATTTAACTCGGTAATAGTGAACTCGACACATTGCCGCAGCGTATCGGTTATTCCAAACCAATGCGTTATGGTCTGGGAATCCATCAGAAACGTACTTTTCATCTACACTATCTGACGTCATCACCAGTAATGAATTTTGAATAGGCCGCCTGAACTGAATGAAGTTAAGCCATAAATCAGCGTGTGTGGCTGGCTCCATCTGAAATAGCCCCATTGCTGGGCCTTTTCCAAGTTGCTTGATGTATGTCCCATGGGATTCTTGAGCGAGTGTACCCATTACCAATTGATCAGCTGCCAACGAATAGCTAATGCCGCTTAACTGGCTTAACGCAGGAATGACAACATATTCACGGAATTGAGAAAGGTTTAAGCTCATGACAACACCCTCTTAAACCGCTCAATAAATAGCTTTATCGCTTCACCGCCCATCAACCCCGCAACGCCAGCCATAAAGCCCGTAGCAGCTGGCTCCATGCCAAGCCACTGACCTAAAAACACAGTCAGCATTCCAAGAAAACCGCCTGTCAAAACGTCAGCCATCATATGAACAAGCGAAAATTTAACGGCTTGCTGCTGAAAGTAGCGAAGATATTTCACAGCACCCCCAAGAACTCCCACAAAAACAAAAACCACGGCTTGTAATAGCTCGTCTGGCACCATTTTCATAAAAGAGTCCTATCCAGAAACGAAAAAACCCCGCATCAGCGAGGTCTAGAAATGAAAAAGCCCCGCACACTGGCAGGGCTTATATAGTTGGTTGCTCTTCAAACACAATTTTCAGAGCATGAACATAATCTAACCGCTAACTTCCCCCCTCGCAAGCCTTTCGCGCGAGAAAAACAAATTCAATCTTCTTGAATGAAAGCTGGATTTTATGGGCTACAGGCGGCGTAAACATTAGGATTATCAACAATAAATAAAAACGCTCGTAACGGCTTTGTGACGGAAAATAAAAGGAAATAAATCAATAAAAATCACTAAAAGGCATTTACACCGCCCCATTGGGGCGGTATAGTATCTTTGCAGGTCGGGGAATGTCCCATGACCATAGAAAGGAAATAGATATGTTTTCACCTTCCGAATTAAATGTTATCAATCATGCTGCAGCCATCATTAAATCAAAGGCAAAAAAAGACCCTGTTGTTTTTTCAAGCGCTGATAATGTGAAAAATTATTTGAAGTTCTCACTGGTTACCAATGATCGCGAAGTATTCAAAGTACTTCTACTGGATACACAGCATAGACTTCTAAAAGACATTAATTTGTTTATGGGAACAATCGATTCAGCCGCAGTATATCCTCGCGAAGTGTTAAAAGTGGCATTGAAAGAAAACGCAGCGGCGATCATTCTTTCTCATAACCACCCTAGCGGCATACCTGAACCAAGTCAGGCTGATATAGCGATCACCGCAAAAATCAAAGCAGCGTTAGACATCATTGATATTCGCTTACTTGATCATTTTGTAGTGGGTACTGAAGGAACTGTTAGCCTAGCCGAACGTGGATTAATTTAATAAGAGGTGCGGGGGAAACCCCGCAATGTATTATGAGCGAAGACAGAAAAACGTACTTATCTGGATGTGAAAACCCAGTTCAAAAACTTCACGAAAAAGGGTGTTTTAACCGCTATCATGAAGGCTTTGTTTATCCATCACCCGACGAAATAAAAGCCATCAGACTTTATCTAGAGCTTTCTCAAATTGATGTTGCCAAACTGGTTGGCGCAACATTCAAGGAAGGCAAAGGCTCTCAGACTATAAGAAAATGGGAGACTGAAGAAGGCAAAACAGAACACAGAAAAATCCCATACAGCGTGTGGCGCCTGCTTCTTATCGAAACAGGAATAGTAAAAGTAGAGGAGTAATTAAAAAATGAGAAAGGCATGCATCGATCTAAATGACACATTAAAAATTGCCTCACTGCTTGGCGGGGATTTGGGCGGTGGCAAGTGCCTCCATACAGTCAATTTGTTAGATGGTAGTAACCAGATGAAAATGCTAAACCTATCAACCAACCCATCAATCAAAGAACCAACCCCTGAAGAATGGGCAGCAGCACTAAATCAATGCCTTGATAAGGCAGAAGAACTTAAGTATGAAGTTAGCCGCGTTAGAGGTCGCTCATTAACTGAAAGTTAAGAAGGTTGATAATCAAAAGCCCTCGTTATGAGGGCCTTGTTACTCAATAGCAATGTCAGTGAATAGATCTACTCCCGATACCACATAGTTCTCTAGAACTAGCGCTATCACTCAAGAATCATTGCCTGCAGATAATAGATCATCTCATCTTTCTCATAATGAGAAACACCACCTTGGGGCCTCCATCCTTTTTGAGCTAGTTCATTTACACTTTCCTCAATAGCTAAAACGGCTCGACGATGATCCCTTGATCCCACTTCAACTAAACGATATTCCATAGCGGCCCCTCATGACAAAAAGCCACTATACCATCAAAAACGCCATTGGCTTTTATAAAACCACTTCACCACTCAATGACCTAACCGCTTTAGTCATGATCGGCCACGCATACTGGCTTTCGTATCGGCCCTCTAAATTACCACGCGAATGGTTAATCAACATCTTCCTAACCGTGCTGTCTATCCCCTCATGCATCCACCAATCGTCCGCTAACTTGCGGAAATCGTGAGACGTAAAATACACACCAACCCGCTTACGCAAAGCCTTATACCAGCTGCTCGCGGTACTGTCCGCAACAGGGCTTTTGCCCGTACAGCTAAACACATAGGCCCCGTTTGCTCGCGCCTTGGCGTGGCGCAACAACTCCACCACACACGGCGCCAGAGGCAAGCGCAGCTCGACCCCCGTTTTAGTGTTTTCAGCAGGGATATACCATTCAGCCGTGTCTAGCGAAATATGCGACCACTCAACCAAGCACGTCTCATGGATGCGCGTCCCATGGCAAAGCTGCATAATGAAAAATAAGCGTCTGTTGGCCTGCTCATCGTTGATATGATCCGCCACCCTCGACAAATGATGCACCTTGAGCCGACCTGACTTCACCTTCTCTTTCGTAGACGATAAATTCTTCCACAACACGTCACGCAGCGGGTTAGACTCAATCACCTCATACTCAGCCGCGAGCGAACAGGCGCGCTTTAACACGCCCCAAATCGTGCGAATAGACGACAACGCCAACGAATCCAGTTTGACTTTATAAAACCGCTTATAAACTGCGTTACGAGTGAGCTTTTTAACAGGCAACCCCTCAAAACACCCCATCAAATGCGTATGAATAAAACTGTACGCATTCTCGGCGTATCGAGTAGAAAACGATTTATCTTGTTCGATATGATCCAAAAACCACAACAGCATCACACCCACATCACCGATAGAGTCGGCCCTCGCCCCTGTTCGCTCGCCTGCCATCACTTCCGTGCGAATTTTAGACAACCGCTTGAACAAATCCACCGCCAAGATAGCCGGCCATTTACCCAGCACCGTGCGCTTTTTCAGTTTACCCTGGTACACCACATCGTAAAATGTGCCACCCGTTCGCTTCGTGTTCGCTCGAAACTCAACACGGCGAGAGTCAACGGGCATCCATTCTTTTTCACTATCCGCTAAAAACGCCCTAATCGACGTGTCAGTTAAGCGGCTCATACAGACAACTCAATCGACAGCGCCTCTATCTCCGCATTCACCGCCCGAATCAGCCGCGTCTTGCCCTGCAAAACGTGCTTCTCGAATCGGTTTTCTGTCATCGTAAAATGTCGCTGCTCGAAACCCAATTCAGCCGCATACTGTGCCAAAGTCCCAACAATCACCGCGTTCGATGGCGTCACGCCCCGCGCATTGGGTCGCCCTTCGGCCAACACAGCCGAGAACAAACACAAGCGTTGCATAGGCGATAACGACTCGAACAGATGCCCATAGCCGCTGTCTTTATGAGTCAGCTGCTCAATGGCGCGAATCATCTTCTCATTCGACCCGCCACCGCCGCCAAAATCCGGCACAACGCCAGACTCCAACATGTCGCAGATCTTGCCCGTATTACTGATACCCGCCCAACCCGCATCGGCAGACGACGACACAAGCGAATCAAGGTGCTTATTAATAATGACCCAAGACAACCAACCCAACGAACCGACTTTCTCACGATTTAACCAGCGCATAGTATTCTCCTCGCTTCACAGCGATGACGTGTTTTCTGTTTGATAGAGAGCATTCACAAAGGCGCTCAACGAACGCCCTTTAAAATGGAAACATTACCAAGACTGATGATGACCGCTGGCAGATTCCCCTTGCCTTACACCACCTTCATCTTTTTGCAAATCGCCCTTATAAGGTTCATCACCCAATTCAGGCCAAGCGTCTCTCATGTTTTTAGCATCATCAAGCGCCAACCCTTTCACCCACCAGGTCACCGACGAACGACCGCCAACAGCACAGGTGCGAGCAGGGCCTTTTTCCACTTCCTGCGCGGTTTCGGCTTCGCTCAAGCGCCGCCCAACCATGTGCCTATCTACCCCATGGCGATGGGCCAACTCGCGAGACGTTAAACCGTTAGTTTCATGCACCATGGCCACCACGCGCGCCATCTGCTTCTGACGGGCCCCGCTTTGGGTGATCTCATCCGCTGCAGCATGGCTGGTTTCTGGGTCGCAACTTCTCGCAGCGGGTGTTTGAACATTCAACATAATGACCTCCTCGCTTCACAGCGATGATTGAAAAAACTAAGACAACAGACGCAGAATAGAGCTACGGTACTGCCCAAGGCTTTGATGAGTAATAGCCACAGAATCACTACTCACAAAAGCCTTAACCACATCCAACTTCCCTTGATTACCAACATAGCCAACCAAGTCATCCAACGAAACACCATAGAAATCACTCAACCCCAGCAAAGTGGCAAGCTTGGGGTTTCTAGTTTTGCCTTTTTCCAACTCATGAATGAGTGTTTTTGAAACATTCATCGCGTCAGCCACAACCTGCAGAGGGATATTTTTAGATTTTCTTAACTCGGTCAAACGATCAGATAAAGCCATGGTCATTGCTCCGCAACTTTAAGCGAATCAAGTCCTTCAACCACTTGCTCAGACCAATTCGACCAGAGTTTTTCTTTCTTTTCATTTCTAAGCTTCTGCGCTTCGGCTTGTGCTGCATTCAATTCACGATACAGTTCACGCATCTTTTCTTTCGCTTTCTCAGCATCACCTACACGGTTTAACAAGTGCGCCATCATTTTGCGCTCTGCCGTGTGATTAACATCATGTTCCCAATCTGCTGACCCATTATGCGAATAGCAGCTTTTACCCAACAAATGCCCGGCTTTAATCTTGATGTGACCGCGAGAATTCACCCACAGCAAGCCCCATTTCTCTGGCAACTCATCAGGGCTAATCATGCCTTCAGGGCAAATAAAATAACGAAATGTCCCCATACCCAACACCTCACCATTACGGTGCGGTTTCTTCTTGTCTGCCAAGAAGTCGGAACGGCTCACCTTACTTTCAACCACTACCGAAAAATCGTAGTCATAATTACAACCCCAAGCGTCTGCGATCTCACCACCAAACAAAGCCCCCACTTCTGTGAAAGCAATCTTGCAATGCGCACCATTGGCAGAAGGTGAACGCAACAGCCACTTTTGAGCCAGCAGGTTTAAATTGCTATGAGTTATATTAAAAGCCACAATCATGCCCTCCTTCTCTGCGAGAATTCTTCTCTTGCTATCTCTCTAGCCAGTTCTTCAAGCTCAAGACGAAGGCTCATATGCTTATCGCTTGCTTTACGGTTGAGCTGCTTTTTCATAACCGCGCTTAGCTGTTTTTCTTTATCTGCCAACTCTTGAAATCGCGCATTATGAGTTTCAAACCAATTCGGTTTCGAAATAATCTCTTGCGCCTCTCTCATAACGTCCACCAATTCCGAACCCGGGCGAGCACTAAAAACAGCCTCCAACTTATCAAACTCTTTCTGCACCTTAGCTTGATAAAATATCAACGCCTTCAACACAATAGAATCCGACATACTCACGCCCTCCCTTCTAAAATGTCTTTCAACAACCCAGTTTTCTCACGCCAAAGAACCCGACGTTTAAGCAACTCTTGCTCGCTCAATCGCTCGATTTTTGGCTTATCAATCACAACCGGCTTAAACCGTTCTCCCCGTGTCCACGCTCGGCAAACCTCGTTGTAATGTTTGCCAAAAGCCCGTTTACCCGCGCCCGTGTCACGACGACGCAGAGCTTGAAAACCCACACGCCGAGCGGCTTCCATCACCACCGCATGGCTCGGTCTCCAGCTCGCCACGTCGTGAGCGCTGTTCGCCGCTTCGAAATAGGCGTCTGCCACGGTTGGAAAGTCGTTAAATAAATCATTTGGTGAATCAATCATGGCAGCCTCCTACCAGATACGGGCTCAAACAGTTCCAATTGAATTTCAGATCTTTTTTTATTGATGCCTGGCATATAATCAACACCAATAAAATCCAGTGCTTCTGCCATACCCAATTTATTAATGCAGTAATTCCATAGCTTAGGATGAGTGATGGCCATACGCTGAAAACGGTTTTCTCCTTTTTCAAGGTGCGCACCATAGGCACAGAACATGCACCCCGTGCGCTTTTCACCTTCAACGAACACTCCATTAACCGTTCTGTCGTCGTAAACGCTGCAATACTCGACATTGTTTTCTCGTATGTATTGCCACACATCATCTTCATTCCACGGCAACATAGGCTTAGATTGCGGGTCTTTACCATCGAATGAATTGCACGTCTTCATCATGCCTCGACGACCACCCTCTGAAGACATAACGCCGCTATAAGGCATTCGCCCAGTTTCTTTTCTATAGCGACGGAATGGTTCTTTTTTCAAGGAATCACAGCAACTGGCGGTTACTTTGAAAGGTGCATCAATCAATTTTTTCCACTTTTCAGGAAGTTTGCTACCTTTCACAAAAACGCCATCTTTTCGAATACCGGTTAAATACAGGTTTCTAGTAGCTTCATTATTTGGCAACGGGTTATAAAACCGAGACACCATTTCAGAGACCTTCTTGCTGATCAGCGGGAACCCGTCATTAAGAACAACATCACGAAACGTCTTCTTGGGTCTTACAATAACGACCGGATAGCCTTGTTTTTTCTTCTTCTTCACAAACTGGACAATTTCAGGGTATTCAAGCCCTGTATTAGAAAACACAGCGGGCACCTCTGGATAAATTGACCACACCAGCTCAGCTAAAACAGTACTGTCCTTCCCGCCCGAAAATGAGATATAAACCAAGCCATCAAAATGCTCGTACCATTCAACAATTCGCTGCTCAGCCAAGAAAACCTTAATATCTAAATCTGATACGTTTTTATCTGATGCAATAACTGACTGCCCCATACTCACCTCCTACCAATCCGTGTCGTTAATGTTGTTCAGCTCGTCGTTAACGCCTTGGCGAACGTTTTTGGCGGGCGCTGTAGATTGAGCAGGAACGCTGTACTTCATCGAATTCAGCATCCAGCCTCGCCAAGCCGCCTTCCAATCCTTGAACGTCGAGCCTTTCGCGATGTGGTAATTGGCAAACTTTTCCGTTTCCAGCGGCCAAGGCGTTGAAACGCCTTTCTCGTTAAGCCAATCGACCATACCCTGATCAACCGAAAAATCATTTGGATACG
This sequence comes from Marinomonas transparens, assembly GCF_016463975.1. Lineage (GTDB taxonomy): Bacteria > Pseudomonadota > Gammaproteobacteria > Pseudomonadales > Marinomonadaceae > Marinomonas > Marinomonas transparens. The sequence goes on along the minus strand of NZ_JAEMNX010000034.1, from coordinate 11,430 downwards.
AGCAAGCACGTTTTGGTTTTGGGGGGGCGTTTGCCGAAGGCGAACCCAAAGAAGTGTTAGGTTCTATGATAGGTTCTAAAGTGATAGGTTCTGACCCCCTATTTTGGGGGTATTTAGTCCCCCCAATATCGGGGGTATTACACGGTAAAATAGGAAGTATTCCGTTTTTGGGGGTATTAGATATTTCACCCGTATTTGGGGCTATTTCATCGCCAGAATGAATACCACCATTATTGGGTGTATTGGCATTTTCAGACTGTGGCAAATTCCCTGAATTACCGGATTGCTCATCACGCCCCAAAACACCTATCAATCGATAGACTTTTACGCGACCTGTACTGCCAACACGCTTACCCGTATCACGAATAAGCCCCTGAACAACAAGACCTTTTAAAGCCGTATTAACCGTCTTTTCATTCAACTTAGTGTCTTTCACCAAACGAGCAACAGAAGGCCAGCAAGTGTGGTCTTCTCCTGCACGATCAGCCATAGACAACAAAACAAGAAGTTCAGAAGATTTGGACGGACTAGCGAGCCAAGCCCAGCGAGTAGCATCAACACTCATGAAGGCACCTCCAAATCCATAAGGCGCACTACGGCATCAGCATCAACGCCCATTTTTTTGGAGAATGCCAACAGTTGGTCAGGATGATCCATATCGCTATCAAACAAGTAATCGCGCAACTGCGTAAAACATGGCTCGCCACCATCACGAGTAACCGCCTCAAAAATCTCGCCACAATTCAAACACTGCTTATAGTCGTCTGGCTCGCCGTCCCAAATCCCCGACGAATATTGATACTGGTCACCAATATTAATGACTTCACAACATTCGCAGCATTTATGAGTTTTGCGAGCTTTACGGACAACAGAGCGGAAGGCAGAAGGGACGCTCATGACTCACCTTCCTTGGCTTCGCCAAATAAAAGAATCTCAACATCAGAAAGGTCGGAAAAATCTTCAACACTTTTGCATGAAACGCAATTAAAGCTATTTGACTTACAAATTAAGCGACTCACTAAATCTTTAAGAACTTCAATATTTTCATCATCAAGAAGGTATTCTTTTTCGATTTCTTCAACGAGCCCTTTAAGCTCGCTTAAATCTTCGCTCAAATTACGGCGCCAGCCGTCAATAGAAAAAGTAACGTGATATACACTCATCCCCACACCTCCCACGCATCGCCCCGCAACTCAGGGTTTAACAATGCATAAACATGGGCTTTAGAGCGGCGGCCTTTGAACATGCGAGCGATATAACCCTCGCGCTCAAGGTCTTTAATGCCCTGCTGAACCTTGTCCACAGAAATAGTGGATAAGCTGGAAATTTCGTTAGGATCCAACAAGAGTCGTGGCGAATCGCCAATTTTAGGAAGGTGGTTTCGAATGGTGGTTTTAACGCGCTTACCGTAAACAGATAAGCGGTCGTCATATTTTTGGCGCAAGTGTGCTAAATGCGACATGGTGAGTCTCCTTTTTTGCTTTTTGGAGCCACCAAACCGAAGTGGTGAGTTCGATAAGGTGACAGACGAAATATTGGTTTCACCACAAAACGGCGCAAAAAAGGAAAGCCGCTCCAACCGAAGTCGGAACCAATACCCGCCTGTCATAACAGGTAGGTACAGTGCTGCAGACATAAAAAAACCGCTTTTATGGGCGGTTCGTCTGCCCTTATTTGCTTGTCTCTGGGTGGTGAACCAGACTGATGATTTTGCATCAGCGGTTAAATTATTGTTCATTGCTCTGTACCTGTCAATCAGATTCAGAACCGTGGCCGTCTTGGCCTGTAAACCTCTTGTTTCAGTTCATTAATTAAGAATGTTGCCGATCTACTCGCGCGACCAGCTCAGCAAGCTCTTCATCGTCCATACTTAAAACGCCCCGCTCTGCTACATAAGCAACAGGCGGGAAATAGGAACAATCAAGAACAGCGGAATAAAGAGGCAACGCACCACACTCAGCACGACGCACCACATAACCATGGTCCATAAGCTTAAAAAGCGAATTTCGGACACGGGCTTTAGGCGACTCAGACAACTTGCTCAAGGTCGGTATCGACAACCGATCAGACTTTAATAAAAGCCCCATGACAAGATGATCCAATGTGCTAAGCTGACTAGACATAACCCCTCCAACATTGCCCTACCTGACTGGCGCTTCACAGCGGGAGACAGACAGAACAAACTTTTTTAAGTGACTGGTTGAACTTAATCATTGCCTAAACCGTCACGATATACGCAAATATAGCACCAAAGGTAAAAAATAAACAAGATTTAATATATTTAGATTACCCAAAAAATGACTAGTAGAGTAAAAATCAGTAATAACTCACAAAAAGAACACAATTAAACAGGTCTCTACATGGCAGCAATAAAAGCATTAGATAAAGAAGTAGTCGAAAGTACAAAAGCCGCCTGCTCTCTTGCTATGCAACGCATCATCAATGCGTCTCGATATGAAAAAAGTGACGTAGCGGAATACCTCGGCCTGTCCACAGTGGCGCTGGATCGACGCATGCGTGGCGCAGTGAGCTTTGCCATAGAAGAAGTCATGCTTATCAGCAAACTCATGGAAATCCCCCTTTCCGACGCGCTTAAAATCGCCGACATGTCGGATGACGAATTTCAAAATGCATGGATATACCAGTGGCGCCGCCAAAACTTCGCTAAACACATCGCTCATTTAGAAGCCGACAAAAAACTAAATCACGTCCAAATAGCGGAAATATGTGGATACAGCCAAGGCTGGTTAAGTAGAATTTTGGCAGGAAAAGGAAAGTTGATTGGTCGGATTTGCCGAGTACTAGAGCAGCGGTTAGATCTACCAGAAGAATGGCTTGACCGCAGACCCATGACCCCACCCACAGGCCAGCAAATCAACACCAGCCTAATGGCAAAAACCAGCAGCCAAATACTCAGTGCAGTAAAACAAGCTGGCTTCGAAGTTGACAGTGAAATACTCGTCCCCTATCTAACCGCCGTGGCACAAATGTACAACGCACGAGTCGCCGTGCGCGACGGCTTCGACCCAGAAACCGACGCCGCCCAATTCCAAGTCATATTCGAACAACTCACCATGCAGCTAAAAATGAAAGAAGGGCTGTGGAAGTATTAACATGCAAGGAAGCTAAACGATGAAGAAAATAGCACTACTAATTGCCCTGTCACTTACATCAGCATTCGCTGTTTCTGCACCATTCAAATGGGACCCAGACGCGAAAAAGTTCGGTGAAATTTATTCTGGTGAACGAACCTACAAAGACCTAGATTCAGGCGAAAGTGCCACAACCGACCTAAAAAAAGACCTGTTCTGCAATCGCTCCAACCGGATACTAATTAAAAAAAATAGGCTATTGAGAGGAGGCGCAGTAACAATTTCAAAAAGTCATGCAGGATTTGACATAAAATTCAATTCTACAAAATACACAACAGAAGAAATGCTCGGCATGCTTGGGGCGGCTGGTGCAGGTAAGAAATGCAATACCCCATCAGATTACGATGGATACGCCCTAACTATTGACGGCAAAACTTCTGTAGAAGAATTTTATAAATAAATCTAGATTCCCCACCAAGCTTTTTTAGCTTATATTAAAACCAATAAAGCCATACTACCAACTCAAGGAAGAACGGCATGCCCGAAGAAATGATTTCATTTAAGCTCAAATTTGAAACGCCAGAAGATATTGATGGTAAGCCAACACACCAAATCGATGCAGAAACGCTTGGGGAAAGCTTAACTGAACTTTCAGGATTACTACGCAACAGCCTAAAGACTCTTCAAGGCGAATCAGCCTCTGCAAAGCTCGATGTGAAAGCTAACAATGAAGGGTCCTTTGTTGTAGATTTCGTCGCCTTTTTATCGTCTGGCGGCATAGATATGCTAAAAACCCTTGGCATTACCACTTCCTCTTTGGCTATTACTGGTGCATCTATTTTTAGTCTGCTAAAACAGATCGGCAACCGAAAAATCACAAAAAAAGTATTCAATGACGACACTAGTGTATCGCTTATTCTAGATGACGGCCAAAAGATAGATTGCAGCGAAGACGTTGCAAAACTAATGGACAGCTATTCGGTACGGAAAAGCATTGAGAACCTAGTAAGCAAGCCTGTTAACAGCGGCAAGGCGAATGGAATATCCTTTCTTGATGAAGGAGATAAGGTAACAACAACCTTATCCAAAGAAGAGTTATCTAGCTTTAAAGCGCCTGCAAAAAAGTCTTTTACAGAAGAGAAAGAGTCTGTGATTCGAGTAGAAATAGCGTTTGAAGTAATCGATTTCACGAAAGGAACAGGCTGGAAAATTTTATTTGATAATCAATCAATCCCCGTGCGCATTAACGACAAATCCTTTCTAGAGCGCGTAGGCAGCAGTAAGCGTGAGTTCAAAAAAGGCCAAACCTTTCAAGTTGATTTAAAAACAACAGAAAAGCTGGTCGAAGGCAAAACAACAATTACCTATTCAATAGATCAAGTATTGTAATGAGTATCGAGTGGACATTATCCAGCGGTGATATCAAGCTATTAGCTGAGGCGGTTTTTTGGGTGTGCGTCATTGCGCTAACACCTGTTATCTGTAAGGTTGCCTATTACATCATCACCCCTTTGTGGGTAATGATATTCCCCGCTAAATTTGTTGAATTGCAATATACGATAGACGGAAAGCAATACACAGCCACCGTCAGTACCTCAGACAATCTCAGTGAAGCAAGTGCACACCTCCGCGAAGTAGCGAACAAAAAGCACTGGAAGCTGAATGAATAAATATCTAAATAAAAGCACAGTAGCAACGACGCTATCAACACTCGTAATCGCTGGAGTTACCTATATAGATGAAGAGAATCTAACCGCACCAGTACGTGACGCAATCCGAATGTTCACACCAATTTTATCGCATGTCATTATAGTGGTTGCCATGTGGATTTTTATAAAAAGTGGCTTTGATACTATTGAAGGTATGCGAGAAACAAAAATCCGCGAAAAAAGAAGAAAGGAAATACAGCAAGACATTCACATCCTGTCTCAAGCAATAAAGTCCAATCTTTTGACCGACAAAGACAAGATCAGCAAGCAAGCAGAGCTGTCGGCCAAACTTACTGAGCTCACTAATATGAAAGTTAAGGTGAAGGACAGTTAAATCCCCCTGCTTTTTCATTACCTAACTCCATTAACACTTCAATCATCACCCGATAATAACAAGCCATCCCTAGCTGATCGTCTGCTTTTGCGCGAATCAGCAGACATTCCAAATGTTTAACGCGCCCCTCTAATTCCATGTATTCCATAGGGTTTACCTCCTTGATTATTTTTTAAGCGGTTTACACCGCTTTTACAATGCATCGAGATCATGTCTATCCACTTACGCCCTATCTCTACACATCTAGAGAGGATTTTCGATTCTTTACTATCTGTAGGATTTTCCTTACAAAATTCAATACTTTAATACCCAACAGACACGGTGAAGCCCTCTTTTACGGCATACGCTTAAAATTCATACACTATATAAGAGAGAACGCATATGTCGCTTGGCGAACGCCTTAAAGCGGCACGGAAGGCCAAAAGACTGTCAAGGGATGACCTAGCGCGGCTACTAAGCCGATCCCCGCACACAGTTAAATCATGGGAAATAGACAAGCACGCGCCACCCTGCTCGATGCTGAGAAAAATAGAAGTCATTCTCGACAAAGCAAAAGGCCACTTTTCTACAAGAGAAGAGGACAGATTAGGGGCAGCAATGAAGGACCTCGCGTTGCAAATAAAAGCGCTTCCCATCAAAAAACAGGAGAAAATTTTAAAATTAATCGAAAATTTTGCAGGCATTATAAGTTAACTCAAACCCAATATTTTCAAGCCATACCAAACTATTGCTGTATAAAAAAACAGTAGTACTTTGGTATTTTTTTAATTTTACAACTTGCGCAAAATAAACCTTTGGAGTAGATTTTACTAATAAGAAAAAAGGAGTGACAAGATGTCAGCAGAAAACATTACGTTTTACCCAGCAAAAAACGCCACATTAAACATCACACAGCTAGCGCCGCTGGCGCTATTTGCCCACGGCCTACCCGTTAAAACCATTTCACATAGGCTCAATAAAGCTGACCCAACAATTAACCATCACCTGACCGCAGCGCGAGAGCACTACGGAGCGCGTAACACCATACACGCCGTCGCTATTGCCATCGCCCGTGGCGACATCAAGCATAAAATCGAATCCACTTACACCATCACCTTGCGTACTAGCGCCTTTGCTTTCGCCCTGCTCGCTGGGCTCGTCGGCATACAAGACGTCATCTACAGCGCAGACCAAGACCTCGCGCGATACAGCCGCTCGGCCCATCGATCAGCAAGACAAACTCACACCAGAACCAACAAACCACTCGACTTAATTGTTTAGGAGAATTACCCATGGCAAGACAACCATTAGCAAAAGGCCGCTTGGCTTACGTAGCAGAAGCATACGCCAGCCACGAGATAGACCCGCAAACCCGCGCAGCAAAAATGAAAAACCGCTACGCAACCCTAGGCCGAGTAACCGCTTGGCCAGCAGAGAACGGCTCACCCATGCCACAGATCAGCATCGATCTGGATGCTCTGTCCGTTGGCATAAGCGGTTCAACCAAACTGTTCATATTCTGGGACGACGCTAACCAACAAAGCTACGACCAGCAACCGCAGTCATACGGCACTTGGAACAACGCACCGCAGCAACCCGCCCCGCCAGCGCAAGGCTTCAATCAGCAGCCGCAAGCGCCACAGGGCTTTAACCAACAGCAAAACCGCCCACGAAATTAAGGAGCACAAGAAATGGAAGATCAAAAAAACACAGGGTACTTAGTGTTGAGTCGCCGACAAAACGAAGGCTTAACCATCACCATCCCTGCCAGCAGCGAAGACACGGTCATTCACACCAAAGTCTCAAGCATCAGAGGGAAACAAGCGCGCCTAGCCATCCAAGCGCCTAGCGGCGTCACCGTCGTTCGAGACGAAATAAAAGAGCAGGTGGCGTAATGAGTGCCTTCATCATTCCGCGCAAAAAAGGCCAAGGCATCGTCGTGATAGACGAGGATTGCCGAGCCGTGGCCGTGGTTCAAGTGCTCAGCCGCAAAAACGGACAGACCCGCGTGAACGTGGGCGTCACCCAAAACGGCAACATAGTACGCCAGCAATACACACGAAAAGACGGCGACCAACTCGAAGCAGGCGGCGTGGTGTTCACCATCAACGCCGACGAAAGACACTACCGCACCGCTTTTGCCTTGGACAAACAACCCAAGCACCTGCAAGTCGTGCGACACGAAAACTACAAACAAGCCCTGAACGGGTAAGGGAGAGTGATTATGGCTAAGGGATACATTGTTTTTAGACACCTAGATGACAACGAAATCATTGATCTAGGCGGTGCTGGGTGGAATACACAGGAAGAAGTAAATGCTCAATGGGAAAGCCTGCCAGAAACCGAAGAGGTAGGAAAATATGTAGCCGACCTTCACGACCACGAAATGGCATTAATTAGCACGAAATCAGTGACAGAAAGCGCCATCGAAGATCGATTAAAAACCCCAATTGGAGAACTAATGCAAGCAGGCCTCCAAAAACTAAAAGAGGAGCAAAGCCATGTTTGCTAAAAACGCTACCATTCTCCAGCTTCCAGAGCGTGTCGATTTCAACGCTCTAGAATCCGCCCTTACTGAATTCCCACTTAAAGAAGTGGGGTCACAAGAAGCGTTTTCCTTCGGCTCCATGCCCCTTGTCCGCAACAGCGAAACATGGTCGCTACGTTCTAACGATTGCTTACTGATTCGCTTCGGCAAAGAAGAGAAAAACCTACCTTCCACCGTGGTTCGTGAAGCCCTCGAAGAGAAAGTGGCGCAAATCGAACTAATCGAGGGCCGCAAGGTAGGCCGCAAAGAAAAAGCCGACATGAAAGACGAGCTTATCTTCACCCTACGCCCGAAAGCCTTCACCAAGCGCAGCGACGTGTGGATGCACATAGACAACATGACAAAAGTCATCGTCATCTACAGCACCACCGCCACCATGATCGAACTGGCGTTCAAACACCTGCAAACCATGCTCGGCAGCTTCCCCATGGTGCCGCTGCAAACGCAAGTGTCGCCATCGTCATTGATGGCGGATTGGTTACAGCGCAACGCCGTACCAGCATGGCTAGAAACAGGCAGCGAGTGCGACATACAAGACAACAGCGAAGACAAGGCGCGCATCACATTCAAAGCCCTAGAGCCACTATCCGAAGACGTGACTCGCCACCTAGAACAAGGCATGAGCGTGAAAAGCCTCGCCCTACGCTGGCCCGAAAAAATCAGCTTCACACTGCACGACGACCTGACCATTAGAAAAATCAAATGGGACGACGCCATCAAAGAAGCCGCCTTCAACGACTCACAAGGCGGTGGGCTATCCGACCTAGACGCCAGCTTTACCCTAACCTCACTCACCATTCGCCAACTCTACATGAGCCTAGCGAGCTGGTTTGAAATCATGGAAAAAACCGACATACAGGAGCAAGCAGCATGATAAACCAAAATATCCAACTCAGTATCACAGCATTACAGAATCACATACATGAACAAAACGTTCAGGCGGGGTGGTGGCACGATCTTCACTCTGGTGAGCCATTGGAGCGAAACAAAGCTGAGCTGCTCTGCCTAATTCATTCCGAGATTAGCGAAGCGATGGAAGGCGTCAGAAAAAACCTAGATGACGACAAGCTTCCACATAGAAAAATGGTCGAGGTCGAGCTGGCTGATGCAGTTATACGAATTCTAGATTTTGCAGGTGGATTTGGTCTCGACGTAAGCGGAGCAATCACCGAAAAGCTCGAATACAACAAAAATCGAGATGACCATAAGCCAGACAATCGAAAAGAAAAAAACGGTAAGAAATTTTAAAGAAGCAAACAAAACTCAAAAATCCAACTAAAGGAAAACAACATGGACACGCTATCAATAGATTGGAATTCAAGTGGCCTTACTGGCCACGACAAACACGGCAACGAAATCAGCGTACGCGAATTAGTCGAAGCGCTAGAAGGCTACGAAGCCATTGAAAAAATCGCCAACTTATCCGACAGCATGCGCGATTCTCTCGCCCGTCAAGCGGCTGAGAACTACAGAATGGCGCAAAGAAACGACTACCAGCAACGCCAGATAGGCGAACTGGAAGCGGCACTAAACAACGCCCATGCGCGCATCAGCCGACTGCTAGGTGAACACCCAGACATACAGCACGACGAAGCCCTAAGAGCATTAGCGCAATACGCCAACCCACAACACTGGGCCAACCCGCGCACCCAACACGGCGACCTACAAACCGACCAGCGCAGCGTATTCATCAAAGGCTTCCATGGCTACGAGCTGGCCATGTCAGTACTGCAAAACAAAGAACAAGCGGCCTAGAGCCGCCTACAGGGAGAGTAATCATGGAAATCGTCGAAGCACCTGCGCGAATTCTAAAAATATCAGGCGTCGAAAACCTAGACCTTATCACTGTGTATTTAGAAAACTTTGAGCTTGGGAAGGGAAAAATCACTATTGAGTGCTACGGCGAGTCTTGGTCGTCTTACTGGCCTGCAATGGGTGGAATAATTGAAGAGTTTTTCATGCGCATTAGTGAGGATTATGCAGCAGCCAATCTGCAATACATGAATACCGCTATATTCGATGATGAAGCCACAAAAAAAGAGATATCAAAAGAAATAATAAAAGCTAGAAAATGTGGCGATTTAACAAGTCGAGAGGCTAGAGACGGAATAGATACTATCAAACACTTTGAACGAATGAACGATTATATAGATTCAAGAAACTACGCCCTGTCTTTGATATTGGGAGATGAACCTTGGCACTACGACTTTAAAGAAAGGCCCAATCCTAAATATGTATACCTTTGCAGAGTGATTAGAACAGTGCAGCAAGCACTTAAACAAATTACCGAATCAAAAGCGGCATAGGGGCCATTATGATCATTAACAAAGATGTATTAAAAGAGGTAATTGGTGGCAGCAATAAGGCAGAACTGATTGTCAGACTGAATCAAAGCAAAATCCCTTACATCATTGGGAGAGGTGGGTGGCCGTTTACAACAGAAGAAGCCATCAATAAAACAATGGGCGTTAGCGACCAAAAACCTGAAACGCACGATCAAGTCAAAATAGAGATTTAATTCACCATGCTTAAAAGAAAATGGCCTAAATACGTTAGAGAAGTGAATGGACGCATCGTTTATCGCCCTCGAATTCCAGCAGAAGAGCGCCATTTAATTGATGTAGACAAGCATGGTTTTTTAAAACCGCCTGTTAGACTTGGTTCAACGAAAGACAAAGAATCTACCATCCTATCCGCCTACATCACGGCAAAAAACAGCATTGAAATACAAGCGGGTGAGGGTAAAAACACAATCAGATACATAGTCGCTAAATACATGAATTCCCCCGTATTTCGTGCGCTGGCCACCACATCACGGCACCGCGCAAAATCACTGGTCAAAATACTGGACCATTCCATTACTGCCAACGGTGAAGCTATTTTATTTGGCGAGCTGTCTATTGCCAGCATCACCCGACCTGTCGCGCGTCGCCTTGCGGACAAACGACTGGAAGACATGATCGAAAGAGGCTTAAAAGGCACATCGACTATTAATCAAGAAATGTCACTTCTTCACTCTGCGACCCGCTGGGCACTTGAGCGAATGGATAGCCTGGGCATTACAGAAAGTCCGTTTAACATTAAGAAATTCAAAGTAGAAGAAAACGGTCGCTATGTCACAGACGAGGAATACGATATTCAATCTAAAGTAGCCGGCGAAATGCAACCGTACTTGCCTTTCTTTTTTGAGATCACCTATTTGATAGCAACGAGAGGCGTGGAAACACTCGACTTAAAAACGAGCCACATAGACCCAAACCGTGAAAAAGGCGGAATATCCGTCGCAAGGCGCAAAGGCTCGAAAGATAACGTCATTGAGTGGACAGACAGACTCTACCGCGCCTACCTGCAAGCCATCGACTACCTGAAAGAAAAAAAGGCTTATGGAGAAGACGTGCCGCTCATCGTTGGAACGACAGGAACAAAACTAAGCGTGTCTGGACTGCAAACCGCCATGCAGCGACTTAAGAAAGAAATGAAAGAGAGAGGTTTAGAAAACGTTTTCTGGACGGTTCATTTATTGAAATCAAAAGCAGTCTCTGACGCAGACAGTGACCGCATCGCTGGTCACAAATCCGAAGCCATGCGCAACCGATACAGCACCAAAACAGAGCGCCATAAAGCCGCCAGATAGCGTAAAATGTGCCTAATTTGGGCACAAACTAGGCACAGAACAACAAAAAAGGGGTTTTCTCAAAAAGAAAACCCCTTTAATATCAATATCTTGTGGTGCCCAGAGACGGAATCGAACCGCCGACACGAGGATTT
>NZ_JAEMNX010000033.1 GCF_016463975.1 Marinomonas transparens | reverse complement strand
ATCGAGTATTTTGACGTGAAATTCGTGGGGATCCCTCAGGGTCAGATCCCTTAAACAAGAACCTAGGTGGGTAAATTAACGAATGTATAACTCTTTAAGGGATCTGACCCCTTTAGAGCCTTGGTAAATGAGCCTCAGCCAAAGCGACCCACTCGAGCTGGCGCTCTAGCTCATCTCTTTTCATCAGCGGTTGATTCAACAACGCAGGGGTTAGCATGGCTTCTTTGCTAACCGCTTTCAATGCAAACAAATGCATAGCCGAAACATCAAACGCTGTTAACCATTCCAATAAAGCGGACTCTAAAACCGCTTCAAACTGGTCAAATAGTTCAGTCGTCGACATCACCATTTTATGCTGTTCACCTAACAGAATGCGATACACTGCAAGGCGTTCTTGCTTGCCTACCCAAGCAGACCAAAGGGCTATCCAACCGGTAATAAGATTAGGCTGTGTTGCGGCCTTTTGTTTCAATAAAACCGCGTCCATCTCCTCCTTCGCCCTGTCGGTTAAAGACGACAGCACGGTTTCCCATAGCACTAGTTTCGTCGGAAAATTACTGTACACCGTCGGCTTAGATACAACAGCAGCAACCACCACTTGATCAATACTGGTACTTTGATAGCCCTGCTTGGTAAAAAGCTCACACGCCACCTCGACGATATGTGCTTTCTTACTGGGTCTTCCTCTTGCCATAATGCCCTCTAGGCTTGTATTTAAACGGATCAGATCCCTTTTATTTACTTAGAAGGCTCTGTACTTTTATCTTGAAAAAGATAAAGCCATTTAACAATATTCAAAGACATATCGTTTATCACATGATCTTCCAGTACTAAATTTTTAGACCCTACCGAGGCACCACTCACCTGCTTTAAAAACTCAGAAGCATTAAAAAGAGTAATAATTTCCTTCGTTTCGTCTGAAGCTACATGATGCCCGTTTTCTATCATTGTGCCTGAATATTGAAGTGTTGAAGAGCCATAGGTCTTACAAATACCAAACATCTCTCCCATAAAATTTCGCCTATATTGAATTTTCAACTTTAAAGTAACAGCATCTTTTGGAAAAAAAGCTAAGATTTTTTTATCCCACAACACTTTTTGTAACTTTTCCTTAAACTTTTTTGCAAGAGCTTTATGATCTGCAAACCCATCTGGGTTGGAGTCACACTTTTGGAGTAAATTCACATCAACAGAGGCTATAAAAAAGCGTTTATTTTGCACATCGAAGTACTTTATAGGTTTTGGAGTAGTCGAGCAGGCTGACGCTATCAACGCTAACGCCAACACCCCTATTAATTTCATGCTATACAATGTATTAATGTCCTTTATTCTTACATTTAAGGGTGGTAATGATATATCATAAATAAGAAATATATTTTAAGACATTACATCATAGAGATTGTTATATTGAGAAGACGAATTATAGTTAAACAGGTTATTTTTTTCTTTTTATGTAGCTTAACCTTTGAGCCTGTCATTGCTTCTACTGACGAAGAGCATAAAGCGAGTATATTTATTAAATATTATACTGCTTTTTGTTTAAGCTACGTAACCAATCTTGAATCACTTCGTGAATCCTTAACAGCGAATACAGCTAAGCTACCACCCAAAGTGGCTAGGAAGTTTCTTTCAGGGCATGATGGAGATGCATGGAAACTTCTAGACGAGCAAGTCATATCTGTTGTAGCACTGCCCAATCATAAAAAATTCTGTTCATTGTCTATGCAAAAAGCCGATACAGAATATGCAAAAAAGCAGTTCATTCGTCTTGTAAGTACAGCACCACAACCATTTATGTCTAAGCAAGTTAGTAGTCACAAAACACTCTCTGCTTTAAATGTTCTAACAAATACTATTTCCTATGAGTGGTCTTTACCAAATAGTAGGCAGAAAATGCTCTTTACTTTGAAAACAGCTTTATCACCAAAAGCAGACGTACAATTATTTGGATCGACTGAAATCGTTCAATAATAAAAATCTATTTTATATCAAATAGATATAGTTGCCTTTCAGTAATTTTATTTAGAAATATCGTCTGTTGAATAAGCCTCTAAAATCGAATGTTTGAACACCCGTTTATTGATTCCAGAACCTTTAACTTATTTATTTTTATTCTGTTTCTTCTTTATACATTTTCAGACCTCTTGCCTGATAATTAGATAAGGCCGAAGCATGATCCAAAGAACAAGTATGCACCCACACTCTTTTCGTACTGGAAATGTCCCATGCATTTGAAATCGCTTGGGACAATAAATAACCACCGAAGCCTTTACCAATAAAGTTAGGTGCCAAACCAAAGTAAGCGATTTCAGTGTCACCCGATTCCTTAGCATTTAGCTCAAAATACCCAGCAACAGCGCCATCGTAATAAGCGACCCAAGTACGAACATTAGGACTCTCGACATAAGCTTTCCACTCTTCATCAGAAAGAGACAACTTATCTGTCCAATCCCATTGCTCACCTATCAACTGATAAAGAAAACGATTAAACCTAAATTCATCTATTTTCGCTTCCTGCACCACCAGCCCACGGGACTCTGTTTTCTCGATTAACTCATCCGACGACTTCATCTCTAAATAATACGTAGTGACTGCCATGCAAGGCCTCCTAAACCATCATTTTTTCAATCGGCATGACCAATATTGAACGACAACCTAATGCTTTCAGTTTTTCCATGGTTTCCCAAAATAGATTTTCAGGGCTCACCACATGAATCGCTACTGTGTCTTCATCGCCAGATAATGGCAATACGGTCGGTGTTTCTGACCCCGGTAACAGGGCTTTCACTTGATCTAAATACGCCTTTGGCGCATGCAACATAATGTACTTACTTTCCTTCGCCTGAATCACCCCGTCAATGCGCGGTAACAATGTATCAATCAAGGCTTGCTTGGCCGCTGGCAGCGCTTCTGAACGCTGAATAAAAACCGCTTTTGAGCGAAAGATAACCTCTTCTTCCTGCAAACCATTGGCTTCCAACGTCGCCCCCGTCGATACCAAATCACAAATCGCATCAGCCACACCCGCTCGTGGCGCGACTTCAACCGACCCTGTTAACATCACCGCCTGAGCCGACACATTATTTTGTTTAAAAAAGCGCTCCAATAAAAATGGATACGTGGTAGCGACCTTTTTCCCGACTAACGACTGCACGCCTTGGTAATCAAACTCATTAGGAACCGCAATAGACAAACGACAACCACCGTAATCTAAACGGCGCAACGCCTTATACCCAGACGCTTTATTGGCAGCTTGACGCTCCAGCATTTTTTCTTCTAACTCGTTCTCACCAATAAAACCAAGATCCACCACACCATCCATCACCAAACCGGGAATATCATCATCACGCACTAATAAAAGATCAATGGGCTGATTCGTAGAATGAGCGATCAATAAACGATCCCGAATTTGTAATTTAATGCCTATGGCTTTTAACAAAGCAATACTGTCGTCACTAAGGCGACCGGATTTTTGTACCGCAATGCGAAGTCTATTGTTGTCACTCATGTTTTACCCCATTTTTATTCAAATTGTCATTGGCAACATTGCCATTGAAACATTACACGGGGCCTTCAAATGAAAAACCCCCGAAAGTTACCTTCCGAGGGTTGAGAAAAATTCTGCGCCACTGGAAGGTAATAAAACCTTCCAGCCTAAACCTGAAAGGTTAAGCTTTATGGTGGTGATGATGGATAGCTTGCAGTGAATTTTTCAAAATCTTAATCCTGTTGTAAAAAACGAAACTCGTTAAGTAATTGTTGTAGAAGCCCTTAACGCGCTGCCTACCTTAAATAATTGCGTTTATTAATGCAAGTTCAAATCAGACATTGAAAAGAAGAACCACCAACCTACCGATGCCTAAAACACACAGACATAGAGTCACGCTATTTATTCTCTGGTTTCCATTCAAACGCTTTGTATTCGTCAGCTTTTATTCCGCCCCGCTGGGCGTGGGTTCAAGTCTATTAGCTTGTTCAAGTTCCATTCAAATGCTTTGAGCCATGAGTTTTATTCCGCCCTGCTAGGCGTGTAACTTTTGTCAAACGACACAAAAGTAACCAAAAGGTCTTTTATCGGACTTTCAGCCCAAAACGTCTCATTGTCTTTGTTTAGCATGATTTTTAGCACAACGATTTTTTACGTAAGGTGTTGATGTGGTTTTTTAGAGGTAAATAAATCAGTAATCGAATGACTCGGAAACACCATAAGGTCGCGCAATCAGGATTGCGTCGAATGTTTTTCGCTGAGGGTAAAATACCGAAAGTGATGAAACCAAAGGCCAAAGTCTCTTGTATTTTTCTAAGGTAAAGACGGAAAATATGAAATCAACGACCTTGACCCTTTGAGTCATTTTCGTTAACGAGAACATTTTCGAATTTCCCTTCTTCATTTTGTATTCGAAGTTCAGGAATATTATTTTTTGATTTTCTATCATCCAATAGTAGTTGATCAATAACATGCGCTATTTGAGATAAAGCTTCTTCCCCAAGGCTTCCCTCTATAACTTCATACAAAACTTCAATATATCGTTCACCATTGAAAAAATAACCTGTACGAACTAAGAGAGCAAAGATTTCTATAGGAACGACATTATTAAAGCTACATGCAGTTGCTTTTACCCAAGCTTCTATATCCCATGTCTGTACTAAAGCGCACATAGTATAACAAAATGCCGCATCATGAATTTGACCTGAACTATTCTTAATATGTGCAAGATTAAACCAGGCTAGGGCACAGAGAAGGTCTTTCTCCAAAGCTTCTTCCAATTGCTTCTCTGCTTTATCTGGGCTTAGATAACTTATATCAGCCAATTCAACGGCTTTCTTGATATTTCTATATTGAGATTTAATATCGTGCTCCTCAATTATAGAAGCTAAACAAATCGATTTTAAGTGCCATCCTGCATGTTGGCTCTTTGTCTTGTTTAAGTAATTTTTAAATGTTTTGTGTGCCTCTTGATATTTACCAGAAAACATCAATGAGTCAGCATACAAAGGTAGAACATCTTCGCTGCTATCAATTTCTAAGGTTTTTTTATAAAGTTTTGATGAAAAAGTGAATTTACCAATTTCGAACAGAGAGCCAGCTAGTTCCCTGTAAAAATAGCCTTGATTGTAGTACTTAGGCTCATATCTCCTCGCTATTAGTAGGCACCTTGCAGCTTGGTTACACCTATCTGTACTCCTATAAAAATTTCCCAAGTTATACTGCGATATCCCATACAGGCTCGGAGATTTTTCCTTATACCTTTCGATAGTTTTCTTTAGGAATGTTTCAGTAGCTTCCTGTTTTACTTTATCTACCGTATTTCTTATAAATAGCAATGTTGAATTAGTAATCATTTCTAGAAAGTTATTTTCAGCCTCATCACAAACATCACTAACTATTTCGAGCGATTCCTTAAAAAAGTTTGATTTCAACAGACAGGGTAAAAGGCGCTCAAAAATCTCATGCTTAACCTTCAATCTATGTTGTAAATCGTGAGAAAAAACTATTCTGGCTGCTAAGTCACTATAACCTAGTTGTGATAGAGACAAGGAAAGTGCCAGAGAAATATCCTTTAGCAGATCTTCAGCTAGCTTGGAAGGATCCATCAAATCAACACTATGAAATGTACAGCCTGCAATATCTAGAAAGCCTACTTTAAGTGTATTTTCATCGATAAAAACGTCAGCAGAAAGAGAATTGTCATCGTATACCAATCGCAGAACGCTACTGAATTTATTTATTTTCGATCTGATTTTTGAGATAAGAATGCTCGAAGCCACACCGCATATAGATTTACTTTCAAAAGAGATTTGCACATCGATGGGAAGCTTAATAAAGCCTGATTTAACTGCTCTAAGTTTCGTTAGGTATTTATTTAGTTCATCTGCTTTTTCTTCATCGAGAATATCAGCTTCAGAAAAGCTTACCCTCATTGTTTTGGCATCGTCTTTGGCATAAAAGGTATCGATTTCGCCAGCCCACTTAACGTAAAACGTATCTTCATGCTCAGAATACCTAGCAATCAATACAGGTATTTCTAGTCGCTTATAATATTTTATAGTTTCTAGGCTTAGGTCGAACCCTCTTATAGCCCTAGTCTGGTCTAAGCTAGTCGCTTTTAATTGAACCCAAAATACTAAACCTGTAGCCTTTTCGTCGGAATTAAAGATTTCAACTTCACCATCAATCCCATAATCTTTATCTTTGTCTCGAAAAACCCATTTTTGTGGTATAGACAGAGCAAACTTATATCTGGACAAATCTTCTAACTGATGCTGTTTTATTCTCTTTGTCATATTCCCTCAAGAGTGATTTGATCGCCTGTTAGGCATTTCTCACCGTAAGTTTTAACATGGTTAATACTCTACTGGCCCAAAATGCCCTTGATAACCAACTTGGGTAATTATAAGCCTATTGATGGACTCTGTTTTTACTAATTTAGTTTTCAGCGGGTGCCCAAACAATGCAAAGTTTCTAATTGTGTAAGCATCTGCGTATTTTTCGCGTTCAGGGTGAAATCGTCGTAAAGAAAGACCATAACTAGTTTCAAAAGGATGACCGCCAGTTCTAATAAGGCTGAAAAATGAAGGGTAAATAACTCCATCATAACCAGCGAGTTTTGCTGCCTTGGCTAAAGCCCGAGAAATTTCATACGAATGTGACTTAGCAAGAAATAACATATGTATAGCCATATCTAAGCTTTCAAACTCTGTATTATCTTCCTCTAAAATTTGTGTTAAATCTAAAAAACGAAGCTCTTTCTCAGTTTTAAAAGTTGCTACATAAATTTCATCATCTGTAGATGCTCGACATTCATGAATACAAACATCAATATCTTGCGAACCATACATAACGGAAAGTTCAGAAGAATCCAAACGACCATTACCTGAAAATTCAAGTGGAGGGCTATCATATTGCATTGGATCAGCAGGATTATTCGGATTAACCCTCAGGCGGTAAAACTTAGTACCGCTGGCAATTGACCTTTCAGGATATTCTTGCAACACCTGTTCAATAATTCCCCCTCGACTGCTTTCATTCTGGAGATCTTTAAGCGGCTCAACTTCACCTATCATCCATAGACGCGGCCCGTAGTGAAAGAACCCAATTTTGGCTGCGCCCTCAATCAACTTTATATCCGCTTCTAACCAAGACGATGGACGAATATCACTTTTCCCGTAGTGATGTTCATTACACTGAATTACTGGCGCGGCTCCATATTCACATCGGATTGTTGTTCCGCTTACAAAAAATCTCCACGCCAATCCTTTGATCAGCTTTTGTGTGAGTTTTTTACCATCGGTGCTTTTACAATTAGGACATTCTTCTGACAGTTCATGACCAATTTTATTTGCATCTATTCTTAACCCTTCATCCTCAAAGCAATTAGAGCAAAGTAGAGGGGAATCATCGTTTAATATTGGTTGGGGCATGCTGGTCCTTTTGCCTAACATTTTTAATAGTACGCATGCGTATTTAGACAATTTCAATAGCATCCAAAATGAGCCGCGTTAATTTAGATATTTCAAGGAAGGTATTCGGTGAGGTCATTCAAGAGAAAACTCCATCTAAAAACACGCCCTTCCCTGACTGGTTTTGACGATACTATTAGACGATTAAAATAACCACTTTATATTTGTGTTTTTTCTTTGCTAACAAGCAGTTATGTAAACGATGTAGTCGGTCTATACATGGCCTTTAGTATCTCAAGTTCTTACCAACTCTCGACCCAGACAAAAAATTTTCGATTCAATCCTGATTGAACGACCATGATCACCTCACGTAACACAGTAAAACCGAACCTAAAACACCAGAAGAATTGATCAATACTTTACGTAACAACGAGCGTAGAGGAACAATCATGCGCTTATGACGAAACAACGCATTAAATGTCTAAAGCGAATTTTTGGTTACTTTTTGGGCGCTAGCAAAAAGTTACACGCCCAGCGGGGCGGAATAAAACTCATGGCTCAAAGCATTTGAATGGAAGTTGAATCAATAAATGCCCCCGCTCAGCAGAGCGGAATAAAACTCATGGCTCAAAGCATTTGAATAGAAGTTGCTGTACTTGGATTTAGTTTGGGGTTGTTGGGCTAAAGCCCAACCTACAGGATAGGGAAAGGAACTAAGTCCACGCCCAGCGGGGCGGAATAAAACTCATGGCTCAAAGCGTTTCAATGGAACTTGATTAAACAGACCAACAAAACAGAAAAGAAAAACTTGACGACACTTTAAAACCCGATTAAATTAACTAAACGGTATAGTTAATTTAATAAGGAAAACACAATGAAAAGCGAGAACGGTTTCTACGGACAATACGGTGGTAGTTACATTCCTGAAATCCTTTATTCAAGCCAACAACAAATTCTCAATGCGTTTGAAGAAGCCAAGAACGACCCAGCCTTTCTCGCTGAATTACACAAGCAATGGCAGCAGTTTTCTGGCCGCCCGACGCCTCTGACCTATTGCGAAAACTTGACCGAACATTTTGGCGGTGCGCAGATTTACCTAAAGCGTGAAGATTTAAACCACAGTGGTGCCCACAAGATGAACAATGTGATTGGCCAAGGTTTATTGGTGAAACGCATGGGCAAAAAACGGGTGATTGCCGAAACGGGCGCTGGCCAACATGGTATTGCCACGGCTCTTGTGGCGGCGCGTTTGGGTCTTGAATGTACGATTTATATGGGCGCGAAAGACATAGAACGCCAATACCCGAATGTATTTTGGATGAAGCAGTTAGGTGCGACGGTTGTGCCGGTTACCACGGGGGCACAAACCCTACGGGATGCTTTAGATGAAGCCTTGCGTGACTGGTCTTCCAGCCATGAGGAAAGCCATTACCTAATCGGCACGTCCTGTGGTTGTGCGCCTTTCCCTGAAATGGTGGCGTTTTTCCAATCGGTGATTGGCGATGAAGTACGCGAGCAAAGTGTGGCGCAGTTCGGTCAATTCCCTGATCGTTTGTATGCCTGTGTCGGTGGTGGCTCTAACGCTTGTGGTTTGTTCTTGCCTTTCCTTGATGACAAAGAGGTGGAAATGGTCGGTGTCGAAGCTGGCGGTAAAGGGCTAGAGCTTGGGGAGCATTCGATTCGCCTGTCCCATGACCTCGGTCAGCCAGGTATTGCTCAAGGTTTTGCCACTATGTTTTTGCAAGACAAAGCGGGGCAATTACAAGAAACCCATTCCATAGCCGCTGGGTTAGATTATGTTGGCGTATCGCCTATTATTGCGCATCTTGCCGAAACGGGCCGAATCAAAATGACTTATGCCATGGACGATGAGGTCATTAACGCCTGTACTTTATTGCTGAAAAAAGAAGGCATTATTCCAGCACTGGAATCTTCCCATGCCTTAGCCGGTGCGTTTAAAGACGCACCAAATTTACCGAAGGCATCCCGCATTGTGATTAACCTTTCAGGCCGTGGCGATAAGGATATTTTCAACGTGGCCAAAGCGGTAGAAGATGAAACCTTCCCGCAGTTTTTAACCGATTACCTTGCCTCCTACCCAACGACCGCTACGGATAAAAGCAACAATACAGGAGAAAAAGCATGAGCCAGTTAGCCGCTTTTATTAAAGAAAAACGCCAGCAAAAGCCGATTCTATCCATGACTCATGTGGTATACGGTTACCCAACGGTACAAGAGAGTTTGGATTGGATGGCACGCCTGATGAAAGAAGGGGTGGATTTCATTGAAGTGCAGTTCCCTTTTTCCGACCCTGTTGCCGATGGCCCTAGCATTGTGGCGGCTTGCCATAAAGCCTTGGAGCAAGACTTAGACGTAGACACCTGTTTATCGCAAATTGGCAAACTGGCCCGTGATTACTCAGACAGCCGCATTGTTTTAATGAGTTACCTAAATCCCATGTATCGCTTTGGTTTAGACAAGCTAGCCAAACGCGCCGCGGAAGAGAATATCCAAGGTTTAATCTTGCCTGACTTGCCTATCGAACAAGCGGCGAGCTATCAAGCGGCTTGCGCTAGCCATAAGATCGACCCAATTTGGTTGGTGACACCCGTTACACCGAAAGACCGCCTTGCCATGCTGGCCGGACAATCGAGCGGGTTCTTATATTGTGTGGCACGTTCTGGGGTGACAGGTCATTCCAGCCACGAAGAGAAAAGCCAAAAAACACCGCTGGACGATTACCTCGCGCAAATCAAACAACACGCCAGTGCCCCTATGGGCGTCGGATTTGGCTTGCGGGAACGCTCGCACATTGAGCAGTTAATGGGTAAAGCAGACATCGCCATTTTGGGCTCTGCCCTATTGGATGCTTACAACCAAGGCGGCCAAGAGGCGGGGGTTGAGCTGCTACAAACGCTTTTTACTGACTAGCTAAAGTACAAGCCCTGTTGCCTATCTGCATCAACAGGGCTTGTATTATGCGTCACCTCCCTTTATGCCTTTATCGTTTCAATCAGATAATCAATGAATAGACGCACTCTGGGCGGCATGTTTTTTCGACTTGGGTAAAGAATATTGACGCTTAAGCCTTGCATATAAAAATCGGGGAACAATCGGACTAAGCTCGGGTCATTAATTTCTTCAGCCAAAAAACTCGCGATCAGTCCAACGCCCATACCTTCCCTTACCATGGACATCACCCCCAATGGGGAATTACAGACATGCTTAGGATGGGTTCTAATTTGCTGCTTTTCTCCCCGTTGATCCCTCAAGGTGACAACATCATTAGGTAAACTCGTCCGAGAAAGAGAAATCCAACTATGATGTTGAATATCCTCTGGAGTGGTTATCAAGGGCGTTTTATTCAAGTAACCTTGGCTGGCATACATTCCCAACATAAAAGGCGCTAACACACGCCCCACCAATGATGAATTCTTCATTTCGCCAATGCGTAATACCAAATCCAGATTTTCTTCCACTGGACTTTCAATCGCATCATTCAGGTCAACATCAAATACCACATTGGGGTATTGTGCGGAAAATCGAGCAATAAGCGGATTCAGTATAAAAGTGCCGAAGTCGATGGTAGTACTGATTCGAATGATGCCTGACACTTCTGAAGATAAGTGATTCACGGAACGAAAGGCGTCCTCTGCCACCTTGTTCAATCCATTACTGTAATGATAGAAGGTGCAACCCTCTGTAGTGAGATTGATCTTTCGCGTTGTGCGGTGCAATAACCGAACATTTAGAATAGTTTCCAGGGCGGTAATCTGCTCACTCACTTTCGATTTCGGTAAGCTCAGCAGCTGCCCTGCCTTAGTAAAAGAGCCACATTCAACTACCTTGTTGAATATGGCGATTTTTTTAAACTCATTTAACATGACTGTTCCCTTATCAATAACTCTCTGTTCCTTTTTTACTCTCTAGTCGACATCCGAATTTAAATACATAATTGATAGTCAATGAGAGAAAATTGATTATGATCACAAAAAAAACAAAGGCCAATTGAAAATTAATTTTATCCATTCATTTTCAACAAATTATTATTAAGCATATTTAAAGGAGATAAATAAACGCTTACTTTCATATGAAAAATCAAACCAATTAAAATTAACGTCTATCTATAAAGGAATGTAGTATGGATTGTGAAATTACCTATCTTAAACCCTATGGCGTACTCATAACTCCCAAAAGTGATACTAATATAGAGGCTCTCAATATAAAGGAGCTAAAACAATTTTTTCATCAAGAACATCTGATTTTATTAAGAGGATTCGATGCCTTCGATAGCGCTGATAAATTCGCTGAGTATTGTGAAAACTGGGGCGAAGTCAGCCTTTGGCCATTTGGCAAAGTGCTCGAACTGATTCAGCAAGATGAACCCGAAGATCACATTTTTGATAACAGCTATATGCCACTACACTGGGATGGCATGTATCGACCTCAAGTCCCCGAATATCAAATATTTCAATGCGTTAAAGCTCCTCAAGCAGGACAAGGAGGAAGAACCACTTTTTCAAACACCCTGCTCGCCCTAAAAAATGCCCCAGAAGAACACGTCTCACTTTGGAAAAAAACCACCGGTAATTACCACAGGAAAATGTCGTTTTACAACAGTAAAACCGTGTCTCCCATCATCACCAAACACCCGCAAAGAGAACATCTTGTGATTCGTTATAACGAGCCACACATTGAAGAAAAAGGCGACTTTGTTAACCCTCCAGACCTTAACTTTACCGGTATCGAAGCAGAAGAAGTTGAATTGCTTCATGCCAGCTTACGTCAGGCTCTGTATGACCCACAAAATTTTTACGCCCATGAATGGCAAACGGGAGACGTGGTGATCTGTGACAATTTTTCTCTGCTGCATGGCCGAGAAGCCTTTATCACCCAGTCTCATCGTCACCTACGCCGCGTTCAAGTATTAAGCAACCCACCTGTCGATAACCCTAGTTTGGAGTCTTATCAATGAATACACATACCACAGATATTGCCATCATAGGCGCCGGTCCCGTTGGACTAATGTGCCATTATCTCGCTAAGCGTTGCGGCCTGAGTAGCATGATTATTGATAAGTCGGACGGCCCCTTACAAGTCGGTAGAGCGGATGCATTGAATGCCCGCACCTTACAATTACTAGAGGTGGCGGATTTATTTGAGGAGCTTTATCCCCTAGGTAAACCGTGCAATACCAGCTCTATTTGGGCCGATGGCAAATTCCTATCGCGACAATCCTCTTGGTGGGAAGAGCTTGAAGGATGCTTCCACAAGCACTTTTTGATGATAGGACAATCCTTTATTGAACAATTATTGGACAAAAAACTGACAGCGATGCAAGCGGGTGTTCAACGCGCCACCTCGGTGGACGATATTCAATTAAACGATGCTGGGTGCCTAACTAAGCTAAGCAATGGAGAAACGATCCAGTCGCGCTTTGTAATCGGTGCCGATGGTTCACAGTCTTTTGTTCGTAAGCACTTTAATGTGCCTTTTAACATTATTCGCCCAGAAATCACTTGGGCGGTCATCGATGGTGTCTTAGCAACCGACTTCCCCAAGGTACCGGAAATTATTGTTTTCCAAGCGGAAACCTCAGATGTTGCGTGGATCCCAAGGGAAGGCAACATAGACAGATTTTACATCCGAATGGACACCACAGATTTCACCCAAGAAGAGGCCGTCGCCAAAATTAATCGTGCGATGCGACCACATACCTTGAGCTTCAAAGAGGTGGTTTGGTTTTCGCAATTCTCGGTAAAAGAGTCCGTTGCCGAACAATTCTTGGTAGAAGATAAGGTCTTTCTTGCTGGTGACGCCTCACATATCCACTCAGTGAATGGTGGACAAGGCCTCAACACAGGCCTTGCCGATGCCTTCAATCTGATCTGGAAGCTCAACATGGTCATCCAGCATCAGGCTCCCCCAGCGCTACTACAAAGTTATGAGAGCGAGCGACAACCCGTTGCCCGAAGTGTGATTGAAAGTTCCGGCGAATTGGTACGCTCAACCAAGTATTCAGCCACCGGAACCCATGCTCAAGACTACCTAAAAATCGTCGAAAAGCGCGCCGGTAATATTACCGGAATGGGCATTCGCTATAGCGAGTCTGGACTAGAAGGTTCCCGCCTCTTTGACTGCGAAATTTTTGATGGAAACAAACAGACTCGACTGTATTCTCTGTTGAACTATTCTAAATATACCCTATTCGTTTTCACCGACGATGAAATCACAATCAGCGTGCCTGACCACATCGAAGTCATTCAAATCCACTCAAATAAAAATCAAATATTCCATTGGGCGAAAAATATAGAATATATAAACCAAGCCATTTTAGTTCGACCAGACGCTTATATTAAATCCATAACGGAAGTAACTTATTTAAACGAACTCATTGAGACATTTGAGAGCAATGAGACTATTGAGACTTCTACTAAATCTCTCAAAAATAAAAAAGCCGTTACAGAAGTTGCTTAAGAAAAACAAACCACATGGTGTTATCAAAACTAAGGGAATAGTTATGAACAATATACAATATGAAGAAGCGGTAGAAAAAATATCTTTTATCCTACTCAGCCAATTAATTGCCCAGTCCGATGCCAGCTTTGAAGGCTTGGTAAAACTAAAAGAAAAAATACGTCACTTTGTTTATGACAGAAAAAAAATTCAATTGTTGCTGCCGGCCTTTCCTTGCAAAACCAATAACCTCAATAAAGTACTAGGGCATAATCCTGACATTGGCGAATACCTAGTGCTTAGAAAGTTTGTCGGCACCATTCGCGACATTCAAGCCATCTATGACCCCGGTGTCTCCTTCTATGTTTTTTCTGACTACCACACCTTTTCCGACTACATTTCTGTTGACCTGGCCCACCACTATGATTATGCGGATGGCTTAAAGAAAATGGTGGGTCGAATGAACGCCAGTGATTCGCTGAAAATAGTCAACTTTGAAGATTTTGAGGAATTCGATGGCATCAGTGATACAGAATACTTTACCGCGTTAAAAGACAAATTTGGTGACAAAGACTACGAGCAGAATTTTTCAGAGCTCAAACTCAGAAACAACAAAATGAATAATACCTATCTGGGTTTAAAGAAATTCATGTCCCAAGATCAACAACATATCTTAGCCAAATTTTCCCATAAAGCAGGTCGTAAACGCCTTGCCGAAATGGCCAAAGGCATGATGGTACAAGGCAAAGCGTTAGATAACTTCTTACAGCAAAAGTTTGCTGACTGTATTCGCTTGAGCATCCATGAACACCCAATGATAGGGAAAAAATATTCCCTCTATTTGTTTGATGAACCTAGGTTCAAAACCCCTTGGCACAGCACCATGATGTTTGATGCCCACAGTGGCAACTTCTTAGTCGATGCTCATGAACAGCACCTGAAAAAACACGGTGTTATCCCTGTAAGCTATGAAGACCAACCATGGTGTCTAATAAAACTGACGGCCAGCGCCGAACTTGCACCACAGCTAACAAAAATACGCGCCAGATTACAAAATGAAAAATTCGGTTTGATTCTAGAGTCCAGCGACTCGACATTACCCATTACGCTGCTAAACCAGAAAGATTTAAACCAACTCGTTAAAGAATTTGGTACCGTCACTTTAAGAGGGTTTCAAGCCCTATCTGAACCCGCACAAATGGAGGCCTGGTATAGCCGTCGTGGCGCTATCGTTCCTTGGCAATTTGGTCAGCTTAATAAAATCACTCCGCCGGCTTCCCTCTCAAACGCAGCAAAATCAACCGCCAGTTTAGCGATCGACTGGAACTTGGTCTGTCCACCCACTTATATGGGCATTCATCCAAGCAAATATGCTTATGAAGATTTCACGCCCCATGAATTCGCCCTGTACAGCCATCGTAACGACACGAATCAGAACCCTGAAGCCAGCAATGTCGTCATAGATTCCGTACTAGCAGGTTTAATAATAGATGGTCAAGAACGTGAAAAATTGCGCCAGACAAGTCTGAAGTATGAACTAGAAGAAAATCATCTCGGCACGGTAAGTAACACCCATCCGCTAATCATTCAATGTCCACAGACTCGTCAAGAGACCCTACGTTGGTGGAAAAGCGGTCATCAAGGTCATGCGCTAGAACCTTTGCCAGCCCATCAGACCAGCATTGAAACCTCACCCGCTTATACGGACTGTCAGACACTAGAAGCCCGCTTACTAGAAATCTGTATGGACCCCAGAGTCTGTATTCGTTATCACGTCACAGAAGGAGACTTGATGCTGTTTAACAATCACACCACCCTACAGAGCATGGTGGCATTGAATGGCAATAATGAACTGTGGCACATGCAATTGCAGCCAAATTCAGTCAATTCACCATGGCAGCCTTATAATAGAGTGGAACTCCACCAAGCCAGCTAGCAATAAAAAATGCGTTATTAAGGGAGGTTTAACCTCCCTTAATAACCTTATGCTGTTAGTACCCTAAGCCCATCGGCTTTCCATAAAGTCGATAAAAACGCGCAGTTTATTAGGCATAAAACGCATGGCGGGAAACTGCATATGAACACCGCCTTGAAAGTCGCTATTAAGTTGCCAGTCTGTTAACACCTCAATCACCTCACCACTTTTCAGCGAGTCCCGCACCACAAAATCGGGAAACAACCCAATACCTAAATCTTGTTTCACTCCTTTTAAACGCATTTCCGAATGGTTATTAATGTAACGCCCACCTACCGTAACGGCCATTTTTCGCGCCCCTTGCTGAAAAGACCAAACATTATCGCCATCAAAAAAACCAAGGGGTAAGCAATCATGCTCAACCAAATCTTCAGGAGAATGAGGCGTGCCCTGCTTCGCTAAATAAGTCGGGCTAGCGCAAAGTACAGAACGTATAGAGCCTAGGGTTTTACACACTAAATGCTCATAAGGCTGATCTGCCACATGAAACACCAAGTCCACATCTTGATAAGCCGGATCAATCCGTAAATCCGTCACTTGCACCTGCAATGAAATCTCCGGATACGAGTTCATGAATTCCAATAAAAAAGGCTCTAATACTTGCTTGGCAAAGGCTTTTGGCGCGGCAATTCGCAAACGACCTTTGGCTTCTGTCGCGTTACTTTCCGATGCCTGCACCGCCTCTTTTGCGCTGTCGAGCATATTACGACATTGCTCATATACGGCCATGCCCACCAAGGTCGTGGTTTGCCTGCGTGTTGTACGCTCTATCAGCACAGCCGATAGCGCACTTTCCATACGAGACACCTGTCGGCTCACACCGGATGGCGTAATCCCTAATATCTGCGCCGCTTTGGTAAAGCTACCCGTTTCAACTACAGCAACAAATGCCGCCATATCTGGCAGCAGGGTGATGAGTTTATTTGTGTCCATGAGTCATAAGTCTTTTGAATTAATGGGCCATTATTATTCTATAGAATAGAAGTTAGCATATTTTTCTACCCTGCTGTCCCATTAAACATGCCATTTAACGAGAAACCATGAAAACACAAACGCTTAATACCCCAACCGCTTTTAGTAGACTCCCTCTCCCAGAATTGTCTTTACTGTTGACCGCTATTTTTTGGGGCACCAGTTACGGCATAGCAAAAGACGCCTTGGTTTACACCAGTGTATTAGCTTTCATCATTATCCGCTTCGGGTTCACCTCGCTGCTATTGCTGCCTATTTATTGGAATGAAGTTCGAAAAGGGATCGCGGGGGATTGGAAATACGCCGTACCAACAGGCGCTATCTTGTTGTGTATTTTTATGGCCGAAACCTATGGCGTATTTCACACCACCGCCTCAAAAGCAGCCTTTCTAATTAGTCTATGTATTTTGATGACCCCCTTTGTAGAAGCAATTACCGCCAGACAATGGCCAAGCAAAAACATCATTGGCTTTGCTCTGTTATCTTTGTTGGGTGTTTTCTTACTCACCCAAAAAGAACTGGGGTGGTTATCTTTAAATACAGGCGATTACTTGATTCTATTCGCGGCTTTTTTACGGGCTTGTATGGTGGTGACTACCAAGGTGTTATTACATGGCAAACAACTTTCACCCTTGAGTACCACCAGTATTCAAGCCAACGTGGTGACCCTTGGCGCACTTGTTCTGTTTTTTGTAGGAGACAACCCAATCGCCGAGCTCATACCAACACAATGGCGCTTTTGGCTGTTGACCTTCTACCTTGTCATCTTCTGTACCATCTTTGCTCTGTTCGCCCAGAATTATGGCGTGAAGCACACGACACCTTCCCGCGTGGCACTGCTCACAGGCTCAGAGCCCGCCTTCGGCGCTATCTTTGCTTTTATTTGGTTGGGGGAGTCTCTGACCACTCTTCAAATGCTAGGTGGAGGATGCATTTTACTCTCGACACTAATCGTTTCAAAAAAGTAATGGTGAAAAAAGCCCCTAAATTTCAGCGATAACTACAAAGAAGCTAGATATTTTCATCCTTATTACGGACCATATTGCGACGATTCGTTGACCAGTTTTTGTCTGTCACTTGGAAGCGGTTGATCTGTCCCATAATATGATCAGCCAGTTTGATAACATCACGACCAACTAAGGTTGAATACTCTGTCTGCTCATTAATTTGTATGAAGCTCTGCCTCATCTCATCGTAATGGCAAGTGACGTCTAAAACATTTGTTTTTTGACTAATGATAGCTTCTGAAATATTCTCAACTTTATCAGAGATAGTTTTCATTGCCTCTTTTACTAGAGACAACGACTGAGTAGCATCTTCAACATTAGCTGAAGATTGATCGGCATTGGATTTGCTGTATTCCATGCGCCTCACCACTTCTAACGTTCCGTTTTGAATGGCACTAACCATACTAGCAACCTCATCAGTGGACTGACGTGTTTTTGAGGCTAAAGAACGTACTTCGTCAGCAACCACGGCAAAACCTCGTCCGGCTTCACCTGCACGAGCGGCTTCGATTGCGGCATTTAAAGCCAATAAGTTGGTTTGTTCAGCAATGCTATTGATGACATCTATAATGCCAACAATTCGGTCAGTATCTCCTTTCAGTTTTGATATTGCATCAACCGTTTGAGTAATTTCTTCTGATAACTCTTTCATCGTGTCTGCGACTTTTAAGACCACTTGCCCGCTTGAATGTACCGTTTCATTGCCTTGCCTTGTTGCATCGCTAATCTGCCCCAATTCAGCCTCTACTCTTTTCGTCGATTCATTAGCGCCTGATAGACAAACATTCACTTTTTCAGACTGCTTTTTTTGCTCTTGTGTCGCTAAAGCGAGTTTACTATTCACCTCAGCCATATCATCAGAGATCGGCTTTAGTCGAACTACTGATGCTAAAATCACCGAAAAAGTAGTATCTATATGGCCAATAAATACGTTAATCCCCTTAGCAAGTTTTGAAAATTCACCCTTGCCCTCTACAGGGAGTCGTTGAGTCAGATCCCCCTCTCCTTCAGCAATGCCATGTACTAACTTCACCATCTTATTGATTGGCTTAACGATTACTTTAGATAAAAGCCAACCTAGCAAAGCCCCCACCACCAATGTCATTAAAGAAGTAATCATCAGGGTTACATAAATCGTATCCTGTAGTTTTGTAATCGAAGAAAACGCTTCGGACTGACTCACTTCACTGATAATTGACCAATTCATATTGGGTATTTGCAGAGGCTTAAACGCACTTAAAGAAGGCTCACCTAAATAGTTATTCGCAACAACAAAACCTTGCTTACCTGCAATGGCCTCATTGACTCCTTCACTGCTTATCTTGAGAAGACCAATAGTCGTATTGTGAAGAGTAATTTCTTGCAGAAGGTCATCCGCTATATTGCTACTTTTTACTTGCGCTAAAAAAGCATCTTTATTCTCTAATAATAAACGATCATTACTGCGCATTAATTTGTCATCACCAACCACATACGTCTGACTCGTTTTGGCAAAACCACTAGACTCCCACCCCTTTTGGTGAGTTATAACAGCATTAATGCGGTCTATAGGCATTTTAAAAATCAATACACCAATCATTTCTTTATTACTGAAAATAGGCGCTGAAAGGAAAGATGCCGTCGCATTATACGAAGGCTTATAGGCAGAAAAATCGGTCAAATAAGTTACGCGATCCTTACCACTACTGACCGCCATTTTAAACACTTGGCCTAATCCAGTATTCTGATAAGGGCCCGTTTTTAAAGATGTTCCAAAGTCTAATTCCTTAAATACACTGTAAATAACGTGGCCTGTTTTAGCGTCAGCAATAAACACGTCATAAAAGCCAAATTGTTTTTGAAAATCATGGAACATCGGGTGAAATTCTTGGTGTATTTTGTCATATGTC
Organism: Marinomonas transparens; assembly: GCF_016463975.1. Taxonomy (GTDB): domain Bacteria; phylum Pseudomonadota; class Gammaproteobacteria; order Pseudomonadales; family Marinomonadaceae; genus Marinomonas; species Marinomonas transparens. Next base: position 15,143 of record NZ_JAEMNX010000033.1, on the reverse strand, counting down.
GAATTATCACCAGCACTATTTAAAACGTTTTTCTCGCCAAAAGGAGCAGAATTGTTACTGATGTAAGTTGTTTGAATGGCTTTAGCTACAGGACTTAGCTTCTCTAGAGTGCTGTCTGGGTCACTCGAGCGTCCACCATTAAGTTTTTGAAACTTTTCATCAAATTGATTACGGTAATAATTCACTAGCCTATCATTATCCGCCCCACTGATTGCTAAACCGTAATGAGAAAATGCATCCGAAAATGCTTCCGCCGCCAAGATTGTACTGTTGTTATGGGATAGGCTAATGGCTTGATTCGCCATAAAGTCGAAATAGGACTCGACCACATGAGCAGTCAAGTCTCGTGAAACCATTAATTGTTGCTTAACTCCTTCCTGAAGAGCTAGGGTTCCTTTATTCAACGCATTTGCACTCAGTATCAAACTAACAATAACCGTTGGAATAACACAAAGCAGAGTTCCCATTAGAACCAAACGCGCCTTGATTGATAAAGCCATATTCCATCCTTGAAATTTAATGAAATCTAAGAAACCTCTACCAATGTATAGATCCAGATCGTTAAAAAATCAAAAAAAACACGAATATAACGGTCAACTCTAGCGTTATTAAATGGGCAAAAAATGAGCATTACTACACGGATAAAGACAATCCACTTCTAGGTTTACATCGATATTCGGCCGTTATTTTAGACATGAAAAAAAGGGTAAGCTCTGAAGAATTTACCCTTGCTGAAATATTCTTATAGGTATGCTTATTGCGGCAAGGGGATTATTGATTAGTAAATTTTTGTCCTGTTCGCCCAGAACTATGACGTGAGACACACAACCCCTCTCACGTTGCCCTGCTCATAGCCGCCTTCAGAGGCATTGTATTAGCCACACTGATGGCCTCCAGAAAAGAAAGTACGTTTTAGATCGCTCCATCTAGACACACCACTAAACAGAAGGCAGCAACAGGCGCCTCCCCAAATACGCCAGAATTATCGAAACACAATCGTTCACCGACATGATATCCGTATTAAACACAATATCCGCAGATTTAGGCGCTTCATAAGGCGAATCAATTCCTGTAAAGCCCTTGATTTTCCCGGCTCTCGCTTGCTTATAAAGCCCCTTTGTATCACGCTGTTCACAGACAGATAAAGGTGTATCAAGATACACATCAATGACATTCTCCTCCCCTATAAGGTCCTTTATAAAAGACCTATCGCTCTGAAAAGGGGAAATAAACGCCGCCAACACAATCAAACCTGCATCGGTAAATAACTTAGACACTTCACCGACTCGACGCATATTTTCAGTTCGATCAGTTTCAGAAAAGCCAAGGTCCTGATTTAACCCATGGCGTAAATTATCGCCATCCAATAAATAGGTATGCAACCCACGTTCAAACAAAGCCTGTTCCAACGCATTCGCTAAAGTCGACTTTCCTGAGCCACTCAAACCAGTAAACCAAAGCACATAAGAAGGCTGTTTTTTTTGCATTAAACGATGCTGCTTCGTCACCTTCAAGTTCTGCCAAGTCAAATTATTCATCCCTAACGCTCGGTTAAAGCAAAAGGTAAAGACTGCACAAAAGGCGAAAATATATATTCCAGCACACTTCGTTGCCCAGTGATAATACCAGCCGTTACCAGCACACCTGAAGACAACTTATAGAGATTCTGCCCCTTACCAAAATATTCGTCATTTATTGAAATGCGCACCACATAGTAGACATCACCCTCTTCTGAGGTAATAGTATCAGGGCTAATTGAGTCAACAGCACCAATTAATCGTCCGTAATTCTGAGCCTCACCCGATGCTAACTGAATAAATACAGATTGCCCCTGCTGAACATGACCAATATCCTGCGGAGGCAATTTTGCCTCAACGATCAAACCATCTTTACCTGGCACCATATCGACCACGGTTCCACCTGGTGCAATAACGCCCCCTTCAGTCACCACATAAAGGTTCTTAATGATACCGTCCATCGGTGCACGTAAAACGGTACGCTCCAAACTGTCTTTATATTTTTTCAGCCGCTGTTCAGCTTCATTAAGCTGGTTACGGGTTTCAGAATACGCGGTATTCACTTCCTCGTTATATTTATTCTGAATGGCAACAAGATTACTCTTCGCTTGATTTAATGAGGCTTTTGTCTTGGCAAGGCCCACTTCACCTTCCGCGATGTCACTTTCTAATTTGTTCATTTCTTTTAAGCTATCAAGATGCTCATAACGATTACTCAAAGAGTTCGTTAGCAGCTTCTTTTCTATCTCGTTTTGTTCCTGTACAAGCAGCAGGCGTTTTTTACTATAATGAATACGAGTAGCCATTTCTTGAACCGTCTTCTCGCGCACATTTATCTCATCTTTCTGAGCCTGAAGAGAACTGATTAACTGATTACGGCGCGCTTGAAAAAGTGTTTCTGTACGTTGTGCTAACTGAAAATTTTCAGCTAAAAACACATCATCAAAAGTAATAGTCTCATCCCCTTTGATCTCCGCAAGTAAACGGGTTTTATCAGCGATTAACGAATTCACCCGAGACAACATTTCAGCATAAGAAGAACCACTATTCATGGTTTCAAGTTCTATTAGTGCTTGCCCTTTAATAACAGGCTGCCCTTCCCTCACTAGTATTTTTTGAACAATCCCCCCTTCCAAATGTTGTACCGTCTGTACTTTATTAACAGGTTCTATCGAGCCATTCGCCATACTCACCAAATCTAAAGGGCTAAACGAGGCCCAAAAAATAAACGCCAAAAAACCAGCAATAATAAAAAACAACAAACTACGCTGTGCCTTACCCACATTCTCTAACTTCTGATAAACCGCTTTTTGTTCAAGTATCATACGAGTGCTCCCTTTTCTAAACTACCGGAAGTAGCTTTAGGATGTGCTGACGAAATCTGCATAACATGACGTTCATCTAAATTAATGTATTTAGCGCCAGCTTTTAAAGGTTGCGTAAACTGGGAAATAACAATCAAGGTACGCTTCTCTTTTTCCAATTCCCCCAACACCCGCTGCATCATACTAATGCCCTCTTTATCTAAGCCTTCTAAAGGCTCATCAACCACGACTAATTGTCCTTGCGTTAACAAAGCACGAGCAAAAGCAATACGACGACGAATTCCTAACGCTAAATTACGACCTCGCTGTTGAATAATCATATCTAAGCCTTCTGGGTGTTGCTCTATCCACCCACCCAACTGCACACGATGAAGCGCAGCCAAAATCTGTGCATCATCAATACTGCTATCAATCAAACTCATATTTTCCCGCAAGGTACCGGGCAACAAATCAGGATCTTGTGGCAAATACACCAGCTGCTCACGCCACCAACGAGCATTCACTTGGCGTAACTCAACCCCATCAATTGAAATACTGCCTCGCATCGGCTGAACGAGACCGGTGATCAAGCGAGCCAAGGTCGTTTTCCCCTTACCATTGCTACCTGTTACCATCAGGCATTCACCTTCCTCCAACTCAAAATTGAGGTTCTCATAGACCATCAAAGGTGCATTAGGATAAGAAAACATCACCTGCTTAAAGCTTAATTTACCCAGATAAGTAGGAAGCTTGGTGCCTCTTTGTGTTTCCTCGGGTAAATCCAGAAAAGCCTCGACATTTTTAAAGGATTCAATAGCATTCAACCAAGTCGGCACCTGCTGAATCGGCTGACTAATTAACACAATCAAACGCGCAGACAATATATTTGCCCCAATCAACAGACCAAAATTAAGATCACCATGCACAGATAAGGCGGCACCAATAGAAATAATGACTACCGACATAAACATGGTTGCACTACGGACCTGGCTTTGTATCTTCTCTTGTTGCAACTGCAAAGCATGTTTAGAAACACGGCTCTCACCACTGTCATCCGATAAACGTTGCGCTAGCCAATCTTGTGCATTGTTAATTCGCACCACTTCGGTCAACTCAGTATTCTTTAATAAGCTATTAAACTGCCCTTGTGCGAGCTGATGATGCTCTGTGACCGCTTTTATTCGATGCACACTGACACCTAAAAATATCAGCAATACACACACAACAAACAAGGCGCATAACGCCAATTCCCAAGACAACAAAAACAGCACACCCAATAGCAATAAAGCAAAAGGCATATCCAGTAATGCTAATATCGGTTGGGGGCTGACAGCTTGCCCAATACGTTCCAGCCAGCTGGTCGTACCGCCTCCAATATCAGGTGAATTCAAATGTGATTGCAACGCCCCACTACGGGCATTCAACAAGACATGACTGACTTTCTCTGATAGCTTACGAGACTCAGCTGCACACAAAGCCGCCGCGATTTTATAGCGTGCGCGACGCAACAGAATCTCTATACCAATACCGATCAAGGCACCCATCGCTAAGGTATACAAGGTACTGTCTATGCCATGGGCCAAATAACGCCCATACACCAACATGACAAAAATAGTCGAAGTAAGACCCAAAATATGAATCAACAAGCTGCTTAAAACCATATACAGGTTTAGGTTCGACTGTGCCCACAATGGGGCTAATAAAGCTCTCATACATTAACCTTTAAAAATCATAAAAACTGTTCAATACCCGCCAAAGGAAAAAACGCTTCATCTTCATCTGGGTCGCTGTCGAATCCTTTCTGTATATCGTCAACCACATCGGTTAACGCTGTCGTCTCATTAACTTGTTTTTTATTCGTCAATGCCTGAACTTTTTCTACTTGCCCTGTTTGCTCATACGCTTTTATCAGGTTCTTACGCCATTCTTTTTGCCATGGTAAGGTCTCTAAAGCGGATTCAAGCAAATCAATTCCCTCTGCCATATGCCCTTTACTGCAATACACCAAGCCAGTCATATACTGGCAAGCCGCGTGATTCGGGTTATGGTGCAGCATTTTTTTAAAACACGCCTCAGCCTCGTCTAGCTCCCCTTTATCAAAATGTGCCACGCCACGACTCAGAAAATCCGGCAAAGGCAAAGTCATCATTTCAATGGCATCAAATTCAATAGGTGCATTTGTCCCTTTCGTCAAAGGCGCTAACTTATTTTTGTAATTCAGCCACTTAGCTTTCGATGTTTTATACAAAGGCTGACGTACTTGCCACACACTGGCGGTTTTAACCGAACGCTCCAGTTCATTAAACTTAAGCACCTCGGGTTGCCACTCCACGCCAATATAATCAAGCATCTTACGGGCAGACCCTTCTAGGTCTTCCACCACATCTTCATAGTTAACTTCTAAAATTTGACCGGGAAAAACCTGATTCCAGTGATGCATTAACAAATTATGATCCGCCAACTGCTCACCAATATGGGTCAAATCATAAGCAAAGCCCATTCCGCCGTGCTTAGCTTGATAATCGGTAAAGTAATTGGATAACGCGATATCACGGGGGTCTCGACGCACAGAAATAATCCTGGCATGGGGGAAAAGAAACTTAATCAAGCCGATATTTTCAAAGTTATGGGGCAGCTTATCGACAATATGCTTGGCATCTGGGGCAAATGCTTGCAACTCTTGTAGAACATTATTGGCAATGCCTTTGGTCACATACTCGCCTAAATCATCCACACAATCAGGGTATTGACGACCAGAGCCCACATGGCGCTCCCAACGATTTAACCCCTGAATCACATTGGGAATCAGCCCCAATTCACCCGCACCAAAAATATCGCTATGTCCGGAAATAATTTGCTCAACTAATGTGGTACCGGAGCGCGGCATCCCTAGCACAAACACAGGCAAAGACGACACCACACCGAAATTAGGTCTGTGCTCATACAAGGACGAAGAAAACGCATAACGAAGACGGGCACAATGATTACGATGGTCTTTAGCATCATATTTTAAGAAGCGTAAACTCGATTCATTGGCCTGTTCTGCTAACGAAAATGCCTTTTCAAAATTTTTACGTTTTTCCCAAGCTGATGCCAACTGAAACAACAAACTAGAACGCATAGAGCCTTCCATGCTAGGTAATCTAGCGGACTTCTCCAGTTTATCTAACGTCTCCTCGTCTTCTGGAAAATGCCGTGCATTAATCAAAGAGCTAATACCTTTAACAGGATCGACCTCTTTTACCTTTTCGAACAAAGACACCGCTTCTTCGATACGACCTTGCTGCATTTTCTGCTGACCCAAGCCCGATAGCGCCGGTAAAAAATATGGCCGTTCTGCAAGGATTTCAACAAACAAACTTTCGGCTTTATCAAACGCCTGCTCATCTGATTCCACCATCGCCAAGGCATGTTTCGCTTGGATTCGGCACAGTTCTATGTATTCAGCACTGTGCTCTGCCCCCGCTACCATCGCGTCGGCCAATGTGACCGCTTTTTCTGCAGCATGGCGAGCTTTCTGACTGAAATGATGCAAACACACACCAGACAACCGAACCCATAACGCACTGCTTTCCTTTTCCTGTTGAATCGCTCGATGAATAAACACCATGGCAGGCATAGGCATGCCCTGCATCTGTGCTAACTCAGACAAAAATAACAACAAAGCAATATTATTAGGGAAAACTTTCAACAAATCCTTTAAAAAAGATTCGGCAATGCCATGCTGGTCATGCTCTGTTAATAAAGTTGCGTATTCACCCCCCCAATAAACCGCTTGGTCTTCCTCGTCCATTAAGACATCACGACTTAGCCATTGCTCCGCAGAGCCATACTCTTCAAGCAATACCCACCAATGCAATTGCAAGCGCTGTAAACGGCTTTCATAGCTTTTCCAAAGCGTTTCAGGTGTCGAGCCCTGCAGTTTAAACAAGCAATCCAAAGCTTCTTCAAATACAGTAGGAACGATAGACAAAGAAAAATCGATTATAGATTGAGCTTTACTCGTCGAGACCTCATCGTTATTCCTTCCATCTCGAAAAACTAGGCTTTTTTGATACAGGGTTACCCATAGCTGAATACGATTAAGCTGTGCCGCCATACGTAAGGGCTGAATCGCCAAAGAGCGCACAAACAAGAGCAAGGCTTTTTCAGACTCACCTTGCACCATATGGCACCAAGCCAAACGAGCCAATGCCAAATCATGCTTCGGCGCTTGCTTTATCAGCGCTTTTAATAAGCTATGGGCTTTCTCGATTTGCTGACTCGCAATGTATACCGCAGCCAAATCACACAGGGCGTCCTTGTCTAAAACATCTTGTTGAGCCTCAAGCAAAACCAAGCTTTCAAGCAAGTTTTCACGCTCGCCTAAATGAGCATAAGCCAATGCCAACAATACGTTGACGGGCAATACCTTGGGTAACTGGTCAGCGGGCATGTCAGACAACAAAGCCAAGCATTCGGCTTTCAATTCGTTAAATTGCTGATTCGCCACAAAGCTGCGTAGTTTAACCACCTCAAAAGCTGAGCTTTCTTCAGTAACGAAAGCTGCTGAGCGCTCGGTCACAACCATTCCTCCCTGCTGGCCATTACTGTAACCGTTTTCATTATTCGTAATATGAGCAATGTTATCAGCCATAATTTTTACCTCTTCATTCATTCTTCTGCGTTATACCAAGCTAAAGGAATCGTGAAATATTCATTTAAATCAATTAACTGATTAGAATTTTCGAATTAGTTAAAGTAAATTTTCCGTACCACGAAAAATGTTATCAACCGCGATAATCACACTCGCTTGCGCTGCACTCCCATCGTTTTGCGTATTAATTAGATCGATTTCACCAGACAGCACATCGATCAAGTCATCAACATGGTTCGGCAATGGAATATAAGGAAAGGACAACATAGGCATGTCGCTGTCATTCGAAGCAGCAACATCAAACACAGAAACATAACAACTTTTGAACGCGGATAAACCTTGCTCTACGCTGACTCGTTCAGCACGGGCATCATCCAACTGAGATAATGTGGGATAACAACTGGTATCAATTAATTGGAGCCGTGGCTTTGCTGCAATAAAACCTTGCTCTGCCTGAACAATAATAGCCCCATCTTGCAATAGCTGAGTTAACTCACTCTTCACCGGCTCTGCGTGGGCAACCCCCACGGACAGCCAAAAACTCAAGATCAAGATGGATTTTTTATCGACACACATAAAACATTTCCCCAAAAATAATGACGTGTCATTACAGACAAATACACTTTCACCATTATCTTTGCTAGAAAAACAGAATGTCAGTCTCAAACCTCTCAAACATCTCGTTAAATCAAAAATTTCACCATCTGATCTAAAAAAATGCCCATATTTCAAACAGGACTTGCCACATCCCTAACGATCATATTCAGTAAGCACAGCACTACGACAGATTTACCTAGCGAATAGATAATTATCATGTACTGTACAAGCAGAGCTCTACTACCAAGCTAGAACATAGGCTGCGTTGCCGCTATGCTAGTTGGCAGTTGATCGGCATAAGCAGTGCTAAACACCTGTCCTTTGCCAGGGTTTTGACCTGAATTACCAGCATTAGCCATACCATCCCACAGATCAACTCTCGAAGTCCTTCCATTCGTCACGCCGACAGCTCCCTTTGCACCTGTCGGTGCTCCATAAGCCCTAAAAAAGCTGCCATTTACATATATCTTCGCCGATCCTCTTGCTATTAAACCGCGGCTGTCCGCCCAAGCCAAATAACTAGCGTGCGTCAAAAGCTGAGTTATCTCTTGCTCTTTATTCCCACCATGTACTCCCTCTGCATCATCTCCCACTAATACTATTTTATCGTCAGCGCCTAAATTCTCCCCTGACAACCATTTAGAACCGGAACTAAAATTCAATTTTTCTGAATTACTGTCCACCTTGATATAAATGGTGTAACTCACATTCGCATCAAATGTTCGTGCACTATGGCTGCTCGACGTACCTGCCACCAAATCAAATACCACAATCGATGTATCGACCTGTAAGCCTATTTCTTGGTTCGTATTTCCCGCCTTATCATTCACTTCACCCGCCGCTATCGTTACCTTGTCTTCTTCCGTTGCCGTAGAACCACTGCCCAGTGTGATGGTATAGATATTTGAATAACCATCACTGTCATCGTCAACGGTACTCAGTGTCGCGCCGGTTCCCCAGCTATGGCTATCAGTCAGCGTAAAATCACTTAGCTGCAAATCAGCAACCTTAACCACTTCACTAAAGGTGATCGTTACCGTGTCACCTGCATCTAACACGGTATTACTCACCCCCTTAGACATATCCCATACAAGGGGGTTACTGGTGGCCGCGACTGGCGCCACAGTGTCTGATGTTACAGTGAAATCAGGCAACTCACTTTCATTGCCCGCCGCGTCTGTCGCTATGACCGTAAAGTTATAGGTGGTTCCGTTCTCCAACGAGACAGTGGATGACCAATCATCACCTGTGACCAGACCGTAAGCCGTCAAGACCCCATCATTGTAAATTTCGACCTTCGAGCCCGCTTCCACTTTACCAGACAGCTGTGTTCTAGTGTCATCCGTGGTATCCCCAGACGTTAACGAACCCTGCACATTGCCCACATCGTCGGTGAGCCCCAGCGTCACCTCCGGCCCTTTAGTATCCCCAGTGATGTTGAAGGTAGCCGTCGCCACACCTTCATTACCCGCTGCATCCGTCGCTTTGACATTAAATTGATAACTAACACCATCGCTAATCTCCGCAGTGTAGCTCCAGAGGCCATTCGACATCACGGTAGCCTCACCCAACTTGGTAGTACCATCGTAAACAGTCACCGTCGAACTTGGATCATCAGTGGCACCCGACAGCGCCAGGCTGGTGTCATCCGTGACATCACCCGTCACTAACTGCTTCTTAATTTTGCCCACATCGTCAATGGCCTTAGAAAAATACACCATCGGCGCTACCGTGTCCGCCGTCACGCTAAAATACGATGTCGCCGCACTTTCATTACCCACCGCATCCGTCGCTTTAGCGTTAAGTTGATAATCATTACCGTTGACCAAGGTTGCGCTGTAAGTCCAATTTCCATTGGATTCAACGGTAGCATCGCCCATTACGGTTATACCGTTGTAAATTTTAACCGTTGAACCCGCTTCCGCTGTACCAGACAGCAACAAGGTAGTGTCGTCCGTGGAGCTCCCAGACGTTAACGCGCCCTGTATACTGCCCACATCATCCGTCACCGATGTCATTGCTACATCCGGCGCACTCATGTCTGCCGTCACGCTAAAATTCGATGTCGCTGCACTTTCATTGCCCGCTGCGTCCGTCGCTTTGGCGTTAAATTGATAATTATTGCCGTTGACTAGGGTCGCGCTGTAAGTCCAATTTCCATTGCTATCAACGGTCGCATTACCGACTTCCGTCTCACCGTTGTAAACTTTGACCCTTGAACCCGCTTCCACTGTGCCAGACAACACCAAGTTCGTATCATCAGTAATGTCTCCTGACGTTAAAGTTCCCGTCACACTACCCATATCATCGGTTACCGTGTCAATCGACACATCCGGCGCAGTAGTGTCCGCCGTCACATTGAAGTCCAACGTGGCGTCACTTTCATTACCCACCGCGTCCGTGGCTTTGGCACTAAATTGATAATCATTGCCGTTGACCAAGGTCGCGTTGTAAGTCCAATTTCCACTACTATCAACGGTCGCATCACCCACTGCGTTTCCAGCTTCGTAAATTTTAACCGTCGCGCCTGCTTCCGTTTTGCCAGACAATAATAAGCTAGTGTCGTCCGTGCTGACCTCCGACGATAAGAGGCCGGTGACACTGCCCACATCATCCATCACTGTAAATTCTGGAGCCAAAATCGTAGTGTCCGCTGTCACGCTAAAATTCGATGTCGCTGCACTTTCATTACCCACCGCATCCGTCGCTTTAGCGTTAAGTTGATAATCATTACCGTTGACCAAGGTTGCGCTGTAAGTCCAATTTCCATTGGATTCAACGGTAGCATCGCCCATTACGGTTATACCGTTGTAAATTTTAACCGTTGAACCCGCTTCCGCTGTACCAGACAACAACAAATTGGTGTCGTCCGTGGAGCTCCCAGACGTTAACGCGCCCTGTATACTGCCCACATCATCCGTCACCGCGGCTATTGCTACATCCGGCGCCACGGCGTCCACCGTAACCCCAAAATTCTCAGTAGCAACACTTTCATTACCTGCCGCATCCGTCGCTTTAGCATTAAACTGATAACGCATGTCGTGGGTTATGACTGCGGTGTAGCTCCAAGTGCCATTTGACGCCACATTGGCGTCCCCCAACTCTGTACTGCCGTTGTAAATTTTGACCTTCGAACCCGCTTCCACTGTGCCAGACAGTACCAAATTCGTATCGTCCGTAATGTCTCCTGACGCTAAAGTTCCCGTCACACTCCCCATATCATCGGTTACCGTGTCAATCGACACATCCGGCGCAATCGTGTCCGCTGTCACGCTAAAATTCGATGTCGCCGCACTTTCATTACCCGCAACATCCGTCGCCTTAGCATTAAAGTGATAATCAATACCGTTGATAATCGTGGCGGTGTAGCTCCAAGCCCCATTCGGTTCAACCGTCGCGTCACCCAATTCGGTCAAACCATTGTAAATTTTGACCGTCGAGCCCGCTTCCGAGCTACCGGATATAACCAAACTGATGGCATTGGTTCTATCACCAGACACTAACGCTTGGCCTGCATCATTGGTCACAGTGAAATTCGGAGTCATAACAGTGACATTTTGTGTTTCCGCCATTGTATCTAACGAATCTGTAATCAACTGGTCTATATCGCCCATCATTGAAAAAGTGTCACTTAGCAGCGTTTGTTCCGTCCGATCCATTAAATCAGCAGATAAAAAGGCATCACTTTGCTCATAAATCAAGCCCTGTCCACCTTCCTCTTCACTCAAACTAATAACAGTAGAAAAATCAAACTGATCCGTTTTCTTCGCAACCTCTCCTTTATTGAAGTCACGAACCAGAATACAAAGGGCAGTTTTAGTAAAAATAGGCCTTTCTGATGATTCAAATTCCTCGATGAAAAAATCAGACGGCCCACAGTCAGTCACAATATTCAATGGCGCAACTGCGTTTAATTGCTGAAGACTGTTGTAGTCCACCTCTGCCAATAAATTCAAGAGCACCACTTTAAGCTCATCCGAGACCGTTAACTCATCTAACCTGTCACTCGCATCCTGAAGCGCCTGCTCGGCTGTTTTACCTTCATAAAATGCCGAATAAAAAGCCTCTTTAGCCTGTTCAAAAGCCGCATCTTCGTCAATGACCAGAGACACTGTATGCCCGATCACAGTTGTTTCTTCTTGCTGCCCATTAATGTAACCGCTTTCATCATCTCTATGAACAACATTATCAGCCATAATACTTTACCCCTTACCCCTTTATCCTTGACGCATCAAGCCAAAGGAATAATAAAATATTTATTTAAAATCAATAAATTACAGTTTTATCCAAATTGGCTAGAGTGAGTTTCCCCATACTGCGCAAAATGTTATAAGACGCGATAATTACACTCGCTTGTGCTGCGCTGTAATCGCTTTGCGCATTGATTAGAGATGTTTCACCAGACAACACATCGATCAAGGAACGGCGCCCCAGTTCACGTTCTTTACGCACTAAAGATAAGTATTGATCGGCGATTTCAGCCTGATCCAATAGATACCCTGCTCGCTCTTTCGCCAGCGCCCAATCGGTCCACGCATTCTTGGCCGCTTCACGCTCAGTAATCACCATATAGTCGGCCTGAGATTGACGTACGGCCTCATCCGCCGCTGCGGCTTTTATTTGATGACTAGATTGACCCGCCAAATTGATATCCCAATCAAATTGCACGGCAATTTGATTGCTGTCTTGATCCCCAGACACACCATCTTGGTTTTCCTTATGGCTCGTGCTGGCCACCAGACTGAGACTGGGCATCCATTCAATATTTTTCACGCGTCGTCGCTCAGCACGGGCTTCTTCGACACGGGCCATTTCTAGACGAATACTAGGATTGTTCAGCGCCAACCCATCGATCAATTCATCGATATTGTTTGGCAATAGTGCATGAGGAAGGGACAACATAGGCATGTCACTGTCATTCGGGGCAGCAACACCAAACACAGCAATATAACGGTTTTTAGACGCGGATAAAGCCTGCTCTGCGCTGACTCGTTTAGCTCGGGCACCAGCCAGCTGGGATTTAGCTTGCAACACATCGCTAGTGTAACCCCTGCCCTTATTGATTCGCGTATTTTCAAGCTTTGTTTGCGTTTTAATATTCTCTTCTGATCGCTGTGCGTAGCGTACAACGCGATAATCTTTTTTAAGATTAACATAGGCTTCTAACCCAGCCAGCAACACATTCTGAGACTGTAAAGTATGTTCCGCTTCTTTAATCGAAACGTTCTTTTGCGCTTTGCTGATGGTACTGGACGTTTTACCAAAGTCCCACAAGGTTTGACGTAAACGGGCATCAAATTCAGCGGTTGACAACCTGTTGTCATTTCCCGGATCACGGTAAAAGTGCTCCCGCCCATAATTTCCGCTCAAAGAGAAAGTGGGATACCAACTAGCGTCCGTTGACTTAAGCTGTTGCTGTGCTGCAATAAGGCCTTGTTCAGCCTGAACGATAAGAGCGTGATCTTGCAACAACTGGGTTAACTCGTTCTTCACATCCACCGATTCTGCATGCATCGTTCCTGCGAACAGTCCGACTGTTATCATCAAGATGGATTTTTTACTGACACGCATACTACTCTTCCTAACAAATGTTCACGCGCAATTACAAAAAACCACGCTTTCACACATTATCTTTGTTAGGAAAATAGAATGTCAGTCTCAATCCTCTCAAACCTCTCGCAAAATCAAAAAAATTTAACTGTTTTTTAGAAATATCATCAAAAACCTACCTTAAAAAACACATAATTCTTCGCCCTTGCCTATAGGAGACTTTTGCATGACTGCTGTGCGCACCAATACATTGTAAAAATAGAGAACGAGTCAAAACGCCATGGCAGCGCCCTCCCCTTCAAGCGTTACACCCTCTAAATGCAATCACCAAGGCTATAAAACAGCTTTCATAGCCTTGACATAGCGCTTGTGATGCACTTCTCCGCTAGGTTAATAAACACATGTTCACCTCTTCCAACACGGGTAGAACACTGATAATACGTCACTATTTGCCGCTTACCTTAATCACAAATCGTCAGAGATTGCTCGCTCACAAAATAAGGCCCAATTAAACGAATAGTTCGAATAATAGGGCCCTTTAGATAGCCGGCCTACGACATAGGTTGGCTTACTGCAATACTCGTTGGCAGCTGTAAGATATAAAGATCATCCTCATTACGGTTATTCGCACCTAATGTAGCCCACGAGAATCCCTCCCACAGCCTAGCCTGATTATAAGCTTCGTTCATACCAAGGCTATTAAGATCATAAGTTCCACTGCGGCCAAAAAGGCCTGAGACCCCTATATATGCGGCACCCTTGCTAAATAATAATGGTTGTGTTCTACCGGCAGTAGCGGGAGACTCCCAAACCAACGAAGGTGCAAGTTTGAGCATATTCCCTCCCTGTAAGAATGTTTTCGACGTAGCAACTCTGAGTTGTACATCAGTAACAGCTCTACCATGTCGACCACGTAGTTCCGAACCATCAGCACTAACCAATACAAGTTTATCGTCCAGACCTAAAGGATTACTCCCTTCTTCCGATGACCACCAAGAATCAGAGTCCAAGGATTTATTATTATCATAAGTATCCGTCACGATATAAATGGTGTAACTCACGTTTTCATCAAATACGCGCCCACTATGGCTACTCGACATGCCTGTCGTTAAATCAAATACCACGACCGACGTGTCTACGACAGGAATCGGTATCGGCTCTACAACCACAGGACCATCTGAAGGGGGATTTGGATCAAGGGCCTCAGAAAAGACACCGATCAAAAAATCCTCCGTGGCCGCACTTTCATTACCCACGGCATCAGTGGCTTTGGCATTAAAATAATAGGTTTTGAATAGGCTAAGAGACGTGGCGGTGTAGCTCCAAGTACCATCCGACGCTACTGTCGCGTTGCCCAGCTCGTTATCACCATCGTAAACTTTGACCGTCGAGCCCACTTCCGCTGTGCCAAATAACACGACCGAACTATCGGTCGTACTCTCGTCTTCGATTTTACCATTACTATCTTCGATTGAGGTTATTGCCACCTCCGGCGGTGTGGTGTCCACTGTGATCTCAACGTCACCTGTCTCAAGAGCA
>NZ_JAEMNX010000032.1 GCF_016463975.1 Marinomonas transparens | reverse complement strand
GAGGCGCTCAACAAAGAATTCAGGCTTTTAGACCATGCCCTCGGCAATTGCTCCTGCATTGCTCTAATTACATACATCCATGTAGGGATTCGGGTCTTTCAGACTTATTCAAACCTTCCTTAACATACTGAGTACGAGCTTTAATTGTAGTCATTAAATTCTAGATAGAGATTGGGATTGAATTTTGATTAAAGGCCTTTGCACTAAGTCACGAGCGATACCAAAACAAGGCAAAGCAGACGACAAAGCGGAGTTTATGGGTTATATATGAGCAATTTGAGTCTATTTTTAACAACGTATTGTCAAATATACTAATCGTGCAAAGCTCTCTTTTCTATATGCCAAAGGTCTGCACCATACCTAGACTTTAGTCTATATTTAGACGGATTAGATAGTACTAGCGGTGGGGGTGATCAAGTAGAGATCACCAAACAAGACTAAATGGCCTTGTTTAGTGATGAGAATGTATAGGAATAGTCGAGGGTATTTGGCGTTCTTAAAAGCTGAACGAATTAAACTAACTTGATCGATCAATCGACAATGGCTAGGTTACCGTACGTTTCTAGCCAATGTTTGCGATCGCCTGCGCGTTTTTTCGACAGCAGTTTATCCAGTAACTCATCGGTATCTAGCTTGTCTTCCATGGTCAACTGGATCAAACGGCGGGTGTCTGGGGCCATGGTGGTTTCACGTAGTTGTGACGGGTTCATTTCACCCAAGCCTTTGAAGCGCTGTACATTTGGCGTACCACGTTTATTTTCTGCGGCAATCTTATGCAATGTGATGTCTTTTTCTTCATCATCTAGGGCGTAGTAGACTTCTTTACCTAGGTCGATTCGGTACAGGGGCGGCATAGCAACAAAGACGTGCCCACTGTTAACAAGGGCGGGAAAGTGACGAACAAACAGCGCACAGATTAGGGTCGCGATGTGTAAACCATCCGAGTCCGCATCGGCGAGAATACAAACCTTGCCATAACGTAAACCACTCAAATCATCATTGCCTGGGTCAACCCCAAGAGCAACCGAGACATCATGAATCTCCTGAGAAGCGAGTACTTGTCCAGACTCTACTTCCCAAGTGTTTAGGATTTTACCGCGTAATGGCAGAATCGCTTGAAAGTCCTTCTCTCGTGCTTGTTTGGCAGAGCCGCCGGCTGAGTCCCCTTCCACTAGGAAAAGTTCACTACGGGAAGAATCTTGCCCAGAACAGTCCGCCAATTTACCCGGCAAAGCTGGGCCTTGGGTAATTTTCTTACGCACCACCTGTTTACTGGCTTTTAGTCGTTTTTGCGCGCTATTGATGACGATATCAGCAATTTTTTCACCGTCTTCAACGTGCTTATTCAACCATAGACTGAAAGAGTCTTTTACTGCCGCAGAGATAAAGGCGACGACTTGACGGGAAGATAAACGCTCTTTGGTTTGCCCTGAGAATTGCGGCTCTTGGATTTTCGCTGACAGCACATAACTACAGCGGTCCCAAACATCCTCAGCGGTAAGTTTAATACCTCGCGGTAACAAACTGCGGAAATCACAGAATTCACGAATCGCTTCAAGCAAACCAGTTCGCAAACCGTTTACATGGGTACCACCTTGAGCGGTAGGGATGAGGTTAACATAGCTCTCCGTAATCAATTCCCCACCTTCTGGTAACCATTGCACAGCCCAATCTACCCCTTGTGTTTTTTCCGTTAGTCCACCGATAAAAGGCGTATCAGGCAGCAGTACAAAACCTTCGTTAGCGAGTGCCAAATAATCTTTTAATCCGTCTTGGTAAAACCATTCTTCACGAACATCTTCACTGCCACTTTGATCAATAAAGACAACATGTAAACCAGAGCATAAAACAGCTTTGGCTTTTAATAGATGTTTTAGGCGAGAAAGAGAAAATTTCGGACTATCAAAATAGGTAACATCCGCGGTAAACCTTACCTTAGTACCAGTGTTTTTCTTACCGACCGTGCCGATTTCTTTTAGGTCTGATGTTTTAAAGCCATTTTCAAAGCCAATGTGATACTGAATGCCGTTGCGTTTTACCCAAACTTCTAAAGAGGTTGATAAGGCATTTACCACCGACACCCCGACCCCATGCAAACCACCAGAAAACTGGTAATTGTCACCGGAAAATTTACCACCCGCATGAAGCTTAGTCAGAATCAACTCAACCCCTGATATACCCTCTTCTGGGTGAATATCAACAGGCATGCCTCGGCCGTTATCTTCGACACTCAAAGAGCCATCTTTATATAAAATCACTTCTATACGATCCGCATGACCCGCCAGCGCTTCATCCACAGAGTTATCTATAACCTCTTGACCTAGGTGGTTAGGTCGCGTGGTATCCGTGTACATTCCAGGACGTTTTTGCACAGGTTCCAAACCACTGAGAACTTCAATCGATCCGGCGTTATATTCTTTTGCAGACATGGGTGTTTTTTCTTCCAAGTTGATCATGCGATACAGGAGTAAACCACAGTATGACATTAGGGTGTTAATTAGATGCTCTAGAGTCTATCACTGGAACAATAGAGAGTGAAATAGTCTAATAAAAGCAGGGGCTTAGTTGTTTAAAATTTCAGCAAATCGCAGAATATCTTTCGCGAAACGATCAAAGCCAACGAAGCTATGGTCACCATTGCTTTCATGGGTCAATCTCGCGGTTTTAGGGAAAGTTTTAAGTGCTTCCCGATAATCCAAAACGTCGTCCCCTTCTTGCACCATCAGCCAATACAAGTCAGCTGTCGGCTGTGTGACAACTAGCTGTTCAAGTTCGACCATGTGTTCTTGGGTTAACTCATACGCTTCATCGGTATAAGGGTTGAGTTGCGGGCCAAGTAAGTCTTTTAGTAGTACAGGAGCCTGCACGGCAGGGTTCACCAAGATAGTTTTGATTTGATATTTTTCTGCCAAATACGCCGCATAAAAACCGCCTAGAGAGCTGCCGATTAAAGTAACATTTTGGGGGCAATTCGCTTCAATAATGCTTTCCAATTGTATGATGGCTTTGGCTGGTTGCCATGACAAGCGAGGAGAAATCACGGTATCGACAAAACCCAGTTGCTGGGCAGATTTCATCATAACACTGGCTTTATGGGAGCGCTCTGAACTATTAAAGCCATGGATATAAAGGAGTTTTTTCAAAAGTTAATCCTAGGCAAACTGGAACAGTGGAGCTTCATGTAATCTGTGTCCATGCTTTAAACACAATTCTAATAAGTCTGCCAATTGCTGATTCAAGCGAAATTTTTCATCTCGATGCAACATGTCATCATTTGGGTAGGGGTAAGTGCCTCGATACTGGCGATGTCCATCCGTGATTTCAGCAATCCCTACATCATGATATAGGCGCACAGTCATCGAAAGCTTGGTTTTAAACAACACTTTATTTTGTGTTGCTGGGCCAAATATCAAAGTAACTTCTGACGTAAAGCGGCTTTCTTGGCCAAGGGTAAGGCATAAACGACTTTCTTGATCGCCCGCGCTATGAATCGAAAAATGCCAAGCCCCCTGCTCTTCATGACCACGCATGAGCTTACACACACGGCGATAATTCAATTCACCGAGTAATTGTAAACTTGCTAAATCAGGAACATATTGCTTTGACATCTGTTTCATCACCTTAGTCACTTCTCGACATTTTTCCTTTTGACTTGTTTTAGATAAACCAACAAACACCACAAGGCTATCATGGTGTTCTTTAATTATTCGCTCCAATTAGAGCCAGTATAGATTAAAGCAAATGCGAAAGTCTTCCTGACTCTTACTTATCTAGGCACACCAGCGTTGAATAAGATCGGCTTTATTCAACGCAAACCACTGTAAGCCCATAATAGTACTGGCATTTTCAACATCCTTCTTTAATAGTGCTATCGCGTCATTAGCAGTAAGAAGGTGCAGCTTAATATCTTCATTTTCTTCATCTAACCCATGGGTCTTCGTTGTATCCACCAAGCTTGAATCAAATTCTCCCGCATACATACGCAAATACTCCACCAAACCACCCGGAGAAGGCACAAATTTAAACATGTATTCAAGACGCTTTATCGTCACTCCCGCTTCTTCAAGTGACTCACGACGTGCTACCTCTTCATCACTTTCACCTTCTTCAACCATACCGGCAACCAGTTCAAGCAACCAAGGGGACTCACTTTTCAATACTGCCGGCCGAAACTGTTCAATCAGCAATACTTTATCCGCAACGGGGTCAAATAAAAGCACGCATACCGCATCGTTACGCACCATCATTTCACGGGTCATTGGGTTGCTCCATTCCCCGTTAAACTTTTTATGCCTTAACGTAAGTTTGCGCATTTCAAAGAAGCCTTTATAAACACATTCATCTTGCAAAACTTCTACATCGTCTTTGCTATAGGTTGGTTTAAAACTCACAAATTAGTCCTTCTTATGGTTTCTACTGGAAAAGAGTGCTAGACAGGATAAAACAGATTTTGCATTGTAATGAAGCTGTTATGCTAATCATAACGCTACAGGAGAATCATACAATGGAATCGATACGCTGTAATTGGTGCTTAAGTTCGCCCGAATACATAGATTATCATGATACTGAGTGGGGAAAGCCTGTTTATGATGACCAAGCCTTATTTGAATGCATGGTTCTAGAAAGCGCTCAAGCTGGTCTAAGTTGGATTACCATTCTACGCAAACGCGAGGGCTACCGAACCGCTTTTCATGGTTTTAATCCAGTCAAAGTCGCTAAGATGACGGAAACGGATGTAGAGCGGCTATTGCAAGATACCAGCATTGTTCGCCATCGAGCTAAAATTGAATCCACCATCAACAACGCCAAGAAGTTGCTCGCGATTGCCGAAGAATTTGGCTCTTTCAGTCATTATTATTGGGCTTTTAGTGACCATAAGATCATAGACAACCGAGTCGATTCCCTCGCTGACGTACCGGCCGTCACAGAGCTTTCGACCCGTCTCGCGAAAGATCTAAAAAAACGTGGTTTTAAATTTCTTGGTGCCACCACCTGTTATGCTTTTATGCAGGCAACAGGTATGGTAAATGATCATTTAGAAAATTGTATTGCTAGAAGAAGTAATTAATCAGATCTTTGATTTAATTCATGTTTCTTCTTAAATTGCCGATACTTTAATAGATTATTGATAAAATAGGTTACCTTATTATCTAACCGAATTTTTCTATTTCAATAATGCACACCCTGAACTCAGGTGTTGAAAACTTTTCTTTTGGTATTGATTACATGTTTAATAATAAAAGCATTCTTATCACTGGCGGTACTGGCTCTTTTGGCCATCAGTATGTCAGAACTCTCTTGGCAAATTACCAACCTAAGCGGCTTATTATTTATTCTCGTGATGAGCTAAAGCAATATGAAATGCAGCAAGATTTTAGCTCACCTTGCATGCGTTATTTCATTGGTGATGTAAGAGACAAGGATCGCATGACGCAAGCTATGCGAGATGTGGACTTCGTTATTCACGCAGCAGCTCTCAAGCAAGTTCCAGCAGCTGAATACAACCCAATGGAATGCATAAAAACCAACATTCATGGAGCAGAAAACGTCATCGCAGCGGCTATTGCTAACAACGTTGAAAAAGTCATTGCCTTATCCACCGACAAAGCGGCGGCCCCTATTAACCTTTATGGTGCGACTAAACTTGCCTCTGACAAACTCTTTGTCGCGGCCAACAATATGGTTGGACAAGGTCGAACTCGATTTTCTGTCGTACGCTATGGCAATGTGGTTGGCTCCCGTGGCTCTGTGGTACCGTTTTTCCAAAAATTGGTGGCGCAAGGTGCTGATTCCATCCCCATAACTCACCCAGAAATGACGCGCTTTTGGATCACCTTGCAAATGGGCGTAGATTTTGTGTTGAAGAACTTTCAACGAATGCACGGGGGAGAAATCTTTATCCCTAAAATTCCTTCAGTTCGCATTATGGATTTGGCTACAGCGTACGCACCAAATTTACCAACCAAAAATGTAGGTATTCGCCCGGGAGAAAAACTCCACGAAATTATGTGCCCAAGCGATGACTCCTATCACACCTTCGAATTCAGCGATCATTATGTCATTGCACCAAGCATTAAATTTCATCAAGATGAGGTGGATTTCGCTCATAATTGCTTAGGAGAAACCGGTCAACATGTTGAGCCGGGCTATGAATACCATTCCGGCAGCAATCCTCATTTTTTAAGCGTAAAAGAGATTTTAACCTTCGATGACTCCCACTGATTTTATCCCCTACGGCCGCCAATTTATTAGCGATGATGATATTGCTGCCGTTGTCAGCACGCTAAAATCTGACTATTTAACTCAGGGCCCAAAAGTCAGTGACTTTGAGCAAGCCATTGCCAATAAGGTAGACAGCAAATACGCTGTTGCTGCAAACAGTGCGACCTCAGCTCTTCATCTTGCTTGCCTAGCCTTAGGGGTAGGTGAAAATGACAGGGTTTGGACATCTCCAAATACCTTTATTGCATCGGCAAATTGCGCTCGTTATTGCGGCGCATCGGTGGATTTTGTTGATATTGATCCTCGTACTTACAACCTATGTCCAATGAAACTTGCGGATAAACTGGCACTCGCTCAAACGAACAATACCTTGCCTAAAGTGGTTATTCCTGTGCATTTCGCTGGTCAGCCTTGCGATATGCAAGCCATTGACGCTTTAGCAAAGCAATATGGTTTTAGTGTCATTGAAGATGCGTCCCACGCTATCGGCGCTAAATATCAGAACAAACCTGTGGGTGATGGCCGTTTCAGTGACATCTGTATTTTCAGCTTTCATCCGGTAAAAATCATCACCTCAGCAGAAGGTGGTATGGCAGTCACCAATGACAAACAACTCGCCGACCATATGCGTACCCATGCGAGTCAGGGTACAACAAAGTCACTAGATGAATTAACGCAAAATCCCGGTGACTGGTATTACGAACAACACACCCTAGGCTTTAACTATCGAATGACAGAGTTACAGGCCGCCCTTGGATTATCACAACTATCACGCCTAGAGGATTTTATAGCTAAACGTCATAAACAATTTGAGTACTATCAGGTTCTACTAAAAGACTTGCCTATTACCCTGCCCTTCCAACAAGAAAAGACGCATTCCTCACTACACCTTTTCCCCATCCTGCTACCAAAAACTCATAAGCAGGCAAGAAAAGCGGTATTTGATAACTTACGTCAGAATGGAATTGGGACTCAGGTTCATTACATTCCGGTTCATACTCAGCCCTATTATCAGAACTTAGGTTTTGCCGAGGGTGATTTCCCTGTTGCAGAAGACTATTACCAGCGCACCTTAAGCCTGCCTTTATTTGCAGACTTAACCCAAAGCCAACAGGTAAAAGTCGTTAATGCTCTCAAACAAGCCTTGGTAGACTGCGGAATGATGGAACTATGAAAAATACAACACATAAACCCTACCGCGTTGCCGTCATTCCCGCTCGCGGTGGTTCACAGCGCATCCCCCGTAAAAACATTCGTTTTCTCCATGGCAAACCGCTCATTGCTTACTCTATTGAAACCGCGCTTGAAACAGGCCTATTTGATCGAGTGATTGTTTCCACCGATGATCAGGAAATTGCTCAAGTCGCTAGGGAACATGGTGCTGAAACCCCTTTTTTACGTCCTGTGGAACTATCCGATAACATGACGGGAACAACACCGGTGATGCAACATACGCTGCGTTACTTAATAGCAGAAGACAAAACACCAGATCAGGCCTGTTTGATTTATGCCACTTGCCCTTTACTAACAATAGAAGACTTACAACAAGGTCTGAAAAATACGCCCAAAGACGGCTTTTGCTTTTCCGCCACCACCTTCGATTTTCCAATTCAAAGAGCCTTACACACCAATGAAAAAGGGGAACTTGCTCCCTTGTTTCCAGAACATATTGCGAAGCGTTCACAAGACCTAGTAGAAGCCATCCATGATGCAGGGCAATTTTACTGGGCGAGTACCCAAAGCTGGCTAAATAATGGAGAGATTTTCGGCTCAACATCTAAAGCTTTCATGTTACCAAGACATAGAATTCAGGATTTAGACACAGAAGAAGATTGGTTGCGATTAGTACAAATTATGCACTTAGAGGGGGCTGTTAACTAACTGGTCATGAATCATTTTTGCAACTCGATCAGCACCATACCCATCAACTAGGCTTGATGCGACTTTCCTCGCTTGCTGTTGCCAATCAAGGTCATGCCACTGTAAATTTACTAACTGAATCAGCTGCTTGATACGAACTTCTCTCACATCGACAGAAACATTATCGAAACGTATTGATTTACACCAATTCAACGGAACATGTTGCTGTAAAGAGCGCGTTTGATTCTCTGCTACCTGAGCAAATATCGTTGGTATCCCCATACAAGCTAATTCGAATAAAGTGCCTCCTGCAGCAGAAACAGACAGTTTGGCCTGCTTCATCAAAGAAGTAACATCGGACAAACCTTGCTTCCAAGCAATATGTTCTTGCTGACAAAAAGCTTTCACCTTAGTTGCATTGGTTGCATTTTTCCCTAAGAGAACCTGAATACTCCCCAGATCAAATCCAGAGGCTAACAACCCTTCCAAGATAGGCAAGGTTAAACCTAAAGGATCCGTCCCCCCTAAGGTAATTAACAGCTGACGAGCTTGATTATGTGGAATAGGTTCGGCTTGTCGAAAAGCAGGCCTAAGCAAAGCATACTGGCTACCTAAAAGTGGAGATTCAACTTGTCCTGAGTAAGATTCATTAAGGGGATTCAGTAGCCATTTAGCAGGGAAATCTCCTCTATCATTCATATCATCTAACACCAGCAAGTTTGCTTGATGCTGAAATAATTGCGCGATATCAACAGCCTGATATTGATAGTGATCCAAAATCACTAAATCTGCTAACTCAGCCAGTACAAAAAAGTCACCTTCGGTAGCAATAATAAGATCTTCTGGAGAAGCAAACACCTCATACTGTTGATGAACAACAAACTGGCACTGCCAGCCAAGGTTAGTAAGAGCTTGAATTAAAGCTTGGCAGCGAACCCTATGCCCCATGCCAATTTCGACCGAAGCATCTGCTCGTACCAGAGCCTTCATTCCATCATATCCCATGCCAAAGGCTGGCCTTTTTGCACATCAACGATTAATTTTTTTCCGAGCACATCGGGCCAATATTTAGGTGCTAGACCATAAGATGGGCGAATAATTTTAAGGTGATTTTCAGATAACAAGGTCCCAGCCACCAAGTCATTAGCGACATAAATGGAACGGCGGTATTTTTTTGCCGCTTGCTCTGCATCAGAGCCGCCATAGGTAACTGCACCCAAAGCAGACTTAGCAGCACGACAAGCTGTCACTAATGCTTTCATTTCATCAGGTTCCATAGAGAAAGCGGCATCCACGCCTCCAGCATTACGGTCTAGTACAAAGTGCTTTTCAATAACGGTCGCACCTAGGGCTGTCGCGGCAACTGCTGCACCCAAGCCTTGTGTATGATCAGATAAACCCACTTGGCAGCCAGTATGTTGAGCCAAATCCGCCATGGTCACTAAATTTGTATCTTCTATCTTGGCTGGATAAGTACTTGTGCACTTTAAAAGCGTCAGTGGGTTATCACCAATCGCGCGAATAGTCGCGACCGCCTCGTCTATTTCTTCTTTCGTCGCCATGCCTGTTGACATGATAATCGGCTTACCAGTTCGAGCGACAGCCTGTATCAAAGGAATATCGGTCATTTCAAAGGAAGCGATTTTATATAAAGGCACATCGAGGGACTCAAGAAATTCAACCGCACTGAGATCAAAGGGCGAACTAAAAGCCACCAAGCCTAAAGATTCAGCGAGTTCAAACAAAGGTTGATGCCACTCCCATGGAGTCGAAGCTTTGGCGTACAAGTCATAGAGATTCGAACCACGCCATAAACTATCACTTTCCGACACCATAAACTCTCCATGGCGAACATCCAATGTCATAGTGTCTGGTGTATAGGTCTGTAACTTAATGGCATCAACGCCCGCTTGTGCAGCGGCGTGAATCATAGCTTTCGCTAACTCAAAGTCCTGATCATGGTTACCAGATAATTCGGCGATAATAAAAGGGGTGTTTGCAAACATAATTAGCCATTATAAAAGGTAATCAAATGATCATTACCTTGATCAACAAAATCCGATGCTCTCTGTACCATGCTT
Source organism: Marinomonas transparens (assembly GCF_016463975.1). Lineage (GTDB taxonomy): Bacteria > Pseudomonadota > Gammaproteobacteria > Pseudomonadales > Marinomonadaceae > Marinomonas > Marinomonas transparens. The sequence continues at coordinate 29,355 of NZ_JAEMNX010000032.1, read as the reverse complement.
GGCATTTCTTCCAAAAATTCACACCAAATATCAAACAAATGACTCGCCCGAGCAACCGTTTCACTTTCATCTTTATGAGTAAACAAAAACTGCACAATCGAAAAAGAAGAATAGGTAAAAGAACCAATTAACAGATCATAAATATGACGATGGACGCTGGCCCTTAAAAAGAAAATTTTCCTATGATGAGACCAAAGTAAGTTACAAACGTCTTCACGAGTTTTAATGGAATCATCCCAACCCTGCTGTAAGGATTGACTTATTTTACGAAAATCTTCGATAGAAATAAGGTCATCTGGCGTTTGGTTAACGACTGCGGCTGGCGGTTCGGTAAAAAAAGCTTTCTCTAGTAGATCAATGACTTTGGCATGATCTATTTTCGGATCCATGATCAAGACGTCTTCAGCCTTTAAAGGCGTAACGCCTTCTATTTTCGCCCCATCGGAAAGATTAAAACTGACAAAGTTACGACGTTTATTCAATTCACGAGTCAAAGATTCCAACTGTACTCGAGAGGTATCCATCATGCCTGTGGCATAAATAGAACCACCAAAATTACCTTCTCTCTCTACTAGCCTTGCATCTTGAAAGCTCTGAAAGCCGGACTCTTTACCGTCTTTATAATAACCACTGTGTACAGAGTGATGGCTATCTTTATCCTTAAAGCCATTATCCACACCCATATAATAGACATTATTAAAACCAAACAAATGCACATAAGATAAGGCTAGGTTAGCGACAATAGGGTTACAGTAATTTAATTGCACATAGGTTGTCTCATCCCCCTGTGCTCGCGCCTGCATCAAGATTAATGAGGTAATCGCTTCCCCAGGCTTCATGCCCATTCCGGAGCGCTTAAAATAATCAAAAAACTCTGGGTGCATAACATCAACCGTTAAGCCCCAAATCTTGTCAAGATACTCTTTAGCCAAGAAAGAAAACTTATCTGCCGTTATTTTCATGCGCTCGATATCCACATGGATATCTGGCGTAATGCCTAACTTACTCAAAGTATTAATGGTAGAACCACAGCAAATTAAGAGCACTTGATCACGTACTTCTTTAATTAATTCAATACCTTGATCAAGAGAAGGGCCATTCCCTAAAATAAAAACAGGAATTTCGGTAACCCATTTCGGCAGTGCCTCTCTACCTTGGAAGTGCGCCACTTTGGTTTTCGGTAAAGACCTAAGCCCTTGTGCAACACCGATCAAGGCATCATCAAAAAAACCCCACCCCATTACCTGACGGACATAGTGTTTTTTAAAATACTCAAACGCCTTATCATTTTCTGGGCTGTTATAACTCATATACAAATAAGTTTCTGGGGCCAAAAAATAACCATTTTCTTGAAGTTGTAAAAGATAATTATCGGTAAATTCTTCAGGCTGCACCCCCAAAAAGAAATGTACAGTGCGGCCATCGCGATTAAAGGTTTCAAGAATATTTTCCCACTCAATTGTAAACAAAGAGTAGTGAAAGAAATCTAAATCACTTTCATATAAATAAAGGTGCTTAATGTCACGATGGTCTAAAAGCAGCTCAAGTTGATAGCCAAATTCAATACCAAATACGATGGCAGAGCCAACAAACTCTGGCCATCCCTTTTGCTCCTCTAACCCTTTTGATTGAACGGCTATTTCATCCAACATCTTATTGCTATAAAACACATGACGACTTTCATTATTAGTCGAGCGCTCTAAGTTAAGTAAGGTTTTTGTCGGAAACTCCAGCGCGTGTGCAATTTTTTCTCGCGCCTGAAGCCTTGGTGTTTGTGAAAAGAGAGGAACCCCAATATCTTCCCGATAGAGGTTTAACTCACCACACTCCTCCAAGTAAATGAAACGTTTTTTTGGTTGATAGCCTTTCAGCTCTTCATAAATATGTGGCATAACCTGAGAAAAAACACTCAGGTTTCTGATATAACGATCGGTAAATTCTTGATCATATTCTTTTAAACGAGCTGCACCTTGTTGAAATACAGCAGTAAAGGCTTCGGCTTGCTCGATAGAAAATTGATTGCCTTCATTCTGCATGTTTTACGCCTTTATACTGACTGACACCTTTACGGGTTTGCGTCGATTGAAATAGCTGATTTTGCATCGCACGATGGGCGCTTTGAACCAGCTGAGTAGCCGATTGATGAATATGAATAAAATGCTTAATTTTTTGATTGGTCTGGATATCATTTTTCTGCGGCTTGAGTGAAAAAATAAAGTCACCCTTCTCCATACACAACCGCTGTATTTCTTCAATATCCTTATTGAATATGGCCTGCTCTAATGCTTCCGTTAACTCTGTTAACTGAACCATATCCAGCATTAAACAGCTCCAGCACGAGCTTGCAGCTTATCATCGTAGGCCTCTCGCTTATCCGAATCTGTAATCTGATCCCAAGCGCCTTTAATTTGTAAAAGCAGTCCCATTACATGCTCAATAATTGAACTGTCTTTCGACACACTCGCCTCATTAATACGAGTCGTCATGTAATCATAAAGACCTTCCAAGTTATCGACTAATTCAGGGTTTACATCTCGATCTAATGCATCTTTCAGCGCATTAATAATTTCGACAGCGCGGGTTAATGCAACCGCTTTGCCAGCCCAATCAGCTCGATCAATACAGCCTTTGCCTAATGCAAGCTTTTCTAAAGCACCTTGCATTAATAGCTGAATGACTCGATGAGGATCTGCCGAGGCTAAATCGGATTTAATCGAGTCCTTTTTATAGGCCTGAATCCCTTTTTTCTCGTACATAAAACAACCTCATAACTTTGTATATTGCGATCTAAAACAGTATTACAAATTTTCCAACATGGAATTCAAGTAGTTACCCTGTGCATTCATATTAGCAAGCTGTGTATCTAAGCTAGTAAATCGACTACGCAGTGATGCCTCATATTTCGTCATTCGTTCTTCATAATCGGCCAGTGACTCTTCAGTACTATCAATGGAACGATTCACTGAATCTTTCAACGAATTATTCATTCCACCAGGGCCGGTATAGCTGTCCAACAAACTATCCAATGACGTTGCCAAACCATTATCCCCAACAAATAATGAGGATACTGCGTCATAATCTCTTTCCACAGCTCGATCAAACTTACTCGAATCAAAGCTTAATGTTCCGTTATCCAGTAATTCAATGCCCACATCAAAAACAGAAGAAAAAGGGCTATCGCCACCAGCATGATTAGACATTAAGTCGGTGGCTAAAGCAGACCTTAACTGGCGGACCATACTGTTACCATTTAACGCTGCCCCTTTAGCAGTACTTTGCTTAAGCACATTAATCAATTCATTGTACGACCCAACAAAACCTTGCAGCGTATCTTGTACTGTTTGTTTATCATAGTTAACACTGACTTTAGCGGGTTTATTGGAGACCTCTAATGCTTCTATAGATAGTCCAGCAATCGCTTTATCAAAGACATTCGTATCATTACGGATTTTAATACCATCAACAATAATATAGGCATCTTGGGCTTCACCACCCTCTGGTATATGAAGGCCTGGAAAAAAACCACCTAAAGCAGAACTGTCTAATGTTAAGTTGCTGCTATCAATTTCTAAAGTGTTACCTGCGCCTTCTTTGCTTGATGCAATGGTGAAATACAAATGACCGCTACCATCATCTAACAAGTTAGCTGATACACCAAAATTGTCTTCCGCGGAATTAATCTGCTCACGGAGTTGAGACAAAGTGGTTTCGGGCTCTATTTCAAGGGTAAATTCATCATCTCCAGCGCTTAAAGTAAGCTCACCACCGGATGAGGTAACCACTTCATCACCTGAAGTAAACAAGCCTTTATCTGAAACTAGGCGACTGCCTTTTGCAAGCTGATCAACCTGCATAGAATAAGTGTCGTTTGAAGCCGTATTATCCGCTGTAATAGAAAGAGCTTCTTCACCTGCCGATTGATTAATCGCAGTATTACGCCCTCTAAACAGCTCTTCATCATTTAGTGTTGTTACGAATGAGTTGAAGTTGTCAATGGCAGAGCCAACCGCACCTAAAGCAGACAACTCCGCTTCGTAACCTTCCAATTTATTTTGGTAAAGTTTAACTTTAGTGTCTCTTCTGGCGCTCACCATATCTGTAACAAGAGACTCCAGATCTAGACCAGACCCAGCACCCAATGAGCCAACTGCCATAGTAACGCTCCTGATACCCGTGTATCATTTGTCCAATAAATCAAGCTTGACTGTTTACCAAGGTCCCCTTGATATCACTCAATTGGCTCATAATAGCATCGATTCGTTCAGACATTTTAAGAAATTCTTCCGTGGGCATTTGACGAACCACATCGCCAGTTGATTGATCTAATACTTTTACAATATTTTGACTTCGATCATCTGTTACTTCAAAAGACAACTGAACATTCAACTGTGACATTTTTTTATTCGCATCTTCCACCTTTTGTGGATCGACTTTCGGTGAACCGAAAAAGCGTTGTCCGTTATTGCTCTCCTTGCTTGTTTTATTACTATCGGCCAAAGTCTGGATTGCTTTAGTACTTGCTTGACGCAATGCCCTAAAGTTTTCATCAGCACGATAGTCCTGTCGGGCAGGAATCGCTCCAATAGACTGTTTAGAAAGATCACTAGAATTAATTGACATTTCAATAGCCCTCCAAAAATAAAGAAGCTAGGGCGCAGCCCTAGCTTCTTACCACATTCACTATTACCCCAAAAGAGACAAGGCTGTTTGTGGACGTTGATTTGCTTGAGCCAAAATAGACGAGCTCGCTTGCTGAAGAATCTGAGAACTTGTTAGTTTAGCAGTTTCTTCCGCAAAGTCAGCATCTCGAATACGAGAACGGGCAGCCGATACGTTTTCAGAAATATTACTCAAGTTACTAATGGTTGAACCAAAACGGTTCTGTACCGCACCTAGCTCAGCACGCTTAGCACCAACCGCTGCAATCATCTCATCAACAATAGCAATCATACTTTGGGCATTTTCCATAGAGCTGACAGAAGGTGTACCAAAACCTTCAGATGGATCACCAAAGCTTCTAGATCGATCTGGTGGCTGAGGAGCATTAGGATCAACATAAACTTCACCTCGCGCTTCAGCATCTGCTTTCGCTTGAATCTCAGGGTCTACATAAGTTCCGCCATCCGCTTCAACTCGTGCTCTTTCCTCTTCTTTACGTGCTGCTTTCTGCTCTTCATAAGCCTTAAGTTCTCTTTCATATGAAGCATCAGAAGATAAGCCAGCCATGGTAAAGCCGCCATTATTCGCGTAATCCTGCTTAGCACCTTTACTCAAATCAAAGCTGATCGTTTGGTTAGCGTCCGCACCCACTTGGTAGATACCTTCATAAGTACCATCAAGAAGATTCTTACCACCAAAAGTGGTATCGGAAGCAATACGATCAATCTCAGTTGATAATTGACCAATTTCTTGCTGTAGCGCTACACGATCTTCATCAGAGTTTGAGCCGTTTGCAGACTGAATAGACAAAGTACGCATACGTTGCAGCATGTTTGTCGTTTCACTCAATGCACCCTCTGCAGTTTGAGCCACAGAAATACCATCATTGGCGTTTCGTACCGCCTGATTCAAGCCATTGACCTGAGAAGTTAATCGGTTAGACACCTGCAAACCAGCAGCGTCATCAGCAGCACTGTTGATACGTAAACCCGAAGATAAACGCTGAAAAGATGTATCCAAAGTTTTACCGGATTGCATCAACTGACGCTGTGCATTCGTAGACGATGTATTCGTATTTACATAAAGAGCCATTATAGCCTCCTAGGGTTTCACAATATCCTGCAAAAAAGCAGAGTGTATATAGTTTTCGACCTCTCTCAACAAACCTTTAGCCATTTTGAGAAAATAATTGCCGAACACTAGGAAAAAGAATGCCTATGATCGGCAAATTTTAACCTAATTCATTGTTCTAACTAATAAAATAAAAACTTCATCAGCTAAATTTATTAATTTTTCGTTAACTCAAAAAAAACAGCGATACCACTCTCACAGCAAAAGCTGCTTTATAGTGGAAACCACCAACACCTCAAAGTCATAGTCAGCCCTCCCAAACAAGGAAGCGATATAGAAAACCTTGTTCTAAAACACTAAAAAGCCCCAACAAAGACTTCTTTCTAGAAGTCTCAACTAACACAAAAGACTCAGAGCACCACAACCTCAAAGCCATCTAACACATGCTAAGAAGGTTCAAATAGAGCCTCTAAGATCCAGACCTCCAAAAACATCAAGCAAAGCGCAGCGCCAGAAGGATAGGCACGTCTTTACCTACTCAAAAAAAAACGGCATAACTATTCCGCTCTACAAATAAGCAATAGAGTTTGTTTCTTTGATCTGAGAAATAACCAGCAACACCCTTAATTTGCTTATAACTGGGCACTAGCTGTCTTAATCAAACACTGTGTAAAAACACTTCTTCAACGATTTCGATAGATACAAACTCCCCATTCACACCTAAGGAAGGCTGACAGCCCCATACCTCTATTTGTAAAAATGGATAGGAACAGGCATCCCTTACTCTTTTTAAGCAAGCACCACTTAGCCGCTTCTCTTCGAAACAACCTATTTACAAAGCAATGCCCTCTATATTTTTGGTGTAACAGAACCTCAGCAACGCCCTTACTTTGTTTGCAAAGGGCCATCACCTCTCCCCACCGCGCCCAATAAAAACCAAACGGCAAGGTTATGTTATGCATTCGATTAGCACGGCAATTTCAATAGGGCCTTTCATCAAATCCTCCTCATGACACTTTCTTCAAACTTGCTCTATGCGAACCTTTAGCACTCAGCTGCGATTCGTCTCCCGCTCTAAACTAGATGCAGTCAGGAATAAAACAGTTGTACACTCAGACATAAGCAAATACGTGTCTCACCTTTAAAGGTTAAACAGACCTACGTGAAGAAGCCCAACAGCGCTAAAAAATAAGCCCCTCACTAAGCCCCCTAAAACGGCAGAAAAAACATTTGATGCAAAAAAGCCTACGTCCATCACTACGTATAAAATCTTGCCAGTTCCCAACTTCCTACCGATATAGGTAGAAGCACCAGAAAATGGATAAAACATTATTTAAAGTAAGGCAGGGTCATCATTTACACCACACTAAACACTCCTACGTTAACGAGTAACTCGATACGCTTATCTCCATTACAATGAAAAATGGTTTACAGGCTATTCATTCGCCTATACAAGATTCACCTAGATAAATCGCTAAGAAAAACAACCAATCCCCTCTTAGCTCCTTAATAGCCATATGTTCTCAACCACTAAATAAGTGCCCAGACCTCTCTTTGAAACAAGAATCTAGAACACGTTTAATACTTGAATACATATGGTTACTGACTCCCTCTCCTAAAGATCACTGCAAAAAACAGATATCCAAAACGAAAAAAGCCGGGTGATTGCTCACCCGGCTAAAAAGCCACCCTCTAGGAGAGAATAAGTGGCTCAAATTCCGAGATTTGGCTCGAAAATTCATTGGTATGATAGTTACGACAACCACACCAAATTGTTGCTTTTACTTATTACCCTCCTAGTAACGATAGGGCAGTTTGAGGACGTTGATTTGCTTGAGCAAGAACGGTACTACTTGCTTGTTGAAGAATTTGCGCACTGGTTAGAGCCGCCGTTTCTTCCGCAAAGTCTGCATCCCTAACACGAGATCGGGCAGCCGATACATTCTCAGAGATATTACTTAGATTATTTACTGTAGAACTAAAGCGGTTTTGTACCGCACCCAGTTCCGCTCGTTTAGAATCAACAGCCCCAATCATCATATCCAACATAGCAATCATACTCTGCGCATTATCGATGCTCGTAACAGAAGCTGAATCAACGGTAACCAGAGGTCTACCGAATTTTTTCTCTGGCTCAACAACAGTGCCATCAGCTTTTACTACAGTGCCATCTCTTTTTGTTACAGAACCGTCAGGATGAGTAATTGAGCCATCTAACTGAGTTACCCTGCCATCCGGATGAGAAATTGTTCCATCTAAATTCGTGGTCGTGCCATCTGCATTAGCAACAGTGCCATCCGCATTCGTTACATCTTGTCGAGGAGTTCCATCGGCATTAATGGGTGCACCATTGTCATTAATCAGAATCCCGTTCTCATTAATTTGGTTCCCTTCCGCATTGATACGGACCCCTTTCTCATTAACTCGCTCGCCGTCTTTATTAACTAGTTCACCAGCTTCATTAACTAATCGCCCCTCGTCGTCAACGCGGTCGCCATTTTCATTAACAAGAACACCTTGTTCATTTAAATGAGGTGGCTTTTCTTCATAAGGCACACCAGAAGACAAACCAGATAGGGTAAAACCACCGTTTCCTACAAAGTTAATGGAATTATTTTGACCACCGTATTCCATAGAAAAACTGATTGTCTGATTCGCATCAGCACCCACTTGGAAAATACCTTGATAACTACCATCCAATAAGTTACGACCACCAAATGTTGTGGTCTCCGCAATACGGTTTATTTCCTGAGATAGCTGAGTCATTTCCTGTTGCAAGGCAACACGATCTTTATCAGAGTTAGAACCGTTTGCAGATTGGATAGCCAAGGTACGCATACGCTGTAGCATGGTAGTGGATTCATCCAACGCCCCCTCAGCAGTTTGAGCAAGCGAGATACCATCATTGGCATTTCGTACCGATTGGTTCAAACCATTAATCTGAGAAGTTAATCGGTTTGTAATTTGCAAGCCTGCGGCATCATCAGCAGCACTGTTAATGCGTAGACCAGAAGATAAACGCTGATAAGCAGTATCAAGCGTTCTACCAGAATTTGTTAGTTGGCGTTGAGCATTCAACGACGAAGTATTCGTATTTACATATAAAGCCATTTCATCTCTCCTAGAAATAAAAATTCAACTAACAGCCTTTTATTTTATATAATTATTCAGCTGTTCATCTTTCAAGTTATATATCGACTAACCAAATTTAATCTTTAATATTTTAAATCACTTTTTATTTTTGTTTTATTAAAAGCATATTCAAAATACTTACAATAAACTTATCGACATATAAGCATGATTCTTTAATATTTTTTTGATTTTATTTCCAAAAAGAGAGCTGAAATTTGAAGGGATATATTTATCGTACCGTTTTCAAATAACTTTAGTAAAAAGTTAAAAAATAGACGATAAAGATTATTTCAACGCGTAAAACAAGGGCAGCAGTACAAAAAACAACCAACACTTAAGAGACAGCTGGCTAGTGAGACCAACCGTTAAGGTTGACAAGGACATTAGCAAGAAAGTACTCAGGACAGCGAACTCATAGGAAAAAACAAGAAAGATAAGCAAAAGAGGATTATTAAAAATAACGCAATAGAGGGAAACGAGCTAAAAATGGAAAATAAATCTTAGCGATAACCTTTACTAGACAGTAATGAATATCTATCAGGAAATATGATTAATAAACTGCAGACCTAACGATTGTGGAGAAACATCTTTTTCCACAACAACATCATCAATAACATTTGCCACTTTATTTAACTCTATGTCTGTCGATGCAATAAAGGACTTATTAGTCATGCTATAAACCTGACGAATTAGAGCAGGCTGAAAAGATTTATTCAGTGTTAATACAAAGCCGACACGACCATTAGATAATAAAACACAAGAACCAACTGGAACTCTACCAATACTTTTCAAGAAAACAGATAAAAGAGTTTCATCAAAAGCCAAACCGGATTCCTTTAACATTTGCTGACATGCCTTGATTGGCTCCATTGAGTCTTTATGTGGTTGTTCTGAGGTCATAGCATCATAGGCATCAATAATCGCGGCTATTTTTCCGTAAACTGAAATTTCCTGATCTTGCTTACCATTTGGATAGCCTGAACCATCAATTTTTTCATGATGATCCTCTAGCATTTGGAAAACTACTTTAGGAAGATTTTCGCACTTGTGCAAAATCTGACTACCAAATTGTATATGCTTACGAAACAGGTCAAATTCACCAGCCGTCATTTTTGTGCTCTTATTAACCATTGCAGCAGGCAGACGGAAACGTCCTAAATCAAATAACAGCGCTCCTAAAGCAATTGCTTCCACATAAGCATCTTGCAACTTCATCGTCTTTGCAAAATGAATCCCCAAAACTGCCATACCCATTGCATGCAACACTAGGTAAGAAGAAACTTCTTTGATATGGCGTATTGCCATGAGAGCAAAAGGATTACGTGAGTAAGAGGTTATCAGCCGTTTACAGAACTTTTTCAGCTCTGGCGTATCTAAAAGTTCGCCTCGTTTAAACAGCTCCATCTGCGTAGAAAGCAACAAATTTCCATCTTTAAATAACTTAAGCGCAGTAATCACCTCATCATCAAAAGAGGTAGAAAACACTTTAATTTCACGCTGAGTTTTTTTTTCTGAGCCTAAGGCCTCTTTGTCAAAAGCCGGTTCAGTACGAGAAGAGACTCCAGCTCTGGCTAAACCCTCAACACCACTCCCCTTAGCCTTATAACTCAATATATACTCACGAGTATTTTCATCAAGCTCTTGCCTAAAGTAGCGAAACAACCCCTTATCCTTACCTTTACCTCGGGCAAACTTACTACGCAGCTCTTTTGTACTAAAATCTCGATTTAATTTTTTTAGGCTACGTACGGACTTACCATTGGCAATGGATAAGCAAAGAAACAAAAACCGCTCTTGGGCATCGTAAAGCCGTTCACGACGACTCGTTAATAATTTGTCATCATTAAAATAGGCATCATAAGGTAGGAATTCGGAATCTAAAACAGAACGTAATACATCAAAAGTAACTTGGCGAACGGCTATGTTTACAATGCGCTCTTTTCGACCATGGATTTTTATCAAGCTTTTCACTCGCTTGTTGTCCATCACCTCTTTTTTAATACCAAAAATGTCGAGTATTTCGTCCATATCAAAATACCCAACACCAATATCAGCACCAAAGCAGGACTCCATCTGAAATGCCGACATTTATTTACCTTCTACTTAAGAGTTCTTATATCTGATTGAATAATGATAAATTGTTAATTCGAGAAAACAATTTCTGTGACGCCGTTAACGCTGATTCCGCCATAGACAATTCAGACGCCGCTGCGGCAACATCCAGCCCTCCAATTTTTTCTTGCGTTACAGCATTAGACAGATGATTGGCAGCACTAAAATCTTCACGATTTGCCAAGGTATTTAATCTCGCACCAATAGAAGAACGCCCTTCACCAACCACTCTCTGAGTATTATTAATGCTGGTAGTTGCATTAAAAATAGCCTCTTCGCGTTCATCTATACTGGCTTCTTTATCTGACAATGCACGTATCGAATCATTAATTTGATTAAGCACATTGTCTCTTTTCGGAGCAATCAGTGAAATATCAACTTTCTCGCCTGGCGCCGCTTTTAGAGTAAAAGTCATTCCACCAAAGAGAATAGGCCTACCTGCAACATAAGGCCCAGCTGCAATTTCCTCCCCCTTATAATTAGTCACCACATATTCTCCAGGAAGACCATAATAATCATCGCTATTTTCTTTGTCATCCTGTGGAGAAACATCCAGTGCTTCAGCAGTATTTGTCTCCGAGGAGCGAGAACCAGTACCATCAGCGCCGGGCTTACGAGTCGTTAAAACAAACTTATTCGCTTCTGAATCAACAGGGTTGTAATATTTGTCTATAAACTTATTAAAACTACCTTGATTTCTAACCTTAGCGATTAACTCAACATCACCACCTTTCACTCTTGCATTAAAATTATGATGGGTCCAAATATCTTGAAACAAGTGTTTTCCAGAGTTTGTAACTGCCATTTGCATATTTTCAGCAATTTGCACATGCTTCTGGCCTTCATTACCTACCCACTGATAACGACCATCACTGCCAATCACAAAAGCCGGAGATTTTGTATCTGTTCCCGCAAAAATATAACTGCCATCAGCGCTTTTAGAGTTCATCAACTCAGCCATTGATTCAACAATCATGGAGAGTTGTTGGGTAATAGCATCAACATCCGTCTGCGTATTAACGTCATTCTGAGCTTGAATAAAAAGCGTTTTTGCCTCATCAAGAAAACCATTTAAGCTGTCTAAGGCCACTTCTTGATATTCCAAGTTACTGGTTGCCATCTTCATTGCTTCATCGTATTGCGCTAGTTTTTCGTTACTAACCTGATATTGCAATACTGCTCTCGCACCCACAGGGTCATCACTGGCTTTAGTAATATTAGTCTGTTTATTAATTTTGTCTTGGATGGTTAAAAGCCTATCATTAGCACTGGTAATCGCCTGACTAGACTGACCATAAATAAGGTTGTTAGTTACTCTCATAAGCTTACCTCATCGCCCCCAACAGTGTATCGAACGTAGTGCGTGCGGCGGTAATCACCTGGGCTGCAGCGGAATAAGACTGTTGATATTTCAATAAATTAACCGCTTCCTCATCCAAACTCACTGCCGACAACTTGTCACGGCGACCAATACTTTGGTTCATTATCACTTCAGTCGACTTTGCATTCCCTTCTAGTTCAGCCGTTTTGCTACCGACATAAGCAACAAACCCAGCATAAGAAGTCGCCAAAGTTGATTTCCCCCCCACCAAATCCTGATTTTGAAGATCAGCAAGCGCCAAACCATTAAAATTATCGGATTCACCAAGCTCGTCAACACTCATGGAAAAGACATCACCCATTTTTGGCCTAGAAGAAATAGACACATCAAAACCAGCATCTTTTGCTAGTCCTGCTTTTTCCAATAAGTCGCTAAAATTCTGCACCCCATCAACACTAGCCAGCACCCCCCCTGAGGCATCCCGAACTTCATAAGCGTTAGGAGCCGTAAAGTAAATGCTATGGGGGGCACTTGGATAAAGTGTCGCGTCACGAGAAAAAGCGGAAGTGTCAGGATCGGTATTCGTCACGGAAGAAAGCTCAATCTTCGCCTCAGATAAATTGTCAGAATTGGTACTAACCCCAATAGGAGCACTTAGCGCTATGTCACTGCCATTCTGAGCAGAAAGGCGTAAACTGGCAGCAGCCCCTTGAGCGGGGGAAAAGCGAAACGCATCACCCGCTTTATAGTCGTCCACATCCCCTAAGCGTATATCCAATCCTAGTTCATCAAGTTTATAAAAACCGTGACCATCCTTTTTACTGTTCAAATCTAATAATACTGATTTACCTGTCAGCTCACCGGAAAGGTCGTAAGTTCTGACTAGAAAGTGATCGTCACCTGTCTTAATAAGTTCGTAGGAATCCGTTGTAATCTTAGCCGACTCACCTTTAGACACTCGTACAGAAAGGTCTGGCGCCTTGCCCTTATTGTCCGCTAAAACATTAATTTGTACGTCACCCAAAGTAAATAGTTTTCTACCAAAGCCACCATTAGCATCAATGCCTAAAGCATTTTGAGAATTCATGGCATCGGCAATGGAAATAGCATGTTGACCTAATGTTCGATCTGCTCGCATCGTATACTCAGATCGAAAGTCAATAAGCCCACCAATCGAGCCCCCCAAATTATCGGAGGTCAAAGCGACATCATAATCGTCAAAATCAATCATTAGATTAATTTTCTTCGGCTCTAACGGATCTAGCTCAAGCTTCACTTCTGTCGCATTCTGCTCCATCACCAAAGGCTGTCCATTGGCCAACTGAATTGTCATGGTGCCGTTACTGGTAAACTGAGTTTTTATATGCAAATACTTAGCAATATCTTTTGCCAATAACTCTTGCTGATCTCGAAGCTCATTAGCGGGTGAAATGGACATACTTTCTTGCTGTAAAATTTGCGTATTGAGATCGGCAATTTGGGTAGTCAGTGCATTTAAATCGATTAGAGACGCCGCAAGCTGATCATCTACAATACTTTCTTGCTCACCCACAATACCTGACAAGGTATTATATTGATTCACTAAGCTATCAAGGCTTGAATGAGCTAATTCTCTTAAAGATGGAGAAGAAGGATCATTATTAGCCATTTGCAAAGCTTCAAACGCTTTATTGAGGTAACCATTCAAAGCGATACTGTCTTCTGCCAACAGACCATCAGACACAGAGATCATAGAATGATAAGTATCGTAATAAGAGAAGTTGGAAGTATCTACCCTCACCTGCTCATTGATGAATTTATCAACTAAACGCGAGGTATCACGCATGACAACGCCACCAACAGGAGAGCTGGTTGCGGAGACTCTTTGGCGACTATAGCCTTCAGTATCCACATTGGCTGTATTATGCCCAGTCGTATTAATACGGGCATTACTAGACTGCAGTCCAGACAAACCAACGGAAAATAAACTTGAGCCCATTGCTCATACCTCATAGCGCTTTGTTCAACTGTAGTATTGAACTTTATTCAACTGTATCGGCTATTAATGCAAGAACTTTACCAAGCATGAAAATAGATTATGTTATTACTGAAGATAAAGGGCTAAAGCTTCTGAAACCACTTACTAGAAAGGATATTATCGATTTTTTTTGCATAATCAGGGTCAGTAGCATAACCACCTTTTTGCAACGAAGCGGCAAACATTGACGCATCCTCTCCAGCTTGCAAGGCACCTTTGTACCGCTCGCTAGATGATAAAAACTCAGCATAATCATCAAAACTTTGAGAAAAAGAGTCATAGGCACGAAACGCGGCTTTTTCTTGTTTAGCAACACCGCTACGAAACTCCAAAGTATTCACCACAGCGCGATCACCTTGCCAACGATTATCTGCCTTAATGCCAAATAGGTTAAAGCTTGCCGCACCATCTTCTTTCGCAATGGGGTATTTCCCCCAGCCAGTTTCTAACGCTGCCTGCGCCAATATCGCCCTAGGGTTCACCCCCAAAGTCTCCGCCGCTTTTTGGGCATGTGGCCAAAGCTTTTCAACAAACTCATCTGGAGACTCAAACACCACAGACAGTGCAGACGGCGCTTGAGCGATAGACTCACTTTGAGGAGCATTAGTAATTTCTTGTTGTACAGACTGAATAAATTCGGTCGACGCACGACGCGCCAAAGCTTGAACTCTAACAAGGTCTTGCTTAGCCACTTGATTTAAGAAGTCAGTATCATCCTGACTATTATTGAGACCTTGACTGCCCTTATTTTGATACTGACGAATCAAGGCTTCGGATAAACCAATGCCACCAGATTTCGCCAAACTCTGCGCCATTTGGGAATCCATCATGTCCTGATACTGTTTCGTTTGAGCACTGTTAAAAAGCCCACCACCAATCGCATCATTGGTACTACGCATGTTTTTCAACAACATATTAATGAAGATAGACTCGAACTGCTGGGCAACGTCTTTCATCGCCGCATCAGGGTCCTGCTGCGCTTTGGTTTTTAACGCAGATAAAGAAGAAAAATCAGCAAAAAAATCTTGTGGAGGCACTGAATTCATCATCTCACCTATATAATCACAAAATCAGCGTTAATGGCGCCAGCTTGTTTTAAACCTTCTAAAATCGCCATCACATCACCCGGCGCTGCGCCGACCTGATTCACCGCGCGCACGATATCATTCAGAGAAGCACCTGGATCAAAAACAAACATATGACCACTCTCTTCACTCACTTCTAACCCTTCTCGTGGCGATATAATGGTTTCACCACCTGTTGTCGTTCCATCTTGCCCAACAACTTGAGGGGTCTCTTCAATAGTAACGGTCAAACTGCCATGGGTTACAGCGGCTGGAGAAACTTGAACATGCTGACCAATAATAATGGTTCCCGTACGTGAATTAATCACAATGCGCGCCCGCTCTTCACCCACTTCAACTTCTAAATTCTCTAAAATAGATAAGAAAGTGACTCGCTGACTTGGGTCTCTAGGAGCAGACACACGGATTGAAGTCGCATCAAGGGTTTTAGCAACACCAGCGCCTAAGAGGTTATTAATTTTATCGGATACCTGTTTTGCCGTAGTGAAGTCAGGTCGGTTTAAATTAAAGGTCAGCGTGTCTCCGGTATTAAAGCTACTAGGCACCACACGCTCAACACTGGCACCATTAGGAATACGCCCAACAGTAGGGATGTTCAAAGAAGACCTTGAACCATCCGCACCGTTTACCCCTAGACCGCCCACAACTAAGTTACCTTGAGCGATAGCGTAAACCGCACCATCTGCTCCTTTTAATGTCGACAGCAATAAAGTTCCACCACGCAGCCCGCTGGCATTGCCAATAGAGGAAGCCGTCACATCAATTTTTTGTCCCGGTTTTGAGAAGGCAGGCAAGGTCGCCGTCAAAGACACCGCGGCCACATTTTGAGACGTTGCGCTAACACCTTCTGGTAAAGTCACGCCAAAGCGCGACAACATACTAGCAAAACTTTGATTGGTAAAAGCCGTACTATCACCAGTGCCATTCAAACCAATCACCAAACCATAACCAAACAATTGGTTTTCTCGTACGCCTTGAACACTGGTAATGTCTTTTAAACGTTCAGCCTGCGCTGAAAAGGACAAAACAAATAAGAAAATTAGCGCTATGTACTTCATTGCATCACCCATTGAGAGGACAAAAGCCTCACTTATTTAATCACCAAATTAATACGGCATATCACTTGAATTAAGTAAACGACTGACCCAACCTTGTTCACTACCAGCGGCGACCTCTCCTGTACCGGAATAGGTAATACGCGCATCCGCTACCCGTTCAGATTCTACGGTATTATTTGGTGAAATATCCTGTTTGCGTACCACACCAGAGAAGCGCAGATACTCATCCCCTTGATTCAACCTTAGCCACTTTTCGCCACGTACTGCCAATAAGCCATTCGGGTATACTTTAAACACGGTGACAGAGATGGTACCACTGAGACTGTTGTTTTGATTAGCCGAGGCATTACCAGAGAAATTAGTGTCCTGCTGAGGAACCGTGGTATCTATTCTTAATTCGGCCCCTAATACCGTTGGGTTTTCCAATGTCGCCGAGGCAGATTTAGTAATAGCAGCACCATTCGCTTTAGTCGACGCCGTTGTTTCATTAAGGTTAATCGTTAAAATATCGCCTAACTTACTGGCTTTCTGATCACCAAAGAAGACATCTCCCATGCTCGTCTGATAAATACCACCAGTAGGTGCTTGAGTAGGAGCCATACCATTTGGGTAAACAGGCGCATAATAAGGGTCATCAGATTGTATTATTTGACTCTCTTCTGGACCTGACAAAGGGTCATTTGGATCAGGCACATAACCTTTTCGTGGTTCTTCCGGCTTCTCCTCCTCAGTATCGGATGCATCTTCGTTCTCATCATCACCTGTCACCGCATCAACAACCGCTTCGGTCACTACCGCAGCAGCACCAGAGGCTGCTGCTGCGGCTACCGCCTGCTCATTTACATCCCAAGACAAACAGCCGGATAAACAAGTCGTTAATAATACCAAGAGAGCTAATCTAATCTTCATCATCTTCCACGCTTTATTAAAGCTGCTGTATCGCAAAGCTCATCATGCCATCCGCAGAAGCAATGACTTTAGAGTTCATTTCATAGGCCCGCTGCGTGGTAATCATATTCACCAATTCTTCAATCGAATTAACGTTAGATGCTTCCAACATACCCTGAGCAATCGTCCCAAGTGAATCAGTACCTGGAGCGCCAACAATAGGAGGACCACTAGCATTGGTTTCTGCGAATACATTTTGCCCTAGAGAGCTCAGTCCAGTTGGATTAATGAATCCAGCTAAGTTGATCGTACCAACCTCCTGAGCATCCGCATCGCCTTGTGTTCTAACCGACACAATGCCATCTTGGGAGATGATAATATCAATCGCTCCTTGATCAATGTCGATACCAGGCTGAACCAATAAGCCACTTGCTGTTACCAATTGCCCCTCACTGTTCAGCTGAAGGCTACCATTACGAGTATAAGCAATCGTCCCGTCCGGCTGCTGCACCTGTAAAAAACCTTTACCTTGAATGGCAACATCTAACTGACGATCCGTCACATTATAATCACCATCGGAAAAATCTTTTTGCGTCGCCCCCACTTTGACACCAGTACCTAGTTGCAAACCAGATGGAAGTTCTGCATTTTGTGCACTCAAACCACCAGGTGCACGAACTGTTTTATACATGAGGTCTTCGAACACAGCACGGTCTTTTTTAAACGCAGTGGTTGATACATTAGCCAAGTTATTGGCCACCACATTGAGCTGCTTATCCATCGCACTTAAACCAGTCTTACTTACCCATAATGCTGAATTCATATAAGCCTCTTTTCCATTCTATTATTCTTTAAAATTTATCAATCAAAGCTACGCTGATCGCTGTAAAATACGCGCTGAAGAATCACCATTTTGTTTAATGGAATCCATCATTTTTATATTCATTTCAAAACGTCGAGAGAGATCCATAATGTGCGTCATTTCTTCGACTGCATTAACATTACTACCCTCAATAAATCCAGACACTAGCTGCACATTGGGATCCAGCTCAAATGCCTGTCCATCTTTAGCATGAATTAAGCCGTCTTCCTCTTTACGCAACGCTTGACTATCAGGCATGACTAATTTGATTTGGTTAATAACCGCAATTTCATTCGCGGCCCCACCTTGTGGAACAACGGAAATAGAACCATCCGATGTAATATTTATCTTATCGACTGGCGGTAAAAAAATAGGCCCATCCACACCGGCAATAGGCAAACCTCGGCCTGTTACCAATTGCCCTGCGGCATTAATTTGCAAGTCACCAGCACGGGTATAAGCTTCTTGACCTTTATCATCATAGACAGCGATAAAGCCTTCACCAGACACCGCCACATCTAAATTACGCCCTGTCTGTATCATGTCACCTTCGGAATAGCGCGTAGCTGGATTCTCTGTCATGGCATACACTCGGCTAGGGTAATGATCCCCATACACTTGCATAGAGCGGGCCTGCTCAAAATCAGCCCGAAAACCAGTCGTGCTAACATTGGCTAAGTTGTTCGCATGAATAGTCTGCGCACCCATTGTCTGCACACCGCCACTCATAGCTAGATATAAGGCCTTATCCACTGCAATACTCCTAATAAGTTTAACGAACTAAAAGAGGTACTATCAAAAACCGTACCAACTAAAAACTTTTTAGAAAACAACAGAAAAAAGCAAAAAAAAAGCCGAAACAGCAAAACTGTTTCGGCATGAGGTCTTACTCTCTCCTAATTCTATCTGAGATTGATAATCGTCTGTGTTACCGCATTCTCAGTCTCTAACGTTTTACTATTGGCCTGATAATTTCGTTGCGCTTCAATCAAGCCAACCAATTCTGCTGTCAAATCCACATTAGATTCCTCCAACGCCCCCCCTTGCACCTTACCTAAGGTACCGCTATTAGGGCGGCCTATGTTGGCAGGACCTGACTCTTTACTCGCTACCCAACCAGTATCACCAGCTGGCGTCAAACCGTCAGTATTATCAAAGGTAGCCAGAGCCAATTGGCCAAGTGTTGCCGATTGCTGGTTAGTATAGGTAGCAATCAAGAAGCCATCTTCATCAAACGACACCCCTTGCAACTCACCCGCAGAGAAACCATTTTGAACAAAAGTGTCGGTATTATCTAAAGCATATTGAGTCGAGCCATTCAACTCAATTGGCATAATAATGCTGCGATTGGTTGGATCAACACCAGATAACTCCAGCGACACAGGCTGAGAAATTTCATAGGGAGGCAAGCCACGATAAGTACCCGACATATTACCCGCTTGGTCGAACGTCACAATGGTCCCAGCTTCTAAAAAATTCTTTTCTTCCCCGGTTGAAGGATCTGTATAAGCTTCTTTACCATCAAGCGTTGCTCTCAGCTCATAAGTATTATTTTCACCCTGCTGGATAAAGTAATAACCTAAAGTATGAACCTCACCTAAAGAGTCATAGACATTTTTAGTATTACCATAGCTATAGCTAGCTGGCTCTAAGGGATCAAAGGCTTTACGAGCGATATTAATCGGCTCTCGCATCATCGCCGGATCAAGTGAGTCGGCAATAGCAATACCGTTAATCGTTGCATTAATAGCAACCGGTGTCCTAGACAAAGCAGCAATATCCAATACACCGGGCTCACCAGACCCCACATAAAGTATTTCATAAGGCGCTTCAACAATACCATCAAGGTTATAGTCTTTGCCCCCTTCTGCGGAGTTAAAGGTAGCATAAGTATCAGGCAGAATAGGAGATCCTGTATCATCCATTAGGTTGCCATCAACTGTCGCATGCACTTGGTAAGTATTAGGCAATTCACTTTTAGCAAAATAATAACTAATAATATGGTTATTGCCATTTGCATCCGTAATGGTTTGCGTCTGCGTATAGTTATAAGTATCAGGGTCTGTTGGATTAAAATCGGCACGAATATAAGGAGGAACATCTTCCCCTTCAGAGTCCAAATTTACCTTCAGTTCCATCGATGTCGTAGGCTGAGGCGCAATACGATCCGTTGGGACCACCAGATTTTCTAAATTACCACCCACAATTCCATCCACGGCGTTGTAGCCTTGAACATTACCGCCAGTATTGGTCACCAAGAAACCCTCAGCGTCCAATTTAAAATCACCCGCTCGAGAATAGGTTTGAGCCGCACCGCCATCCAAAACAAAAAAGCCCGTACCGTCAACCGCTAGGTCAAGGTTATTGTCCGTATAAGACAAGTTACCAGAAGAAAACTCTTGTGCAACGTTACTCACACTGACACCAGAACCAATGCTATTACTACTACCGGCACCTAATACACTGGTGTTGTAGAGATCATCAAATTCAATGCGAGACTTCTTAAACCCCGTCGTATCGGCATTGGCAATGTTATTACCTGTGACACTTAAATAATCTGCTGAGGCCTTAATGCCTGATAATGCTGTATTGAATCCCATAATGCTCTCCAATCACCCTAATATTTCTAATTCATTTGTAAGACCGATTTTTCCGTGATTTTCCACGTTTAAAACCGTACCATTTTCACCATTTATGGTGACCCCTTGAATACGCATAGGAAGCTTAGTATTCAAGGCAGATACTTCACCTTTTTCATTAACAGATGAAGCGGCAAATCGATATTCGCCGGACGGCAAAGGATTACCCTCATCGTCTAATTTATCCCAGCTATAATCGCCTGAACTAATCACAGCAGTTCTTACTAAAAGATTATTCGCATCAAAAATCTTCACCGTAGCCGATGTTGACCCCTCTGGAATCACCGTTTTAATTCGAACATTGTCCTGCGCATCTGAAACAGTCGACTTGTTACCATCCATCAATACCGTTTTACCAACCAGCGTTGAGGCACTTAATGCCTGATTAGAAGTCATCGCCGTTGCCATGTTTTCTAATTGATCAGAAATGCTGGTTAATTTTTCCAAAGAACTAAACTGCGACATTTGCGCCACCATGTCATTGGTGTCTTGGGGCGCTGTTGGATCCTGTCCCTTAAGCTGCTCAATATACAACTTCAAAAAAACGTTTTGATCAGCTAGCGCACCTTCCTCTACTGCAACCTCAGGTTTTTCAATGCCAGCCTTGGATTTAGCGCCCTCTGTGCCGTATTGAGAAATAAGGTTTTTTAGCCCGTTATTGTCAGATATATTTGCCATGTCTTAGCTCCTATGCCTGCCCAAGCGTGAGCATTTTCTGCATCATGCTTTTTGCTGAATTCATTATTTCCACATTCGTTTGGAAAGACCGAGATGCCGACATCATATCCGCCATTTCTTCTATTGGATTAACATTTGGGTAAAAGACATAGCCTTCTTCATTTGCCATGGGATGATCTGGTTCATACCTTGGCTGAAGTGGTGCCGAAGATTCCACAATACCATCTACTTTTACACCAACTCCCGCGCCACTGTTATCCATAGAGGCATTCCCCCAACCATACTCTCGCATATTGTCATTCATCATCTGAGAAAAAACAGGCTTACGAGCACGATAAGTCCGATCAGCAGAACTCGCCACGCTGTCTACGTTTGCCATATTACTTGCAACCGTATTCAAACGTACCGTTTGCGCGCTCATTGCTGAGCCAGAGATGGTGAAAATATTACTTAAAGACATAGTCATTAATTCCCTGTCAGCGCTTTCTTCATACCGCTGATTTTTCTATCTAAAAACATAAAACTGGAATCGAATTGCAATGAGTTCTGTGCAAATTCAGCCTGCTCACGCTGCATATCAACAGTATTCCCATCCAACGAAGGCTGATTTGGATTTCGATAAAATAGATCATCCGCTTCGCCTCCTGAAAAACCTGAGATATGCTTGGAGTTGGTACCAGCAAGTGCTAATTTACTTCGCTCTGTATCAAACATAGAGTCAAAAGCAATATCTCTGGCCTTATAATTTGGGGTATCGGCATTCGCAATATTATTTGCAAGCACTGCCGCCCGAGCACTTCTAAACTCTAACGATTTATCATGTCCTGCAAATGCACTTTCAAACGAAATTGCCATCTCACCCTCAAAACCAAATAAACAATTAATATAAAGCTAATATAGCAATTATAATGCCAAAAAATAAAACCCATATAAAACAACAACCTAATCATCATCGGTCTTATAAACGGCAAAAAGCGGCAAGCAAAAACACGGAGAACTCAACCCAATAAAGAAGCTATTAGGCAGCCCATAAAAAAACCCACCTACAAATTAAATTATAGGTGGGTCTTGAATTTTAGTTGTTTTTACTCGTCTCGTTTGGAGCCTTACAAGGTTTTTGCTCTATAGACGATCCCTGGATGGCATTGCACTATTTCAAAATGAGATGACAAACCGCTTAATGCCTCAGATCCTCCCAAAAATAAATAGCCGCCTGGGTTAAGAGAAGCATGCATCCTCTTCAAAATATCTAGCTTTAGTTCTGCAGTAAAATAAATCAGTACATTTCGGCAAAAAATCACATCGAACTTACCAAGAGCAGAAAATGAATCAATCAGATTCAAATGCCTGAAGTCTACTCGAGAACTCAACTGAGGCTTGATTTTCCATGAAGAATCATTGATTTTATCAAAATAACGACGCTGTAGATCTGCACCAAGACCACGAGCAATAGCCAAGCTATCGTATTCTCCTTGCTTAGCATGCTGTAGAATATTTGTACAAATATCCGTCGCTATTATTTTCTCTCCCATCTTCAATGCGCCGGGGCGAGCAGCTTTAAACTCCTCAATGACCATACTAATTGAATAAGGTTCTTGACCTGTAGAAGAAGCCGCGGACCAGATTTTCAACGCAGACTTGGTCATTTCTGGTAACACTTTTTCTTTTAAGATGACAAATGGATGCGTATCCCTAAACCAAAGCGTTTCATTCGTCGTCATTGCATTAATGACTTCTTCTTTAAGCTTACTGTTACTATGCTTTTCTAGAGCATCTACTAATTGCTCTATCTTTGAAAAACCTTCTCTTTCTAAGGTTTTCCCCAAACGACTTGCAACAAGGTACTGTTTATTATCACTCAACGAGATACCACATACTTTCTGTAGGTAATCTCTAAACCTTATGTAACCATTCGGCGTAATTGCATTTGTGCTACTGAGCATTAGAACTCCAAAATGGCAGGATCAATATTTCAAGAAAAAAAGCATTCACAATACTAGACATTAATCAGACTGCACTTGTACTGTTTCAATCGCCAACCTTGCCAATTCATCTGGCTGAAATTTCGCTAAGAAACCATCAGCGCCCACTTTTTTCACCATAGCCTCGTTGAATACACCACTCAAAGAAGTATGCAATAAAATAAACAAATCCTGTAAACGGCTATCATTTCGAATCGCTGTCGTCAATGTATAGCCATCCATTTCTGGCATTTCTATATCGGAAATAACCATGGAAAATTCATTTGTCACATCCAGTCCGTCAGCAACCATGCCCTGTAAGTATTCCAGTGCTTCACGACCATCACACAATACCGTCGTTGCAAAACCAACCTGTTCCATACAACGCTTAATCTGCTTACGAGCAACTGATGAATCGTCAACAATCAAAATATGATGTTTCTTAGCATTCTCTTGAACGCCTTCATCAACAATACCTTCAGAAATATCTTGACGAGTAGGTGCCACTTCAGAAAGGATTTGCTCAACGTCAATAATTTCAACCATTTCTTTATCGACCTGACAAACCGCAGTTAGATAGTTATCGTTCGACAACCCTTTTGGAGGTGGCTGGATATCACTCCAATTCATATTAACAATACGTTCTACACCGCGAACCAAAAAACCCTGAATCCGTCGATTGTATTCAGTAATAATCACAAAACAGAGGTCAATATTTTCAATTGGGCTTGCACCAGTCGCTAAACCTAAATCTAAAATAGGAATAGTTCCACCACGAATATGCGCAACCCCTCTAACAACAGGGCTACTGTGAGGCATAGTCGTCAGCTTAGGACACTGAAGAACTTCTTTTACCTTAAAAACGTTGATTCCATATATCTGCTTGCCATTCAAGCGAAAGAGCAACAGTTCTAGGCGGTTCTCACCAACAAGTTGTGTTCGTTGATTAACGCTATCGAGAACTCCGGCCATAAATGCCTCCTACTGTGTAAACGTCAAATGGGATATAGCCCAATAATTGTTAAAATACATCATCCAATGATAAAGTGATTTCCGTTACTTTACTAATATCTTATTTAAAGATTAATCATAAACAAAGAGAGTCAATCATGCGAATTATGGGGCTAATTATAGCCTTCGCTTTTTTCCAAGCCAGCTTTACATTCGCCGCTTCTGTTGAAGAGCAAATAAATCTCTATATAAATAAAGTAGAGATTCCCCGTCTTGAAAAGCTGTACCCTGACGCCAACATCAATATTACATTAAATAATCAGGCCGCTCTCAGTTACTTACCTAAGTGTCAGGACAATACCCTGCAAATCAAAAACCAAAGACCAGAGGCAACCAAACGAACAAACTACGTGATTGCATGCAACACTCCTAGTTGGAAATCTTTTGCCCCTGTTACTCAATCCATCATGATTCAAGCAATAAAAACCACCACCCAAATCAGCCGAGGGCAAGTCATTAACAAAAACAACACCAATATTGGTGAGGTCGACTTGACCAGTTTACGCGGTCAGGTTTTTACTCTAAAAGAACCACCTTACGGCCTTATTGCTTCACGCAACTTGCGCATAAACACTTTCATTACAGATGCTCTCACCAACCAGCCAACCCTAATAAAAAAGGGCAACCAAGTTCTTATAACGGCAAGAAGTGGAAATATTATAGTAAAGATGAACGGTATTGCCCTAGAGAATGGAACAAAAGACCAACAAATCCGCGTTCAAAATACTAGCTCGCAACGAATTATATACGCCAAAGTTGTAACTGACAGTGAGGTTCTTGTAAACTATTGAGTAGATGATTAGCGACGAATCCTATGCTACTTTATATAGAAAGCCATCGACGAAACTTTCTATTAAAGTTTTCGCAGACTTGGTCGATAAAAAGAACAGGTGAATAATTTAAGGCGGAAAACCCAATGGCAATAAACGTTACAGGGTTATCAAATCAGGGCAACATCGCTAAAAGTGAGAGATCACAAAAAGATGGTGTTGCAGGAAATTCGAAAGATAATCCAGCTGTTCAAAACGGCGGAACCATGGCTAAGGATACCGTAAAACTTAGCGGTACGGCGCAGACACTGCAGAGTCAACAGTCAAAAATCAACAAACTTCCTGACATTGACCAGGACAAAGTTGATCAGATAAAACGCTCCATTGCAGCAGGCGAATACAAAATAGACACGCAAAAATTAGCGAATAACATGGCGTCTATGGACTCATTATTCTAGACTCTTGTTTTCACAACTGTCTTTAATCGGTTCGCCTTATGCTCCCCATCACACCTATTTTTGTTAGAAGCAAAGAGATACTAAAGCAACTCTCTTTGCTTCTTGATGAGGAGCGCGTCGCTTTTGGTGAACTAAGCAGCGACACTATAGTTAGCCTTTCCGAACAAAAAAAATCCCTTCTCGATGAAATGAATCAACTTAATAATAAAAGAATTAACATTCTTATTAAGTTTGATGTTGTAGACAGAGACAATCCAACAGAAGAGGAATTTAAGGTTTGGCTGGATCAACAAGACAGCTCTATGGACCATATTCGGCTTCTAATGCAGGAATGCGACCTTCTGTTACGAGAATGTAAAACCAAAAACCATACCAATGCGCGCATCTTAAACACCCTACAAAAGCGTAACAAACACCTTTTCGAACTACTACAAGGTCATAGCAGTAAGAATAAAGTCTACACTTCTAGAGGCTCAACCAAACCAATAAGCAGTAAACACACTTTAGGCAGAGCTTAAAAACATCATAAGAATCAATACCATGCTTACTTATATTTGTAATTCCTCGGTTATTAATGTATAAAATGCACACCGTGCGTCTCCATAGGTAAACAGGATATACCGGCCGCCTCCTAAGCAGCTATTCCAGGTTCGAGTCCTGGTGGGGACACCATCAGAATCATAAAAAAAGAGCCAACGGCTCTTTTTTTATTTCAAGCAATGATAACTTTGTAAACGACTTACTCGGCTTCAATTACCTCAAAGCTATGCACAATTTTAACACCGCCTCGCTCTAGCATTAAGGAGGCAGAACAATACTCTTCAGCTGATAATTTCACGGCACGCGCCACTACTTTTTCTTTCAGGGAACGACCAGTCACTACAAAATGAACTCGAATTTCCGTAAATACAGAAGGCACGCCATCAGCACGGTCAGCTTCAATTTGAGCCACACACGACACCACATCCTGACGGGATTTTTTTAAAATACCAACCACATCATAAGAAGTACACCCCCCCAAACCAGCCAGAATAAGCTCCATGGGGCGAGGTCCTGCCGCCTGATTGCCGTCTATCTCTACTTTAAAACCAGAGCCCGTTTCTGCCGTAAAATGAACGTCTTCCTGCCAGCTTACATTCGCTTTCATCTTCTCAACCTTTAAATTCTTCTATTAAAATATTTCAGCCAACTTTGCACCGGGATCCGCGGCACGCATAAAGGCTTCGCCAACCAAAAATGCATGTATATTTTTATGGCGCATCAAAGCCACATCTTCACGGGTATGTATTCCGCTCTCGGTAACAATCAAACGCTCTTCAGGCACCATTCCCATAAGCTCAAAGGTATGATCTAAGCTCAACTCAAAAGTGTGCAAATCTCGATTATTAATCCCCAATAGCTCAGTTTGCGTATATTGAAGCGCCAACTCCATTTCAGCTCGGTTATGCACTTCCACCAGCACATCCATACCAAGGTCACGCGCCATTTCATCCAGTGTTTGTAGCTTTTCACCACTCAAACAAGCAGCAATCAATAAGATACAATCAGCACCAATGGCCCTTGCTTCCAGCACCTGATACTCATCAACCATAAAATCTTTGCGGATCACGGGTAACTCACAAGCGTCACGAGCCTCAACCAAGAAATCCTCATGACCTTTGAAAAAGTCACTATCCGTCAATACAGACAAGCAAGCCGCTCCAGCCTTTGCATATGACTTAGCAATATCAGCAGGAACAAACGGATCACGCAAAATACCCTTGCTCGGCGAAGCCTGCTTGATTTCGGCAATCACTGCCGCATTGCCTGCGGCTATTTTATTTTTTAATGCCTGAGCAAAGCCTCGAGGGGCATTATGCGCATTCGCAACCGCTGCAGCGACTTCTAAATTGCTATAAGAGGTACGAGCCTTTCGCTCAGTAATTTCTTCATGCTTACGAGCAACAATTTTCTTTAAAATCGTCGGTGTTTCTACCTGCATTACGTCATTGCTCCTATCTATTACAATGAGTCATTATTCATAAAGCAACGAGTAAAGCTCGCTAACTCAGACATTTTAACTTTCGCTGTACCGCCACCAATGACGTCCTCGGCAATATTAATACCTTCCGCTAAAGTGCTTGCAACACCAGAAACATAAATAGCGGCTCCTGCATTCAACGCAACAATATCGCGAGCAGGGTTTACCTTACCCTTGCCTTCCAGAGCTGTTTTGATTAAGGCTAAACTCTCACTGGCATCATTCGCCTGAAGAGCATCTACAGATTGCAGAGGAATACCAAAATCCTCAGGCGAAATACGGTATTCAGAAATACTGCCAGCTTTTAATTCAGCAACATAAGTCGGTGCCGCAATGCTAATTTCATCCAAACCATCTTCCGAATGCACCACCATCACATGCTCGCTACCCAAAGCTTTTAGCACTTCCGCAATCGGTCGTACCCATTTCTGATGAAAGACCCCCATTACTTGCCGCTTAGCATTTGCAGGGTTCGTCAATGGTCCAAGCAGATTAAAAATAGTACGTGCTGCCATTTCTTTACGAGGACCAACTGCATGTTTCATCGCTGCATGGTGATTGGGAGCAAACATAAAACCCAAACCAATCTCTTCCACGCAACGGCATACTTGCTCAGCATCTAGACCAAGATAAATTCCGGCTTGCTCTAATACATCCGCACTGCCTGATTTGGATGACACAGAACGACCACCATGTTTTGCCACTTTAGCGCCCGCTGAAGCGACAACAAATGCCGAAGCCGTCGAGACATTAAATAGGTTGCCACCATCACCGCCAGTGCCACAGGTATCCACAACCTGATCGAGATTCAACGCCACTTTACTCGATAGCTCTCGCATCACTTGCGCCGCTGCAATTAATTCATCAACGGTTTCACCTTTCATTCTTAGCCCAATTAGAAAACCACCAATCTGCGCCGGCGTTGTTTTTCCTGTCATGATGTCATGCATCACAATGCGCATTTCATCACTGGTTAAATCTTGATGTTCTACTACGGCAGCAATTGCTTGTTGGATATCCACTCGCATCCCCTATCGTGTCAAAAAATTAGCTAACAGGGCATGACCTGCCTCTGTCAGAATGGATTCAGGGTGAAATTGCACCCCTTCTATAGCATGGGTTTTATGCCGAATCCCCATTATTTCATCTCGCTCTCCCGCCTCATCTTGTGTCCAAGCCGTAACCTCAAAGCAATCCGGCAAGGAGGCAGATGATACCACTAACGAATGATAACGAGTCGCGAAGTAAGGGCTCACTAAGCCTGAAAATACAGAAGTATCTTGGTGATAAATTAAAGAGGTCTTACCATGCATGACATTTTTAGCATGAATTACCTCCCCACCAAAGACTTGGGCAATACTTTGATGGCCTAAGCAAATACCCAAGATAGGAATTTCTCCCGCAAAAGCCTTAATTGCCGCCATCGATACTCCAGCTTCATTCGGCGTACAAGGACCGGGAGAAATAACTAAATGGGATGGCGCAAGACTGCGAACCTCTTCAATAGATATCTCATCGTTTCGATAAACTCGCACATCAACACCAAGTTCTCGAAAGTATTGAACAAGGTTGTAAGTGAAAGAATCATAATTATCGATCATCAAAAGCATTAA